>NZ_JBQZFT010000002.1:0-957075 GCF_052692115.1 Serratia sp. TSA_105.2
CGCAACGTTATACGTTGCGGCTTCCTCAAAAGCTTAACTGACAAGCATTACGCTCTATGCGCCCTTGATTATTTCTGCCGGGAAATAATCGCTACCACACCGCCGGCTCTTCGCGCAGGAACGGGTTGGTCTGGCGCTCGTGGCCAAAGGTCGACATCGGGCCGTGGCCGGGAATAAAGCGCATATCGTCGCCCAACGGCAGCAGCTTGGTGCGAATAGAGGCAATCAGCGCCTGATGGTCACCGCGCGGGAAGTCGCTGCGCCCCACGCCACCGTTAAACAGCACGTCGCCCACCAGCGCCAAACGCGCTTGCTCATTGATAAAGACGATGTGGCCCGGCGTATGCCCGGGGCAATGCAGCACCTTGAGCGTCATTTCGCCCACCTGCATCTCATCGCCTTCCGACAGCCAGCGAGTCGGCGTCAGCGGCGCGCACTCTTCCAGCCCGAACATCCGGCTCTGCGCCGGCAAACCATCCAGCCAAAACGCGTCTTCTTTATCCGGGCCGTAGATTGGCACCTGATAATGGTCCGCCAGCTCCGCCGCCGCACCGACGTGATCCAAATGGCCGTGCGTCAGCAAAATTTGGGTGATCGCCACCCCCTGCTGCGCGACTTCCGCTTTGATTTTTTCCGCTTCACCGCCGGGATCGACCAACGCCGCCTGCTGCGTGTTTTCGCACCAGATCAGGCTGCAATTCTGGCTAAAGGCGGTAACGGGGATAAGATGGTATTTCATAAGGCTCCAACGACAATAACGCCGCTTCCGCAAGGGGCGGCGTTATTCACTGACGGCACAGCGATTACCAGGTCCGAACCGGGCCGGTATCGATGTGTACGAAGTTGCTACGTGGGTAATATCCTACACCACCGGCGCGCATTTTTAACGCCGCTTTGCGGATATTACTCAATTGGATGCCTTCGATGTGGAAATCCATCGCCTGACCCTTGGTGTGGTAGCTGTGCTTGGCCACGCCGCGGCTGTGTGCGCGCAATTCGTTGTTGGTATCTACGGAGCGGTAACCGGAGATCAGCTGCACCGGCTTGCTGGTGCCCAGCAGCCCCTGCAGACGATAAAGGTGATCAAACAAGCGGGGATCGATCGATTTAACCTTGTTGGCGCGATAATCACGGAACAGATGATTTAACCGCACCAACTCTTCTTTATTGTACCCTTTGCCGTCAAAGAACTCGGCTTTAATAGATTCACCGGTATTCAGGTTATTCAGCACTAAAATACGCGGTCGAGCGGTGGAAAGACTGGCAAACGCCTGCCCTGGGAGCAGCGCTATGCCCATAGCGGCGCCACCTAGCGCCAGCCATTTACGGCGGTGATGATCAATTTTGTCCATGACTCTGTTAAACCCGGCAAGAATGTCAAAATAAATGCACAAAGCAGCGCACTGTCCGAACCATAACCGCCTGCGTATGCTGAGTCAACCCGCGATACGCCTAGGTTTACAGGCCCCCGGCGACGAGGGCCTGCGGTATAGCCAAACATTCTGACCGTTATTTATTTATAATTACTGCATTTACTGCATTAATTTTTTGGCCTGAGCCAAAATTTGTGCGCCCGATCGCACCGTATTATCATAATTGTAAATATCTGTACGGAATTGCGGTTGGCCGTCATCCGAAACCCAGGCGGTCAGATAATACAGTTTTACGGGAATACGCTGGCGAATATTCACATAAGTGGTATTCCCCTCTTTCAGCGTGGAAGACACGCGGCTGTTGTTCCAGCCGGCGTCCTGCAGCAGCATATTCGCCAAATCGGAAGCCTTATTCACCCGCACGCAGCCGGAGCTGAGCGCACGGATGTCTTTCTGGAACAGGCTATGGTTCGGGGTGTCGTGCAGGTAGATGGCGTCCGAGCTCGGCATATTGAACTTGAAACGCCCCAGCGAGTTGGTCGCCCCCGGCGCCTGACGGACGCGATACGGGAAGTTGCGCGCAGAAACCATGCTCCAGTCGATCATCGCCGGGTTGATCACTTCCGCATCGTTGCTCCAGCCCGACAACACCGTATAGCCGTGTTTCTGGAAGTAGTTACCGTCACGCATCGCTTTCGGCACGATGTCCTCACGCACCAGGGTAGTCGGCACGTTCCACGGCGGGTTGACCACCACGTTGTTCAACGCGCTGCTCATCAGCGGTGTCTTACGGCTCGGCCGCCCGACGATAACGCGGGAAGACAGCACCTCATTGCCGTTCTGGTAGTAGGTCAGCGAATAGTTGGGAATGTTCACCATAATGCCGGTGCCGACATGCCCCGGTAAAATTCGCAGGCGTTGGATATTCAACGCCAGCAGCGCGGCGCGGGTTTTCGGTGACACGTTGAGCCACTCACGGGTGCGCACGCCGATCACGCCGTCCGCCGTCAGCCCCTGCCATTTCTGGAAGCGCTTGACGCCTTCCACCAGCTCGTCGGTATAGAGGTTGTCGCTCACCACGCTGCCCATCTGCGGCGGCGTCTGTTCCGCGGTCAGCTCCGTCACCGGCGCCGCCGATGGGCTGACCGTCACGCGGCTTTTCTCTTCGTCTACCGTCAGCCCGCCGTCGTCGGGCTCATTGATCTTCGCCGAGACCACCGCCGGTTCCGCTTCCGCTTCCGGCGCCGAGGCAGCCAGCATACCGGTGCGCGTCAGGATCTCACGCAGCACCGGGATATCATTGCTCATTTGGCCTGGGCGCAGGCTCGGGCCGCTGCCCACCTGGGGCCAGGGACGATTGTCCGCCAGCATGTCGCGCAGCGCCTGATGCATCTTGGCGTATTGCGGATGCTGCGGCGCGAGCGAATTCACGTAGCTCAGAGTACGCGCCTGACGCACCGCCAACTGCCATTGGTTGATCACCGCGGTGGGCGGCAAGCCAAGCTTGTAGGGAATATTACTGTACAGCCAGTTGTTGCCGTTGGCACCGATGGCGGAGACGAACTGCAAATAGCCCAGCATTGCATCGGACAGCACCGCATCGCGACCCGCTTCACTGAGCGCCGGATCGGTCAACATCTTGACCCATTGGGTAAACTGCGGCTGTACGCCGGACATCGCCAGCTCGGCCAGCTGCTGCTGAAACTGCTGAACGGCCTCGCGATCCTGCCACATCGGCTGCATGTGATTCGCCGCATACAGCGGCGCCAGCGTGGACAGGTAGTGCAAATCCATGCCGCGCGGCAACGCGGCCAGCAGTTCAGAACGGCTCTGCGCAACGGACATGCCTGCTGATGCCACCGGCAACGCCGTGACGGTGGCCGATGCGGAAAACGACGACACAAGACTACAGGCGATAGCGCCACTCAGCGCCAAACGTCGTAGAGAGTTTCCCTTTTTAAGCAACATCCCTTGCCCCCTGTATGCTCACAAAAAAAACGTCAAAAACTGCATATAGTTTCAGTATACAAACAGAAAGGCCGTTTCGCCCTGCGGGCGTCGAATAACTGTTTATGTGAGTAAACTAACCGCTTTTCAACGGATAAAAAAGCAGGACTATCATCCACGCATACAAAAAAATAGCCACCCTGCGGCGGCTATTTTCGGATTTTTAGGGCGTTTTTCTGCCTTACGGCGTTTCAACCGGCGCAGTGCCCAGCGCCGGTGGCTCGCCGGCGAAACCGCGCAGCCCCACCACGTGCACATGCTCGTGGTTCTGGAACACCTTACGCACCAGTTTATAGGTGGTGCCCTTCTCCGGACTGATGTTTTCCGGCGCCGCGATAATCAGCTGCATCTCCAGACGGTCGCACAGTTCGAACAGCGTAGCGATCGACTTGGCGTCCAGACGCGCCGCTTCATCGAGGAACAGCAGGCGACACGGCGAGATGTCTTTACCACGCAGGCGGCGGGATTCTTCTTCCCAGCTCTGCACCACCATCACCAGGATTGACATCCCGGTACCGATGGCTTCACCGGTAGACAACGCGCCGCTTTCCGCACGCAGCCAGCCGTCGGAGCCACGGTATACCTCCACTTCCATCTCCAGGTAGTTGCGGTAGTCCAGCAACTCCTCGCCGATGGTCTGTGGCGTGCGCTGCCCCATGTCGATCTGCGGGTTCAGGCGCTGATACAGCTTGGCCAACGCTTCGGAGAAGGTCAGACGGTTGCTGTTGAACAGATCCTGATGTTGCTCCTGCTGCTCGGAGAGCACGTCCAGCAGGGTGGCATGCGCTTCGCGCACATTGACGTTCAGGCGCACGCTCTTAACCTGGCCGAAGGAAACGGCCTGCAGCCCCTGGTTCAGCATGCGAATGCGGTTCTGCTCGCGCTGAATGGTTTTGCGAATGATGTTGGCCACGCTTTTCGAACTGATCGCCAATTTCTGCTCGCGCGCGGTCAGCTCTTCGGTCAGACGGCCCAGCTCAATTTCCATCTGCTCGATGGCCTCGACCGGATCGTCGGTGCGGATGATGTCCTGACGGATACGCTCGCGCAGATGCTGGTAGACCGCGATATAAAACTGAATCTTACGCTCCGGCCGCTTCGGATCTTCCGACAGGCGCAGCACGTCGCGCAGGTGTTCGTTGTCCGCCACGGCCAGACGCAGCGCGCCGAGCGCCTTATCCGACATCGAACGCAGTTCGTCGCCATCCATATACGCCAGCTCGCGGCGATGCAGGCGGCGTTCCACGCCGTTGTCTTTCACCAGGCGCATCACCGCGCACCAGCCCGCCTTGGCGGTCACCACCTGCTCGCGCAGTTGATGATAATCGCGTTCCAGCTTGCGCAGTTTCTTCTGCAGGCCGTCCATTTCGGCTTCGCAGAAGGTCAGCTGTTTCTCCAGCTGATTGCGGCGAGCGCGGTTGTTGCTCAGCGCCGCATGCAGTTCATCGCGACGCGCGCGGGCGCGCGCTTCGGCGTTGGCGTCGGCCTGCACGCCGATGTCCACCAGCTCCTGGCTCAGCTCTTTCAGCATGTCGCGCTTGGCGTCATACGAACTTTTCAGCGAGGCCAGCACCTGGCTGTACTGGGTGAACTGGGTTTGATACTGACGCAGCTGCTCGCGGGCGCGGGCGCGTTCGGCTTCCGCCTGCTCCAGGCGCTGGCGCAGCTTGTCGTTGAGATCGTTGTTGGCATTCTGCATGCCGGCAGAGTCGGTGTAGCTGAAGTGCGCGCGACGCTGCACCACTTCAGTCAGCGCGAACGCCTGCTGTTTAGCCTGACGCTGCACGCTTTGCGCCTGCGCGTAATCCTGCTGCAACTGTTCATGCTGCTGCGGATCGCTCTGCAGCACCGACAGCAGCGGTTCCAGCTTGGCCAGCGACACGCCGTGCTGTTGGATATGACGCGCGGCGTCCTGCGCTTCTTCCAGTTCTTCGCGGATCTCGTCGACGCGGTCCTGCAAGGTTTCATCGTTCAGCAACGACACCAGCGGCATCAGGCGGTTGAGCGCGGAAATGCCCTCTTTGGCCTGTTCGTACTGCTGACGCTGCTGCTGGTTCTGCGCTTCGTGATTGTTCAGCGCGCGTTCGATCTCGCCACGACGGGCGTTCAGGCCGCGGATCTCCGCTTCCGGGTCGGCGTCGAACGCCACCGCCAGATGGGTACCGATAAAGCGGCTGAAAGCCTGGTGCGAACGCTGGGTTTTCTGCACGTCGAACGACAGCGTGGCATAGCGCTCCGCCAGCGTTTCACGCTCGGCATGCAGCACTTCCAGGCGGTTTTCGCGCGCCGCGCGGCCGAACAACGGCACTTCCGGGTAGCGGGAGTAACGCCACTGGCGATCGGCGATCTTCACCACCACCGCTTTGTCCTGCTCTTCGACGGCGAACACGCTGTCATCGAACGACTGCGGATCCCCTTCGATCAGATAAAGATCTTCCGGGCAATCTTCCAGCCCTTCCAGCATCTCGCGCACCAGCGACAGATCCGGCACCACAATGGCGTGGCGCGAAGGGCCGTACAGCGCCGAGAAGTAAGGCGCGTCGTCGATGGTGACGTCATCGTAAATTTCCGACAGCAGCACGCCGCCGAAACGTTCGGCCAGCGTGACCAGGCGTTGATCTTCCGCGCCGCCCGGCTGGCTGAGACGTTCGATCTGCGCTTCCACTTCACGTTTGCGGGCCGCCACGTCGTCGCGCTCGACGGTGGTTTCACGCTCGCGCTCCAGCAGTTGCTGCATGTATTCGGTCACCTGCTGGCTGTTTTCCAGCGGCTCTCCGCTCTGATCGCTGAGCTGGCCCAGGGCGTCCTGCGCCGCCAGCCACACCGGCGCGCGCGCCGTCAGCTCACGGATGCGCTGCTGGATCTGCTCCAGCTCCTGGCGCATCTCCATGCGGCGTTCGCCGGCTTCGCTGACGTTCTGCGACAGCGCTTCCAGGCGCTCTTCCAGCTCCTGCTGCAGCATATCGAGATCGTCAGGCTGGTACTCTTGGCCATGGCGTTTGCAAAACTCTTGCAGCAGACGCTCGGCGTCCTGCTGCGAGCGCAGACGCTGTTCCAGTTCGCTCAGGCGCAGGCGCAGCGGCTGAACGCGCTCGGCGAGGTGCTGCTGTGAAGGCCAGTCGCGCAGCAATTCGCGCGCGCACTGCCAGGCTTCGCTGCGGCTGACCTGGCCGGCGATTTTCCCCACCAGCTGATAGGCCTGTTCGAACTGGCCGTGCGCGGCGTCGGCCACGCTCAGCTTCTGTTCCAGCATCAGCAACGCTTCGGTCGCTTCCTGTTCGCGGGCCTGGAAGGTGTCCAGCCACTGTTCGGCGTTATCGGCGGTCAGATCCGGTAGTTGGCACAGGGCGCGTGCGCGCTCCAACGCCTGCAGCGCCTGCTGGTACTGAATGGCGCGGGTCTGCTGCACGTCGAGCGCCTGCTGGTAGTCGGCCAGCTGGCTCTTCAGCTCATCCACTTCCAGCTCGGCCGCTTCGGCGCGCGCTTCGTTTTCGGCCTGCTGCTCGCTCGCCTCAGCTACCACTTCGTTCTGCTCTTCCAGACGGTAGGTCAGCTCTTCCAGATCGGCTTCATAGCGTTCGATCTTCTCCTGCTGACGCATCGCCGTCTGCACCAGATTCAGGTGGTCGCTGGCGGCCTGGTAATCGGTTTCCAGATCGGATTCGGCACCGCTCTGTTCGCTCAGCTCACGCGCCATTTCCACATGGCGATACTGTTCAGCGGCCAGCTGCTTGCGGCTGCCCAACAGATCGCTGCGCAGCGCCAGCGCGCCGTCCAGATGAATGCGGCGTTCGTTGGCGTGGCGCATATAGTCCGCCGCCACATAGGAAGTGGCCTCGGAGATCAGATGCTTGAACAAGTCGCGGTCCGACTGGGTGACGCGGATCGCCTCCAGCGTCATGCGGTTTTCGCGCAGCGCCGCTTCCATGTCCTGGAACGCCTTGCGCACGCCGCTGTTTTCAGGCAGCAGGTAATCGCGCAGCGAGCGGGTGATGGCGCTGGAAATACCGCCGTACAGCGACGCTTCAATCAGACGGTAGAACTTGCTGCGATCGGCGGACGAACGCAGGCGTTTCGGGATCACGCCCAGATCGAACATCAGCGAGTGGTAATCGGTGATGGAGTTGAACTGCTTGAACTGCACGCCCTCCATCTCTTCCACGCGATCTTTCAGCTCTTGCAGCGACAGCACGCGCGCCTGGCGCTCACCCACCGTCTGGGTCAGCAGCTCGGTCGGCTGTACCGCGGTCGGCAGGCCCTGAATGGTGAAGGGTTTGATGTCGACCTTGCGATCGCGCCCCGCCACCTGCTGCAGACGCACGCCCACCACCACGCGCTGATGGCGCGAGTTGACGACGTCGAGGGTGGAGTAACACACGCCGGCGCGCAGCTTGCCGTGCAGGCCTTTATCGCGCGAGCCGCTGGTGGCGCCCGCTTCGGTGGTGTTACGGAAGTGCAGCAGCGTCAGATCGGGGATCAGTGCGGTGACGAAGGCCGCCATGGTGGTGGATTTCCCTGCCCCGTTACCGCCGGACAGCGTGGTCACCAGCTCATCCAGATCAAAGGTGCGGGCGAAGAAGCCGTTCCAGTTAACCAGCGTCAGCGAGCGAAATTTACCGCGTTCAATCATTCCTGTTCATCCTCTGCACCATCAGGAGCGTTATCAACCTGCTGATCCTCAGCCTCATTCTCATCGTTCAGCGACAGGCTGGTTTCAACCGGCATCGCCTCGCCGTCGCGAATCATGCGCAGCTGCGCTTCACGCGGATCGTCGCCGCTGCGCACGTCGGCGCCGAAGCGGAACACCGCCTCGGTAATGCGGAACTTGCTGCTGTCATTGCCCATGAAGTAGACCATGCCGAGGCGGCGCAGGCGGTTCAGCGAGGTGCGCACCTTTTCGTGCAGCTTCTGCCGATCGAGATCCGAGCCGGTGGAGCGCTGGTTGACGAACTTCAGCAGCTTGTTCTCATCGGCCAGGCTCAGCAGCTCGTCGTACAGCTCCTGATGGCTGAAAATGCCCTCATGCGCCAGGCGCTCGGGGCTGAGATACAGGTAGCACAAGATTTTACCGACCATCATATCCAGTTCGGACAGCACCGAACGCGGGATCAGCGTGGTGGAGCGCGGGCGCAAATAGAAGAAACCTTCCGGCGCCCGAATCAGCTCGACGCTGTAACGGGTGTAAAATTCTTCCAGCTCATCCTGGAAATCCATTAAAAAGGCGTGATTGTCCAGCTCATCGATACCGATGTGACGACCCGCGCGCAGTTGGCTGTCCAGCGCCGGGAACAGCGAGTTGGACAGTGCCTTGGCCAGCTTGACTGGCATTACTTGTTCAATATTTGTCGATGACATGGGCCTGGACCTTGGCTCCGTAATCATTGATTGCCTGCCATTCCGCCGGCAACCCTGAGAAATCTGCTTCAGCCACACCGAGGCGCACTGCCTGGTCGACCACTAAGCGTGCCACGTCGAAATGACGCGCACGCGGATATTGCGCCAGATAATCGCGCATCACCGCTGCAAGGTTGAGCGGCATCTGCTGTTCCTGATACACCTTCAGCGCCTCTTCGATCATCGCCGCCAGCTGTTCGCGAATTTCGCTGAACTCTTCGAACTCCAGATCCGGCGGCAGTTCCCCGGTCACTTCCTCACTGCGCAGTGCCAGTTCTTCGTCGCGCATGTCCAGCAGGCGATCGGCATTGGCATGGGTCAGCGCCCACGGGTGGTCGAAATAGGTTTGCACCGACTGGCGCAGGCGTTGGGCGAACACGCGGTTTTTATCCATATCGATAGCGGTACGGATAAATTTATGTACGTGGCGATCGTAGCCGATCCACAGGTCGATCGCCTGCTGGCCCCAGCTGATGATGCGATCCAGCTTGCTCTGCAGATCGAACACCAGCTTGTCGACGAAGCCCAGCTCCACGTTGCCGAGGGTCGCGTCCTGAATGCGCAGCAGGTTGGCCTGCAGCTTATCGCCCGCCGCATCCAGCGTATCCTGCAGCTCGCGCAGGGTGCCCGAGGTTTCCGACAGGAGCATCTCGCAGCTGGAGATCGCCGCCCGCCAGTCTTTGCTCAGCAACGCCGCGATGTCGTTTTTCACGCTCTGCTGCTGCTCGTCCATCACGCGTTGGGTCATGTCGATGCTGTCGAAGATTTCCGCCACCGAATATTTCAACGGCGCGAACACGTTGCGGTGCCAATGGAAATCGTCACCGCCCTCGTCGGCGGCGTCGGCGGCGCGCTTGAGCTCCTGCGCCACGATCGACAGCTGCATCGACAGACGCAGCGTGGAGAATTCGCGTTGGCGAATATAGTAATCGGTAATGCCGATACCCAGCGGCGTGAGGCGGTAAATCGCGTTGCCGTCCGCCAGTTCGCTGGTAAAGCGGTTCAACAGGCGCTGGCGCACCATGTCGTTGATCGCATTGTTGGCGCGCATCGCCACCGTTTCATGCGTCTGTTCAAAACCCTTGCTGACATGGCGAAATGCATCAACCAGCTCACCTTCGCTCATCTCGCCGTCCAGCCGTTCGCCGTTCAGGGTGGCGATGGCGAGCAGAAATGCGAGACGCTCCGTAGGGAGCGAAATAGAGAAATCATTTTTCCGTGCCCAGGCGACCAGTTCGGGTACTGTCTGGGAAAATTCACTCATAGTTCGTCCTTCAGGTTTGGTTTATGCGCCATGACGTGAATATAGCGCCCCAAACTCACGTACGGCTCCTGCCGGCAATAGTGCTGTTCAAGCGCCAGTAACTCTTCAAATTTTTGTGTTTGCAGCTGTCTGCTCTGCAGATAGTCGTGGAACACCCGCACGCCGGTTTTGCCGCTGATACGCATGCCCAGCTGTTCCAGCCAACCGTAGACCAATAGCGGATCGTGCGGGTATTGCGGCGACAGCGAACGCTTGCGGCGGCGTCTGACCTCGGGCTCCACCAGTTGGAAATTACCCAACACCACGTTACGCATCAAGAGGCCGTTGGCGTTGAAGAACATCAGCGACAGCGCGCCGCCCGGCGTCAGGCAGTCATACAACGCCTGCAGCGCCGCTTCGGGCTCGGCGATCCATTCAAGCACTGCATGAAACAATATCAGATCAACCGGCTGTTCCAAATGTTGAGCGATATCCTGCGCAGAACTTTGTACGAATTGCATGTTCTGGCTCACACCTTTCTGTTCCGCCAGCTGCGCGGCGCGCTGGATCATCTCACCAGAAAGATCGCACAACAACACCTGATGTCCTAATTCTGCCAGCTGGCAGGCCATATGGCCTTCACCGCCCCCGGCGTCGAGGATGCGCAGCGGCCGCTGCGGCAACTGCGCCAGCAACCCGGTCAGATCCTGCCAAACCACCGCCTGGCGGATTTTTCCTTTCGTGGTGCCGTAAATATTACGCGCAAATTTTTCAGCAATATCGTCAAAATTGCGATCCTGCATGGACAACGGCTCCGCTGATCTCATTCTTGTCGGCGGCAAAGCGCACGCCCATTCAAACCTGCTATTTTGGCACAGACTGGCTTAGAATGTATCTTCTTGCGGCCTGTTTATGCCTGGATGCCGCTTTTTCACCCAAAAGGATCTGATTTTCGATGCTGTTCAACCTGAAAAAGTTCTTTGGCGCCATGCTGATGCCGCTGCCGCTGTTGATGCTGCTGATGGGGCTGGCGCTGCTGCTGCTGTGGTTCACCCGCTGGCAAAAAAGCGGTAAGACGATTTTTACGCTGAGCTGGCTGTTTTTACTGCTTTTCAGCCTGCAGCCGGTGGCCGACCGGCTGCTGAGGCCGATCGAAGCCCAATACCAGACTTATCGCGGCAACGATCCGGTCAGTTACATCGTGGTGTTGGGCGGGGGCTATACCTACAATCCCGATTGGGCACCCAGCTCGAATTTACTCGGCAACAGCCTGCCGCGCGTGACGGAAGGCGTGCGGCTTTACCTTGCGCATCCCGGCGCCAGAATGGTGTTTACCGGCGCATCCGCCGGCAGCATGCAAAGCAACGCCGCCACGGCGGCGCTGGTGGCCGAAAGCCTGGGCGTGCCGCGCAGCGATATGGTGATCCTGAGGGAACCGCGCGATACCGAGGAAGAAGCCGCTCAGGTCGCCAAGTTGGTCGGCGAGCAACCGTTCATTCTGGTGACCTCCGCCAACCATCTGCCGCGCGCCATGCGCTTCTTCGAGGCGAAAGGCCTGCACCCGATCCCGGCGCCGGCCAACCAGTTGGCGATCGACTCGCCGCTGAATATCTGGGATCGCGCCACACCGTCCTCGATGTTCCTCGGCCATACCGAACGTGCCTGGTATGAAACGCTGGGCAGCCTGTGGCAGTGGCTGAAAGGCGCGGATCGCGCCGGCGCCGAGTAAGGCCCGTTCAACCGGCCAGCCAGGGCAGCAGCTGTTGCGATGCATAGTCGAACGGCCGCCGCTCCAGCTTGCCGGTATGAACCAAGCGCCCTACCGCTTCCCACACCACATACAGCCAGCGCCGTGCCAGGAAAGCGTCGGCGACCGGCGCGCGCTGCAGATAGCGGAACAGCAGTTGGCTGGGCATACCCGCCTCGCACAGGCGAAAAAGATCGTATTCGCGCGGCGCCCACAGCACCACGCCGGGATTGAGCATCGCCAACAGCTGATCGCTTTTGGGATCCTTCAGCATGCTGCGCAGCGACAGGTTACCGTGCACCAGAACACAGGGATCGTCGAAGCCGACGAAGAAATGGGTCAGCGCTTCGCGCGTGCGGTACAGCAAACGCCGATCCGCCATGGTCAGCTGCGGGGTGGTGAGATTGACTACCGTCGCCCACAGCACTTCGACCCGCTGTTGATACCAGCAAAACCAGTCGTTCTCCTGCGTGCTGTCAACGCTGCCGACGCTGCCGTGGCTGTCGATGCGGTGCCAGGCCAATATCCCGTCAACGATCTGTTCCATCAGCATGTTCCAGCGATCCGGCGAGCGCGTCGGCGCTTCAGCCGACACGCCGCGCAGGCGCTCGATCAGCAGGATTTCCGTATACGGCGCCTGGTGGGTGCACACCACGCCGTACACCGTGGGCAGCCGAATATCCCCGTCGCGCGCCAGCATCGACAGCTTGTAAGCCTCCTGCTGGGCGATGCCTTGACAGATAAAGCTTTTCGCCATCAGCGGGATCGCGTTGCCCTGCCGATCGTACAGCGAATACATATGCGCATAAGGCTGCTCGCTCACCCGCTCCAGCCGGCTAATGGACTCACCCAGCACAATGCTCAGTTCAGCGCGTAACTGTTCCATAAGGCGTTCACCTCAGGCTAATAAGGGGGGATGCGTAACATCATCGAACGGTGAGCGGAAAAATTCTTCAACGCAGATCAACAAAACGGGGATCAATAATGAGGGATATTGCATCGTCGGCGCGTTGCGCGGCGCGCCGACGAACTCAGGCTCAGGGTTGGATGCTGTCGCGCACGCGCTGGAGATCTTCCGGCGTATCGACCCCCACGCTCGGGATCGCTTTCGCGACCGCCACGTGGATTTTTTCACCGTACCACAGCACGCGCAGCTGTTCCAACAGCTCGATCTGCTCAAGTTGGCTCGGCGCCCAGCTGACGTAGCGGCGCACAAAGCCGGCGCGGTACGCGTAGATGCCGATATGACGCAGCAGGCTGTCGCCGATGCTCTCTTTCGACGCGGCGAAACGTTCGCGATCCCACGGAATGGTGGCACGTGAGAAATAGAGCGCGTAGCCCTGCGCGTCCATCACGACCTTCACCGCGTTAGGGTTGAAAGCCTCTTCAGCGCTCTCGATCGGCACCGCCAGCGTCGCCATGCCGGCCTGGCTGCCCGCCAGGTTCTCTGCCACCTGACGCACGATCACCGGTGGGATCAGCGGTTCGTCGCCCTGCACGTTAACGATGATCTGATCGTCGGCAAAGCCGTAGTGCGCGATCACTTCCGCCAGACGTTCGGTGCCGGAATGGTGGTCCGGGCTGGTCATGCACACTTCGCCGCCGGCGGCTTCCACCGCTTTGGCGACTTCAGGGTGATCGGTCGCCACGATGACGCGGCTGGCGCCGGACTCGCGGGCGCGCTCCATGACGTGTACCACCATCGGCTTGCCGTGAATATCGGCCAGCGGTTTACCCGGCAAACGGGTCGAGGCGTAGCGGGCGGGAATAATAGCGATAAAACTCATGCGTGCTTCTCATCCAGCGACAGCGCGCGCGCTTCATTTTCCAACAGCACCGGAATGCCGTCGCGCAGCGGGTAAGCCAACCCGTCCGCTTTGCACACCAGTTCCTGGTTTTCTTTATTGAAATAGAGTTTTCCGTTGCATACCGGGCAGGCAACGATTTCGAGTAAACGGTGGTCCATGCATCCTCCGTAAGGGGATAGGTCATCTGGGAAAGGCTGTGAGGATAGCATAACGCCCGGCCTCAGGTTAATCACCGGTGGCGCCAACCCACCGATATTTCCTCATCGCGCGGGGGCAACCGCTTGAACTGGGGCGCATCCCGGCGTAGAATTTTGTGATACAAATCACAAAAAGGCCGTAATACGTGATCAAACGTCTGCATAAAATCATCGCTCTGTTCGCTAACTTCAGCCACTGAGCCCCTTTGTAACGAGCGGCGCTGAACTTCGTTTTACCCACCGACGGCGTCGTTCGTTATTCCACTTCCCAGCCAGCCCCCCATTCAGCGGCCAACGCCGCCGGAATGTCGCCCAGCGCGACGCGTTGCGCACCGTGCCATTTGGCCGTACGCGCGATGGCCTGCCGGATATCCTGCGCCCGCTGTTTGCCGAAGCGCACCTGCGGCTCCGTATGGAAGCTGATGATCTCGAACACCCCCTGCCGACGGTGCGCCTTGGCGTCAATGCGCCCCACCAGCTCACCGCGGTGCAGCACCGGCAGGGTGAAGTACCCATAGCGGCGTTTTTCTTTCGGCGTATAACACTCCAGCCGATAGTCAAAGTTGAACAGCTCCAGCGCCCGCCGCCGATCCCATACCACCGGATCAAAGGGGGACAGCAGGCTGGTGACCTTCGATTTGAGTTTGCCCTGTTCCGCCAGCGGCAGCAGTTCCGCCAGAGATTCATGCACATAGAACGGCCCTTCCAGCCCCTCTACCTGTACCGGCGCAATCTCCCCCTGCTCCTGCAGCTCTGCCAGCAAGGCTTTTGGCGCCACGCGTTTCAGCCGATAGTAATCTGCCAACCATTCAGCGCGAAAGATACCCAGATAGCGGCAGGTGCGGCGCAGCATCTGCCGGCGCGCCTGCTCTACAGGCAGCGTATGGCGCGCATCGTCCCAGGCCGGCAGTAACCTTTCGGTCAGATCGTAAACCCGGTGGAAGTTGCGGCGTTCGGCTACCATCAGTTTGCCGGCGGTAAACAGGATCTCCAGGTGTCGTTTCTCCGGTTTCCAGTCCCACCATCCGCTGTTGCCCTTTTTCTCAGCGCTGAAATCGGCGGAGCGCACCGGCCCCTGCTGTTCGATGTGCCGCAGCAGGCTGTCCATCGCCGCCTGGTGCTGCTGCACCCAGTCGGCTGAATATTTCCAGCCCATATCATGAGGCGCCAGCATGCGGTGCCGCAGCAAACCAAAATCCTCAATCGGCAGGAAACAGGCTTCGTGCGCCCAATATTCGAACAGCTTGCGGCCGGCAAGCGCCTGCTCCAGCCACTCCGACTGATAGGCGCCCAAACGGCTGAACAGCACCAGATACGGGCTGCGGGCGACGACGCTAATGGTATCGATTTGTAACAGCCCCATGCGCTGGATCGCGCTCACGACGTCATCGGGCTTAGCCTGGCGTTTAAGCGGAGAAAGCAGCCCCTGGGCGGCAAGGTGCAGCGCGCGAGCGGCGGTAAGGGAAATTATCGGGGTGGTCATCCTGATATCCGTGGCAAGTAGGCAGTGGCCTGATAATAGTGGATATCGAGGGATTTATCTTCGCCAGTGCTTGCGGGTGGCGACACCGGCACTGGCGAGGAAGGAGGGTGCGATCAGAACGCGATAACGTCTGCCGCGGACAGCCCATGCGAGCTGCGATAGATCGAGAACTCAACGTTCTGACCTTCGTTCAACGACTTATTTTTGGTGTTGGCGATAGCGTTGCGATTGACATAGATTTCGTCGCTGCCATCTACCGGTGAAATAAAACCATAGCCTTCGGCCTGATTAAACCATTTCACGCGACCCATTTTTAACACAGTATTTTTAAACATTGCTTATATCCTTTTACTTGAGCATCCTTGACAACCTCATTTTTTATATTGTCTGGACGCTACCAGCCCATCCTAAAGTTTTTCGTAACAAACCTCTCGTGAGCAAAAAAATAAAAAACCCGCACTAAGGCGGGCTTGTTGAACTTAATATCTTCCGCATGACTCGGCGCTAAAGCGTCACCATGGTTGTATTAAGATCTCTTATACGCGTTCCCTGTATTCTTACAGAGCAACTACGTTGGCGGCAGCCGGCCCGCGCGGGCTGTCCTGGATGGTGTACTCGACGCGCTGGCCTTCAGCCAGGGTCTTGAAACCGTCGGTCATGATTGCGGAGAAGTGTACGAATACATCTTTTCCGCCGTCGTTCTGCTCAATGAAACCAAAACCTTTGCTTTCGTTGAACCACTTAACCTGACCAGTCTTCTTAGACATTACATTTACCTTTAAATATATTTACAAAACCTGCCATAAGAGGCAATTGGGGCCATGTCAGAAACATTACTTATGGGAGGTACTTAGAAGGTTCGTCTTTGAAGCGGAATCGGATGATAACGTTTTTTGGAGGAACTGCTTAACTCTAAACTCGAACATAAATAGGTCTGGATTACAGGCCGACTTGCATTTACTCATAAATCTGGTGAATGCACAAGAGGTTTATTGCATTAAATTCGCCATTACGCCGAATTTATTTTTATCCCCCTGAATATACATGACTTAATTTAACGGTCGCCGCGTCCGAACCACCGCGTCCCTCCGCTCACCAGGGCATCGTTTGCCCGTCTGTGCGCTGCAAATGAGAGCTAACGCATAAAACTCTAATATGCTTGCCGCGTCTATAACAAATCCCAAATCAGATGGCTAAACTTGAGGGGAAAACAAGGCAGACGGCTTTTTCGCCAGCACTTTTGCCGCTAAAAACACGATTTTTCAGATTATGCTGAATCAAGGAGCTATGCGCATGACCGCCCAGCAGTTCGTTTCACCTAATGAAATCCGCGCCAGATTCTCTCACGCGATGTCGGACATGTATCAAAAAGAGGTACCGCTGTACGGCGATCTGCTGGAGCTGGTGGCGGAAACCAACCGGCAGGTTCTGCGCGAAGACGCCGCACTGGCTCATCAACTGCAAATCACCGGCGAGATAGAACGCCTGGCCATGGAGCGCCACGGCGCAATCCGGGTCGGCACTGCAGGCGAACTGGCCACCCTGCGCCGCCTGTTTCGGGTGATGGGCATGGCGCCGGTCGGTTACTATGACCTGTCGGTAGCAGGCGTTCCGGTGCACTCCACCGCTTTTCGCGCCGTACATGAAGACGCGCTGCAGATCAGTCCTTTCCGCGTGTTCACCTCCCTGCTGCGCCTGGAACTGATAGAGGATCCCGCGCTGCGTGCGCTGGCCGAGCGCTTGCTGGCACGCCGCCGCATCTTTACCGATCGCGCGCTGGAGCTGATCGCACTGCAGGAAGCGCAAGGCGGATTGAATGAAGTGCAGGCGCAGGAATTTGTCGAGCAAGCGCTGGAAACTTTCCGCTGGCACAACCAAGCGACGGTCAGCGCCGAAGAATACCGGCAACTGCACGATCAACATCGCCTGATCGCCGACGTGGTGGCGTTTAAAGGGCCGCATATCAACCACCTGACACCACGCACGCTGGATATCGATCGCGTTCAGCAGGCGATGCCCGGCCGCGGTATTACACCCAAAGCGGTCATCGAGGGCCCGCCGCGCCGCCGCCGCGCGATCCTGCTGCGCCAAACCAGCTTCAAAGCGCTGGAAGAAAGCGTCGATTTCGTTGAGCGCGACGGCCACGCCATCGCCGGTCATCACACCGCACGCTTCGGCGAGATCGAACAACGCGGCGTGGCGCTGACGCCTAAAGGACGCGAACTTTACGACCGTTTGCTGCAGGCGACCAACGATGCACTGCAGGCGCCGCCGAGCGAGAAGAATGCCGAGCGCTACTATCAGTTGCTGGAGGAAAACTTCCGGGCATTTCCGGATGATTACGCTACGCTGCGTGAGCAACAGCTGGCCTGGTTCCGCTATTTCCCGACCGAATGCGGCCTGGCGGCCAAAGAGTCGCTGGATAAGCACAGCACCCTGGA
Organism: Serratia sp. TSA_105.2; assembly: GCF_052692115.1. Classification (NCBI taxonomy): domain Bacteria; kingdom Pseudomonadati; phylum Pseudomonadota; class Gammaproteobacteria; order Enterobacterales; family Yersiniaceae; genus Serratia; species Serratia sp. TSA_105.2. Next base: position 17,694 of record NZ_JBQZFT010000002.1, read on the forward strand.
ACAACTGATCGAGAAAGAACACGTTCGCTTCCAGCCGCTGGTGTATGAAGATTTTCTGCCGGTCAGCGCGGCGGGGATTTTCCAGTCGAATCTGGGGGACAGCCGCCACGCGCAATACAACGCGGCTTCCAGCCGGGCAGCGTTTGAACACGCGTTGGGCAGTGAGGTGATCGACGAGCTGGCGCTGTATCAGCAAACCCAGCAGCGTTCGCTGGAAGCCTGCGCGCAAGCCCTGGGGCTTATCACGCTGGCGTCCTGAGATTATTTAGTCAGTAGAGATTCGATATCCTGCAGCAGTTGCTCAGCCTGAGCGGACGGTAGCACCGCATCAACCGGCAAATACCACCAATTAGGCTGGGCAAAGGCGCGACACTTCACCGCGTCCTTCTCCGTCATCAGCAGCGTTTGATCGGCTGCAACCAGCGCCGCCAGCTGCGGCTGCTGATATTCCTGATGATCGGCAAACGCCACTTCCTGCACGACCTCGACGTTCAGTTTTTCCAACGTCGCGAAGAAACGCGGCGGATGACCGATACCCGCCATAGCCACCACGCGCGGCAGCGCGGCCGCCGGGCGACGTTCACCGCTCAGCAGGTTCACCGCGTCACGCGCCTGCAGGCGCATGGCAATCTCCCCCGCCTGCGCCACGCCGCCATTGGCGACGCGCGCATCGACGCTGCCAAGCCTTGCGGCACGCTCGCGCATCGGCCCGGCCGGTAACCACCAGCCGTTGCCGAAACGGCGCACGCCGTCGATAACCACCAGCTCAAAGTCACGCTGTAAGGCATAGTGTTGCAAGCCGTCGTCGGTGATGATCGCATCCAGCGGCTGGCGTTGCAGCAAGGCCTGCACCGCCTCGGCTCGCTTGGGCGCGATCGCTACGGGCGCGCCGGTGCGCTGATAAATCAGCACCGGCTCATCCCCCGCTTCGCGGGTTGAGGTATTCTGATTGAGTACCAGAGGATAAACCGTCGACTTGCCGCCGTAGCCGCGCGAGACCACGCCAACGCGATAGCCCCGCTGCTGCAGGTGTTCCACCAGCCAGATCACCATCGGCGTTTTGCCGTTGCCGCCGGCGGTAAGGTTGCCCACCACCACCACCGGCACCGGCGCGCGCCAACTTTTGCGCAGGCCGCAGCGGTAGCTGAGGCGAATCAGCCAACTAAACAGGCCATACAGCCAAGAGAGCGGCAGCAGCGCCAGATAAAGCAGCGAACCGCCGGACCAGATGCGCTCAATCATTATTGACCAAACTGCATGCGGTGCAGCTGTGCATAGGCGCCCTGCCGTTCAAGCAATTCGGCGTGCTCGCCGCGTTCGACGATGCGGCCGTCCTCCACCACCAGGATCTCGTCCGCCTTCTCAATCGTCGACAGACGGTGCGCGATCACCAGCGAAGTACGGTCCTTCTGCAACTCGTCAAGCGCCGCCTGAATGGCACGTTCGGACTCGGTATCCAGCGCAGAAGTCGCCTCATCCAGGATCAGGATCGGGCAGTCGCGCAGTAACGCACGTGCGATGGCGATACGCTGACGTTGGCCGCCGGACAGCATCACGCCGTTCTCACCGATCACCGTATCCAGGCCGTTCTCCATCTTGTTGATGAAGTCCATCGCGTACGCCATTTCTGCCGCTTTCTCAATCTGCTCGCGGCTGTATTCGCTCTCGCGCGCATAGGCGATGTTATTGGCGATGGTGTCGTTGAACAGATGCACGTTTTGCGAGACCAGCGCCACCTGATTACGCAGTGAGGCCAGGGTATATTCGCGCAGATCGTGGCCATCCATCAGGATTTCGCCTTCCTGAATATCGTAGAAGCGCGTCAACAGGTTGGCGATGGTGGATTTGCCCGAACCGGAACGGCCCACCAATGCAACGGTCTTGCCTTCGGCGATGTTCAGGTTGATGTCACGCAGCGCCGGCGTTTCCTTGGACGGGTAGTAGAAGGTGACGTTGCGGAATTCGATATCGCCTTTCGCACGCTTCACTTCGCGGGTGCCGGTGTCTTTTTCCTGTTCCATATCCAAAATGGAGAACAGCGTCTGACAGGCCGCCATCCCACGTTGGAACTGGGCATTGACGTTGGTCAGCGACTTCAGCGGGCGCATCAGCGCGATCATCGACGAGAACACCACGGTAATGGTACCGGCGGTCAGGGTTGCCATCACGCTTGGGAAGCTGGCGGCAAACAGCACGAACGCCAGCGCCAACGAAGCAATCAGCTGAATGATCGGATCGGAAATCGAAGACGCGGAGACCAGTTTCATGCCCTGTTGACGCATGCGGTTGCTGACCGAGTTAAAACGCTCGGTTTCCACCTGCTGGCCACCGAATATCAGCACTTCCTTATGGCCTTTCAGCATCTGCTCGGCGCTGGTGGTCACCTGCCCCATGGTGTTCTGCATGTTCTTGCTGATGTTGCGGAAACGCTTGGACACCAGGCGAATGGCGATGGAAACGATCGGCGCCAGCACGATCAGGATCACCGACAGCTGCCAACTGTAGTAGAACATCATGATGAACAGGCCAATGATCGAGGCCCCTTCACGCACCACGGTCACCAGCGCGCTGGAAGAGGAGGAAGCCACCTGCTCGGAATCATAGGTAATGCGCGACAGCAAAGTCCCGGTAGACTGCTGATCGAAGAAGGCCACCGGCATTCTCATCATGTGGCCAAACAGGCGGCGACGCATCTGCATCACCACCATGCCGGAAACCCAGGAAATGCAGTAGCTTGAAACAAAGCTGGTCACGCCACGCATCAGCATCAGCGCAATCACCGCCAGCGGCATCCACACCAGCACGCTGCTGTCGGTTTTTCCAAACCCATCGTCCAATAGCGGTTTAAGCAGAGACAGCATCAGCGTGTCACCCGCTGCGTTCATAATCAACGCAATGGCGGCCACAATCAGCCCGGTCTTAAAAGGAGTGATCATCGGCCAGAGTCGACGGAAAGTCTGCCAGGTCGAGAGATCTTTATCATTCATCATGCAAATACCAGCATCGGAAGAAATAGCGGCCTATTTTACTCATTATCACCCTCTACGCCAAACCGCTGATGGTACCAACGGGGCATTAATTGTTCGCGAAAGCCTTTAATTTGCCAATCGTTGTCGAAAAAAAGTACCGATAACTGGCCGGAGCGCGTCGTATCGCGCCATATAATGCCATTTGCCCGGTATCTGGCGACCACTTTACGCGCCGGCAAACGCCATTTGTTGTAACGAGATGCAGACGCCAGCGCCGCCTCAGGATTGACCGCGCGCAGAAACGGCGGCGTGGAAGAGGTTCTGCTGCCATGGTGCCCCACCTGCAATACCGTGGCCGCTAAACGGTCGCGCCGCAATCGAATCAGCTGTGCCTCCGCTTTCTTTTCCGCGTCGCCGGTGAGCAGCAGGCTGTATTGCCCGTCGTCGATACGAATCACGCAGGAGTCGTCATTGACCGGCCTTTTGAGCGTTTTCGGCGGCCACAGCACCTCGAATTGCAACGACTGCCAGCGCCAACGCTCACCGGCGACGCAGGGCAAGTGTCCCTCCCCGCGTATCGGGCTGTGCACCGTCGCCTGTGGAAACGCACTCTGTACCGTCGGCAGTCCGCCGATATGATCGAGATGAGCATGGCTGATAATGATCTGTTCCAGTTCAATACCCCGCCAGTTCAGCATAGGCAAAATATGTCGCTCGGCGGCGCTGCCGCCAGGCCAACGATCGCCGGTATCATACAGCCCCCCCTTACCGTTTTGCTCAATGACCACCGCCAAACCGTGCCCGACATCGAGCATATCGACTCGCCAGCGGTAAGCCGGCTCTTTTTCCCGCCACAGCACGCAGCATATGGCTATCGTCGCCAATCCCGGCGCATAGCGCATCCACCAATGAAAGCGCCAGCAGACGACGATGAGCCATCCCGCAGCGCTGGCCAACAGCGAAGCCGCCCCCAAATCCACCCAACCGCGTTGCAGGTAATTCAGCGGTACAAATACCCACCGCAGCGTGAAGTCCGCCAGCCACCATAACCCGTAGCTTAACGAGGGGAAGAAACCAAACATCACCGCCAGCAAAATTAACGGCACCGTCACCAAGGAGACGATAGGTACCGCCCAAAGATTGGCCGGTAGCGAGGTGAGCGTCAGGCCCAGAAACAGCGCGGCCTGCATCGGCACCAGCAGCAAGGTCATACCGAGCTGAATATGCAGCCAACGCATCGGTGCCCAATACCAGGCCGAACGAAATCGCTCGCCGAGCGGCGCCCATTCGAACCAAAAAATCAGGCACCCCACCGCCAGTACCGACAGCCAGAAACTGTCTGACAAAACCGCCAACGGATCGCACAGCAAAATCAGCCCGACGCACCACAGCCACACCTGCCAGGAAGAACAATGAACGCCGCGCAAGCGCAGCAGCATCCACAGGGTCATCGCCAGCGCGGTGCGTACCGCCGGCGGCTGGGCGCCCACCAACCAGACATAGATCAGCGTCGCCACCCAGCCCGCGACCAGCGGAAAGCGATAGCCAATCAGATGGGCGGGAAGAAAAAACTGCAGCGCACGCAGCACAGCCCAAAACAAAATGGCGACCATCGCTACATGCAACCCCGAAATAGCCATCAGATGCGCAATGCCGGTTTTCAGCATCAGCGTGCGCAAAGCCTGTTCAAGTGCGGTTCGTTCCCCAAACGCCAGCGCCAGCAATACCGCCTTGTAACGCAATTCACCGATGTTGGTTTCCGCATGGCTGATTATGCGCTGGCGCAGGCCGCAATCGCCATCCAGCAAACGAGCCTGCCTGACCTGCGCGGTCAGGGGTTGGCGCTGCGCGATTGCCCAACGCTGGCTGTCAAAGCCGCCTTCATTGAGCTTGCCGTGCACCGCCCGCAAACGCAGTTTCAACTGCCAACGCTGCCCGGCACACAGCCGCTGCTGTTCTGGGGCCCACGTCGTGGTAAACGCCAGTGCAGGCACCAACCAATGGCCGTTGACCCGCTCGATGCGCATCAGCGTCTGCTTACTGGCGGCAGGCTCCAGTGCGACGCTGCTCACCTGTACCACCGCCGTCACGTCCGGTATGCGGCTTAAGCGCTCCATTTGCCCGAGCAGGCTTCCTGCGTTGAAAACCGCCCATATGAATCCCAAACACAGACAGGCCAAATAACGGCAGATCGGCCAACGGGTGCGCAGCAGTAAACAGGCGACAAACAGCATCGGCCACATCAGCCATAGCTCGGGCAACTGCGGTAAAACCAGCAGTGGAAGGATGCCGCAGATAACGGCGAATATCGCCAGATCCAGCGAAATTTTGATCGCTCTTCTCCCATCGACTCCACCATGAGCAAAAATGCGTCACGGCGCAAGCAAGCAGGATCGTTGAGACGACATGTCGCCGCCAGCGAGCTTTAACGAAGATGCGGTGAGGATGGCAGGATAAGAGAGGTCGATGCAGCAGCCACACCGCAAATGCGGCGCGGTACGCAATTCACGAGCGTATCGTGGAGAATCGCAGGCGAAAAAAAACGGCGCCTTAAAGGCACCGTTTTATATTCTTTACAAGCAACAACGCTATGAGCAGTCAGCGACTAGCCATAGATATTGGCGCGGTCACGCAACTCTTTGCCTGGTTTGAAGTGAGGGACGTACTTGCCGTCCAGCTCAACTTTGTCACCGGTTTTCGGGTTGCGACCTACACGCGGGGCACGGTAGTGAAGAGAAAAACTGCCGAATCCGCGGATCTCAATGCGTTCGCCCTCGGCCAGCGTTGCGGCCATGTGCTCAAGCATCTCTTTCACTGCATCCTCAACGGCCTTCGCCGGAATATGAGATTGCTGGCCAGCAAGTCTTTCAATAAGTTCAGACTTGGTCATAGTACCTCCAAGCTTTGCAGCTAAACTACCGTATCGGGGCGGTCAGAAACCGCCCCCCGTCATTACTCGCCTTTAGCCGCTTTGAAAGCTTCAGCCATTGCGTTAGAGAAGTTGCCTTCTTCCTGTTTGTTGTTAACAGTAGCGATGGCGTCTTTCTCGTCAGCTTCGTCCTTAGCACGTACGGACAGGCTTACAACGCGGTTCTTACGGTCAACGCCGGTGAATTTGGCTTCAACTTCGTCACCTACGTTCAGAACCAGAGTTGCATCTTCAATGCGGTCGCGAGAGGCTTCAGATGCACGCAGGTAACCTTCTACGCCGCCTGCCAATTCAACTGTAGCACCTTTGGCGTCAACTGCAGTGACTTTACCAGTAACAATAGCACCTTTCTTGTTCATAGACAGGTAGTTATTGAACGGGTCTTCAGCCAGCTGCTTCACGCCCAGGGAGATACGCTCGCGCTCTGCGTCAACTTGCAGAACAACCGCTGCGATTTCGTCGCCTTTCTTGTATTCACGTACTGCTTCTTCGCCTGCAACGTTCCAGGAGATGTCAGACAGGTGAACCAGGCCGTCGATGCCGCCGTCCAGGCCGATGAAGATACCGAAGTCAGTGATAGACTTGATTTTACCTTCAACGCGGTCGCCCTTGTTGTGGGTTTCTGCGAACTGCTGCCATGGGTTGGATTTGCACTGCTTCAGGCCCAGGGAGATACGACGACGTTCTTCATCGATGTCCAGAACCATCACTTCCACTACGTCGCCCACGTTAACAACTTTGGACGGATGGATGTTTTTGTTGGTCCAATCCATTTCAGAAACGTGTACCAGACCTTCAACGCCTTCTTCGATTTCTACGAAGCAGCCGTAATCAGTCAGGTTGGTTACACGACCAGTCAGCTTGGTGCCTTCTGGATAACGTTTCGCGATAGCAACCCATGGATCTTCGCCCAGCTGTTTCAGGCCCAGGGATACACGAGTACGCTCGCGGTCGAACTTCAGCACTTTAACAGTGATTTCATCGCCAACATTGACGATTTCGCTTGGGTGCTTAACGCGTTTCCAAGCCATGTCAGTGATGTGCAGCAGGCCGTCTACGCCGCCCAGATCAACGAATGCACCGTAGTCAGTGAGGTTCTTAACGATACCTTTAACTTCCATGCCTTCCTGCAGGTTTTCCAGCAGTTGATCGCGCTCAGCGCTGTTCTCGGATTCGATAACCGCACGGCGAGAAACGACAACGTTGTTGCGCTTCTGATCCAGCTTGATGACTTTGAACTCAAGCTCTTTGCCTTCCAGGTGCAGAGTGTCACGTACCGGACGCACGTCAACCAGGGAACCTGGCAGGAACGCGCGGATGCCGTTCAGCTCGACGGTGAAGCCACCCTTCACTTTGCCGTTGATAACACCGGTTACAGTCTCAGCTTCTTCGTAAGCTTTTTCCAGCGTGATCCAAGCTTCGTGACGCTTAGCTTTCTCACGGGACAGCAGGGTTTCACCGAAGCCGTCTTCAACAGCATCCAGAGCAACGTCAACTTCGTCACCAACCTGGATTTCCAGCTCGCCCTGGGCGTTTTTGAATTGCTCAGCCGGGATGGCAGACTCAGATTTCAGACCGGCGTCAACCAGTACGATATCTTTGTCGATAGCAACAACGACGCCACGAACGATGGAACCCGGGCGGGTTTCGATTTCTTTTAAGGATTCTTCAAAGAGTTGAGCGAAAGATTCAGTCATGTTGTTAATCTTCAGGGTTCTTTAGTTTAACGTCCATTTAGCGTCCCGCCGAATGGGGTTGTTTCACATACCCCGCCATTGGCTCCATGCCGACAGGGTTTAAGGTTACAGGGGTAAAATTTTACCCGATATATTGCGATACCGCTATGACAAATATGACAAAAAGCCAATAGCGCCGCCGCGCTTATTGCTGCGGCAACGCCAACACTTTCTGTGCATACGTCAACGCCTGCCGGATCACTTCCTCGATCGACATGCTGGTAGAATCCAGCACGAGGGCGTCAGAAGCGGGCACCAGAGGCGCGATAGGCCGATTACGGTCACGGTCGTCCCGTTCCTTTATCTCGGCTAAAAGACGTTCAAAGTTAACATTAAAGCCCTTCTCCTGCAACTGCAGCATGCGGCGGTGTGCGCGCTCCTCCGAGCTGGCGTCGAGGAAAATCTTGACCGGCGCGTCAGGGAACACCACCGTGCCCATGTCGCGGCCATCGGCAATCAGGCCGGGCGCCTCGCGGAATGCGCGCTGGCGACGCAGCAGCGCCTCGCGCACGCGCGGAAACGCAGCCGCTTGCGACGCGGTGTTGCCGACGGTTTCGGTGCGGATCTCATTGCTGACGTCCTCACCTTCCAAAATCACCTGCAGCTTGCCGTCCAGGGCAACGAAGCGAACATCGAGATGTGCGGCCAGCGGAACCAGCGCTTCCTCAGAAGTGATATCCACCTGATGATGCAACGCCGCCAGCGCCAGCACGCGATAGATCGCGCCGGAGTCCAGCAAACGCCAACCAAGGGACTCGGCCAACGCTTTACACAGCGTGCCTTTGCCTGCGCCACTTGGTCCATCAACGGTTATCACCGGGGCTGTAGCCGTCATTTCTCTCTCCTTCAGGTAGAAAACCTCACAGAGGCACGGCGAGCTTCGACTCGAAGCCCGTGCGCCCTGTCACCTGCCCAATCAGGGGCAAATACGGTGGCGTATTATACGCTGCCCTACGGCGATCTGTTACCCTGGAACTGTCCGGTTGTTGAAAATAAGCGCACAACCGAGAAAAAGTATAGAAGAAACACCGGTCGCCAAAGGTTAAAAATGATAAAGGCCCACAAAGGGGCCTTAAAATAAACGATTTGACGGATTACGCCGGCTGGCTGATGCGCGCCAGCTGTTCGAAATAGTCCGGGAAGGTTTTCGCAGTGCATTTCGGATCGAGAATGGTGACCGGAGTATCCGACAGCGCCACCAGCGAGAAACACATCGCCATGCGGTGATCGTTGTAGGTGCCGATCTCGGCAAACTGCAGTTTGGCCGGCGGCACAACGTGAATATAGTCTTCGCCTTCGTCCACTTCAGCCCCCACTTTACGCAGCTCGGTCGCCATCGCCGCCAGACGGTCGGTCTCCTTCACCCGCCAGTTGTAGATATTGCGAATGGTGGTCGGCCCCTCGGCGAACAGCGCCGCAGTGGCGATGGTCATCGCAGCGTCCGGAATGTGGTTCATGTCCATGTCGATGCCGCGCAGTTCACCGCGGCTGCACTCGATGAAATCGTCGCCCCAGGTAATGCGCGCGCCCATTTTCTCCAGCACGTCGGCAAACTTGGTGTCGCCCTGCACGCTTTTACGGCCGATGCCGGTCACGCGCACGGTGCCGCCTTTGATCGCCGCCGCCGCCAGGAAGTAGGAGGCGGAAGAGGCGTCCCCCTCAACCAGGTAATCGCCCGGCGCGATATACGTCTGGCGCCCCTGGATATGGAACACCCGGTAGTTGTCGTGGCTCACCGATACGCCGAAGGTGCGCATCAGATGCAGCGTGATGTCGATGTACGGCTTGGAAACCAGCTCGCCCTTGATGTGGATCTGCGTATCCTGCGGCGCCAGCGGCGCGGTCATCAGCAACGCGGTCAGGAATTGGCTGGAGACGCTGCCGTCAACGGTGACGTCGCCGCCCTGGAAGCCGCCGCGCAGGCGAATCGGCGGGTAATCGGTCTGCTCGAGGTAATCAATCTGCGCCCCGCCCTGGCGCAACGCGTCCACCAGATGGCCGATCGGGCGCTCTTTCATGCGCGGTTCGCCGGTCAACACCACGTCGCCTTCGCCGAGGCACAGCGCCGCCGCCAATGGGCGCATCGCCGTACCGGCGTTGCCGAGGAACAGTTCCAGCGGCCGATCGGCCACCAGCGGCCCGGCCACACCGGTCACCTCGCATACGGTGCGATCGGCGGAAAGCTGATAGTTCACGCCCAACGCCTGCAGCGCGTTCAGCATATGACGCACGTCGTCGCTGTCCAGCAGGTTGGTCAGCCGGGTCGTGCCTTTCGCCAGCGCCGCCAGCAGCAGAGCGCGGTTAGAAACGCTCTTGGAGCCGGGTAAGTTGACGGTGCCATTGACCAGGGCGACCGGATGTAACGTCAGGGAATCCACCATGTGAACAAAACTCTCCAATTCTGATAAACGAAACGGCTCCGGAATAATGCCGGAGCCGCTTTAATGCAAAAGGACAACAGCCTGAGCAGCCCGCGCCTGGCGGGCTGACGGAATCAACCGTGACGACGTTCGAAGTCGGCCATGAAGTCGGTCAGCGCCTGCACGCCGGCCAGCGGCATGGCATTGTAAATAGAAGCGCGCATGCCGCCAACTACCCGGTGGCCTTTCAGCGCCTGCAGGCCGATGGCTTCGGCTTCACTGAGGAACACCTTGTCCAGCGCCGCATCGGCCAGCTGGAACGGCACGTTCATCCAGGAACGGTTGGCGATCGCCACCTGACTGCGGTAGAAGTCGGATTTATCGATAGTCTTATACAACAACTCGGCCTTGGCCTGATTGCGTTTCTGCATTTCCACCAGGCCGCCCTGCTCTTTCAGCCATTTGAACACCAGCCCGGACAAGTACCAGGCGAAGGTCGGCGGGGTGTTGAACATCGAGTCGTTCTCGGCCAGCACGGTGTAGTCGAGGATCGACGGCACTTCTTTGCGCGCCTTACCCAGCAGATCGTCGCGCACGATCACCAGCGTCAAGCCGGCCGGGCCGATATTTTTCTGCGCGCCGGCGTAAATCACGCCGAAACGGCTGACATCGAGCGGGCGGGACAGAATGGTCGAGGAGTAATCGCCGATCACCACTTTGTCGCCGAAGTCCGGCGTTTCATCGATGGCTACGCCGTCGATGGTCTCATTCGGGCAATAGTGCACATAAGCCGCGTCGTCGCTGAGCTGCCACGCTTTCATCGGTTTGATGCCGCTCAGGCCGTCGATGCGGGTTTTCACGTCGATGACGTTCGGGGTGCAATACTTCTCCGCTTCCTTGATGGCGCTGTGCGCCCAATAGCCGCCGTCGATATAGTCGGCGGTGGCCTTGTCGCCCAGCAGGTTCAGCGGCAGTGCGGCAAACTGCCCGCGGGCGCCGCCGTGGCAAAACAGCACTTTATAGTTGGAGGGGATTTTCAGCAGATCGCGCAGATCCTGTTCCGCCTGCTCGGCAACGGCGATGAACTCTTTGCTGCGGTGACTGATCTCCATCACTGACGTGCCCAGCCCGTGCCAGTTGCACAGTTCCTGTTCCGCACGACGCAACACTTCAACCGGCAGCATCGCCGGGCCAGAGCTAAAATTATAAACCTGAGTCATTTCCCCTCACCACATTCACTGTTCGCCGCAGAAAAGCGACCTGTCGAAAAGACGCCCGAAGTTAACGCTCGCGTTAACCAACCTATCGGTTTTATCACTCACGCCCCATGGCTGCAACGCTTATTCGCCCGTCGGCGGCAAACGGCCGCGCCGGGTGATGACAGGCTCTGCGGCCGTCGCGATTGTTTGGACGATAAAACCCTGCGACATGGGGAAATTCAGCGGGTTAACGCGGTGTTTTATGCTGTATTCAGCCAAGATGGCTACGGGAGCCCGGTCGGCCCCCGCAGGGAAGAAAACGATCAGTACTGATTGAACATCTGCTGGATCTGCTTCGCGTCTTTGGTTTGCGTCAGCGCCAGCTGCAGCAGTATGCGCGCTTTTTGCGGATTCAGCGTGCCGGCGGCCACAAAGCCGTACTTGGCATCGTCCACTTCCGCATCTTCGGTGGTGGCGCCGGTCGGCACGCGCGATGAACGCACCACCGCCACACCGTGGTGCGCCGCCGTCGCCAGGGTGTCGAACACCGCTTTATACAGATTGCCGTTGCCGACCCCGGCGCTGACGATGCCCTGGTAGCCTTCGGCGATCAGCGCCTTGGCCGGCGCATCGGAGGCGTTGGCATAGTTGTAGACGATGCCGACCTTCGGCAGTTCGCTCAACTTGCTGACGTCGAACGGCGTATCCCGGGTATGCTTACGCTGCGGCGAACGCTGGTAATCAACCTTGCCGTTGTGGATATACCCCAGCGGGCCGTAGTTCGGCGACTGGAAGGTCTGCACGGCGGTGGTGTTGGTCTTGGTGACGTCGCGCGCATCCAGCACCGTGTCGTTCATCGCCACCAGCACCCCGCGGTTGGCCGATTGCGGATCCGCCGCCGTCACCACCGCATTATACAGGTTGAACGGGCCGTCGGCGCTCATCGCCGTCGCCGGCCGCATCGCCCCCACCAGCACCACCGGCTTGTCGCACTTCACCGTCAGATCGAGGAAATAGGCCGTCTCTTCCAGCGTATCGGTGCCGTGGGTGATGACGAAGCCGTCGGTTTTGCCGCAGTCGGCGTCAATTTTCTTCGCCAGCGTCAGCCAGACCTGATCGTTCATGTCCTGCGAGCCGATGTTCACCACCTGCTCTCCCTGCACGTTGGCGATATCTTTCAGCGCCGGCACCGCATCGACCAACGCCTCGACGCCCAATTTGCCCGCCGTATAGTTGGATTTCGTCGCCGAATCGCCGCCGCCGGCGATGGTGCCGCCGGTCGCCAGCAGGGTGATGTTGGGCAGCGCCAGCGCCGAGGCGCTGGCGCCGGTCAACAAGAGGGTTAACACGCTGAGTTTCACTGATTTCATTAGATTTCTCCGTGACAGATAACTCGCTGAATTATGGCCTTTATCCTTAAAAAAACTGTGACTTTGCCATCGATTTAGGAATACGTGGAGCTCCAGCGTAAAACCCCGTATCATTGCGCGTTTTTAGTACGCGCAAAAAGTGAAGACAATGACGCAAACGGAATATAAAAGACGCAAACAATTGATTTAAGTAAATAAAAATGAATTAAAAAACGGTAAAACTCAGCTTTCGGCCCCACCACGTACCCCACGGAAAATTGTGAACACCCAGCAATCTTATTCCATGAGTCATCATTCTCACTGCCAGCATGGTTATTTTTTAACCACCAATTTAACACTTAGATTATGGATTTATTTTCTCAAAAAATCCCCTATATATAACCAGAAGGTGGTGGGTTCGGTAGGTTCAGTCGGTTCACGCGACTAACGCAATGAATTTAATAAAGATTATTTTTTGTTTTGAACCGACCCACGGGTGGGTTCATGAGGCGAAAAAGTCGGTTCAGCAGCATCGCAAAGGTAGGCTAACTCGGGGAATGACAAAGACAACTCATTGATTATAATCATGAGCACCGGGTGTTCTTTGTTTTCAAGGAGGAGAAATGCGAATTTATGTTGAGGTTCGAGTGGACAAGAGCAAGCAGCTTCCGCCAGGCGCAGCTTCGGCATTAGCTATCGAGCTGAACAAACGCTTGCAGCGGAAGTTTGCTGATATTGAAGCTACCGTTCGTTTAGCAGGTATGGATGGCTTATCAGTCCGAAACTGCACGCCGGCCGACAGAGAGCAGATCGAGGAAATACTGCAGGATACGTGGGAAAGCGCGGATGACTGGTTTATAATAATGTAGCTTAAGTAAGCTTCCAATATCAAACTGAGGAACGGATACCATGCTTTCTTTGATAAACCCCAAAATTTTAAATTGCGTCATCATTAGCATGTTAACAATTGGATGCATGCCAATTAATCCATTCGATAAAAACACCCATACAGAATTGCTAGAATCCACAAAAAAACCTTTTGACCTAGAAGTGTGTCTAAGTAATTCAATTTATAAAAACGGTTATAGCCTAGACTACCAAGGAGACTCCGATGATCTAGTGAAGCTATACTATGTTTACCCAAGAAACAAATCACCGATAGACGACAATGCTATTGCTGAACTTATTATCACAGATAAGAATGAAAGTGACGAATGGCATGAAGGTAAAAAACAAAGTTCAATTCAACTAATCTCACAAAAAAATTCAGATGTTGAGTTTTTAAAATCCGCGATCTTTTCTTGTGATTCTGGGTGGGGTTAGCCGGATGGTTATTATGCAATTAAAACGTAATAGTGTAAGGTAAACACTTCTTATTTAACATTTTGCCAACAACTAACAACATCCCGTAAACACTGGATTCGAAATTGATCGAACAATAATTTAAGTATAAAAATAGCCAACAAACTTCTATCGGACTCAACATATGAAATCTCAAGACGAAATTATCGGCATGCGGCAGCTGACCAACTTTCAGGCAGACCATAGTGCCTTTGGCGGTTTCGTTCTGCTGCGCTCATCCTTCGTGGATACGATGTCATATGTGTGCGCTGACAAGGCCACCACCTTTGCCGATCAGGATGTGATGATTCGGCTGGACGTTGCCAAGGCGCTGATCGGCGAGCTGCAGAAGCGCGTCGATTACATCGAAGCCGGCATCGAAAACAACGCCGTGCAGTTGATTGATTGATGTACTTTATTTTACCATTGATAAGATAAAGCTACTGGACGATGTGGTATCTACTCCTTCTGTTACGATAGATGAGCAACCACGGAGTGAATTCATTAAAACGAATGGTAAATCATCAAGGTTACGTAACATTATCTCATTAGGCGTATTAATTTAATAAAAATAAAACTGCAGGCATAAAAATATGCCTGCACAAAAGATTAAACTTAGCAGCCGTTAGAACTGGAAAAGTAAGTCATATTAAAATTACACCATCCCATGGCTTGCACATCTGCAACAGAGAAACTACCGCTAGTACCTAAGTCAGAATTAAAATTAGCATTATAAGACCCGACACCAACATCTATATTTGGGGCCGTTTGATAGCCATTCTGAATTCCATCGTAAATCTCTCCGGCCGCATAACCACCGAGGGCTCCAGCATAGGGGTTACCACCACCGAGCCAAGTTCCAGCGATAGTACCTGCCAGTTGAGCTACCTGTTCCCCACCAGCTCCTGAAACCAGATTAATTTCACTCAAATTAAGTTCTTTCATCTTTACGTTCCTGTAAATTTAAGTTAAACAATGAAAAAACAAAGCCCACAATAAAACAAATAGCAAAAATCACGACAAAGAAATAACTTTCACTGTGAATGCTCTCACTAACATAATTAACAACACTGAATATCGAAAGAATATATAACGAATTTCTTATCCATCGTTTAAAGAACGAATTGTCGAATGAAAACTTCATTATACACCTCTATATAATTATCATTTCCCTTAACCATATAATTAATGAGCAAGCCAAAATTCACAAACTGTTTAATTTGTATCGCCCATTCCAAATGCTATATTCATGACTCTGAGAAAGTGGCAACCCACAACCCATGAAAATGACTTTGATTATCATTCTCACTTTATCATCCTTTGTCAAGAGCTTATTCCGCCAGGCGGTCAGCACCACCAAAGATACTGCCCCTGCCGATGTTCTACTTGACTGAACACTACGAGGCCGGCGACGGGGCAGCGGATTTTAGATAGGGTCAACGTTAACATTTTCAAGAGCGGCCGTTTCCTCGACTGCTTCCGGTGCTTCTTCAACCTCGCTCACAGGCATTTCCAGGCGAAGATCAATCCATCGCCCAGCCGGAATATCCATCGGTTCACCGGCCACAATGGAGGCCGTATCAACGTCAAAGCGGCGTTTGCTAACCCTGACGGTAATAGTGCCGTCTTTGGTGGTGTCGGTCTCCACGAAACACAGGCGGTTGCCGTTGATGTCCTGCGGTACCTCAATCGTCCACCCCTCTTTTGCCAGTCCAAGAGAACCTGTGACGGTATAGACGCCCACGCCCTGACGTTCAGCTTTAACACCTGCCGCTTCGTCATTCACTGCAGCCATCCCCGACAGCGTGAAACCGTCAAGATAGTCCGAGTCCATTGCTTCAGGATTGCCAGACAGGCGAGCTATCGGCGAGGCTTTCTTGATGAAGCCGTTGCCGTCCACGGACGTATTAGCCGTGCTCCAGAGCCCGGCCCATCCCTTTTCATACCCAAAGCCGTCGCGCGATGAACGATAAGCCAGTCCGCCGTTACCAAAGTTGAACCGAAAATCTGCCGCCCGCGTGCTGCCAGTACCGCCTGCAGCAAAGTGCACCACCATGGTCATGCCGGCTTCTTGGGTGTTGTAAACGCCGGAAGCGGCATTCCAGGCCACATCCTTGGTTGTCGCAGTAGTACCCCGGGCAAAGTATCGGCTATCGGATTCAGTCTTGCTGTAGACGTTGATATCGCCTGGTTTCGGCTTGTTATCTTCCGTATACAACCGCAGCCAACGCACACCGTTTTCCGGTTTGTTCGAGACCCCCACCCAAGCAGCGCCATTATTTTGGATGGCAAGGTAGCTCGATGACGGACCACCGTCGATAGGCAGACTTAACACCCCCGAGGAACCACCGCTCGGAGCGTTCTTGGATGCGCCGGTTACCCGGCATATGCGAGCATTGTTAGAGTACGCATCATCGGCGTGTCTGGGGCCAACACCAAACCCGGTATCGGTGGCAAGACTCGCTTTCTGGTTGATTTTGTCGAGGCTCGGCACGGTGAGCTTGCTGCCGTCGTCTTTGGTGATACTTACGTCACCTTTGGCGGTCAGCCAACTGAGCAAGTCCTGCCGGTTGCCGCCGAATGACGCCAGCAGGTTGCTGAACTTCGCCGAGAACTGCGTCAGGTCACCTTCATAAGTGGTAATGATGGCGTAGGCCTGGTCTTTAGCTGTAGGGCCGCTGTAGGGCGCTGATAGCGTCAGTGAGGTATCGCTGTTCACGCGCTGGATTTCATACAGCTTGCCGTCCGGGCCGATGAATATCATGCCGGGTAATACGCCGTGGCGCGATACGCTCCATTGGGTGCCGGTGGCAGTAACGTTGGCGCCTTTGTTGGTGACCGTGATTTTTCCGGTGGTATACCACATGACTTCATTCCTTCACTTGACGTTGTGATTCAGGCATTTGGACTCGCAAATCTACCCATCGCCCATCAGGAATGTCGATGGGCATTCCATCGTCATAACCTGGCTTATTGTTACGGGCGAATGTTGGGCCTGATGGGTGCGCTCGGTGGTAGGTTTTTATCAGCAGGTCGCCGGACGGCTCCACTTCGTAATCTACCCAGACCAGCGGCTGTTTGTTGCGGTCGAGCGGCACCTCAATTCCGCCCTCTGGGCCGCCCCATTCTGCATCAGCGTTAAATCCGAGCGTGCCGGAGACGCGATAAACACCCTCACAAACGCGCTCAGTCGTGACGCCTTGGCTTTCGCTGTTGAGTTCGCTCGAACCATCGCGGAAAAGCTTCACGATCGGCGAGGCTTTTTTTATGAAGCCATTGCCATCAACTGACGTGTTTACCGAGTCCCATAGTGCCCGGCTATATAATGCTTTCCCATTCCAGTCATTTTTTCTACGCCCCCCAAATATTCTCACAGCCCCCTGCCCCGGATCATAAGGAAAAGAAATTGCAGCGAAAGTATCTCCGGCAGGAACAAACAGCGAGGGCGAATATTTCGGATGCACCCAGTTGTTGGTTACATCAACATTGTTTCGGTAAACAATCATTCCAGAATTCATGAATTTATTAAACAGACTATTTATGTCATTTTCATTCGTACTGGTATCTCCCCCTGGCGCAATGAATCCACCATCGCCAGAAAGTGGAATGCTTCCATATCCCTTCCCAATATTTTTTTTGGCTGCTGTACCTAAAGATTTGGATAAATTTTCTATCGCTGACGTATCGGCTTTTTTGCTCAAATCAGATTTATCGGCCTTCGCGCCCAAGCCATCATACAGCTTCTTGAGTGAAGGGACTTTCACCGCACTGCCATCCGGCCCAATAATGGACACATCCTCGGACGCGGTGATCAACTGCCCCCAGGCATTCACTTGTTGCTCGTAGTAGCGCGTCATTTCCGATACGCGCTGTGCCAGTGCGTCGTTGCTCAGGGCATCGGTCAGTAGCAGGCAGTAGGCGCTGTTGCTGATGGCTTTCGTTGGCGCTCGGTTAACCACAAGTTGCGTCGCGCTGTTGATACGCAACACGGTGAAAGCCTCAAAGGCGGGCATTACCAGAAGCGTGTTGCCTGGGCGAACGGGGTTATTGGCGGTCTGCCAGTTCACACCGCTGCCATTGACGGTTGTACCGCTGAACGTGACCGTCCCGGTATCGTATATTGCCATTAGAGTGTCCTTAAATGTGATTTGAATACATAACGATCGTTTTGAACGATCAATTAAGCAATATTGATCTACAAAACCAATTTCAATATCACCATTCCTTTCTGTACGATGAATGCAAGGAATTGCTTACCAACAAAGGAAATGCCATGAAGCTTATTATTACCATTACTGCCATTTGCGCTTTAGCTGCCTCAGGATGTGCAAACCATAAAACGGAATACTTCACAGTAAATTGTGCAAATAAGACCATTCAAACGCCATCAGAAAATTATAACCAAAGTGACCTGTCACTTATCAAGAAAAGGGTTTCATATATCTGTGCGGGAAGTGTAGGCCTGATAGCTCTGCACCCAACAGACTTAAACACCTTGAAGTAATAGCTCATCAATCCAGCAAAAACCATTGCCCCGAACCGGGGCTTTTCATGAGGTAAACCCTTTAATTATTGTCCGGTCGTAGTAGTTGGTTGGCAATCCATCGACATCAACCACCATTATCTGAGAGCGTGTGTTAGGGTTAGCCCACCCACTCTTTGGAGCAGTCCAAAGATATTCACCACGGGGAACCAATGAAACGGTTATTTTATTATCCCAATCAGAGAAGTGGAAACACTCGTAAAGCATATATCCGTTTGTGCCGCTCCATGCAGCTCCATCAACAATGTACCCCCTTGGATTTGGCATTGCCATAGCAAGGTTTCCCGAGCCTGCGGAACCAACCACCGTCCAGTTACCTCCCTCGGGGTCGTTAATATTCTTATTTGGATAGCCCGGTTCTAACCACAATACGGACTTAACCTTCATGAAATTCCAGCCGCTATCAAAAATAATTCCGCCTTGCGCATTAGATATCTGCAATCCGTATGCAGAACGTTCAGGCGGTATCCAGCGGTCAAAAACATAATATTGAATTGCCCCGACGTTTTTGTTAGCCCACTTCAAAATCCGGTTCCACTTTCTGGTTGGAATTTGGGGGCTAATCCAATCTCGGTCATCACCCGGCATACAACAGATTCGCTGGTCTGCATTCATGGGTTTAAAGAACACGATAGGCGCAAAACAATCATCCAAATTAATTGCGCAAGACGAAGCAAGACTTCCCGCAAAAGGCGGCGCGAACGACGCATTATGAATTTGCCCCGCTGACCTTAACGTATAATTAACATCATCCGTATTCGCAACAACATAATTTTTGTCATTGATAAGCTGTATGCCGTACCCACTAGGCATTGTATACCCCCCAATGCACGGTCAAAAGACCAAGCGCCAGCCCTCCCCCCAAATCATCAGGGTAAGAACGGATCGCATCATTGTATGAAATATCGATATAATTAGGGCCACAATAAATATCTGGCGGCGAATAGCAATACACCCAGCCATCAGGCAAAACGTAACCTGGAATCGGTACAGTATAACAATACGGGGTTCCGCCATTAAATGGAATATTGTCGATTCGATGGCTCCATGAATGTGGCGGTTTTCCCCACCACTGAATAATTCCAATATCATATGAACCGAGCCAACGCGACATAATGACCGTATGATCTGCAACCATTTTCCCGTTGGGGTCGAATATTTGCCAGCCGTATTGCCCATTCATTACCACAACCTCCCCAGTTTAACGCGGACGATATTTTTTTCATCAGTGAAAATCATGTTATTTTCAGACCTGCTAATCCGCCAGCCCCCATTCACATTGAACCCTTTAGAACTGATTTCATTGGCTATTTTCGCGTTACCGATGGACGCGTCCTGAATGAAAGCTTGATCGACGAACATCTGCCCGTTTTGCACCACGAACGGCACTGCGACCTGACCATTTGCCCGGTTGATGATGGCGAAGCGGTTGGCATCCACCAGAAACTGGCTATTGCCTTCGCTATCCACACCCAGCGCAACGCCACCCACGACAGGGTTACCGTTGGCATCCACTTCAACCTTGACCATCCATGTCGCAGACAGTTTGCCGTTGATGTCTGCCTGCACCTCGCTGACCTGCTGCAGCTGCGCAGTGTTTTCACCCAGTTGCGCCTTGAGCGTGGTCTGCTCTTTCGCGACGGCTTCCTGCTGATTAGCGATAACAGTCTGCTCATGGATGATTTTAG
This sequence comes from Serratia sp. TSA_105.2, assembly GCF_052692115.1. Taxonomy (NCBI): domain Bacteria; kingdom Pseudomonadati; phylum Pseudomonadota; class Gammaproteobacteria; order Enterobacterales; family Yersiniaceae; genus Serratia; species Serratia sp. TSA_105.2. Next base: position 37,808 of record NZ_JBQZFT010000002.1, read on the forward strand.
CCTCGGCCTTCCGGCGCTCTTTGCCCTGCTCATGAAGCCCCAGCGCCTGCTCAATCAGCCCTTCCGGCGTGTTGTCGATAGCGGCAGACGCTTCCAGGCTATGGATGCGCGAACCGCTGGCCTGCTGAGCCTCGCTCACGGTTTTCACCTGGTCGAGCGCCTGCGCCACCGAATCAACGGTTTCACTCTTGACCTGCGTGATGCGCTCGCCAAGCGCCCTGTCGGCATCGGCGCGGGTTTTCGCTTCCTGGGTGATGCTGGATTTGTTCTTATCGACCTCGCTGCCCATATTCTGCAACGCCCGGCTGGTTGCTTCCTTTTCACGGGCTACGGTTTCATCCAGCCGCGTCAGGCTGGCCGACGCCGTATCGAAATTGGCAGTCAGGGTGGTGAGCTGTTTGGCATGGGCCTCCTGCTGATTGGCAATCACCTCCTGCGTGGTTTTCAGCGTGGCCGAGACAGCAGCCTGCCGCTGTTCGCCCTCCACCTGGTTGAGCGAGTTTTGGATGGTGGCTTTGGCGTTCGCCTCCAGCCCCTGCGCAATCTGTGCCTGGCTGCCTTCGAGGTCACTTTGCGACTGCTTCAGTTGGGTGATACCGGCCGCGTTCTCGTCGACTTTGGAATCCAGCTTGCGGAGCTGCTCCGCCGTCGCCTTGCTGTCGGTGGCCACTGTCTGCCGCAGGTCTTTGATAGCCCCTTCGCTGGTTTCAGTACGGCTTTCCAGCTGCTTGAGCGAAGTCGCCGTGGCCTGCTGATTATCCGAGACCGTCTTTTCGAGCGTGGTCAGCTTGGCCTGCTGCCCATCGAAGTTCGCGCCCAGCTGCGTGACATGCTCGGCGATGGACTCCGTATCGGTCTCCAGAATGTTTTGCCGGTCAATGATCCACGCTTCGCGCTCGCCGCGCTCCTGCTTCTCCTGCTGCAGCCCGAGGCTATTTTCAAGTGCTGCCTTGGCGAGGCTGTCCAGGCGCTCTGATGCATCGGCAAGCTGCTTGTCCAGCGCGGCAGCATCAGCACCCAACTGGTCACGTACCGTCTCGATCTGCTTCTCGATATCTTTCAGGTTGGCCTCGGTGATGGCGCTGTTAATTTTCTCCTGCAGCGCTTTACCCAGGTCACTTTCCAGTATCTGTCCGGCAATAATATCGAGAATGCCGCGTGCATCATCGCGCGGTTCACCGCTGGCCTCGACGAAGTTGGATTTCCCGACAGCGTTTACACTGCGCACGTAAAAATAATATCGGTGACCAGGCTTGATATGTTGCCCCTGCACCACCCACAGCGTGCCCGTGCCCAGATATTGCGCCCGGGCGGTGACCGTGGTGATGTCCGTAAGTTGCAGGTCGGAATACCAGAACTCAAACTGCGTGCGCAGCGCGTTCATGCCACCGGTGCGCGGGATCACGCCGAGACTGAAATAACCGGGTTCAACGTCAATATAGGACGGCGGTGCCGGCGGATTAATCGAGAACGTGACGGATGTCGGCTCCCCTTTCTGCCCGCGGGTGTTCTGCGCCGTGACCGCCAGGGTATAATCCCCGCGCGGCAGTCCGCCAAAACGATAGAGGCTGTCTGTCGTGGTGGCCGTCCCGACAATGCGCCCCCCTACCGTTAACTTGAGGACAAAACTTATCCCTCGCGCGGCATAAGGCGTATCCCAGGTGGCGACCACCTGCCACGCTTCCGTGTCTTGCGTCAGCTCGACCGCCAGGTGCTCAACCGGCGGGATGAGAGTGCTCAGATTAGTGTCAGGTTTTGGGTCGAAGCGTGCGCCATTATCGACAATCGCCTCTTTCTCCGGCACATGCTGTACCGCCGTAACGGCATAAGTGCCATCTCCCTTGTCGCTGACCGTGATGGCCCTGAACAGTCGGCGCCGCAAAGAAGGCAGGCCGAGCGCCCAAACGCCTCCCTCGCGCACGCCCGCGGGCAAGCCGTTGACCTGAAGCTGGTTGGCCGCAGGGAAACCCGTCACCGTCAGGCGAACCGGTTGCCCTGTGGCGTCCATCAGACTGAGGGTCGCCTGACCCTTGGCCGGCTTTTCTACGGGGCGATCGAGCGTCAGCGTATTCGTTTTTTCATCGACACTAACCAGGCGGCCGCCGATCTGCGCATCCACGTAATCATTGTCCGCCACCTCGATGATGTCGCCCGGCGTGTGTCGCAATCCCTCGGCGCCCACCGCAAACTCCACGGTTTGCGTTTCCCGCTTTTCGGTGGTCAGGATCCACAGGCCGTGACGATGTGCCTGACCGCGGCTGGTGCATCCAAACGCATCGACCCGCAGCACATTACGGCCAAAGCGCGCCACCATGGCATCGTCGGATACCTGCTCAACGCTGGTTTTCCAGCCGTTGTCCGGATCGATAAATCGAACTTCAACCACGGTATGACGCGCCTTTAGCGAGCTGGCACTGTAACCGAAAGCGCCGCCTACCACATTGGCATTGGTATAAGGCCAGACGACATCAGAGGGCCGGTCCTGAATGAACGTCATGCGGCGCCCATCCCAGACTGGCATCACGCGCATCATGGCGCAGAGCTCGCTGACGATGTCGTAGGCCTTGCGCAGATCGGTCAGGTAGGCATTACAGCGCATGCGGGGTTCACGCCCGCCAAAGCCGTTCGGCACGGACTGGTCGCAATATTGCCCTATCGCATAGAGAGCAAACTTGTCTACTTCACCGACGTTAAGGCGTTTTCCCATGCCGTAGCGTGGGTGGGTCAGCAAGTCATACAGCACAAACGCCGGGTTATCTGACCAAGCAGGCTTGAAAGCGCCGGTCCAGATGCCGTTATATGTCCGGGTGACCGGATCGTAGTTATCCGGCACCTGCACGATGCGCCCACGCACCAGATAATTACGGCGAGGGAATTTGTTCCCGAACTGTTCACTGTCAAAATTCAGCCCCACCACTGCAGAGCCAGGGTAAGTCTGGGCGATGTCAGTGATCTCGGTGTAACTCGACCATACCGTTGTATTCTGGATCCGGTCTGTCGTGCTGTCAGGTGTAGTACGCACCATACGCACGCTGAAAGGCCGCGGAGGCAGGTTATCAAGCACCACAGCCATCATGTAGGGCGAGTTGCTGCGTTTGCCGCGAATGGTCACGTCTTTTTCCGTTACCCAGGCGCCGTTGCGCTGGATCTGGACCTGCAGCTGAACCGCCGTTGGCACGCGGCTACCATCCTCAGTGACCTCCATCAGAGACTGTGTGCCAAACGTAAGGCGCAGGCGATCAATGTTGGGTGTGGTGATGGTCCGTGTAACGGGCGCTGATTGTTTTATCTCGATGCCAACGGGTGTTTCACTGGACGAGTCGGTAAACCCTTCCATCACCGGTTGTTCCAGTGTGCCGGCACGCCATTGCGCCACCATGCCATTGACACTGCTGTTGCCGCCGTCATCCACTGCCGGCGTATCATCCAGGTAGACAGACTGCAGGCCCTTGACTGGACCTTCGATGGGGCCTTCGCTGATAAGATCAATGATCGACAGTTTCTGACGCGACTTCAAATCATTCGGCGCCTCATAAGGTGTGCTTTGTTTGCCGCCGCCTTTACCCATGAAATCACTCCTTGCTTGTTAACCGCCGTGCTTGCCGGCATCAATCTGTTTTGCGTCTCCGTCATCCATGATCTCTACTGCCTGAGAGATCACCCGTGAACCGCAGAGCATTTCACCGTAAACCACGGGCACCGGCATACCTTGCGCCACAGCGTTGTCAAGATTGCTGAAATACGTGTTGCCCTTTTCTTCCTCGCTGCGCGAAAGCGTTGGCGATTTCGGCATCGGTGTCAGCATCTGTGCCACGCCGCCGAGCATCATGGCGGCGCCGGTAGACATCATTATCGTTGCGGCCGCTCCCCATCCTGCCGGGTTCCACCACCCTACGGCCAGAATGGCGGCACCGGCGATAAATTGGAAAGCGCCCCCCTTTGCAGCACCTGCCAATCTTGGCACGATATGCACAACGGCCCCGGGCGCCAATGGTTCATGTAAGCGCTGATGAAAGTCATTGGGCAGTACATCACAGCCGGCGATGCGCACCTGATACCAACCCTCCCGGATGCGTTGGCGCAATGGGGGGATCTGCATCAACAGGCCATGAAGTCCCTCGGCGGCGCTCTCGACATTCATCGCAAAACGGCGGCCAAATCGTTGTAGATCCCCGTACAGGCAGAAGGTCGCCACGCGTGGTAGCGCCAGATTGAGTGAGTCATGCGTTGCCATCGGTCGGTATACACCTCGCGTTTGCTGAGTTGGTTAGGAATATGGTGCAGAATGGTCTGGTCGCCGAGATACACGGCAGCGTGATTCGGAACTGAACTGGCATAGCAGCAAAGGATGATGTCACCCGGTCGAATGGACGTTTTCACCTGACGAAAACCATTATCACCAAAGTTATCGAGGTAAAGGTTATCCCCGCGTCGCCACCAGTCCTCACCGCGGTAAAAATCCGGTAAATCAATCCCTGCCAAATGGTAGGCATCGCGAAACAGCCCATAACAATCGGTATCACCGTGCACGAACTGCCGCCCCAGCAACAGGGGTAAGCACCGAAAACGGCGGATCTTGCCATCGCAGACCAGCCACCACGGCAAGGCGCTATTGACCTGATGTTCGCGATCGGCAGTACTCAAAAAAGGCTCACCTTCAGGGTGGCTGTGCACCACGGCGACAACCTCTCCCAGCCGGCTCGCCTGGATATAGTCTTCGGGCGTGAAGATAAAATGCTGCGCCCGCCAGACGGCCCGGTTTTCTGCCGGGAGATAGCGCTCCCCCTGCGCGGTGCGTACCACCAGGCCGCACGATTCCGCCGGCGCCACCGCCTGCGCGTGCGCCAATATGTCTTTTTCAATCATGCAGTGTCCTGAATGTCAGTTACCCAGGCGGGAAGTTGAGATGAAACAGCCAATGCGGCCGGCGTTGTTACGAAGCTTGCAGTCAGATAAGCGCCGGCCGCATTTGTCCCTGGCAGGGTCGGTAGTCGGTTTGCCGAACTCATCGGCAACGGGCGGCCCCGTGTATCCACATTCTTCAGACCGGTAGCCCCACGGGCAGACATCGGACAAGATGACCCGGCCGGGAAGCATCAGTCCATCCGTTTCACTGGGCGCCGACAAGGTAAACTCGGCGGCACGCGCGGTCAGTTTGGTCATCTGTTCAATCACCCAGCGGCTGACCACCTCCTGAGACGCGTCTGCCTGCGGATTGCCGCCGGCAAAATTCACGGCGTCCAGATAACGCACGCAGACCTGACGGCGCATGACCACCCCGCCTACGGCGCTGTCAAAATCCCCTGCAATGGCGGTGACCAGCCCCAGCAGGTTAGAGACTTCCAGCGTCGGCCTGGCCGCGGGGCCTTTACCGTTGAAGGTAAAGCCGCTGCCTTTTATGGGATAAGGCTCGTATTCATGCCCTTGCCAGACTACCGGCTTCATCATGCCATTTACCCCGCTGTGCAGACGCAGTCGCGTGCCGCCGATCAGTGTCATGTCGATGTCGTACAGCTCGATCAGGGCATCCATATTGATTTCGGTAATGGCAATGCGCATTTCTGGCGGTATTTGTTGCATTGAGGCTCCATAAATCAAAAGCCCGCATATCGCGGGCGCTTCAGGCAACAACCTGTTCAAATTCGGCGCTAAATTCTGTCCAAATCAGTTTCACGGAAGTTGACCACTTTCGACAAACCACACGAATGGCCTGCGCCTGAAAAGGAGGGGTCCACAGAAATGCCGCCGCGCCGCCGTGGCGGGCAAGAAAACGCTCCACCTCTTGCGCTTCGGCATGTTTGCGCGAAAGTGCGATGCTGTACTTTTTCAAGTCATTATTGATGCCATCAGGCCGGCGCTGTTCATAGCCGTCGCCAAAAGCCACCGACTTCACACGTGGCTCAGACTCCACGCGCATGTCTGGCCTGACTTTCCAGATGAATGTCTCCATGTCATGCCCCCATCATTCCACCATCCCGCTGCTGCTGCAGGAAGAAGTCACGCGCCCCCTGTTTACCCAGGTCATAAATCGCCCTCGCAGCCTCCGGGCCCAATTGCCCGTTACTGCCATCATTGTTAATGCTCACATTGTAATTAGGGGCAAAGGTCATTCCGGCGCCGGCAAGTTTGGCCACCACGCCCAGTTTGCCATCTGCGCCGCGTCGAAGGGGGAAGATGCCTTCCGGCCCTGCCTCCCCCATCAACCCGGCCCCTTGGGCGAACGCGAACAATGTCGGTTTGTTGACCACCTGACCACTCCAGGCGCCCAGGCCTGGCGAACGGTAGACGCCACCCGCGGCATTCGGTACGACTGAGCCGCCGCCAAACGCTCCCGCGACGGCGCTGATGCCTTTGACCAGCGCCATTTTGACCAAAATTTCGGTCAGCATTTTCAGAATGGACTTGGCGAAATCCTTGAAGCTGGCTTTTCCCTCGGTCAGGAAGGTGGTCAATTGGCCGCTGATGCCGTCCAGTGCTTGCGTGCTGGCATTTTTGATCTGCGCATTGACATCAAGCGCCGCATCGCGATACTCCGCCCACGCCGTTTTGGCGCCGGCCAGCCAATTGCCCCGTTTCTGATCTTCCAGGGCAAAGGTTTTTTCCTGTGCCGCCTGCAGTTCGTCAAGGCGGGGGTTATCTTTCTGACCGTAAGCAAGCTGCTGCCTTTCCAGCTCTCGTTGCATTTCACGCCCGGACAGCCCCCGGCTGTTGGCGATCGCTTCCTGCTTCGCCTGCTGTTGCGCCAGGTACTTATCCGCCTGATCAGAGAGCCGATTAAGCCTTTCCTGCAGAGCAACCTCGTCCCCCTTCACCGCCAGGGCTTCCTTTTGCGCGAGAATGCTGTCGCGAGAGGCCAGGAGGGACTTTTCCTGCGCAGTTAATTTGCGCTTGTCGGCTGCCTGCTCCAACACGGTAAATTTCGCCTGCGCCTCCCACAGGTCTTGGCGCTGCCGGCTTACCGTATCATTGACGCTTTTATGCTTTTTCAGGACTTCAAGCCGCGATTCCAGGGCCAGCAGGTCACCTTGCGCCTTCTCATCTGCCAGGTTGCCTGCCGGTGCGCGATACTGCGGCCCTTTGCGAGTCTGCCTTGCTTTTTCCTTGGCATAGCGCTCGTTTTCCCGACGCACGGCGTCATCTTTCACCGACTGGGATGCATAGGAGTTACGGATCTTCGCCAGCTCACGCTGGTGTTTCTCTTCTGCCGTCTCATACTGCTGCTTGAGTGCCTGATTGGCCTGGAACTGGCGTTTTTGACGCGTCTCCTCGTCGCGGTCGGCTTTCTCTCGCGCCGCCTTCACACTTTCCTGGTAATCCTGCTCTTTCAGTTGTGAAAGCTCTCTCTCGAGATCCGTTGCCGTTTGGCCGGTCGCACGGTAAAGGTTTAGCTGGTTACCAGGAGCGCGCTTAATCTCGTCAAGTTTCTGCTGAACCTCGCGGATCTTGTCCTTAACCGTGGTCTCACGGCCGATATTCAGCATCTTGTCCCAGGCGGACGATGCCGCATCCCCCAGCCATTTCCATGCCGATTCCAGCGTACCGAGGTTCTCTTTGATCTCGCCACTGCGCTGCCGCATGGCTGTCGCGTAACTGTCCATAGCAAGGGCGGCGGCGTCTGTAGCGCGCCCCTGTTCGGAAAGGTGAGTGATCTGCTCGAGTTGCGTTGCGGTCAAAAAGTGCAAAGACTTGTCAAGTTCGGTGACAGCTTGAACAGGATCATCCTGCAGGCGCTTAAACTGATTAACCGTCTCATCGATTGACTGCCCGACATTCGCCTTGAGCTTCGCCGCAGTGTCCGCAATTTGGGTGATAGTGTTGCCAGAGAAACTGCCGGAACCCACCACTTTCGCCAATGCATCGGCGGCATCATGCTGTGTGACGCTATTGCTGGTGAGTGCTCTTGCCATTAACTGCAGATCGCCGGCTGTTTTACCCGCATAATTCCCCGTCAGGATAAGCTGACGATTGAACTCGACGGCTTCCTGTGAGCCATCATGCCAGGCCTTGACCACGGCGTAGAGCCCACCCGCAATACCGCCGACAACACCGGCGATGCCCAGCCCTCGCAGCGTCATCAGTTGGTCAATCCAGCCGGCGCGGTTTGCCAACGTAATGCCCGAGCCACGGAGTGCCCCGAAGTTTCCCCGAGCCACCTCACCGAACAAGATCCCCAATTCACGACGCGCTGCAGCGCTTTTCAGACCTAACTCATGGGTACTGCCTTTGGCGGCCTCAAGCTTGCGGATATAAATATCAGCAGCATCCCCGACACCCAGTTGCGCGGCCCGAAAGCGCAACATTTCGGTGCGAGAGAGTTGCTGTGTGGCGACCTGGCTCTTGAGTTGCTGAATAAACCGAGCTTTGTCACGCCCCGCCTGGGCTTCTGCAGCGGAAAGCTCCTTCACTTTTGCCGTGGTGTGCGTCACCAACGTGAGGTAATCATTTTGGCTGATGTTGCCGGCTTTGCGTGCCTCACGGATCCGAGCTTGAATGGCACGCAGTTGCTGCAAGCTGCCATCGAGCTGCTTCACGCCATCGATCTGGCGGAAAAAAGAAGCAGTTAGCCCATCCTGTTCCCGGGCCAATGCGGTAGCCTGCGATTGGCTGCTTTGCAGACGGCGGCTGTAGTCAGCGACTCGCTTATGCGTCTCTTCAACCGCCAGCGCCTGCGCGGCCCATTTCTCAGCCAATTTTTCGGATGATGCAGCCTGCCGGGCTTGCGCCTGAACAACGGCCTGAGCACTCCCCTGAGCTGCATCACTGATGGCTGAAGCCTGACGTTCGGCCAGCCGGCGCATCCGCTCCGCTGACACATCTGCCTTGCGGCCAGCTTCCTGCATTTGACGCTCAACACGGCCCATCTGTTCATGAAAACGGACCGTATCAGCATTAAGATTGACGACCAGATCAGCTATCTGCTGCGCCATAACGTATTCCTCCCGCCAAACCTTCGCCGGCAGACATCAGCAATTCCTCAGTCATTTCTTCCGGCGCCTGCTCAGCCGCAAGCAAACTGAAATCCCGCGCACTCATGCCGACATCGCCAGATACCAGTGACACTATTGTGCTGTTCAATGCCGCAAATTCAGCATCCAGTAACCGGTTGCTGAATGGCGTTTCGCCGAAAAACCGTACCCAGCACGCGAATTCACTGGCAGTCATTTCACTAAGCATCCTGCGCCAATCAGCCCGGCGAAACTCATGGGCCAGGCGCAGGATGAACTCTCGCTCGCGGGTTAAGGCTTTTCCAGGCTATCGGCCTGGGAATCATCTGCGGCGTCTTCACCTTCCGTGGATCCAGCGCCTTTCATGTCGCTGAGCACCAGAACCTTATCAACCGCCTGAGCCAGTGCCTTGTCTGGCCAGGTGGCGAGGATCTCACGGAAAATCGTCTCAACATCCCGATCGCGGTCGTCATGCCACAAGGAACGCGATACCAACCAGGCATTGACCTCGGTATTCAGGCGTATCAATGCAGCGGTTTGCGCTACGTCGGGCTGTTCGCCCTCGGAGCCGGTATCTTTACTCGCCAGAAATTCGAAGTATTCAGCACGTTGCAGGGCGGAGAGCTCATGCAGCTGCACTTGCTCACCGTTGTAAATGAATGGCTCTTTTTTCAAAAACATGGTAACTCCTGGATATTAGCCGACCTGCTTGGGATCGGTCGGTGCCGCATCTTTCATTTCTTCAGCCAATTCGGGCTTGCCCGTATTGGTGACCTTAATGGTACGGGTGATCACTTCCTTGGCGGGCACGGACTTGCCCAGTCCGCTGACCCATCCCTTGAACAGATCAACCGTGCCGTTGGGGTAGCGGATTTTGTAGTAGCGCACAGCGCCGGTATTAAACCAGTCCAGCAAATCCTTTTGGCCTTGCTCTTTCGGCTTCCAGGCCAGGGTGATATTGGCCTCACCAGAGGATTTTTCGCCCTGCGCTGTCGCCTTCCAGTCAGCATTCGGGTCATCCAGATACGTGTCGTCATAACTCTCTGCAGTAATTTCCCCGGGCTGCAGCTCCTTGATTTTCGCCAAACGCGTCCAGTCGGTGTCACTGAGCGGATCTTTGGTTGCATCGCCTTTGCCGGTATAGATCCACAGCGTAGTGCCGGCGCCCTTGACGGGCTCGAGCGGATTCGGTGTCGCCATCGTCTTTTCCTTACATGAAGTAGGTGAGTAAATAGGTAAGATCAGCGGAGCCCCATGTCGCCATTTCATCATCTCGCTGATAGTCATAACCCTGAGGGGTCATCGTCTCGATGAGGCTTGCCAAACCGGGCACGGACGCCAGTGCGGGATAGATGTTTTTTTCCATCCATGCATCGAGTGCAGAATCTGGATTCGAGGCCCGTAAAAACACCTCAACGTGCAACACGGCCTGCCAACTGTCGGCATCGGTATAGGCCCCTGTGTGCTGAGCCTCCGTCAGGTACACCGCGACCGCCGGCAATTCCTTTTCATCCAAAAAAACAGGGCGACCATCGTGAAAAGCCGCCCCTTTGATGTGTGATTTGAGCGCGTCAAGGACGACCCGCCTTATCTCGGTATGTTTTTGCACTACACTCCTCGCTTCAAATAGAGGCGCAACTGGTTTTTAAGGGCATAGCCCATTTCTTTTCCCATGTCCGCCTGCAGGAGTTTGCGCGTTTCCTCCTGATAAGCTGAAGTCAGTGGCGTAGCCAGGGGGATTTTGACGACCTCGATGGGATATCTTTTCTTGCCAATCCGTCGCAGAACGTGCCATCGCCCGTTGGCCAGCTGCTGAATAAAGGCATTACGAAAGGTGTAACGGCCGATTTTCAGCACGCTACCCTGACCGCCGGAAAGTCCCGCACGGCGCGAGATCTGCATCCGGGCAGCCCCCAGCTTGATCGCCGGAAGGTTGCCACGGTTGACCGTCAGCCTCGCCCTGGGAGGATTTTGTTCCGGGCTGGCCCGCCGAAGTCGAACACGCTGACGCACCAGTTTTTGCTGAATGCGCACCTCGCCGGCCACCCGCTTGGTGCTGCGACTGATAGACCGCACCGCGACCCGGTTGATGGCCTGGGCTGTGGCCACAGGCACCATGTCCTTGCTCAGGCTGTTAAGATTACGGATTGCCTGTTCCATCCCCTTCATTCACAGCCTCCTCAAGCCAAATTTGCGGTTTTCCGTTGTAAATGTGCCAACGTTCGACGCGATAATGGCCCCCCTCCCAGACCACCGCATCACGGCGGGCTGGAAGATAGGAAGTGTCGAAAACCACCAGCGTCACGCCATCGCCATTAACGGGACCCATCTCAGGCAACGTGTGAGCATCCACGGCGGGGTAGCTCAGGGCGTTGATTAAGACGGGCTTTGCCATGCGAGATTGCGTCACGCTGTCCATCCTGGCAGTCATTCGGGAGAATGGGGTACTCATGCCGGGTCGCCCTTGTCCCCTTTATCACCTTTAGGGCCTTGCGGGCCAGGATCGCCCTTATCGCCTTTCGGCCCCTGAGGGCCCGGCGCGGCACCACCCGTGCCGCCGCCGATGTTAAGTTTTACCGCCACTGTTCCACTCTCCGCTGCAGCGGCTTCCCATGCGAGGCCAATAGCTTTCTCGCCGGCCGACGCGGCCTTATCCTCAGCCAAAAAGACCGATTGGCCGGCGCTGAAGGCGTCACCCTCTTTTTTAGGCACCAAAAATACGCCTTCGGCAAATCCATCTCCGGTCTCACCCGGCGCAATGTCCGTGATGGCAACGGCGGCGAGTCCGCCGATCACCACCACATCGCCGCTGGCAATCGCCTTCTGCGTGTCATTAACGACCGGAATGGTCAGTCCTGCCTGCTGATAATTCTTTGCCATGATTGCATCTCCACGGCCCCGCAGGGCCGGATTTTAGGTATAAAAAAAGCCCTGACGGGCGGGCATGCATTACGAAGAGATCACTTGCCGGTAACGCGCACCAGGCCGCGGTGATCGATAGGCGCCACACCGGCATCGATGCGCACTTTGGTGGTGACGCCGTCGGACTCGAAGCCCTGTTGCTGGTCGATATACGGTGTATCAACCCCGTTCAGGTAAGCTACCTCGATGGTGTCCGTGCCTTTGGCTGCCGCCAGATACCAGTCGGACGAGCTCGCATCGTCCAGGCGCGGTTCGGCGATCACCGTCGCAAAGTCCTTGACCGGGTTGATGATGCCGGCATTGACATCGGCACCCTTGACGCTGGCCGAACGGATCACCTGGTTGGCCGTCGATTCCAGTGCAGTAGGCACCAACATAAAGGCCGGACGAATATTTAAATGTCGCTCGCCCTCTTTCTGGCGACGCATCAACTGTCGCGCCTTGTCAATGGTGGCCACATCAACCACGCCGCTACTGATATTGTCGTGCTTCGCATCAAACAGCGGCAGGCCGTCCGTACTCAGTTTGGGGTTGCTGACGAGCATGTCATAAACCAAATCGGCAATCGTGGCCTTGGCCGCACGCCCCAACTTCATCGGCACATCGGTGAGCATGCTCAGATCGTCATTAATGATCGCCTGGCGGGTAATGCTGAACAACTCGCCGTAGGTTGCCAGCGCAATCGTTGCCTGCTTGTCCGTGGTAGTAACATATTTGTACTCAGCCCCTTCACGAACTTTTCGCAGCGAAGGGAAACCGCCCAGGCCCACGCGATGCGCAGTTTTAAAATCTGACAGCTGCCCTTTCTTGGTCCATAGCTCGAACGTTTCAGGCGCATCCTCCCAGCCCTGCAGGATGGATTTGTTCGCCACATCGATCAGAATATTGCCGAAGTCTGATGTGCTGTGAGTGAAGGCCAGACCAACCATTTGCATCGGGTTATAGCTCGCAATACCGATGCCGCGTTCAGTCAGGGACATACGGGCCAGCTCACGCAGGGTCATAGCGTTGTAGGGGTTGCTGCGTTCGCCTTCACTGTAGCCCGCCCGCGCCATCAGGGATGCACGCACGCCGTCCCCCACAATGTTGCCGTTGCCGGCGTAGATATGCGCGTTCGGCTTATTCACCGGGGAGGTAGTGGTATCCACCGGCGTAATTTGGCTTGCCAACACTTCCAGCAACGAATCCTTGGCCTGCTCGAAGGAGCAATTCACGTCCCCGACGCACTTCACCATCAGCTCGGTGTGGCTTGGCCCGAGCCGGTTAAACAGCGTAGTGATCTGCTCCACACGCTGACGCTGAGATTCACGCTCCTGGGCTCGGATAGCCGTTTCATCGACGGCCTGCGGCGCTGGATGAGATACTGTCGAAGCCGCCGGTACGGGCTGCTGCGTGGTGCTTGCCTGTGGCTGCACGATCATGTTTTTGATGCTGTTAGGCATATGTTCAAATTCCTCTATACGTTTTGATTGGATCTGCGCCATAGCCTTGACGGGCGACAGCACCTTATCGGCAAAGCCCTGCGCAACACATTCGCTGCCGGACATCCAGGTTTCATCAGCAAGTAGCGCCGTTATCTCCTCTGGCGACTTGCCGGTTTTTTCGGCATAGGCCGGAATAAGGACGGTTTCCATCTTTTCAAGCAGTTCAGCGTAGTTACGCATGTCGTCGGCGTCGCCGCCGGCGATCCCCCAGGGCCGATGAACCATCATCATGGCGTTTTCGGGCATAATGATAGGGTTGCCAACCATCGCGATAACCGAAGCCATGGAAGCGGCCAGGCCGTCAATGTAGACCGTTTTGCTCGCAGAATGATTCTTGAGCAGGTTGTAGATGGCTATGCCGTCAAAAACATCGCCTCCCGGTGAGTGAATATGCAGGTTGATGTGACTAACCGGCCCCAGCGCCGCCAAATCTTCGGCAAACTGACGAGCAGTGATACCCCAAAAGCCAATTTCGTCATAAATACTGATATCGGCCGTGTTTTGCGAACTGGCCCGAATACTGAACCAGCTTTTACCGTCCCCGCCCCTCGCGGTTGCGACCGCTTTCGGTCGTTGTGTTATCGTCGTTGTTATCGTCGTTGTTGTCGGCATGAGCCGCTCCTTTGTCATTAGCCGGATCGGTGTCAAACACCAATGCCTGCGCACGGTTATCGTCAATTTCTGCCTTGCGGCGCCGTTTTACCTCTGCAGGGTTGCCACCTCGCGCACGGATCCACTCACTTTCCGTTGCCGAACCACCGCGGATCATTACCCGCCAGGCATTCGCCTCTTTCAGCGGGTCGATCCAGGGCATCACGGGGCCACTGTAGACAGCGTTGTAGAGGGTGTCGGTATCAATATCTGCCGGCACCCGAATGGCGCCGGTCGAAATAGCCGCATCCAGCCAACGGCGATACAGCGGGCGGGTAACTTGAGCGATAAAGGCATCCTGCAAGATCCCGTACCCTTCCTGCGCCTCCACCAACTCCTGACGCTGGGCACTATAGGTGCCGTCGTAATTTCGCGAGATTGAAGAAAAACTGACGCGCGTACCGGCAGCAATGGCGCGCAGCTGCCCCATTCTGAACGACTCCAGCCCAGTATTAGGCCGGTCTGATTTGACCATGCCCACCTTCTCACCTGGCCGGAGACCGTCGAAGAGCATGCCAGGTTCGAAATCCAGCTCGCGTGGACCGTCTTCTGCCGCTTTATCTTCATAGTTGAGCGCATCCCCCTTGATGACATACATTCCCAGCGATGCTGCAATGCGTGCGGAAATGCGCTCGCTGTCCTCATAATCCTTGAGATCGGCAATGCGAATGATGGCCCCCGAAAGCAGGGTCACGCCACGCAGTTGGTGCAGGCGACGGGTAAACTTGAGGTGCAACATCTGCCCAGCATCCACCTTATCGTACAGCCCGGCTGACATCCCCTCAGAAGGCAGGCTGCGATAGACCATATAGCGGAGTGGCCGTTTCCAGGCATCCAACTCAATGCCCTGAACCACACCTTGATCGGGTGCTGTGAGATTATCGGGTACGAAGTCAGGCTCCAGAGCCTCAATCCAAAAGGGGATACCCCGCTCTTTTTTTAACCCCGCCCCTTTTCCGACAAACACGCGGGCGAAAACTTCACCGTCTCGCAGCCAGGTTCGAAGCAACAGTCGTTCAAGCACTGGGCGGGTATATTGGCCGGTAACATCGGGAGAGACCGACCACTCTGCCCATGCGCTTCGGATCTGATCAGCCAGCGACTTATCGAGCTCTCCTGCGCGTGTCAGCGGCTGCGGCTCAACGATGATGCCTTTCGCCCCGATGATGCGTTCCTCAAGCTTGTCCAACGCACCAATCACCAAATCGTGATTGCTGTCCAAAAACCGTGCCTGCTCACGCAATGAACGGCCACCATACTGCGTCAGCTGATTGGGTGAGCGCGTTTCACGCCTGGCCTTGTGGGTCCGGGTCGGCATCACCGCTTCATAGGCGCGGATCATGGCGCGCGACCGAAGTCGGGCAGCTTTCCAGCCCGGTGAAAACGCACCAATAAGATTGTCCAATACGCTCATTTGAACCTCGCCAGTGAATAAAGAGAACGCGAACCAGCGCCATTCAGCTGTGCCAGGCGGCTTTCAATTTCCTGCCTGCCCTTGCGGATCTCGCTTAAATTTTCCATGGTCATTGACTGACCGTTCAGCATGACCGACTTCCCATCCAGCACGGCTTCCTCTGCGTCGTAATACTTTTCGACCAGACGCTCCAGTCGCTCCCGTCTCATAACCAACCTCCACCACCGCTCCACGCGGACGGCTTTTTGCGTTTTTCTTTTTTCAACGCGCTTTCCCGGCCCTCGCGTTGTTCATCAGCTCTAGTGGGCATCGGCAAAGGCTCGCCCTGTTCGGGCAAACGAGCCCAGGCGGGCGGCTTATCCCAGTCAATATTTTCATACCCCTGCAGAATGGCCAGGGCATGCGCATAGACCAACAGGTCGAACGCCTCGTTGGCGCCACGCCCAGGCTTCACCCAGCGTCCATCGGGCTGACGCTCTTCATAGGTCAACTCGTCGTAGAAGCTCGGTGGCAGCCAGTCAGGAAAATGCACATAATTGGGTCCTGGCACATCGCGCTCAAGCGCAGCGGCAACCCGGTCTTTCAACTCATTGGTCTGCAGCAGGTGTAGTGGTACATCACCCCGAGCCCTGGCTCGCCGATCGGAGCGTTCTGTGTTGTCGGGGTGACTGCAGGTGATGAGCTTGCCACGTGAAAAACTGTCTCCCTTAAAGAGAAACACCCGCTTGCCCAGGCCGTCCCGCCGGCACTGGCGCCAAAATCGGTACGCGTTATCCGTCACGCCGTCTTCACCGCCGGAGTCAACGGCCATCGCCAGAATGCCCATGGTGATGTGCGGGTCGCTGGCCAACCGATAGGTTTTATTCAGTACGTCCGCGCGCAGCAGTTCCCAGTCTTCAATAAAAGCCGCCGGGTTGATGCGCTGGCTTTCGCCATGGTCATCAGTGCGCAACGATTGGCAAAGTTCGAAACGGTCAACCACCCATCGCTCCCCTTTGGCGCCATATCCGGTTATCTGCACGACAAAACGGCGCTTGCTTCCCCCCTGCACATCCACCGTCGCCACCAGGAAACGCACGCCGGCCGGCACCAGCCGCTTGCCCAGCGGTTCAGCACGCGCCATCAGCACATCACCCTGCCGCTGTTCCTGAGAGCGTCTCGGCAAATAAGGCAATCCCCAGTCCGTATTGATAATGGCTTTGAGGGTCTCTTCACTGCCGGTACGTTCATATTCCTGCTCGGCGGTCAGCAGTTTATAAACCAGCTGCGCCCAGGTTTGGTACGCGGCCGCCGGGCCTTCCATCCAGAAACTGGCAATGCGCGAACGCCGGGGCTCACCGGTAATCACACCCTTGCGATCAATTTGTTGCCCCTCAACCAACCAGATACCCCGGTTATTAAGCTCACGTTTTTGATCTGCCGTAATCTTGCCGCTGCAATGCGGGCAACACAGATGCGCGGACTCACTGGCCTCTACCGGATCGGCGATGTCGCGATATCCGGCCATGTTTTCCATCGCCGGCTGAAAATACTCACCACAATGCGGGCACGGCCAATACCAGCGACGGCGATCGCCGCGGTTATAGAGCGATAAGATACCTGTGGTGGGTGGCGCCTCATGAGGTGCTGACCTGCGCCATTTGGAATCGGTAATTTCCCGGCCAGGAGAGCTTTCCACCAGCGTCATGCCGGCGGACATAAAAGTCGTGGTACGTTTTGACGCCAGCGAGAAACCATCGCCCTCGCCATCGATATCTTCGGGAAAACGATCATAGTCCGTCAGGGCAACCCGTTTATAGTCCGATGAAGAAAAAACTGTGATGGACGGCCAGCCGATCTTCAGAAAAGAACCATCGCGAAACAATTTATCGTGAACGTTGTTGTCATTCCTTAACGGGCTTAGCCGCTTTTTAACTTCAGAACTGTGAGCGAACGTTCGTGACAGGCGGGTGCGGGAGTGTTCACGGGCTTTGGTTTCCGTCATTTGCACCACCAGCATGTCAGCAGGATCACAAACGATGCCATAAACAATCCACCCGTCGATCAGGCCAAGCGTTTTTCCTGTCCGGGCTGGCCCTGCGAAAACAACAGCATCATAAGCTCGTTCTGCCAACGTGTTCATTGGCTCAATCATGTAGGGCGTCAGCGTAGATTCCCATGGAATTGAGTTGCCGGCGCCACGCGG
The DNA here is from genome assembly GCF_052692115.1 of Serratia sp. TSA_105.2. Taxonomy (NCBI): domain Bacteria; kingdom Pseudomonadati; phylum Pseudomonadota; class Gammaproteobacteria; order Enterobacterales; family Yersiniaceae; genus Serratia; species Serratia sp. TSA_105.2. The sequence continues at coordinate 55,409 of NZ_JBQZFT010000002.1, forward strand.
AACACGCATATAGCGCCTGACGGCATCAGCGACCGGCATTCTCATTGGTGGGCGGAGCAATTGAGAAACCTCCATGCGGATCGCCTCTGCAGAGCCATACTCCAGCTTACTCATTTTCAACATCCTCCTGAACGCTGACGGCATGAGCCAATAGCTCGCGGATTTCGTCCACAACCGACTGAGCTTCAGTTATTTGATCTGGCGTCCACCCTCTGTCTCGCTCCAATTTGTCGGGCCAGGTCTCAAGCGCCTGTGTTACGGCTTTCATTACCGCCGCCATCTGATACCTCACATCAGAAGCGGGGATCACCTGGCGCATCTCTTTTTCCAACCATAGGCGCCCCTTCTCGGAATCAAACCAATCCTTACGCTCTTTCGGCGTCATTTTGTCCGGGTCTTGGTGCTCAGCAGATGGGGAGGCCGGGGCGTCCATCAAAATGCGAATGACGTCTGTGATCTGATACAGCTTTTTCTTTTCGTTACTGCCTTCGGCAAGTGGCACATCAGCAAGGCGGCTCGCCACTGTCTGTCGATGTAACCCGGTCATGGCAGCCAACTGATTGATGTTGCATTTTAGATTTTTCAGTTCGCCGTCCATCCATTCACCTTTCCGGGCTGATTTTCTGCGCGCTCCCTTCCCAGGCAGGCCATGATGACGAACAAAAAACAATCAATTCATCATCTTTAAAAAAATGAAGACTAAAAAACAATAAGTTGCATGATGATGATGACGCATGAAAATCGAAAAATGTGCCGTTTCCCGCGAGGTCGCCGCCCCGTGGCTGGGGTACCCCCTCGGGAGTACCTTTTGGCTATACTGCGCGTGAGTTGGAGCCTGTCATCGCCGCGTGCTGAACCTTACGCTGTGGGCGCCATCATCACACCAGCGAGTCACGACGGCGCAGAGAGGTGATGCCTGCCATGCAGTGGTCAATGCCGGCTTCGATTCCCAAGAGTCGGCGCTCGAGGGCCTGATCTTTCTCTGCTTCCTTTTGCTTAGCGGCAGCCAGTCGCTTATCTGTTTCCGCTGCGGAGGCAGCCATCTCCTGTGCCCGCTCAAGCATTGAACGAGCAGCTTCTGACGCTGCCTTCATACCGGCTTCGATTGCTAATGGGTCGCGCGCACCCGTCAGCACAGCGTTTTTGATGGTCGCTGGCTTGATGTAGAATTTTCCGGGCTCAACGTTGAAAGCCGTTGCGAAGTATTTGTGGCCATTAATCCGATCACACAGCTCAGCGATGCGCTCAAGCTGGGCTTCAAGTTTATCCAGGTGAGCGGTATCGACGCTGACGTTCAATGTGACAGAATTATTATTGGTGCTCATTTAGCATATTCCTCTAAAAAATCTGGATTTCTTCGCTGGATTACATCAAGTTTTGCTCTGCAAATCAGCCACTTTAAAGAATAATATTCCAATACCTACAGTAGCTGTATGCTTGTCCACTTCGATAACACCCAAATGAGAGTTATAATCATTTGGCAATTACTTCTTAGCGGCAGTGATTGTTCTCTGACTAGCAGGAGGTACTGCATGGACAATCTCGAATTAATAGCACCATGCCTTACCCTCATTGCTTTAGCCTTGTATCTCTATCGATACAGGTGATTCCAAAGGTAAGTCATACAATACAGTCACATTTAGCCCTCTTGCTTCCTGGCCTGAGGGCATTTTTTTATTCCCGACGTTATAGAAAAGCCAGCAGCCTGCCGGTGCGCTGGGTGCGCGGTAGGTGCAGGGTGATGGCTTTGGTTACTGCTCATTACGCAGCGCCAGAATAGACGCTCTGTGATGGGCAATAAAAAACCCGCCGAAGCGGGTTCAGTCATTGGGAGATAGGGCTGCTCATTTTAAAACGAATGGTAATCTCCAGGTTATTATATGGTTTATTTTTTTCGAACCGCCATTTTGACATCGCCATAATAAGCGCATTCTCGAACAAACCCCGAGGGCTGGATTCTATGATTCTTATCTCACTGACTTTTCCATCTTTATCAACGTCATATTTTACCTTTGCATATCCCTCTATTTTATTGTCATAAGCATAAATTGGGTATACAGGATTCACTCTGGATATAGGCTTCGGTTTAGGCCCTTTAGTTACACAAGCGTTGAGGGAGAAGACCATTAGTATGGTGAATAAAAACTTGAGCATGACAAAATCCTTTTGAAAAAGTATAGCAGTTGCCCCGCTCACAAATGATAATGATTTTCAATGCGTACGCAATTGTTATTCAATCACTTTAATCTAGTGGTAACTTGCCGCCAGGCGTTAAGCGTCTCTACCTGGCCGGCGCAGATTGATAACGCTGTTTGAAGCGCCAGCGCATGACTGCCAATGTCGCCCCAGGTTTCACCCTGCATTTTTGGTTGCTCGCAGGGGGTGAACACCGACTCAGGGGGAAACAGCACGAGCGGCGCCGGCGTCTGAGGTGTCCGTTCCACGCAGGAGGTCAAGCACAGCGGCAGGAGCAGCGCGCCGACTACACTCGTCATTCTTGGTTGCTTCACGATATTTCCTCTGGTAGCGTTCGCCCTGCTGGCGCAGCTGCTGCTCTCTCCGTTGCTGTTCGGCCATTAGCGAGTTATTCCGGGCGGCGTTCTCGCGTAATGCCGTTATCAGTGACTGCTGCTGCGCCAGCGTCTTTTCCTGCTGCTCAACAGTGCTCGCCAGCTTCTCCGACTTTCCCTGATAATAGCTGGCTACCCAGCAGACAGCCATGACAGCCACCAGCAGTACTCCTGCAATTATCGCGGTCGCTCGATTCATGATAGAAGCAACCCCACAGCCAGGAAGAAAGGCCATGCGTCAACTCCAGCCAAGGCCATAAAACCGGCAAAGAAAAAACAGATACAGTTCATTTATCCAGCCCCCAGCATGCCAGCTCGGCTTCCTGGTCGCGCCGCAGGATCTGTCCGTAACAATTGTTGGAGCGGATGCGGCAATCTCGGCCAGCGTCGTATATCCAACGGCGGATTTCGCGGCAAGCGCCAATGCGGTCGCCGGCGTTCAACTTTTTGTAAAAGGTGGAGGTGAAGCATTTCCCGGGGCCGATGTTCCACGGGCAGAACGAGGCGATACCGACCTTTTGCGGTTCGGTCAGCGTTACCTTGACGTTGCGGTCTACCCAGTCGAGCGCCTTTTTCTGCTCGACTGCATCAATCTGCTTGCACTGCTCAGCGGTGAGGCGCTGGCCCTTAACGACCCTTTGGCCGTTGACCATCGTCACACCGCCGCAAATTGTCCAGATGCCGACACCGTCCTGGTATGCAGTCAGGCGCTGACCTTCTTTTTCTTCCTGAAACTGCGACATCATCACCGGGGCCGATGCGCCGGCGGCGATCAGCGCCAACATTACAGCGCTGAGTTTTGATTTGTTCCCCATCACTCACGCTCCAGCATTTCAAGCTCTTCCGTGTCGATCGTCTCCGTGCGTTTTTTTATCCAATCACGCAGAAGCCGCTCGCGCCGGCAGCGGAAGTAAGTACCAAGGGCAATACCAAACGCAGAGCAGAACATGCCGAAGATAACGCCGAGAATGATCCATTCGCTCTGTGAGAAATAATTAATGATGCCGAGGACGAATGACACTGCGCTACCAGTGTGCACGGCTCCATCGGCTGCTCTGATTAGCATTCGTGACATCCTTACCTCCCGCCGGGCGGTTGGCGCTCATGAAACAGAAAAGGCCACGCGTTAGCGCAGCCTAGAAATAGGTGCCAGATGACGTCTGGCAGCGTATTACCGCATCTGGTATCGTTGAATCGCGACAAACAACATTTCAAACGCGGAGAATTTGACTATGTCAAGTAGCACCCGTCGGCAGGTCAATGACCATATGCCACCGGATTTAGCAAAAAAGATTGCAGAAAACACTAATCAACAATCATCGCCTCCACCAGCAAAAAGTCAGGACGGGGGCGCAAAACCTAAACAGTGAGGTAGTTATGAGCCGAGAAGACATGCTGTACCAGATCCTTTATTCGCACCGTCTGGAAAAAATGTTCAGTACACTGACAGGCCGTATTGACAAAGGTTTGTCGTTTTTACTGATACTTCTCGGCTCAAGTGTTATTGCTGGCTTTGGCTACCCAGTAGTAGTAGGTCTCGCTATCGCAGGGATTTCTGCTTTCAAAATGGCTTTTCACTTTGAGGCAGCTGCTGAACATTCTCGCAAACAGGCAGCAAGCTATCTTAATCTATTCAATACCCAACACCTGATGGAGGATGATTCTGATCTTCTCGGCGCTATAACAAAAGTCCAAGATGATGATCATGCCCCTTGGGCTATTCTCACCTACCCCGCGATGATCGCGACCCAGATTGAGCTTGGTAGAACACCTTCATCTAAGTTATCACTTACCGAAAAATTATTTGCTCGAGCAAGTGGAGCGAACATCAGGATACGATCAGCATAATTGTCTTCAGGGGATCTCCACCAGCGGCTGAAATCTGCCCCACCTGAATGCAAAAGCCCCGGCAGTTAGCCAGGGCTTGAATTGTGTGATGCCGGAAGTCGCCGTTCTGCTGTCCCCATACGCGCCAGCTTAAAGGGTTTCGATGTTGCCGATTCGACCGGACTGCCATCTTGTTCTTCATCACAACGGAAAGAGCACTCCGCTCAACCGCAACGTTACCGCCCGTCTCGCCGCAAATGCTCTTATCGTTGGGTGCCGGTCTTTCCCGGTAGTCAATTCACATCAGAGGGGCGCACTCAAAATCCCAGGTGAAGGATTCGATAGTGCATATCAAACTGAATGCGCCCTTCTGTTGTGTTAGTGAAACTCCCAGTTGTTAGTCAGTACTTTATAGGTCATGGGGAACTAAACAGCTACAACTTGTTAATTTGCACTTGAAGGCGATCCAACTCTTGTTGTATAGATTTCCGTTCTTCAATTGTCCGATTCGGTTCCCAAACCTCATTGCGAAGTTGGTCAATTCGAGTCTGTAGTTTTATCCTCTCTTGATTCTTTGCCTGCTCAACCGTAACGCTATTACTTACCGAGCGACTAACAGCAGCGCTTTTAGCCTGAAGTTCACTTATAGGATCAGCGTGACCACAAATTGGCGCAATACAAAACAGAGAAAAAAAAAACAGTTCTTAATCTCACGATGCTTTCCTCCATGAAATGGACAGCGTAAGCAACAAAACATCTACAGATGGAGCGGTCAGCGGGGATCGAACCCGCACCGTCAGCTTAGAAGGCTGATGCTCTATCCAGATGAGCTAGTGGCGGTTTGGTGGCCCTTGCTGGGCTTGAACCAGCGACCAATCAGTTATGAGCCGACTGCTCTAACCAACTGAGCTAAAGGGCCTAAGTGCCAGAACAGCAGGCTTGCCCTACTCAACGCAAAATGCAATCTCTGCAACAAGAAAATGCCCACCGTTCCGGCGCAATAAATTTACTTCATTGCCAAACTCGTTTCAAGAAATGCCTCTACCAAAACAAATGCGTTCTTTATGTTTCAATATCTGGTACATAACCACAGATACTCACATGCATAAATTCATGCTCGCAAACGGCATTCGCACTTTTGATAAGAGCCAGGCTCCCCAGCACCACAGACATTACGATTACAATCGCCAGCCATCCCTTAAACATTATCCCTCCTTTCACTATATGAAAAGGAGTGTACGGATTAAAAATCAAACAACAGGTTAACGACCAATAAAAAGCCCCGCCATTGCTGGCAGGGTCTGAAATTTATCTAGTGTGTCACACACGCGACTTCCCACTATTTGAGGAATTTACGCCAACTTTATGCAAAATGCAATATCCTGTTTAAAAAATGTCGGCATCCGTGCCAAACGTGCTTCACTTTGTTATTTTGTTGAATACGGACGCGGCCACGCCCTCCTCAATGTCGCATTTCGCCACCAGCGCCTCATAGAACGGCTTCCAGTTACGTGACCATGATGATTGCGTCAGCTCAGGGAGGAGCGCTGTAATCGCCTTGTAGGCCACAGACGAGGGCATGCGACTGAAGCCTTTTCCGCCACAGCGTTCGCAGCCCTTGATGACCGGTGCGCCGCTGGCTTTGGTTGCCACTCGGTCGAGCGCCTTGCCCGTCCCCTTGCAGTTCCGGCAGCGTTTATGGATTTTCCCCTTGCCGTTACAGGTCTGGCATAACTCGCGCACCACCTGGCGCTTCGTTGTCGGCGGTATTTTCTCTTCGCCATCCATACCGACATAGCCCGGGTAGGTCACGACATCACGCTCAACCTCCACCAGCCCCTCGCCGTGACAGTCGTGACAGGTCACGCTGGCGCCGGCGGAGTGCGCGTATTCCTCGTAGGCCAGCGCGGCCAGAATTTGCATACAGCGAGCCATACGACGGCCGGCGACTTTCCCGACGTGCTTCGGAGCCTTGCGCATAGCGTACTGGGTCAGCTCTGCAACGGCCCTTTCGCGGTCTTCGCTGCTAATCCCTGTTTTACCCAGGAACGCCGCCATCCCAAAGCGGGCTTTTGATTCCGCAAGCCCCAGCGCCGCCATAACATCGGTACCGGTGATGCGATCTGCCGATGTGCACGTGGGTGAATCAGAAATAGCCAAACCCTGCGGGCTGAAGTGCTTTAACGCCGCTTCCAGTCTCATTTTTTTCCACCTTTCACGTAATGAAATCAACGCACCAATTATTGCATAATTTGCAACATAACTCACTTCATTGCATTTTATGAAACAACGTCACTGCAGACGCTATACGTCCCCGTGAGCACCAATCAGATTCAAGTAAACAGCGTCACTGTCGGCACCGTAGCTCCCCTGGTGGCGCTCGCTTTGCAGATACCATTTCAGCACCGCCAATGCTTCTCGCTGGTCTTTCGGACGCAGGGTTTCCAGCTTTTTATCCAACCACGCCTCTCTGTCTGCAATAGGTCCATCGCCATCGTCATAGCCACCAGGATCAATTTCTTTTCTTGCTGCGCTTCGCATACGGTATAACCAGCTCCAATACTCAAACTCGCGCACGACATCGGACAATGTGTAAGGGTTCGGTAAAACATCCGCAAATCCCTTCGATGCCGTTTTGCGTACGTCCCAGGCTTCAAGTATGCGATTTCCGCTAATGCTGCCCCGTTGCCGCTCATCGTCAGACCATCCATAACATTCGTCATCGTAAATCTCGCCGCATTCAGCCAACATTCGCCGCTCAGCCTCGGTCGGCTCCATTGCCGCCTCATAGCTGCCAAACGCACCCCGCGCAGCCAACGCATTCTCACGCTGTCGCTTGGCCCCCTCGATATAATGTTGTGGGTTGTCCATCCACATGGTGGAAAATACTGATGTCCAGCCGGCCCCTTGCGCCTGCAGGTGTCGCGTGTAGTTTTCCTGCGCCTGCTTCGGCGTGATGGTCAGCTTTTTCAAGGCATCTTCTGCTGCGGCAATGTGTGCCGGCTCACCGGTCTTGATGACTTCCAGCACCCACAAATAGGCATCGGTCTGTTTATCGCCCGTAATTGTGCGCTGAGGCGGTAATAGCTTGGGCACCGCCACAGCCGTGCTGTATTTCTTCTCTGGAATGGTGAAGAGCACCCGGTGTTCAGGGTTATCACGGAACAGCCCCGACCGGCGGCAGGTGGTCTTTACCGTGTTGAGATTCACGCCGGTAAGACGTGAGATGGTTTTATACCCCTTGCCTTCTCGCTTAAGGCGCAGGATTTCGGCTTTCTGGTCTTTCATGCGTTGCACACCCTATGTTCAGCTTGTCAGGGGCGGCCAGATGACCGCCCTTCTCGTTATTGACTCTGGCGCTTGCCGCCACTGCGTACCGTACGGGCGCTGATGACCGAGTCCGCCAGCACCTGATACCCGGTGTTCGTCTGTCCTTCGCCGCCGGTCCATTGACTGATATTCAGGGTTCCCGAGACACTGATAAGGTCGCCCTTGCTGTGTTTCGCCAGGAAATCCGCCTGTTTTCCAAAAGCCGTTACCGCCAGCCAGAATGTCGCTTGCCCCTCTTCGGCACCGTGACACGGCAGTGGTACGGCCATTCTGCCCAATGCCATCGAGTGCCCGTTGCTGGTGGTTTTGGTTTGCACATCGGCCACCAGCCGGCCATGTGCTGCGATATGTGCCGTCATTACATGTCCTCCTCGGTGTCGTCAGGCATCATCAGCACCACAAAGCGCGGCTGCTTGCCGTCAATCCTCAGTGTCTTTTTGGTCATCCCCTTGGCCGGTTTATCCAGCATGCCGGCATCGGCCAGCGCCTGAGCAAACGCGACAGGGTTGGCGCCGGCGGCAATCTCATCGCGGAACACCGACGGGTAAGTATGAAATATCAGCGTCTCAAGCCCTGGACGTTCTTCCCGATACCCGGCCAAATCCCGGATTGGCAAATCGCGAGGGTCAGTGTGTGGATGCGGCAAATAGCGGCTGTAACCGAAGCGCTGCAAGAAGGCTTCCGCCTGTTCTACCCAGGCCTTGGCCTCACGATTCCCCATGCCGAACTCATTGACCCAGGCGTTAAAGCTGTGCTGCAGCGCGTCGCGGCTTTCCTGCTCACTCCAACCCGTGAGCGTTTTCGACAGGATAAGCGCCCCTTCCAATACGGCAAAACGTGACGCCACCCGCCGAACCTGTTCGCTCGCTTCTTCGGGCAATAATCCCAACCACCGGCGCTCGGCAGCACGCACCGCATCAATAGCCGTCTTCTTCTGGCCGGCAAGCTGGTTTATCCACTCACGCCCCACAACGCCATAGTTCTGTTTGCAGGCGTCACGCATTGCATCAGCATGTGTTTTGCCGTCGGCGTAGCCGTGGTACTGCGTTGCCTTGGTAATGGGCACATTGAGCAGCCGCACCAGTTGCCCGGCGTTGATCTTCCCCCCGTCGGCACGAATGTAGCTTTCAAGGTCAATTTCACCGGTACTGAACGCCATTGCTCGCCAGCGTTTGATATCCCGGTTACCGCCCTCCTTGGCGCCCTGAATCTTGCCCACGCCGTTGAAGAGCGCATAGGCCGCCTCCGCAACTGCCTTGCGGTTACTGCCCTGGCCAATTTCATCCAGCGGCATAAATCCGTCGTTGTGCGCCGCCGCTTCGTTCACCAAGCCTAGTGCCGTTGAGTACCAGGTGAGTTTCAACGCATCGGGCTCACCGTAGACGGTACTGGCAGCGTTGCCGGTGGTGGTTTTCCCTGCCGACGAACCGCCGAACAGGTGCACCCCGAAACCGTCCGCGCCGGCGATGCCAATCAGCGGCGCAGCCAATGCGCAAGCAATACCGAGCATCATCGACGGGTTACCCTTCGCCAGCCTGGCCACGCTATTACGCCAGCTATCAACCGTTCCCTTGACGGTATATCCCCGGGCAGCAGCAGAGCGTCCATTGAACAGCACCGGCTTTTCAGGCGTGCCCAACACTTCCCCGTCGGGCATGATGTAGGCGCCACTCTGCCAGCCGCTGGCGCTGGCAATCGCCCACATGTCACGTTTGCCACTGCGCTGCAGATGATCGGCAAGAATGGCACGCAGACCGCTTTTCGAAGTGATCAGCATGCCGCCGGCCTTGAGTTTGGCCCAGCCGTCACGCTCCCCGATATCGCGCAAGGGAACCGCTTCGGTGCGTCGTTCATCGCTGCCCTCCGGCGTCCAGGCGAGAATGAGATAACGCTCCGAATCATCCTCGCCCACGCCCACCACCTCGACAAACGACGAGAGCCACACCTCTTTTTCAATTACCTCCCCACTGTCCTTGTCCAGCTTGGGCTCCACCCAGTACAGACCGCCACGGCGCCCGTCGATATAAGGCTTTAGGTCGTCTTTCGTTGGACGGCTGTCCGCAGCGGTGATCTGAATACCTGCCGGCTGATACAAGCCATTGACGAAATCCTGTCGGGCAATATCAACGCCATGCAACTGCCGGTGGTCGTCCCAATCGGCTTTTACCTCCCCTGGCGGGAGCGTGATCCAACCATCAACGGCTTTGGCCGCTTTCTCTGCCGCCAATTTGCCTGTGTTAACGCGAGGTTTGCCCTGCTCATCAACTTCACCCGGCGCGTGCCAGTCATTGTCACCGGCGATAATGATCCGCGCTGCCGGGTATGCTTCACGAAACGCCTGCGCCACCGGCAGCAGGTTCCCGGCGTCAATCGCGGCGACATGCGACACTTCAGGCATCAGTAACGCCGCTGTAACGCTGGTGGCGTTACCTTCAGCGATCACAACCGTTTCAATCGCATCGGGTAGTGGCCACGGCGAAATAAACGCGCCTTTCTTTTTGGTGCCGGCCAGCAGACGTTTTTCGCCTGTCGGTTTGATGATCTGCGCGCCGGTAACCGCCCCAGCTATCGACCGCAAAACCAGCACCATCGAGCCATCGTCCAGCAGGGCTTCAAAGGGGCTTGGAAGCCCCTTGTTGGCGAGATAAAGCGCATCACCCGGATGGGTTTTCAACAGCAATTCAGCGACACGGTCTGCGATCGCCTTCTGGTCCCTGTCCTCACGGGCAGGTTTGACGGGCGACGGCGTGACAATTGCTGGCGTTTGCGTTGAACGGTCACCGATACCCAGTACCCCGGCCACCATTTCGGCGGCTTCGGTGATGCCGATACGGTGCCTACACGCTACCAGGTCAAGGCCATCACCATGATTCGGCGCATCACACTGACGGCAATGCCACTCGCCGCCGTCGTGATCGTCGATAAAGTGAAACCGGTCAGTACCGCCACAAACAGGGCACGGCCCATGCCCATCACGGGCAGGAACATCAACGCCACACTGTGGTAAAAGCTGGGACCATCCCCCCGTTGACTGGCGTTTTACCTCTCGGATCAGGTCGATGTTACGCATGGAAGTTACCCCCGCGCTTGGCAACCGAATCACCCATGTCTGCTCGCATGGACGTCCAAAGCTCCATGCCTCGCTCGGTCAGCTCCCCCTCAACAACACACTGCGCCAGCCATTTGATAGCGACGCCCTCCCACTGCGGCGCTACCTCCTTCAGAGCCGCCAGAAAACCTGCATCCACCAGCTCCCGCATGCCGCTGACGCCGCCGATAACCGCCACATGGATTTCCTGTCCATCAGCATCGACTGTGAACCAATCACCGCCGTTCTGTTGGCGAATAAGGTTGAAGATGGCCGTTGAAAACTGGTTTGCCAGCGCATTCAGGCGAAAATTCTTGGTTAAAGGTTTCATCTTTCCTCCTCAGTGCGCCGTTGGAGTCTTCGGTAAACCTTCACGGTTCATCTGTTCAATAAAGCTATCGTGCAAATCGGCCAGGATTTCCCGACCGGCGTCCGACAATCCGTGATCTTCACCCGCCATCATCATGTAGAACTCGATGGCATTGTTAACGCCTTGCTCGCGGCCATAACGCTCAATGAGCGCCCCTTCAATGTTATTTGCCATGGCCAGTCGTTCCGCCATGGGGTAAAGGTTCATACCGCCATGCTTGCCGACATAAAGCGCACAATCCTTAAACTCACCGGGTCGCCACTCCACGCGTGCCGATCCGTTTTTCTCATGCTGTTCACGGATAAACGCCGTTGCTATCAGCCAGCGCCATAGCAGCAACCGTTCTTCGTCCGTCGCAGCCTCATTTGTGTCCTTTGGCTTTTTCCCCCAGGCCTTGAGAATGTCGAACGACAGCTTGATTTCATCCTCCCATTCACCGGCGTCCAGGCGGCGCATAACGTCAGCAAACGGCACCAGGTCTACCTGCTCGAATACCCCTTCATGGTTGCAACGCAGAATGCGGACACCGTCTGACGTAGCTTCTGCGCGGTATTTACCGACAATTTCATTTTTCCCGAAGGCGGCATGAATAATATTTTCCATTAGTACATCTCCAGACCGAGGGTATTGTCCTGCGGGTTCTTTAATGCCATTTCCACCGCATTGCTCATTAGCGATGCCATAAACTCGATGCCTTCCGGTGATAATTTGCTGTTATCTTTATTCAGCATGCCGGCATAGGTCGATGCCAGCAGCTTGAGGCTGTTCGCCTGCCCGTACTTTTTGAAGCACTCCACCTCAAAACAGTCTGTCAGGCAGCGGTGCACGGCCTCTGCACTCAGTTCGCCCAGGATGACCTGCTGGCGGTTTACCGTTACAGAGAACACCGGGTGTCCGCCGCTGCGGCGCTTGCAATAATCCACAAACGCCTCGGCAATGTGCTTGCGATTTAATTCAATTGAGCGATTCATATTCCATCCTTACCGAATTCCGGCCGAGTGAAGCCCCCGACCGGCGTCGGTATTAAATTTATTGATAGCGATTAATTAATGCTGGACGTTAGCGTTTCTTTTTCTGCTCACGCTCGCCAATATTAAAGTTTGCGGTTTCCGCATTCGTTTTCAGTGCGGCGGCAATTCCCGGCAAATGCATTAACATTTCGCCCAAACTACGCAAATCCTCTCGCGCATCTGATTCCGAATAATTTTCACTGTCACACGCCCAGAAAGCCAAATTACCGATCGCGCCCAGCCCTGAAATGATGCCCTCATAGGCCGCGTCAGAGTGCTGGCGGATGTAGAAAAGCGCATCGGTATCTTCTTCCTGCATAGTCGCCTGAGTTAATACCTGCTCAATATGGCTCATGCCTCACCTCCGAAGATTTTGCGCAGATCGACGCCATACACATCCAACCACGCGCCCGCCGGCCAGGACTTGACGCTGCCGTAGCGAGGGTCGGGCACATCCACAGCAGTTACACCGCGTTCCTTGCACCATTTACGCAGGGCTGCAAACTTAAACTCACCACCGGTTTTCTTCTCTACCTTGGTGATCGTCGCATGCTTCACGCTTTCGCCCAGGCGCTCCTCAAGGTTTCGGCATTTGCGGTTGGCCGCGCTGAGTTTACCAAGGGCTGAGGCTTCACGTTTGCGGCTGATTTGTGACTTGGTGCGTTCGGCATGGTCTGCGCGCTCTTTTTCTGCCAGCCGACCTTTTTCGGACTCAATGGCCAGTTGCAGGATCTCCAACTTCGACAAGTCGGCTGGAGCCGGCAGCACATCACGACGAGTGAAGTAGAACTCGACCATTTCGTCGTAGTAGCTCCACGCCTGATCGGTTTCCAACATCTTCGCGTGGTTGGCGGCACCGCGTTCAGTCCAGAGGCGAAGACGTGGCGTGCGTTTATCAACTACCCCTCTTAAAGAGGGTAAGTTCTTCAGGGACTGAAGCTCTTCGCCCTCAACATCGAAATAGTGCTTACCTTCGATAAAGCGATTTTGGTTTCGCGAGAAGTTGTTGCTGATCATTTTCTCGGTTGCGCCATACCCCGCCGCTAGCTGCTCGGTAGTTACCACACGCAGACCGCGATACTCGATGATCTGCAGGTCTTTAGGCTCAACGGCCATCAATTCGGTTTTCTTAGCCATTGCACACCCCCTGTTCATTTTTCACCGTTGGTTGTTCACCGAGATCCAGCGCGTTAGCTGCCCGTTGAGTGAAATCCTCGGCCACATCCACCAGCGACATAACGTATTTCTGCATATGCTTGTCCTGTGCGTTGATAATGAGCTGCGCACAGCTCAGCAGATCCAGCGACCGCTGCAGGTGCAGCAGCACATCCTCATTCACCTGGTAGGTGTAGGTCTTATTCATCGTCTGCCTCCACACAGCGTCGGGCTGTCAATTCGATGATGTCCAAAAGCTCAAAGCACAGGCTTTTTTCCTTATCGTTCGCGGAAAGGTAACCGGCAGCAGCGGCCAAAGCCTGTATTTTGGCGAGCGCATCCAACGTATCGAGCGAACCAACGTTACGCATTTTTCTTCTCCCGGCGACGCAGCTCTTCCTGCAACCAAATGGCGGGCCCGTTAACCAGGTCAATCGCGAGCGTGACGAGCGTATTCATGTCCGTAATATCGAGATCGTCAGCGCCGATATTCATCGCTACCAACAACGCGTTTAGCTGATCGGCCTGTCGGCTAATCTCTGGCAATGAAGTTCCATGCGACATGAGCAGCCTCCTCGGCAGTAGCATGACTTTTCGTGACGTCGGCGTTATTCGGCGTGACATGCCACCCGGCGCGCTGAGCCAGTTCGATGAAAGCCTCTACCGAACAGCAGAAATGATGCTCGGGGATCGGCAGGTTCGATGTGATGACGCCGTTCTCCACGTACAACATCACGCGGCCTGTGGTGCCAGGGTAAACGCCAAGCAAGGTCAGTATTTCAGGGGAAATGTTATGCATGAGCCACCTCCGGCGCTGCCTGGCGCTGCTCGTAAACCCACATAAAGCCGTCGTCAGTGGAGAAGATTTGCAGGCGACAAGGCGCAGCCGTGCGGATTTGAGCGGCAAAGGTCAGCGTCCAGCGAGGGAATTTGGCACGAGCGTCATCTTCACTATCGGCCTCAGCACGAAGCACCGTCGGTGTGGAGTCGGGAAATTCGTTAGGGGTGCCCAAGAACAGGTATACAAATTTAGGGCGAGTTTGGGTATCATGTAAACATGCCATATCGTTATCCTTAGTAACGGTTTGGTTAGACGCCTCAGTAGTGTTCCCGCACTCTGGGGCGTTGCCATTTTGGTACCCTGACATAATCAAGGTGCTATTCACTTTATGGCTAGGTGAATAGCACGTCAAGCATTGAACAGCTCTTTTTTTTGCGTATACTGAATCGCACCTATTACCGAGGAGTCCAGAAATGGCAACGGGTTCAATAAACAACAAGTCAAAACAAGTGAATGTCAGAGTTCCACATGAAGTGCTACAAGAAATCGAATCAGTAAAAGATGATAGCGAAAGCACCGCTGCTTTTTTTGTTAACGCTGCGATCGGTGAGATCAAACGTCGGCAACGGAAAAAAGCCAAGGAATCACCAGAGGGCTGACCTACGAAAGTTTCGTAGTGCCGATCCTGCGGTTCTGCAATATACTGATAGAGCTTCTGATTGAGAAAGCAGTCGTCCCAAAGGGCAGCATTTGCGGTGCTGCCTTTTTCTTTGTCTAAAAGCTGCTGGACAACATCGTGGTAGCCCTTGTGCGGCGCGGCTCTCTTTGGGCACACCCCATAGGTATTGGTCATCATGCCAACACCTCCACTTTCAATTCTCCAGCAGTGTAGCCCTGCACGCGAACACCATCGACACGATGCCGTTTTTTCGTCAGGAAGCGAATGTGATCGGCATAGACGTTCTGCCATTTTCCATCAAGTGCCACACGCTTAAACCACGGATGCGGCTTCGTCATGGTCTGGACAACTACGCCGTAACCCTTGCACTGTGCGGGTTCTGCTGGGCAGACCCCTTTATCTTTCCCGGTTGCGCGATACAGCCAGAAACTTTCTTTCTTCCCGGTCAGCTTCCGGGTGCGAACCGGTACATAACCCGCATCTCGCATGGCATTACCGAATGCAGCATCGTCAGAGTAATACCGGCGACGCAGTTCAGCGGGGATAGAAACCGCAAAGCTGCGTTTCGTCTGGTACTCCTTCCACTGGCGAACCATCGCCAAAGGCAACCCGTTGACACTACCGGCAGTCTTATCTTTGCCCAATACCCCGGCGTCATAATCTGCCTGGTGAACAGAGACGCCAGAACGCAACCAAACCAAACCGCCGCCGCTATGACGCAGCCCAAGATCCGCGAGCGTGCAGATGCCAGCGTTTATTGCTGACCAGTCTCCGGAAATAACATGCCGGCGGATCTTTGTTAATTCGTCCAGGCTGATTTTGGGCCGAGTTTGGCCCTGACCAAGAATGGCCGTATTTTTCAGTTTCATTGGTTATTCCTCGTTAAAGCTTTTGATTGCCGCAGGTGAATAATGGAGACAACTCACCGCAACAGCACGCAACAAATGAACACCCGGTATTTTAGATAGCCTCCTTACGCAATTTACCTGAAGCCTTACGACGTAAGTGAGGGTTGTGAACTCCTTCGACTGTCGGAGGATTTCGGATCCACCACAGGAGATCACTAAGCAACCAGACGCATGTTTTTTTGCCAAGATGCCGGCGGGCAGGAAATAGCCCATCTCGTTCGTATTGCCAAGCTGTTGAGCGAGAAATGGCAGTTATGCGCTCTCTTTCTGCTTCTTTGGTATTACGATCTGTCGGCTCTCCATACTCAGCAAGAATTTCTCGACGCTGCTCTGCCGTTGGTGGGGTGTAAGTGCGTTCTTTCTGTTGCATGTGGACTCCACTGTTTGAATGTTATGCGAACATGCTACTGGATAATCAAACAGCCTTTCCAGTGAGTCTGGAATCTTTTAAGAAAACAATAAAATCTATTGAAACAAAACAAATCCAGTAAAAAAACCATCCCGCGTGCAATCCAGAGAGAACATGGAGTTATGGCTCAAAGTCAGAACATTAACCAGATGTTTTATAGTGCATTTTGCTTGATTTTCGCATAGTGCATTAAATGCAGGTTTTTCCGTAAACCATGTACTTATGAAACAAGATGAAACCGCGTGAGTACTAATGGGTACAAGTAGGTACAAGAGGGTACTAGCGAGTACAATGGAACCCCTACGAGGCCGAAGGCTCACACCGACACCAACTGGCACCAACTGGCACCAACTGGCATTAACTGGCATTAACTGGCGTTGTTCAGCTTAACCCAGCTGAATTATGGGAAATTTTTGATGCAGTAAAATGCATACGAATACCTTCGAATACCTTCGTATAGACGCTTATACCTTCGTATGGATGCTTATGGATGCGTTAAGAGTGTTTTGAGAGGCAGGATGCATAGAAGTCCAGGGCCCAGTCACAGTGCACATGGTTGCTGGGGTCTGCTAGGGTCTGTTGGGGTCTGTTGGGATCCGGTGATACCCCAAACGGTAACGCCTGCAAAATCTGCAGGCGAATCTTTGGCCAGTATCTTGATCTGGGCTATTCAAATAGGAAGCTTGAAACAGTTAATCTTCGTCATACTCAATAGAATTAAGTGAATCAGAAATTTTTTTATAGACCGTCGCGCGAGCTAGGCCTGACATAGATAACTTATTGTCCTTCGCCAATTTTTCCATATCAGCCAATAGAACTGAGATAATCGGCTTTTCAATTGTTCCATATGGCCCACCCACTTTTTTTGCAAGTAATTTCACCAACATGGCAACTAACTTTTCCGTATTATCTCTCTCAGTTTCTTTCCTGTGTAACCCTCGTTTATTCTTTGAAAGTTCGATACCTTTTTGCTGAAGTTCATCCCCTCCAAGGGCATAAAGAATTTCCTTACCCTTGGCTCTTACGGCAATAAACTCAACGGCATCCAAGCACCTTTTTTTGATTGGTTCCGGTGTCAAATCCTCATCTATTAGTGGATACGCCAAAGCAAACATATAGTCAGCACGATGCGCTGATGAGTTACTCCCTCTAAATAACCTAGAAGATGATAACCATTTAGAAATATGCCGATAATAAATTCCATATGCTTCTATCTTGTCATCCGGTATATCATCGTTTCTTGTTTCTGGGTCTTCCCCGCAAAGCAAAAGGGCCAATTGCCTAACTTTCAATTCAGGTGTTTTCGCTTCTCGCTCAAATATACCTAATTTGATAAAACTGGTCATGAGTTCACCTTATTAAAAACAATAACGTTTTCGTGATTTCCAGCGAGCAAATCCAAACGCTCCAGCCAGCGATTCAACGCATCAAGTTTCTCTGGCAAATACTGGCTACGATTGTATACCGCCATTACGCCGCCCAGCGTGTGGCCAAGCAACAGCTCGACAATGTGTGGAGCAATACCAAGATCGCTCATCCCTGTAGAGAATGTCCGACGCAAGTCGTGAAGTCGCCAATGCTCGGAGTGCCCCAGCCGCTGGCACATTTTGCGCCCTGTCTGGCTCACGGCCGAATCGGTTTTAACTTCCCCCAGCAACAACCCAGATTTTTTGTTTTGCTGCTTTAGCTGATCGATAAGCGGACATAGACGCTCTGGAATAGGCCTAATTATCTTCTCACCATTTTTGCTGTGCGCTTCCGGAACGGTCCATAGCTTATCGCGCAGGTCCCACTCCTTCAGTTCCGAAAGCCTAACTTCTCCGGTACGGGCACCAAACGAGATAAGAAGCGATACCAGGTTGGTGTAGTACGGCGAAAACGAATCGTTTTTCAAGGCTACGAGCAGATCTGTAAGTTCCCTGCTCGTCAGTACCCTTTTTCGCTTACTGGTTTTGACTCCAATATCCTGCATCGTCAGCCCATCGAGAACATGGCAAACGGCATAACGGCGTATACGGCAAAACTTGAAGGCCTGCTGACCCATCTGTAAAACCATCCCAGCGACGCTAGGAGCGTTTTTCTTCGTTCTGGCTAGGCAGGTAAGCCAATGGTGAGTTTCGCAGTCAGAGAGCGCCATATCGCCGATATAGGGGTATATGTGATTAGTGAACCGCTCACGATAGCGAACGTCGTTAACCAGGTTCCCATCAACGTACTCGGTGAGCCAGTACTCGAGAGCCTCTTTCACAGTCACCGGCTTTAGCGTTTCTTCCCTGCCAAGTTTGAACATGCGCTGTGGGTCGCGCCCTTCTGCCAGCCAGGCGCGGCACTGGTCACGTTTCTCTCTTGCCTTGGCAAGGGTAAGGTCTGGGTATTTCCCTAAAGCGAGCATCAAAGCAGGTGTATCACGCCCACCAAGGCGATACTTGTAGAACCAACTTATTGAGCCGGCCTTACTGACCCGAACCATTAGTCCCGCACCGTCAGAGATCTTGGACTCTCGTTCTCCCTTCCTACCCAGCAGAGCCCGTAGCTTCTTATCCGTCAGCTTATTCATTCCATACGCCATGCGCAGCCTCTCGCTTGATATTTCTGCATCTCGTTGCTGTAGGGTCGGTTCAAACACCCCTAAAGTCGGTTCAAGGTCGGTTCAAAAAATAGAAGGATAACCATATAAATCATATATATATAAATATTGAACCGACTGAACCGACTGAACCTACCCTTTTTTCTCTCACGTGTGAGAAGATACCACTCAAGGTTGAGGTAACCCTCAGGGTAACGCCATCTTCATGGCAGGCTGTTTTTAGTGTTCAGCTCGGCCCCACCACGTACCCCACATTTTGCTGCAAGAATGAGAAAACGTCAAAAAACACTGGAACAATATACAGCCCTAAATTTCAGTTAATACATTGAAAAATAAAGGCAAAATAAAAACACCAGTCAACATGAAAACATGAAATGAAGACAATGACGCAAACTTTTATCCCCGGTAAAGACGCCGCCCTGGAAGACTCCATCGCCCGTTTCCAGCAGAAACTGAGCGATCTCGGTTTCAACATCGAAGAAGCCTCCTGGCTGAACCCGGTGCCGCACGTGTGGTCGGTGCACATTCGCGATCGCGATTGCCCGCTGTGCTTCACCAACGGCAAAGGCGCCAGCAAAAAAGCCGCGCTGGCCTCCGCGCTGGGTGAATATTTCGAGCGCCTGTCCACCAACTACTTCTTCGCCGATTTCTATCTGGGCAAGCAGATCGCCGAAGGCGACTTCGTGCACTACCCGAATGAGAAATGGTTCCCGATCCCTGAAGACGACGCGCTGCCGGCCGGCATCCTCGACGAGCGCCTGCACGCCTTCTACGATCCACAGCAAGAGCTGAGCGCCAGCGATCTTGTCGATCTGCAATCCGGCAACGCCGATCGCGGCGTGTGTGCGCTGCCGTTTACCCGTCAGTCCGATCAGCAAACTGTGTACATCCCGATGAACATCATCGGCAACCTGTATGTTTCCAATGGCATGTCCGCCGGCAACACCGCCAACGAAGCGCGGGTGCAAGGCCTGTCAGAAGTGTTCGAGCGCTATGTGAAAAACCGCATCATCGCCGAATCCATCAGCCTGCCGGCGATCCCGGACGAAGTGCTGAACCGCTACCCGGGCGTGGTGGAAGCCATCGCCAAGCTGGAAGAGGAAGGTTTCCCGATCCTCTCCTACGATGCCTCGCTGGGCGGCAACTATCCGGTGATCTGCGTGGTGCTGTTCAACCCGACCAACGGCACCTGCTTCGCTTCGTTCGGCGCGCACCCGGACTTCGGCGTGGCGTTGGAGCGCACGGTGA
Organism: Serratia sp. TSA_105.2; assembly: GCF_052692115.1. Classification (NCBI taxonomy): domain Bacteria; kingdom Pseudomonadati; phylum Pseudomonadota; class Gammaproteobacteria; order Enterobacterales; family Yersiniaceae; genus Serratia; species Serratia sp. TSA_105.2. The sequence continues at coordinate 75,371 of NZ_JBQZFT010000002.1, forward strand.
CCGAGCTGCTGCAGGGCCGCAGCCTGAAAGATCTCGACGTGTTCACCGCACCGACCTTCGATGACGAAGAAGTGGCGGAACACACCAACCTGGAAACGCACTTCATCGACTCCAGCGGCCTGATCTCCTGGGATCTGTTCAAACAGGATGCGGACTATCCGTTCGTTGACTGGAGCTTCAGCGGCAACACGCAGGAAGAGTTTGCCACCCTGATGAGCATCTTCGACAAAGAAGACGCGGAAGTGTACATCGCCGACTACGAGCACCTGGGCGTCTACGCTTGCCGCATCATCGTGCCGGGTATGTCCGACATTTATCCGGCGGAAGACCTGCTGTTGGCCAACAACAGCATGGGCGCGCACCTGCGCGACACGCTGCTGGCGCTGCCGGGCAGCGAGTGGGAACCGGAAGAGTACCTGGCGCTGATCGAGCAGTTGGACGACGAAGGGCTGGACGACTTCACCCGCGTACGCGAACTGCTGGGCATTGCCAGCGGCAAAGACAACGCCTGGCATACCCTGCGCGTGGGCGAGTTGAAGTCGATGCTGGCGCTGGCGGGCGGCGATCTGGATCAGGCGCTGATCTGGACCGAATGGACGCAGGATTTCAACGCCTCGGTGCTGAACCCGGCGCGCAGCAACTACTACCGCTGCCTGCAAACGCTGCTGCTGCTGGCGCAGGAGCCTGAACGCGAAGCGGCGCAGTACTACACCGCGTTCGTGAAGATGTACGGCCAGGAAGCGGTCGAGGCCGCCTCCGCCGCCATCAGCGGTGAAGAGCGTTTCAACGGGCTGTTCGCCGTCGATGCCGATCTGAAGGCGCTGCCGGCCCATCAGGCGCTGCTGGCGGCCTACGAGAAGCTGCAGGCGGCCAAACGCCACCACTGGGCCAAGGGCTAAGCATCATCAGGGGATACTGCCACTTTGGGAGTACCCCTGCTGCCAAACGCCGCACTTCGTTGCGGCGTTTTCATTTTTGCGGTGTATTTCAACGCATTCGGTTTTATTTTCTCGCCGTAAAATTGGCGGTTAAACGACCATAAAAATAAATAAACCGTCAATTGTTGCCGGACGGTGAAATAATAATTAACCGATAATTAAACTTTCAGCGCCTCGCGGCGACAAAACGCCTAAAAATTTAACTTTACCCTACGCCGTCCACCCGGTGAATTCAAAAAATTTTGCAAACATTAAAAAATTGTTTTTAATTAAAAATCAATAAATTAACCATAAAAACCACACGAAAAACACGTCATTTTGCCGCTCTACTTCCCCGCCTTATGATCCAAATCAAATTTTCCCCTATACTGCTTTGCTAGTATCTCATTGCGTTGTTTTAACCCTTAAGAGCGAGAGTTAGTTTGAAAACTGACAGCCCCTTCGATCTGATTTTACCTGCGGCCACGGCGAAAATCGCTGAAGATGCCGGCGTGTATAAAGCCACCAAACATCCGCTGAAAACGTTTTATTTGGCGATCACCGCCGGTGTCTTCATTTCCATCGCCTTCGTCTTCTACATCACGGCGACCACCGGCACCGCCGGCGTGCCTTTCGGGCTGGCGAAACTGGTCGGCGGCATCTGCTTCTCTCTCGGGTTAATGCTGGTGGTGGTGTCGGGTGCCGACCTGTTCACCTCTACCGTACTTATCGTCATCGCCAAGGCCAGCGGCCGCATCAGCTGGGGCCAACTGGGCGCCAACTGGCTGAACGTTTATCTCGGCAACCTGGTCGGCGCGCTGTTCTTCGTGGCGCTGATCTGGTTCTCCGGCGAGTATATGGTCGCCAACGGCCAGTGGGGCCTGAATGTCCTGCAAACCGCAGACCACAAGCTGCATCACACCTTTATCGAAGCCGTGTGCCTCGGCATTCTGGCTAACCTGATGGTCTGCCTGGCGGTCTGGATGAGCTACTCCGGCCGCACCCTGACCGACAAGATGTTTGCCATGGTGCTGCCGGTCGGGATGTTTGTCGCCAGCGGCTTCGAGCACAGCATCGCCAACATGTTTATGATCCCTATGGGCATCGTGGTCAAACACTTCGCCACGCCGGAATTCTGGCAAGCCGTAGGGGCGGTACCTGAGCAATTCGCTCATCTGACAGTAAGCAATTTCATCATCGATAACCTGATTCCGGTCACCATCGGCAACATCATCGGCGGCGGTCTGCTGGTTGGGTTGACTTACTGGGTAATTTATCTGCGCGGGGGCCGCGAACAGCACTAAGCTGTGAGTTACCGCGCGCCGAGTTAGAAATCCACAATCAAAGGTAGGTGTACAATGACCGAACTTAACGAGAAATTAGCCAACGCTTGGGAAGGTTTCAGCAAGGGTGACTGGCAGAATGAAGTCAACGTTCGTGACTTCATCCAGAAAAACTACACGCCTTATGAGGGTGACGAATCCTTCCTGGCTGGCGCAACTCAGGCCACCACCACCTTGTGGGACAAGGTTATGGAAGGGATCAAACTGGAAAACCGCACTCACGCGCCGGTTGATTTCGACACCAACGTTGCTGCAACCATCACTTCTCACGACGCGGGTTACATCGCCAAAGAGCTGGAAACCATCGTAGGTCTGCAGACCGACGCCCCTCTGAAACGCGCGCTGATCCCGTTCGGCGGCATCAAAATGGTCGAAGGTTCGTGCAAAGTGTACGGCCGCGAACTGGATCCGCAGCTGAAAAAGGTGTTCACCGAATACCGTAAAACCCACAACCAGGGCGTATTCGACGTTTACACCAAAGACATCCTGAACTGCCGTAAATCCGGCGTGCTGACCGGTCTGCCAGATGCTTACGGCCGTGGCCGCATCATCGGCGACTACCGCCGCGTGGCGCTGTACGGTATCGACTTCCTGATGGCCGACAAACTGAACCAGTTCAAATCGCTGCAGGAAAAACTGGAAAACGGCGAAGATCTGGAAATGACCATCCAGCTGCGCGAAGAGATCGCTGAACAGCATCGCGCTCTGGCTCAGATCAAAGAGATGGCCGCCAAATACGGTTACGACATCTCCGGCCCTGCCACTAACGCGCAAGAAGCAGTGCAGTGGACCTACTTCGGCTACCTGGCCGCTGTGAAATCCCAGAACGGCGCCGCCATGTCCTTCGGCCGCGTGTCCACCTTCCTCGACGTGTTCATCGAGCGCGACATCAAGGCGGGCAAACTGACCGAAGAACAAGCGCAGGAACTGATCGACCACCTGGTGATGAAACTGCGTATGGTGCGCTTCCTGCGTACCCCTGAGTACGATGAGCTGTTCTCCGGCGACCCAATCTGGGCGACAGAATCCCTGGCCGGTATGGGCGTCGACGGCCGCACCCTGGTCACCAAAAACAGCTTCCGCTTCCTGAACACCCTGTACACCATGGGGCCGTCTCCGGAGCCGAACATGACCATCCTGTGGTCTGAGAAGCTGCCGCTGAACTTCAAGAAATTCGCGGCGAAAGTGTCCATCGACACCTCTTCCGTTCAGTACGAAAACGACGACCTGATGCGTCCTGACTTCAACAACGATGACTACGCCATCGCTTGCTGCGTCAGCCCGATGATCGTCGGCAAACAAATGCAGTTCTTCGGCGCCCGCGCCAACCTGGCGAAAACCATGCTGTACGCCATCAACGGCGGCGTTGACGAAAAACTGAAAATGCAGGTCGGCCCGAAAGAAGCGCCGATGATGGACGAAGTGCTGGACTATGACAAAGTCATGGCGCGCATGGACCACTTTATGGATTGGCTGGCCAAGCAGTACGTGACCGCGCTGAACATCATTCACTACATGCACGACAAGTACAGCTACGAAGCTGCGCTGATGGCCCTGCATGACCGTGACGTTTATCGCACCATGGCTTGCGGCATCGCTGGTCTGTCCGTTGCAGCCGACTCCCTGTCCGCCATCAAGTACGCGAAAGTCACCACCATTCGCGACGAAGACGGCCTGGCTATCGACTTCAAAGTGGAAGGCGAGTATCCGCAGTTCGGTAACAACGACGCCCGCGTCGATGACATCGCCTGCGACCTGGTGGAACGTTTCATGAAGAAAATTCAGAAACTGCGCACCTACCGCAATGCGGTACCGACCCAGTCCGTACTGACCATCACCTCCAACGTGGTGTACGGTAAGAAAACCGGTAACACCCCGGATGGCCGCCGCGCAGGCGCACCGTTCGGCCCTGGTGCCAACCCGATGCACGGCCGCGACCAGAAAGGCGCAGTAGCCTCCCTGACCTCGGTAGCCAAACTGCCGTTTGCCTACGCGAAAGACGGGATCTCCTACACCTTCTCCATCGTGCCTAACGCGCTGGGTAAAGACGACGACGTGCGTAAAGCCAACCTGGCGGGCCTGATGGATGGTTACTTCCACCATGAAGCCTCCATCGAAGGCGGCCAGCACCTGAACGTCAACGTGATGAACCGCGAAATGCTGCTGGATGCGATGGAAAACCCTGAGAAATACCCTCAGCTGACCATCCGCGTTTCCGGTTACGCCGTGCGCTTCAACTCGCTGACCAAAGAGCAACAGCAGGACGTCATTACTCGTACCTTCACTCAAACGATGTAATACGCCAACCGGGCGGGAAACCGCCCGGTGCCAACGACAGGGCCGGCTCTGCCGGCCCTTTTCTCCCACCGCTCTCCCCTGACTCTGTAGAGTCTGTTTTGCCGGACATCTATACTGAATGGATAGCCGGCAAAACAGTTATCCGGCAACTGACCGGCCGACAGGCATCATTACCCCCGGTGGCGGGCTCACCCCGCTGCTGCATCGCAGATACCTGGCCGGCGGCCACGCGCCTATTTTTAGACTGCGTTTGACAGTCAATATTGGAGAAAACCCCGCAATGTCAGTAACTGGTCGCATCCACTCCTTCGAATCCTGCGGCACCGTCGACGGGCCCGGGATCCGCTTTATCGTCTTCTTCCAGGGCTGCCTGATGCGCTGCCTCTATTGCCATAACCGCGACACCTGGGATACCCACGGCGGCAAAGAAGTGACCGTTGAAGAGCTGATGAAAGACGCGGTGGCCTACCGCCACTTCATGAATGCCTCCGGCGGCGGCGTGACCGCGTCCGGCGGCGAGGCGATCCTGCAGGCAGAATTCGTGCGCGACTGGTTCCGCGCCTGCCACGCCGAAGGCATCAATACCTGCCTGGACACCAATGGCTTCGTGCGCCGCTACGATCCGGTGATCGACGAGCTGCTGGACACCACCGATCTGGTGATGCTGGACCTGAAACAGATGAACGACGAGATCCACCAGAACCTGGTCGGCGTCTCCAACCACCGCACACTGGAATTCGCCCGCTACCTGGCGAAACGCAACCAGCGCACCTGGATCCGCTACGTGGTGGTGCCGGGTTGGTCAGACGACGATAAGTCGGCGCACCTGCTGGGCGAGTTCACCAAAGACATGACCAACATCGAGAAAATCGAGCTGCTGCCCTACCACGAGCTGGGCAAGCACAAGTGGGTGGCGATGGGGGAAGAGTACAAGCTGGACGGTGTTCATCCGCCGAAGGCCGAGACCATGGATCGCGTCAAAGGCATCCTGGAAAGCTACGGCCACAAAGTCATTTACTGATTGGCGCGGCGCCAAAGAAAAACCGGCTCATAGCCGGTTTTTTTATGCTCAGGCGGCGGCGAACGGCGTGTGATGGTGATCCGGCTTCTGCTTCTTCAACAGCATCAGCAGGTAAACCAGCGCCACGGCGGCGATCATCACGAACAGCACGCGATCGGAATAGTTTTGCATCAGCAGCGCCGTCATCGACGGGCCCAGCAGGCTGCCTATGGTGTAGCTCATCAACAGCGCCTGGTTCATCGCCACCAACTCGTGCGGCAGCGCCTTCTCGCAGGCCCAGGACATCGCCACCGGGTACAGGGTAAAACCGGCGCAGCCGAGGATGAACAGCGAAGGCGCCATGGCGTAGTTGCCAAGCATCGCCACGCTGGCCAGGATCACCACGAACACCTGAATGCGCAGCACCAGCAGGCGCCCGTAACGATCGGCCAGGCGACCGACCGGCCATTGGCCGACGATGCCGGAGCTGACCAGCAGCGCCATCCAGTAACCGACGTTGGCATCGCTCATGCCCTGATGGGAGAGGTACAGCGGCATCAGGCCGTACAGCGAACCGAGCACGATGCCGGAGATGATGCAGCCATTGATGCCGAGACGCGCGCTGCGGCGTCTCAGCATTGTCCACACCGCCGCCTGCTGCGGCTCGTCTTCATGGCGGTTGACCCGCGCAAACAGCATCGGCAACATCGCGCTGATCACGATGGCGGTCACCCACGGCACCACGTGCAGCAATTCGGTCGAGGTCATGCTCAACAGCAATTGGCCGGTCACCGTACCGAGGTAATAAACGATCATATAGGCCGCCAGCAGCTGGCCGCGGTTGCTCAGATTGCCGCTGCGCAACAGCGCGCTCTCCACGATCACCCAGATCCAGGCGCAACCGACGCCGGCGAAGAAGCGCCAGCCCAGCCAGCTCCAAAAATCGATCGACAGCACCATGCCGGCGGTCGCGGCGGCGAACACCAGACAAGAAAGATGATAGCTGCGAGTAAAACCGACGCGCTGAATCAGTTTGCCCGCCACCAGCGTGCCCAACAGGTTGCCGCTGAAATAAGAGGAACTGACCATTCCCACCTGCCAGGTCGACAGCTGAGCGTGGGTTAACCAAAGAGGCACTAACGTATTCAAAACGGCAATGGATACCGTGAGCAGCAAGAGGCCGCAGAGCAATAAGAGCACTGGGCGGGAGTATGCGGACATAGTGAAATTGTGACCGAACGCGCAATGAGAGTGCGCGCATCATGCCACTGGCGATAAAAAAGTCAATCGCCTCTTATCGTTCCACCGCACGATTTGTTTCCGGCTAACCGGCTGAAAAAGCGCTATGCTCAGCGCAGAGCGAATTTAACGACAGAGGGGCAAGATGAGTCAGGCAAATGATGCGGCGGTAGAGGCCCTGCTGGCGGACATCGACAGCACGCAAGGTGACCTGCTGGCCATTGTGCAGCAGGTGCGGCGAATCGCTGCGGCGAGCGGCAACGGCGTCACCGAATCGGTCAAATACGGCGGCATCATGTTCTCGCATAGCCAATTTTTCTGCGGCGTTTTCGCCTATCGCCACCACGTCACGGTGGAGTTCGGCCACGGCTACCGATTGGAAGATCGTTATCTCCAGCTCGAAGGCAGCGGCCAGTATCGGCGGCACATCAAGCTCCACTCGCCCGACGAGGTGAAAAGCAAGCATCTGGCGGACTACATTCAACAGGCTTATACGCTGGCGACGGGCTGAACTCTCGGCATAAAAAAAGCGCCCGCAGGCGCTTTTTTCTCATGGTTTGCCGTTTAGCCGATGTATTCCAGGCCACCCATATATGGACGCAGCACTTCAGGTACCTGAATACGGCCGTCGGCCTGCTGGTAGTTTTCCAGCACCGCCACCAGCGTACGGCCAACCGCCAGGCCGGAGCCGTTCAGCGTGTGAACCAGACGCGGCTTCTTGTCGGCTTTGCTGCGGCAGCGCGCCTGCATGCGGCGTGCCTGGAAGTCCCACATGTTGGAGCAGGACGAGATTTCGCGGTAGGTATCCTGCGCCGGCAGCCACACTTCCAGATCGTAAGTTTTGCATGCGCCGAAGCCCATATCGCCGGTGCACAGCAACACCTTGCGGTAAGGCAGGTTCAGCAGCTGCAGCACTTTTTCCGCGTGGCCGGTCAGCTCTTCCAGGGCATCCATCGAATCTTCCGGACGAACGATCTGCACCATTTCAACCTTGTCGAACTGGTGCATGCGGATCAAACCGCGGGTGTCACGGCCGTAAGAACCGGCTTCCGCACGGAAGCATGGCGTGTGTGCGGTCATTTTCAGCGGCAGAGTTTCCTCTTCCACGATCTCGTCGCGCACCAGGTTGGTCAGCGGCACTTCCGCCGTTGGGATCAGCGCATAGTTGCTGCTGTCGGCTTCTTCTTCCAGCGGACGGGTATGGAACAGGTCTTCGCCGAACTTCGGTAGCTGGCCAGTGCCGTACAGCGTGGCGTGGTTGACCAGGTAAGGCACGTAGGCCTCCAGGTAGCCGTGCTGCTCGGTGTGCAGATCCAGCATGAACTGAGACAGCGCACGGTGCATGCGGGCGATTTGCCCTTTCATCACCACGAAGCGCGAACCGGTCAGCTTAACCGCGGCGGCAAAATCCAGCCCGCCGGCCATTTCGCCCAGATCGACGTGATCGCGCACCGCGAAGTCGTACTGGCGCGGTTCGCCCCAGCGGGTCACTTCCAGGTTTTCGCTGTCGTCTTTACCATCCGGCACGGCGTCGTCCGGCAGGTTAGGCAGCGTCAGGGCGTAATCGCGGATCTCGCTCTGCAGCGCATCCAGCGCCGCCTTGGCGGCATCCAGCTTGTCACCCAGCTCGTTCACTTCGCGACGCAGCGGCTCGATGTCTTCCCCACGCGCTTTGGCCGCGCCGATGGATTTCGATCGGGAGTTGCGTTCCGCTTGCAGTGTTTCAGTTTCTACCTGCAGAACTTTGCGACGTTCTTCCTGCGAACGCAGCAGATCCAGATCGAGTTTAAAGCCTCGGCGAGCCAGTTTGACGGCGACTGCGTCTAGCTCATTACGCAGCAGATTGGGATCGAGCATGCTAATCCTGTGCTTGTTGTTATTGAAAGAAGTGTTGTTGTTCTATGCGGCTGATTTATAGCCGCATAAAAGAAGAGTGATACCCGCTAACCTTACCGCAACGGCCTCGCTAGCGGTAGCGTTTTGTCGGGCTATTTTGATCCTGCTCAGCCAGCCATGCCAACTTTTCGCCGATTTTCCCTTCCAGCCCGCGCGAGGTCGGTTGATAGTAGCGCGTATGGGCCATTTCAGGCGGGAAATAGTTCTCGCCGGCGGCGTAGGCGTTGGGTTCGTCGTGGGCGTAACGGTACTCCGCTCCCAGCCCCATCTCCTTCATCAGCTTGGTCGGCGCGTTGCGCAGGTGCTCCGGCACGTCATAATCGGCCTGCTCTTTGGCGTCGCGCATGGCGGCCTTGAACGCGGTGTAGACCGCGTTGCTCTTCGGCGCGCAGGCCAGGTAGACGATCGCCTGCGCGATGGCGCGCTCGCCCTCCGCCGGCCCCACGCGGGTGAAGCAATCCCAGGCGGCGATCGCCACCTGCATGCCGCGCGGATCGGCGTTGCCCACGTCTTCAGAGGCAATCGCCAACAGACGGCGGGCCACATAGAGCGGATCGCCGCCGGCGGTAATGATGCGCGCATACCAGTACAGCGCTGCGTCCGGCGCCGAGCCACGCACCGATTTATGCAGCGCGGAAATCAGGTCGTAATAACGGTCGCCCTTGTTGTCGAAGCGCGCGCTGCGCTCGCCCGACACCTCTTTCAGCAGCTCCGGCGTCAGCACCCGCACGCCTTTGGCGTCTAACTCCGCCATGTCCGCCATCATTTCCAGGCTGTTCAGCGCCCGGCGCGCGTCGCCGCCCACCAGCTCCGACAGCAGGCGGCGCGTTTCCGCCGGCAGCTCGACGTTCTGATTGCCAAAGCCGCGCGCCTTGTCGCCCATCGCCTGATCCAGCACCTGGCCGATATCTTCGGCGGTCAGCGCCTTCAGCAGGTAAACGCGGGCACGAGACAACAGCGCCGAGTTCAGCTCGAACGACGGGTTTTCGGTGGTGGCGCCGATAAAGGTGATGGTGCCGTCTTCAATGTGCGGCAGGAAAGCGTCCTGCTGACTTTTGTTGAAGCGGTGCACTTCGTCGACGAACAGGATGGTGCGGCGACCGGCGTCACGATTTTGTCGCGCCCGCTCGATCGCCTCGCGGATCTCCTTGATACCGGAGGTCACGGCGGAGATCCGTTCGACATCAGCCTGACCGTAACGGCCGATCAGCTCTGCCAGCGTCGTCTTCCCGGTGCCCGGCGGCCCCCATAAAATCATCGAGTGCAGCTGCCCGGCCTCGATGGCGCGCGGCAGCGGCTTGCCGGCGGCCAGCAGGTGCTGCTGGCCGATATACTGTGCCAGCGTGGTCGGCCGCATACGCGCGGCCAACGGCTGGAACTCGTTCTGGGAAAAATCGAGCGACAGATTATTACTCACTTGCACCTCACTGGCGCTGGTCGTCCAGCGTCACCCCCTTCGGCGGGGTAAATTTGAATTTGGCCGGATCGGCGGCGACGTTCTGCTGGCTTTTCAGCGTGTAGGAACTGCGCTGGCCATCCTGCTCCACCGCAGCAAAGCTGCGAATGGTACCGCTGTTGGTCACGCTGATGGCGAATTGCTTCAGGTTGCCGCTGGCGGATTTTGGCGTCAGCTCGAAATCATCGCCCTTTTGCTTCACGTTGTACTGTTTCCAGTCGCTGGCATTATTGCGGGTGATCAGCATAAACGGCGTATTGCCGGTGGCGTTCTTCAGCCAGGTCGCCGTCACCTGCTCGACGAACGGGTTATAGAACCACAGAGTCTGGCCATCGGAGACCAGCACGCTCTCATCGGGCGACGTCATGTGCCAGTTGAAGAGGTTTGGCCGCTTCACCCACAGCTCGCCTTCCCCCTGTTGCACCGCGGCGCCGTCGGCGCTGGTCACGGTTTGCGAGAAGCTGGCGTGGAAACTGTTCACCTTCGCCAGGCGACTTTGCAGATCCTGTGCGGCATCGGCCAGCACGGAGGTAGACGCGAATCCCGAAAGCAGACAGCAGGCAACTAACAGTTTTTTCATTATTCCAGATACCTTATGAAATGCGTTAACCGCAGGGCGACGCCGTGCGGGTCAAATCAACCCTTTACCCGATTACTTTACCCGAAGCCGGCGATCGGCCGGTAGGCCAATGTTCCGAGAAGAAACGGGTTTACGCTTCTTTGCACAAGGGCCGCTTAAGCGGCCCTTTCTTATTGAATTGCAATGGCTAAACGACCATCAATCGTGCCGTGGTGGCGCCAGCACCTCACGGTTGCCGTTGTGCCCCTGCTCGCTGACGATGCCTTGCGCTTCCATCTGTTCGATGATGCGCGCCGCGCGGTTATAGCCGATACGGAACTGGCGCTGCACGCCGGAGATGGAGGCGCGGCGTTTATCCACCACGAAATCCACCGCCTGGTCAAACAGCGGATCCAGCTCTTCGTCACCGTCCATACCGCCGCCGGCACCGCCCTCACCGTCTTCGCCGCCGCTGAGAATGCCCTCTTTATATTGGGGCCGCTCGCGCGCTTTCCAATCCTTGACCACCGCATGCACTTCCTGATCGCGCACGAATGCACCATGTACGCGCACCGGAATCGAGGAGTTCGGCGCCAGATAGAGCATGTCACCCATACCCAGCAAAGACTCGGCGCCCCCCTGATCGAGGATGGTGCGGGAGTCGATTTTGCTCGACACGGTAAAGGCGATACGCGTCGGGATGTTGGCCTTGATAAGACCCGTGATCACATCCACCGACGGACGCTGGGTCGCCAGCACCAGGTGGATACCCGCCGCACGCGCTTTCTGCGCCAGGCGAGCGATCAACTCTTCGACCTTCTTGCCGACCGTCATGATCAGATCGGCGAACTCGTCGACCATCACCACGATGTAAGGCTCTTTCTCCAGCACCGGCGGCGTGATGTCCATGCTGTCGGTCGGCTTCCAGAACGGATCCGGGATCGGCCGCCCCATCGCTTCGGCCTGATCGACGCGTTCGTTGTAGCCGGCCAGGTTACGCACGCCCAGGGCAGACATCAGCTTGTAGCGGCGTTCCATTTCACCCACGCACCAACGCAGCGCATTGGCGGCGTCTTTCATGTCGGTGACCACATCGGTCAACAGGTGCGGAATGCCTTCATAGACCGACAACTCCAGCATTTTCGGGTCGATCATGATAAAGCGCACTTCTTTCGGCGTGGCTTTATACAGGATGCTCAGGATCATGGCGTTGACCCCGACCGACTTACCGGAACCGGTGGTACCGGCGACCAGCAAGTGCGGCATTTTGCCCAGATCGGCCACCACCGGTTCGCCGGAGATGTCTTTACCCAATACGATGGACAGCGGCGACGGGTTGTCACGGAAGGCCGGGCAATCCAGCACTTCGCGCAGGTACACCGTTTGCCGCTTGGCGTTCGGCAGCTCCAGACCGACGTAAGGCTTGCCGGGGATCACTTCCACCACGCGCACCGCCGAAGTCGACAGCGAGCGCGCCAGATCGCGTGACAGGTTGGAAATGCGCGCCGCTTTAACGCCCGGCGCCAGATCCAGCTCGAAGCGGGTGATCACCGGCCCCGGCAGGATGTCCACCACGTCGGCTTTCACGCGGTAATCGGCCAGGCTGGCCTCCACCAGGCGCGCCTTCTGTTCCAGCGCGAAGGAGTCGACCGGCTCCACCTCTTTCGGCGCTTCGGTCAGCAGATCCAGCGTCGGCAGCGGCGTGGTCGGCTTCTGCAACGGCTGATCGTTACGCATCAGGAACGGGTGAATCAAGCTGTCCATCGCCGGATGTTGCTCGGCCGGAGCTTGCTGAGGCTGCTGCACCGGTTGCTGCGGCTGCTGATATTGCTGCTGCGGCTGCTGGTATTGTTGAGGCTGTGAGTGCGATTGCTGAGGTTGAACAGCCGGCGCCGCAGGCTCAAACTGGCCGAACGGCACGTCGTCCTCTTGCTCGCTTTGCTGTTCAATGCGCTCTTCAAGCTGCGGGGACAGCGTGAACATCGGTTCGCTCGGGCCATCGTCCACCAGATCCGCCATCGGCGAGAAGCTGAAAGCATTGCGGGTATCGACCGGGCTGGCCGCAGGTGCCTGCGGGGCAGTCTCTTGCTGGCCATAACGCGCCTGCTGCTGCTCGGCGAATGCCTGACGCAGCGCAGCCTCTTGCCGCGCCTCTTCATCGTCCTGTTGGACTTCACCGTAACGTTGGTTCTGTTGTTCGGCGAACGCCTTGCTCAGCTCGGCTTCCTGCTGAGCATTTTCATCATCCTGCTCCGGCTCGTAGCTTTCGCCATAGCGCTGGCTTTGCTGCGTGGCGAATGCCTGGCGCAGCGCAGCTTCTTGCAGCGCCTCTTCTTCCTGCGGATTCATCGCCGTCGGCTGTTGAGGCTCCGCCTGGCGCTGTTCCTGCTCGGCCGCACGCTGCGAAGGCAGCTTGATGCCGTATGAGGCCAGCTCACGACGGGTCGGAATACGCACCGGATTCGGCCGCGGCAACTCAGGGCCGATACCCTGTTTAACCTGCGAATTGCTGTCGCTGGTCGCCGTGAAGGCCGGCATAAAGGTCGCCGCCGCGGCGCCCGCAGCGGCAGCGGCTGCCGTATCCAGCTGTGGCTTGGCGCCGGTGGCGCTGAAACCACCCGCTCCGCTGACGTCGGCACTGTCGCGCTGCGCGGCAGTAAAATCAAAGGGAGAACGCGCCGGCGGCTGCGGCGCAGCCGGCTCTTGCCAATTGCCCAGGCGCGGCTCATCGTCGTCCCGATAAGGGTCGATGGGACGCGTCGCCTTAGGCGCAGGCGTTTCTTCCGGGATTTCGAAGGAGTACAGCGGCGGCGTGGCGTCTTGCGCCGGTGCGCTCACCGGGTGCTGATTGACCGAGGCCGGCGCGGCCGGCGCCACCGTTACCGACGGCGCCTGTGTGGCGATCGGTGCGGCAACGGGCTCGTGGATCTCTGCCTTCACCGCCGGTGCAGGCGAAGCCGCCGGCGCGATTGGCGCGGCGTCGGCTTCAACCTCACCATCGTCGGCTCGCAGGCCGCTGAGCAACGGATCGGCGGCGTCTTCCGCCGCCTCTTTGGCGCTTTCGGTGACCGAAGGCGCGGAGAACAGCACGTCGTTATCGGCGGCTGCGGCTCCGGCGGCGGCAACCGCGGCTGCGGCGCCCTTCCCTGCCTGCTCAGGCTCGTCGTCAACGTAACGTTCGTCATCCTCGAAATAGCGCTCTTCGCGGCGTGAACGGTTGGTCATCACTGTCGCGACGCCCAGCACCGCCCCGCCTATCTTCTCGGCGATGACCAGCCAGGACCAGCCGGTAAACAGCGTCAACCCCGCCGCCCACACGCACAGCAGCGCCAGCGTGGCGCCGATGCCGTTGAACCACGGCAACATGGCGTTGCTCAGCAGGCTGCCGATCACGCCGCCGGAAGCGAAGTAATAGAGATCGTCAACGTTCAGCGCCGCCAGCCCGCAGGAGGTGAGCACTAACGCCAGGGTGCCGATCAGGCGCAGGGAGAGCGCGAAATAGTCAATGTAGTCTCTGTTGCCGCGCTGGCGATAGGCCGCCCAGCACAGGATCAGCATGATCGGTGGTATCGCGTAAGCGAGCACCCCGAAGGTGAAGAACAGCGTGTCGGCCAACCAGGCCCCGACACCGCCGCCCAAATTGTGAATCGGCTCATGCCACGCGGTCTGCGACCAGCTTGGGTCAGACGGGTTGAAACTGACCAGCGCAGCCATGAGGTAAACGGCAAAAATCGCTACCACGATAAGCACAGCCTCCAGCAAACGCCGGCCACTGCTGAGTCTTTTCAGGGTAACTTCTTTATCTTCTGTATATTCCTGGCTCAAGAAAGGCTCTCCAGGTTCCTGTTAGCTGACATAGCAACAGCGCCGAGAAGCTTCCCCGGCGCCGAAACTGTATGAATAAACAGGAGTGTAACCAATTTAATCAGGTTTTGCACCTGCACCTTACCGTGTTTTGATAACCAGACGGTTACTCTGTTTCACTTCTTCCATCACTACGTAGGTACGGGTGTCGTTAACCCCCGGCAAACGCAGCAAGGTTTCGCCCAGCAATTTGCGGTAAGCCGACATGTCCGGTACGCGGGTTTTCAACAGGTAGTCGAAATCACCGGAAACCAGATGACACTCCTGAATCTCTTCAAGCTTCTGCACTGCCGAGTTGAATTGCTCAAACACATCCGGCGCGCCGCGGTTCAGCGTGATTTCCACGAAAACCAACAGGGACGCATCCAGATAATGCGGGTTAAGCAATGCGGTATAGCCATGAATGAAACCCTGGCGCTCGAGACGGCGCACGCGTTCTAAACATGGTGTCGGGGATAACCCCACGCGCTTCGAAAGCTCGACGTTCGAAATACGCCCATCCTTCTGCAGCTCATTAAGGATGTTGCGGTCGATACGGTCAAGATCTTTACCCGGGCGTTTCTTGTTGTCTGCCATTATTATTGTCTCTCTTATTTTCTTCCGTGCACTTGCCACACCCTAGCCAACGTCAATGTGTAAGGGTTCGTTCCAAGCGAAGACCCGATGCCTGTCATATGCTTCTTCACTACCATCATTCCACGCCGCGCAGCCTGTCTGTCCAACCCCGCGCGACGCCGGTAACGACGTTTAGGTCGAGAAAAAATCAGCAAACGCTTGCGCGCCCTGCTCCGTAAACCCACCGCGCATTGCCGCCTCGCGGCGCAAATACGTACGATTTGCTGGTGTTACGGGGATAATTTCTTCTTCCTATGATGTTTTCGCAAATGCGCAGCGGATTGTCAAAGTAAAAGAAGCAAAATCAGAACAACGTACCGTCACGAAAAGTCTGCATCCCATTTTTGGTTATGAATCGCTGGTTGCTAAACCCCAGCCAGGAGCGGCTCAAGTCGCAGAATGCGCCGTTTTTGCGCGGTTGGCGATTCGGCAGCCGAATGCGGCTTTGATAAGGTAAATTTCTGCGTTTGGCGTGCGATTTGCCGACAGCGGGTGCATTAATAGGCGACAACTATCATACAAATCGTTAACAACGTCGCCCGGCGCTTTTTTTACTGCGCCATTTTCCCTACAATCGGTCCATTGTCCGCCATTGTGGAATAAAGAGGTTATTCATGGGCACGGCTAAACATAGCAAATTACTGATTCTGGGCTCCGGCCCGGCCGGTTACACCGCCGCCGTTTACGCAGCGCGCGCCAACCTGAGCCCGGTGCTGATCACCGGTATGGAACAAGGCGGCCAGCTGACCACCACCACCGAAGTGGAAAACTGGCCGGGCGACGCCGAAGGCCTGACCGGTCCGGCGCTGATGGAGCGCATGCGCGAGCATGCGGAGAAGTTCCAGACTGAAATCGTCTTCGATCACATCAACAGCGTCGATCTGCAGCAGCGTCCGTTCCGCCTGTTCGGCGACAGCGGTGAATACAGCTGCGACGCGCTGATCATCGCGACCGGCGCCTCTGCACGCTACCTTGGCCTGCCTTCCGAAGACGCCTTCAAGGGCAAAGGCGTTTCCGCCTGTGCGACCTGCGACGGTTTCTTCTACCGCAACCAGAAAGTCGCGGTGGTCGGCGGCGGCAACACCGCCGTTGAAGAAGCGCTGTACCTGTCCAACATCGCCGCCGAAGTTCACCTGATCCACCGCCGCGACAGCTTCCGCTCGGAGAAGATCCTGATCGACCGGCTGATGGAAAAAGTGAAAAGTGGCAACATCGTGCTGCACACCGACCATACGCTGGACGAAGTACTGGGCGATGAAATGGGCGTGACCGGCGTGCGTATCCGCAGCACCAAAGCGGAAAACGAAACCCGTGAACTGGAGCTGGCCGGCGTGTTCATTGCTATCGGCCACAGCCCGAACACCGGCATCTTCGGCGGCCAGCTGGAGCTGGAAAACGGCTACATCAAGGTGCAGTCCGGCATTCACGGCAATGCGACCCAAACCACTATCCCCGGCGTCTTCGCCGCAGGCGACGTGATGGATCACATTTACCGCCAGGCGATCACCTCCGCCGGCACCGGCTGTATGGCGGCGCTGGACGCAGAGCGTTACCTGGACGGCATCGCCGGCGCAGAAGTCTGCTAAGGCTTTCTCGCCACCGGCAAAAAGCGGCTCTCGGGCCGCTTTTTTTGTCTTCGCTCCTCAAGAGGATGCACGCCGATGCATAATCTTCTTCACTGGCGCCTGCTGGTTGCCGTCGCCGACAGCGGCACCATCACTCAGGCTGCGGCGATCTGCGGTATGACGCAGTCTGCCGCCAGCCAGGCCATCGCTCAACTGGAGACAATGCTGAGCACCCGGCTTTTGGTGCGCCAACCGCACAATGTCGTCCTGACCCAAAGCGGCCTGCAGATCGTCGCCCATGCCCGCACGATGTTGGAAGCACTGCGGGCCATTCAGCAGTGTGCGCAACAAGCCGGCAACGCGCACGCAGGCAAAATACGCCTGGCCAGTTTCCCGTCGGCATTCAGCAAGCTGTTGCCGCCGCTGCTGCGTAAATTTCGCCGTCTGTACCCCGACATTGAGCTGATTACGCTCGAGGGCACCGATCACGAAGTGGAGAGCTGGTTAACATCGGCGACGGCAGACATCGGCGTGGTGCTCAATCCGGCGCCGGAGCGGCAGTGCTTCCCTTTGGGAGAGGATGCCTGGCTGGCGGTCGTGCCCAGCGCGCATCCGCTGGCGCGAGCGCGGCGGCCGGTGGCGCTGGATGCCCTGTTCCGGCTGCCTTTTATCCTGGCGACCGGCGGGTGCGATCTCAATGCGCAAAGCTTGGCGCAGCAGTCGGGCCTGGCGCTGGCCGATATCCGCGCCACCGTCAGCGATTGGCAAACGGCATTGACGCTGGTCAGGGAAGGCACGGGCGTCGCGCTGATGCCCGCGTCCGTGATCCCGCCCGACGCGCTTGGGGTTTGCGCTCTGCCGCTCGTTGCGCCGATTTATCGCCGTTTCGGCCTCGCGTGCTCATCCGAGGCGGCGGCCCTGCTCCCCGTCCAAACCCTGCTGAGTTACCTGCGAGAACAGGAGCAAACTCTGGCCAGTCGCTGAGCTAATAGCGGCTTTCTGAAATTTCCATTTTCCCGCCGGTGCCCGCGTCGGCATGCTGTGGCAAGCGTTCTCATTGACCCACAAGGAAATAGCATGAAGCTGTATTTTGCTCCCGATGCCTGCTCGCTTGCCCCACATATCGTCCTGCGCGAATTAGCGCTCCCCTTCACCCTGATCAGGGTGAACAATCGCAGCAAGCGCTGCGCCGACGGTGAGGATTTCTATCGCATCAACCCCAAAGGTTACGTCGCCGCCCTGCAACTGGACGATGGCAATGTGATCACCGAAGGCTCCGCTATCGTTCAATACCTCGCCGACCTGCGCCCAGAGCGCCGGCTGGCGCCGCCACCGACGGCCTTTGAGCGGGTACGGCTGCAGGAATGGCTTAATTTCATCACCAGCGAGATCCATGCCGGCGCCGCCCCTTTATTCAATGACGCCCTGCCCGATGGTGCCAAGGCGTTGCTGCGCGACAAGTTGAGGCGGCGATTGAGTTATCTCGCGCAAGCTTTGGCACCACAAACTTATCTGCTGGGAAAGCATTTCAGCGTCGCAGACGCTTATCTGTTTACCGTGTTGCGCTGGATGGCGCGCTTCGAGATTTCGCTGAGCGAGTGGCCGCCGCTCCAGCATTATGTGGCGCGGATTGCAGAGCGAGCGTCGGTGTGCGCAGCGCTGGAAGCCGAGGCCGCGAGTGAGGAAGTCAAATAGTCGGTAACGCGTCTGTTATAGCCACATTTGGCCGCTTTATTATTTTCAGTCTGCCGGGTGACGAGGTAACATGGGACCTCGCTTGTTTGCCGCCGATTGCGCCAAACACTATTATTTAACAGTACGTTAACCCAGCCCGTAACAAACGGGCGCCGGCGACGCAGACGCATATCTGATGAAAAAAACCAGACAGCAACAGTTAACCCGTTGGCTTAAAACCCAGAGTTCGTTAGCGCAGCGTTGGCTGCGCCTTTCCATGCTGTTGGGGCTGTTCAGCGGCCTGCTGATCGTGGCGCAGGCGTGGCTGCTGGCCAGCCTGCTGCACGCCCTGATCATCGAGCATACCCCGCGCGAACAGCTGATCCCTTCGTTTATCTGGCTGGCCGCCGCGTTCGCGCTGCGGGCGCTGTTAAGCTGGCTGCGGGAACGGATCGGTTTCCTGTGTGGCCAGGTGATCCGCCAGCGCATGCGCCAACAGGTGCTGGATAAGCTGCAGCAGCTCGGCCCGGCCTGGATCCAGGGCAAACCGGCGGGCAGCTGGGCCAGCATCATCGTCGAACAGATCGAGGATATGCAGGACTATTACTCGCGCTATCTGCCGCAGATGTATCTGGCGGTTTTCATCCCGCTGCTGATTTTGATCGCCGTCTTCCCGATCAATTGGGCCGCAGGCATCATTCTGCTGGCGACCGCGCCGCTGATCCCGCTGTTTATGGCGCTGGTCGGCATGGGAGCCGCCGACGCCAACCGCCGTAACTTCGTGGCGCTGGCGCGCTTGAGCGGCAACTTCCTCGACCGCCTGCGCGGCCTGGACACCCTGCGGCTGTTCGACCGCGCGCAGGCCGAAACCGCGCAGATCGCCAAATCCTCCGAAGACTTCCGCAGCCGCACCATGGAAGTGCTGCGCCTGGCCTTCCTCTCTTCCGGCGTGCTGGAGTTCTTCGCCTCGATCTCCATCGCCGTGGTGGCGGTGTACTTCGGCTTTTCCTACCTCGGCGAACTCAACTTCGGCAGCTACGGCCTCGGCGTGACGCTGTTTTCCGGTTTTCTGGTGTTGATTCTGGCGCCGGAGTTTTTCCAACCGCTGCGCGATCTCGGCACCTTCTACCATGCCAAAGCGCAGGCGATCGGCGCGGCGGAAGCGCTGGAAACCTTCCTCAGCGCCGAAGGCGAGCAGATGGGCAACGGCACGCGGCAACTGCCCGCCGATCAACCGCTGACGCTGCAGGCCAACGCGTTGGAAATCCTGTCGCCGAACGGCGTACTGCTGGCCGGGCCGCTGAGCTTCACCCTGCAACCGCAGCAGCGCGTGGCGCTGGTCGGGCTGAGCGGCGCCGGTAAAAGCTCGCTGCTGAATCTGCTGCTCGGCTTCCTGCCCTATCGCGGGTCGTTGACCGTCAACGGCATTGAGCTGCGTGAACTGTCCGCCGAAACCTGGCGTCAGCAGCTGAGCTGGGTCGGCCAGAACCCGCATCTGCCTGCGCAAACTCTGCGCGCCAATATCCTGCTGGGCTGCCCGCAGGCCGACGAAGCACAGCTGCAGCAGGCGGTGGAACTCGCCTACGTCAGCGAACTGCTCCCTTATCTGCCGCAGGGGCTCGACACCGAAGTGGGCGACAACGCCGCCCGCCTGTCGGTCGGCCAGGCGCAGCGCGTGGCGGTCGCCCGGGCGCTGATCGGCCCGCGCAGCCTGCTGCTGCTGGATGAACCGGCCGCCAGCCTCGATGCCCACAGTGAACAGCGGGTGATGCAGGCGTTGAACGACGCTTCGCATCAGCAAACCACCCTGCTGGTAACGCACCAGCTGGAAGACACCGAAGACTACGATCAGATTTGGGTGATGGATAACGGGCGCATCGTGCAACAGGGCGATTACGCCACCCTCAGCGCCCAGCCGGGCCTGTTTGCCACTCTGATCGCCCATCGCCGCGGGGAGCTTTAATCATGCGCGTTTTGCTGCCGTTTTTGGCGTTGTACCGCCGCCATAGCCTGCTGATTAGCCTCGGCATCCTTTTGGCGATCGTCACTCTGCTGGCCAGCATCGGCCTGCTGGCGCTCTCCGGCTGGTTCCTGGCCGCCTCGTCGCTGGCCGGATTGGCGGGCCTGTTGACCTTCAACTACATGCTGCCGGCCGCCGGCGTGCGCGGCGCGGCAATCTTCCGCACCGCCGGGCGCTATGCCGAGCGAGTCGTCAGCCACGACGCCACCTTCCGCGTGCTGTCGCACCTGCGGGTGTTCACCTTCAGCAAGATCCTGCCGCTGACGCCGGGGGGCATCGCCCGCTTCCGCCAGGCCGAGCTGCTCAACCGCCTGGTGGCGGACGTGGACACGCTGGATCATCTTTATCTGCGGGTGATCTCGCCGTTGATCAGCGCGGCGGTGGTGATCCTGGTGGTCACCTACGGCCTGAGCTGGCTCGATCCTGCGCTCGCCCTGACGCTGGGCGGCATTCTGTTGCTGCTGTTGCTGCTGGTGCCGCCGGTGTTCTATCGCGCCGGCAAGCCGATCGGCGGCCAACTCACCGCGCTGCGCAGCCAATACCGTACCGACCTGACCGCCTGGCTGCAGGGGCAGGCCGAGCTGGTGGTGTTCGGCGCAGTCAACGACTTCCGCCAGACGCTGAACGCCACCGAACAGCGGTGGCAACGCCGCCAGTGGCAGCAGGCCTCGCTGAGCGGCAAGGCGCAGGCGTTGATGATCCTCGCCAGCGGGCTGACGGTGACGCTGCTGCTGTGGCTGACCGCCGCCGGCATCGGCGGCGATACCCAACCCGGCGCGCTGATCGCGCTGTTTGTCTTCGCCGCGCTGGCGTCGTTCGAAGCGCTGATGCCGGTCGCCGGCGCCTTCCAGCATCTCGGCCAGGTGATTGCCTCCGCCACGCGGGTCAAACAGATCATCGATCGCCAGCCGGAAGTCACCTTCCCTGCCGCCGGCCCGGCCGCGGCCGATCGGGCGCAGCTTAGCCTGCAGCAGTTGAGCTTCACCTACCCCGACCAACCGCAGCCGGTGCTGCGCGACGTCACGCTCGAGATCGCGGCCGGCGAACACATCGCCTTGCTCGGCCGTACCGGCTGCGGCAAGTCCACCCTGCTGCAGCTGCTGACCCGCGCCTGGCGCACCGACGGCGGTAAAATTCTGCTCAACGGTGAACCGCTGGAGGATTATGATGAAACCACGCTGCGTCGGATGACCACGGTCGTCAGCCAGCGGGTGCATATCTTCAGCGATACCCTGCGGGAAAACCTGCGGCTGGCCGCGCCGGATGCCGACGACGCTCGCCTGAGCGACGTACTGCAGCAGGTGGGGCTGGGCAAATTGCTGGACAGCGACGGCGGGCTGAACGCCTGGCTGGGCGAAGGCGGCCGGCAGTTGTCCGGCGGCGAGCAGCGCCGTCTGGGCATCGCCCGTGCGCTGCTGCACCCTGCCCCGCTGCTGCTGCTCGACGAACCGACCGAAGGGCTGGACGCCGAAACCGAGCAGCAGATCCTGGCGCTGCTGCGCCGGCATTGTCAGGGCAAGACGCTGATCCTGGTGACGCACCGTCTGTACGGCCTGGAGCATCTCGACCGCATTTGCGTGATGGACGACGGCCGGATTGTCGAACAGGGCGATCACGCCACCCTGATGCGCCGGCAGGGCCGCTATGCCCGCTTTCGCAACCGTATCAGCAACCTGGCGCCGTAATCGGCCCGTAGAGGACGCAGAGAGCCTGTATGCGCATCGTTAAGCTTTCCCCCCAATCGCTGGCGTTTCCCTCGCCTGAGGGCGCCCTGCGCGATCCCAACGGCCTGCTGGCGATCGGCGGCGACCTGACGGCGCCGCGGCTGCTGGCGGCCTACGAGCGCGGCATTTTCCCCTGGTATTCGCCGGGGGAAGCGATTCTGTGGTGGTCACCCGATCCGCGTGCGGTATTGTTCCCTGCCGAGTTTCATCTCAACCGCAGCCTGAAACGCTTTTTGCGCCACGATCCGTTTCGCATCACGCTCAACCACGACTTCGCCGCGGTGATCGCCGCCTGCGCCCATCGGCCGGATGAAGGCACCTGGATCGGCCCGGAGGTACAGCGCGCCTATCAGCATCTGCACCGCCTCGGCTACGCGCACTCGGTGGAGGTATGGCAGGATGATCAACTGGTCGGCGGCATGTACGGCGTGGCGCAGGGCGCGTTGTTCTGCGGCGAATCGATGTTCAGCCGCGTCACCAACGCCTCAAAATGCGCATTGATGGCTTTTTGCCGCCATTTTGCCGCTTATGGCGGGGAATTGATTGACTGCCAGGTGCTGAACGCTCACACTGCCCGCCTTGGCGCGCGTGAAATTCCGCGCCGTCAATTTTTGCAGCAGCTCAGCACCCTTCAACGGCGGCCTTTGGCGCCGGCGTGCTGGGAGCAGCAAGTCATATCCCCACAGCCGGTTGAACCGCCCTCTCCAGTAAACTAATTGATGGAAACGGTGCAATGTTCACCGACACATCTTTACATAATGGGGGTTTTTCGGCATTATCTTGCCGGTTAAAAACTAAGGTAGTTAGACCTAGAGGATTCGATGGCCAAAGAAGACAATATTGAAATGCAGGGCACCGTTCTTGATACGCTGCCGAACACCATGTTCCGCGTTGAATTGGAAAACGGGCACGTGGTAACCGCACACATCTCCGGTAAAATGCGTAAAAACTATATCCGCATCCTGACGGGCGACAAAGTCACTGTAGAGCTGACCCCGTACGACCTGAGCAAAGGCCGCATTGTCTTCCGTAGCCGTTAATCGGCTCACCGCGCGCCACATGCTGGCGGCATCGAGGATGTAATCCCTCGGGAGCCCTTTCCGTTTACCCCCGCAGCGACGTTATACAACGGGTTGCAGGTGCGCAGGTAAACTGAGAGGGCTCAATCGTTTCTGTTGTACGGTGAATCTCACCCATAAAAAAAGCGATGCCGAAGCATCGCTTTTTCTTTGCCTGAAGGCGGCCTTAGTGCACCGCGCCCTCGTCCGCCTTGCGCTTGGCGGCGCTGAGGAAGTGGTAGGTCAGCTGTTTCTTGTCCTTGTCCAGTTCGACCTTCACGGAACCGCCGTCCACCAGCGAGCCGAACAGCAGTTCGTTAGCTAACGGTTTCTTCAGGTTCTCCTGCATGACACGCGCCATCGGACGAGCCCCCATCGCACGGTCGTAGCCTTTCACCGACAGCCAGTCGCGCGCTTCGTCGCTCACTTCCAGCGAGACGCCCTTCGCATCCAGCTGCGCCTGCAGTTCGACGATAAACTTGTCGACCACCTGCTGGATCACCTCGGTAGACAGATGGTTGAACCAGATGATGTTGTCCAGACGGTTGCGGAATTCCGGCGTAAACACCTTCTTGATCTCTTCCATCGCGTCGGTGCTGTTGTCCTGCTGCACCAGGCCGATCGATTTGCGTTCGGTTTCCCGCACCCCGGCGTTGGTGGTCATCACCAGGATCACGTTGCGGAAGTCCGCCTTGCGGCCGTTGTTGTCGGTCAGCGTCCCGTTGTCCATCACCTGCAGCAGCAGGTTGAACACGTCCGGATGCGCCTTCTCGATCTCATCGAGCAGCACCACCGCATGCGGATGCTTGATCACCGCATCGGTCAGCAGCCCGCCCTGATCGTAACCGACATAGCCCGGAGGCGCGCCGATCAGACGGCTGACGGTATGCCGCTCCATGTACTCGGACATGTCGAAACGCAGCAGCTCGATATCCATCGCCTTGGCCAACTGTACGGTGACCTCGGTTTTCCCGACCCCGGTCGGCCCGGCGAACAGGAAGGAACCGACCGGCTTGCGCTCGTGGCCCAAACCGGCGCGGCTCATCTTGATGGCTTCCGTCAGCGCTTCGATCGCCTGATCCTGGCCGAACACCAGCATCTTCAGGCGATCGCCCAGGTTTCTCAGCACATCGCGATCGCTGGCCGACACGGTTTTCTCCGGGATGCGAGCGATGCGCGCCACCACGGATTCGATATCGGCCACGTTGACGGTTTTCTTGCGCTTGCTGGCCGGTATCAACCGGCTGCGGGCGCCCGCCTCGTCAATCACGTCGATCGCCTTGTCCGGCAGATGACGATCGTTGATGTATTTCACCGACAGCTCCACCGCGGCGCGGATCGCCTTGGCGGTATAACGCACGTCGTGGTGCGCTTCATACTTGGTCTTCAGGCCGTTGATGATCTGAACGGTCTCTTCCGCCGTCGGTTCAGTGATATCGATCTTCTGGAAACGGCGCGCCAGAGCGCGATCCTTTTCGAAGATGTTGCTGAACTCCTGGTAGGTGGTCGAGCCGATCACCCGGATCTTGCCGCTCGACAGCAGCGGTTTGATCAGGTTGGCGGCATCCACCTGCCCACCGGAAGCCGCACCGGCGCCGATGATGGTGTGAATTTCATCGATGAACAGGATGCTGTTCTGATCCTGTTCCAGCTGTTTGAGCAGCGCCTTGAAGCGCTTCTCGAAGTCGCCGCGGTATTTGGTGCCGGCCAGCAGTGAGCCGATATCCAGCGAATACAGCGTGCAGTCCGCCATCACTTCCGGCACGTCGCCCTGCACGATACGCCAGGCCAGGCCCTCGGCGATGGCAGTCTTGCCGACGCCGGATTCGCCGACCAGCAGCGGGTTGTTTTTACGACGGCGGCACAGCACCTGAATCGCGCGCTCCAGCTCACGATCGCGGCCGATCAACGGATCGATGCCGCCCACACGGGCCAACTGATTGAGGTTGGTGGTGAAGTTTTCCATACGGTCTTCCCCTCCGGACTGCTCTTCGTTCACCGGGTTTTCCGCATTCGGCGCTTGGCCCGGCTCGTCTTTACGCGTGCCATGTGAAATGAAGTTCACCACGTCGAGACGGCTGACGTCGTGTTTGCGCAGCAGATAGGCCGCCTGCGACTCCTGCTCGCTGAAGATGGCCACCAACACGTTGGCGCCGGACACTTCGCTGCGGCCGGAAGATTGCACA
Organism: Serratia sp. TSA_105.2; assembly: GCF_052692115.1. Taxonomy (NCBI): domain Bacteria; kingdom Pseudomonadati; phylum Pseudomonadota; class Gammaproteobacteria; order Enterobacterales; family Yersiniaceae; genus Serratia; species Serratia sp. TSA_105.2. The sequence goes on from NZ_JBQZFT010000002.1 coordinate 100,785, forward strand.
TGGAAGACCGCGCGCTGCAGCACGCGCTGGAAGCTGAGCGTCGGCTGAGTGTCGCGCTCTTCTTCGCCGGCCGGCAGCGTCGGTGTGGTTTGTTCGATGAAGGCTTCCAGCTCCTGGCGCAACGCGGCCAGATCCACCGTACATGCCTCAAGCGCTTCTCGCGCGGCAGGGTTGCTCAGCAACGCCAGCAACAGGTGCTCCACGGTCATAAACTCGTGTCTGTGCTCACGCGCCCTGGCGAAAGCCATGTTGAGACTGAGTTCCAGTTCTTGATTGAGCATAAGCACCTCCCCAATAGATTGCCTTATTCAGGCTTTTTCCAGCGTACAAAGCAACGGATGCTCGTTCTCCCTTGCGTACCGGTTCACATGGACGACTTTGGTTTCCGCCACCTCGGCGGTAAAAACACCACAGATCGCCTTGCCTTGATAGTGGACCGTGAGCATCAGTTGCGTTGCGCGTTCAATATCATAAGAAAAGAACTTTTGCAGAACGTCAATCACAAATTCCATCGGTGTGTAATCGTCGTTGTTAAGTATAACTTTATACATAGACGGCGGTTTTACCGCATCGATTTGTTTTTCTTCGGCCAAGTGTTCAAAATTTAGCCAATCATTGTTATTGCCCATCGCTGCTCATCTTCTCTGCTCTGCCCTCTGATATGGGGGCAGGTTTCGGTTATTCAAAGTGGGGATAGTTACTATTTTATCATCTTCGGCCTCGTCCCGCCGCACTGTAACGTGCGCAAAAAAACGGGCCAATTGTGACTGAACCGTGGCAATAGCGTTACCTGCTTCAAACTTTGGTGAACTGCTCCCCGCCGACAAAAGCCGATCCCTTGACGCCCCGATCATTTGCTCTAGAGTGTAAATTCGTGGCTGGTGGTCTTTTAACCACCCCTTGTCCACCCTGCTACCCGCCCACGGCGGGTGCGAATTCAGTTATTCATCTCACTTAAAATAGCGTTGCGAGGGATGTAAAAGCATGGAGACGGGTACTGTTAAATGGTTTAACAACGCCAAAGGCTTTGGCTTCATCTGCCCAGCCGGCGGTGGCGAAGATATTTTCGCGCATTATTCCACCATCAAGATGGATGGTTACAGAACGTTGAAGGCGGGCCAGCAGGTCAGCTTCGACGTGCATCAAGGGCCAAAAGGGAACCATGCCAGCCTTATTGTGCCGGTGGAAAGCGAGGCGCTGTCCTAAACGCTTCCGGCAGCGTCGCGCTGCATTGACCGTGACTGCGATAAAAATGCCAGCCGCCGTGTGACTGGCATTTTTTATGCCTTTTACTTACTCGCGCGCCAGCGCATCGATCGGATTCAGCCGCGCGGCATTGCGCGCCGGCAGGTAGCCGAACACCACGCCGATGCCGGTGGAACAGAGGAACGCGCTCAGCAACGCCGCCGGCGGGAAGCTGATCTGCCAGCCCGGCAATACCAGCTGCACCGCCAGGCCGATGGCGAACGACAGCGTAATCCCCAGTGCGCCCCCCACCAGGCAGACCAGCACCGCCTCGATCAGGAACTGCTGCAACACGTCGCCGGAACGGGCGCCCACCGCCATGCGGATGCCGATCTCGCGCGTGCGTTCGGTCACCGACACCAGCATGATGTTCATCACGCCGATACCGCCGACCACCAGCGAAATCACCGCCACCAGCGTCAGGAACAGCTGCAGCGTGCGGGTGGTTTTCTCAGCGGTTTGCACCAGGCTGTCCATGTTATAGGTGAAGAAGTCCTTCTTGCCGTGACGCAGCGTCAACAGGCGCGACAGCTGCTGTTCCGCTTCCTTGCTGTCGTAGCCGTCGCGGATGCGCACGGTGATCGAGTCAAAATAATTGTTGCCCATCAGCCGGTTGGCCATGGTGCTGTAAGGTACCCACACGTTCAGCGTCTTGCTGCTGCCGAACATCGACTGCTTCTCCTTGGCCACGCCGACCACCGTCGCCGGCATGTTGCCTACCAGGATCACCTCGCCCACCACGTTCTTCTGGTGCGGGAACAGCCGCCGCTGGGTATTGGCGTCGATCACCACCGTCTGCGCCTGCGACTGCACCTGCAGCGGATCGATGCCGACGCCCTGGGTAAAGCTCATGCCGTACACGCGGAAGAACTGCTCGCTGACGCCGTTGACGTTGGCCGCCGCGTCGACGTTGCCCAAGCGCAGCCGCATGCTGCTGCTGATGCTCGGCGACAGCGCGCTGATGTAAGGCTGTTCGCGCAGCGCATCGAGATCGCCGTATTTCAACGATTGTCGGTAGGTCGGATCGTCATCGCCGAAGTCCTTGCCGGGATAGATATCGACGGTGTTGGTGCCGATGGATTTAATGTCCGCCAGCACCATCTGCTTGGCGGCATCGCCGATCACCAGGATCGACACCACCGAGGCGATGCCGATAATGATGCCGAGCATGGTCAGCGCGGTGCGCATCTTGTTGGCCGCCATCGCACGCCAGGCCATCACCAGCGCCTCGCGGAAACGGCCGCCCACCTGCCGCCAGGAAGGTGCCGCAGTGGCCAGCGCCAGCGGCTTGGCCTGCGCATTCTCCTGCGGTGCCGGGCGCGAATCGGCGATGATCTCGCCGTCGCGGATCTCGATGATCCGCTCCGCCTGGCGCGCTACCGCCGGATCGTGGGTCACCAGGATCACCGTGTGGCCCTGGGCGCACAGCTGTTTGAGGATCGCCATCACCTCTTCGCCGGAGTGGCTGTCGAGCGCGCCGGTCGGTTCATCCGCCAGGATCACCTGCCCGCCGTTCATCAGGGCGCGGGCGATGCTGACGCGCTGCTGCTGGCCGCCGGAAAGCTGGCTCGGCCGGTAGTTGACGCGCTCCCCCAGCCCCAGACGCCGCAACAGCGCCACCGCCCGTTCGCGCCGCGCCGCTTTGCCCAGCCCCGCGTACACCGCCGGCACTTCGACGTTGTGCGCCGCGCTCAGGTGCGGCAGCAGATGATAGCGCTGAAAGATAAAACCGAAATGCTCGCGCCGCAGCTGCGCCAGCGCATCGTCGCTCAGCGTCGCCACATCCTGCCCGGCCACCCGGTACACGCCGGCGCTCGGCTTGTCCAGACAGCCGAGAATGTTCATCAGCGTCGATTTTCCGGAGCCGGAGGCCCCCATGATTGCCACCATTTCACCGGCGTCGATGCTCAGGCTGATCCCCTTCAGCACCTCCACCGTCTGCTCGCCGGAACGGTAGCTGCGGCGAATGCCGCTCAGCTGCAACAGCGCCGCCATCAGCCGGCCTCCACGCCGCCGCGGCTGACGATCACCTCATCGCCCGCCTCGAGGCCGCTGAGGATCTGTACGTCGATATTGTTACGCAGGCCGATAGCCACCTCGCGCTTCTCTTCCTTGCCCTGCTTCAGCACCGAGACGTGGTAGCGATTGTCGGCGATCTGATCGCCCAGCGCCGCCAGCGGGATCACCAGCGCCTGCTCGACGCCGGCCAGCTGGATATGCACCTGCGCCGTCATTTGCAAGCGCAACAGCCTTTCCGGGTTGGGCACTTCGAAACGTGCATAATAGAAGATGGCGTTGTTGACCTTTTCCGGCGTCGGCTGAATGTCTTTCAGCACGCCGTCGAAGCGCCGGGTCGGATCACCCAACACCGTGAACCAGGCCTTCTGACCCGGCTTGAGGTTAATGACGTCGGCCTCCGACACCTGCGCCTTCACCAGCATGGTACCGAGATCCGCCAGCGTCAGAATGTTCGGCGCCTGTTGCGCCGCGATCACCGTCTGGCCCTGCAGCGTGGTGATCTGCACCACGTCGCCGTCCATCGGCGCCTCAATGCGGGTATAGGCCAGGTTGATCTTGGCGGTATCCAGGCTGGCCTGGTTCCGCGCGATCTGCGCATTGATGGTGCCCACCTGCGCTTTCTTCACCGCCAGCTGCGTCGCCGTCTGATCCAGATCCTGGCGCGACACCGCCTGTAGCTTGGCCAGCGCCTGGTTGCGCTGCAGCGTGACCGCCGCCAGCTGCTGCTCGGCCTGCGCCTGCAGCAGTTGCGCATGCAGTTCACGCAGCGTCGCCTCGCCTTCGCGGATGCTGTTCTGCGCCTGTTGCGGATCGATAACCCCCAGCAACTGGCCTTTCTTCACCTTGTCGCCGATCTCGACATACAGCTTTTCCAGCTGTCCGCTGACCTGCGCGCCGACGTCGACCTTGCGCACCGCGTCCAGCTGGCCGGTCGCCAACACGTTCTGCTGCAGATCGCGCTGGGTGGCCTTTACCGTTTTGAAATCGGTTGGCGCCGGATGGCGAAAGTGCCAAACGGCCGCCGCGGCAAGCGCCGCAATGACCGCCAGAACGAGTATCCAGCGGCGTTTATGTCCTTTAAACCCTGTCAAAATTGACCTGCCTGTGCTTGTGAATATCAACCGCCCATTGCGGCGGCGGAGCTAAATTAGCACGCACCGTAGGGAATAACTAAACCTTAGCTCAACACAATGTGGAGACACGCCTGGTTACAGTTCAGCATTGAACTCCCGTTTAGTGAAGCCTTGATGAAATAGCGCCATTCAATACAGCCAAGGATTTCATCATGTCACAGCTCAGCTACCCACTCGCCTCCGCCCGGCCGCTTAACGGCTGGCAACTGATGACGGCGCTGATCAATGGCGAAAAGGCACCGAGCAACGCCTGGAAAAAAACCTCGTTTCGCCTGAAGTTTCTCGGCCGTTCGCTGCTCAACTGGCGCACTACCAGCGGCCTGCTCAGCACCCTGGCCAGCAACCCGCTGCTGGAGGAGATCCTGAGCGCGCAGCCGAACCTGCCGTGCAAACTGCATCGCCCCTACCTGGCAGCCAACATGAACAAGATCGAATGCCTGTTCGCCCTGCGCGATCATTACGATCTCATCGTGCAGCGCATGCCGCTGAAGATGCGCCTCGGCCACCTCGGCCCGCAGCCTTTCCTGCTAGCCAGCGCGATGGGCAAAAACGAAGCGCCGATCGCGCTGGAACTGGCGGCGATCGACAAACTGAATAAGGAAGGGGAAGCCACGCTGCTGCTGCGCAACGCCAACGGCGTGATGCTGGCGGAGATCACCTTTGCGCTGATGCATTATCAGCAGCAACCGACGCTGTTTATCGGCGGCCTGCAGGGCGCAAACCATGAGGTGCCGCACGCCGAAATCCAGCACACCACCAAAGAGTGTCACGGCCTGTTCCCCAAACGGCTGGTGCTGGAAGGCATCTGCACGCTGGCGCGGCACCTCGGCATCCGCCAGATCGTGGCGGTCGGCAACGCCACCCATATCTATCAAAACTGGCGTTACCAGAGCAAGAAGAAGGACAAACTGCACGCCGATTACGATCAGTTCTGGCTGTCGATGGGTGCCAAACCGCTCGACAGCGGCTATTTCCTGCTGCCTGAACGCATCGCTCGCAAGCCGATCGAAGAGATTGCCAGCAAGAAGCGCGCCGAGTATCGCCGCCGCTATCAGCTGCTGGACGAGCTGGAACAAGGATTGGCGGCGCATTTCTGCGCCCGATAACGCCCGGCGGGCCGTCAGTCCGCCCGGCCGCGCGCCAGCCAGATTACCCGTGAGAACATTTTCTTCAGCAGCGGCGGTACCGAGTCCGTGCCCCATTCACCGGCCTGCATCGCGACCTCGATCGCCAGATCCGGCTTCGACGAGTGGTGGACCGCTTTCAGGATCACCTTGCGCACCGGCATCTGCGCGTTGAGCGGCACCGACGCCATCCGGTGATAGACCGGGCCAAACCCTTCGCGGAACATGAAGTGCTCCATATCCGGTGCCGGCAGCGCGGTCAGCCGATCGCGCTCGTTGTCTTCATGATTGTCCAGCAGGCTGCGCACAGTATTGGCGTACTTTTTGCCCGCCTCGTCGCCGTCCACCAGCGCATGCCACTCGATGCCCATGCGGCGGGCAAAGCGCAGCAGCGGCTTCAGGCCGCACTGGGCGAATTCGATGACCCGCACCCCTTCCGCCTCGAAATGGTAGCCGCACTGGCGCGCCAGCTCGTTCAGCAGCCACACTTCAGTCTCGCCTTCCACCAGCAGCCAGCAGCGGGCGAACAGCGACGACGGCCGGTTAAAACGGATGTGAAACGCGATGCGCCGCCCATCTTCGGCGCTCAGCCCGCGCGGCCCGAGACGGTAGGTCGCGACCCGCCCCGACTCGCGCACCAGCCGGCAGACGTGCTCCACCGGCACCAGCGACACCAGTTCGCTGGAGTTGGTGGTGGTGATGCGCTGCAGCGGCAGCTGATTGAGCAGCCCCCAGGCCACCGACAGCATGATCGGGTGCAGGCGAGTTTCCGGGTCTTCCACCAGCAGCAGCGGCCGGGCATGAGGATCCAGCTTGACGTCGCCCTTGGCCTGCAGCAGGGTGGAAAACATCCCGAGCAGGATCAGGCGCATGCTGCGGCTGTTCGGTTCGGCCACCATGCGGTTGATGCCGTCCAGCGCGCGCCAGGCATCCTGCTCCGGTTCGCCGCCGCGGCGGCGCGGCCGCGCCACCTGCGAACTCTGCTCGGCAAAATAGTGCTCCAGCAGCTGCTGCATGGCCGCCAGGCCCTGACGCAGCTCGCCGTTGGTCAGCTTCTGCGGATTGCGCACCAGCTCGCGCGTCAGCTGATCCAACTGCTGCGCCAGCGCCTGGGTATCGGGTTTGCGTTCATCGCCGAGGCTGCTGGGGCGCAGGCGACGAATAAAGCGCGCGTCGCGCAGGCGCAATACCGGGTGGATGCGGATAATGGCGTGGGCCAGCTGTTCGATATGGTGCAGTTGAAAGGCGTTGCCGTCAGCATCGAGAAAACCGCGCCAGGTGCACACCGTGCCGTCGTCGGCCAGCTCGCCCTCGCAGCGGTAATGAATGCGGCTCAGGCCATCCTCGCCCTTGACCCACAGCGGCGTCAGGTGGCGATAGCGCGGCAGGTGCGCATGGCCGATGTCTTTTTCGCAGAAGGTGAACACCACCTGCAGGTGGCGCTCTTTGGCCGATTCTTCACCGGGGGGGAAATGAAAGTCGTGCGCTTCAAACCGATACAGCTTCTGCTCCGGCGCCAGCAGCAGCGTCAGCGCATCCAGCAGGCTGGATTTACCCCAGGCGTTTTCGCCGAGCAACAGCGTGTTGTCGTCCAGCATCAGGGACAGCCGATTAATGCCGCGAAAACCTACAATTTCGATACGCTCCAAGAACATCCGCCGCCTCCCGTGCGCGCCGTCGCCTCTTCAATGAGGTGACCTTCACAGAGCATGGTCAAAAAACCCCTTGCAGGTCAAGCGGCCAACGTCAAATCTGCCGCTTTACTCCGGCCGGGCTTTTGGTTAGCGTGTGCTCCTCGCCGCCGTTCGGCGCGCTTCAAAACTCAAGGACACAAGCTGCACCATGTACTCAGGACTGTTGATTATTCTGTTACCGCTGATTGTCGGTTACCTCATTCCCTTACGCCATCGCCCGCTGCTGGTGCTGATCAACCGGCTGCTGAGCTGGATGGTGTACGTGATCCTGTTTTTCATGGGTATAAGCCTGGCGTTCATGGAAGATCTCAGCAGCAACCTGGTGCTGATCTTCCAGTACAGCGCGGTGTTCTTCTTCTGCATTCTCTGCGCCAATCTGCTGTTGCTGGCGCTGCTGGAACGGCGCATGCCGTGGCGCAGCAGCCATAAACAGGAAAAGCTGCCTTCGCGCGTGCACATGGCGCTGGAGTCGCTCAAGCTGTGCGGCGTGGTGCTCGGCGGCTTCCTGCTCGGCCTGACGCAGTGGCAATGGCTGCAGTTCGCCCATAAAGGCAGTGAATATGCGCTGATCTTCCTGCTGCTGTTGGTCGGCATTCAGCTGCGCAACAGCGGCATGACGCTGCGCCAGATCGTGCTCAACCGCCGCGGCACGCTGGTGGCGCTGGTGGTGACCGTCGCGTCGCTGGCCGGCGGCGCGCTGGCGGCGCAGCTGCTGGGGCTGCCGGTCAAGGCCGGGCTGGCGATGGCCTCCGGCTTCGGCTGGTATTCGCTGTCCGGCATTCTGATCACCGACGCCTACGGCCCGGTGATGGGCAGCGCCGCGTTCTTCAACGATCTGGCGCGCGAGCTGGTGGCGATCATGCTGATCCCGACGCTGGTGCGCCGCAGCCGCTCCACCGCCCTCGGCCTGTGCGGCGCAACCTCGATGGATTTCACCCTGCCGGTGCTGCAGCGCAGCGGCGGGCTGGACATGGTGCCCCCTGCCATCGTGCATGGCTTCCTGCTGAGCCTGCTGGCGCCGGTGCTGATCGCCCTGTTCTCCTGATCCTTCCCCCTGGGGGCCGCCCGGCCCCCAAAGCGTAATAATTCCCATCCGCACGGCAAAATTGCGCTAAATCAAACTTGCCCGCAGTAGTCGCACAAAAGCCTTTTGCAACCCCGATCGCCGATCTATGCTTTTAAACAAGCATTACAAATGCAACTTTAAAAATAAAAGGAAGCGACTATGTTCTGTGTGCAATGTGAACAAACCATCCGTACTCCGGCAGGCAACGGCTGCGCGTATGCTCAGGGCATGTGCGGCAAAACGGCGGAAACCTCCGATCTGCAGGATCTGCTGGTGGCGGCGCTGCAGGGCCTCTCCGCCTGGGCGCTGCAGGCGCGTTCGCTGGGCATCGTCGACCACGAAATCGACAGCTTCGCCCCGCGCGCCTTCTTCTCCACCTTGACCAACGTCAACTTCGACTCCCAGCGCATCATCGGTTACGCGCGGGAAACCCTGCTGCTGCGCGATTCGCTGGCTGCCCGTTGCCGGCTGCTGGACGCCGGCGTGCGCGTCGATCACCCCATGGCGGCGCTGCAGCTGGCCGGTGACGATATGCCTGCGCTGCTGCAACAGGCGGCGCAGTTTGCCCTCAACAGCGACAAGGCCGAGGTAGGCGACGACGTCCACGGGTTGCGCATGCTGTGCCTGTACGGCCTGAAAGGCGCGGCGGCCTATATGGAACACGCGCACGTGCTCGGCCAGTTCGACGAGCAGCTCTATGCCGACTACCACGCCTTTATGGCCTGGCTCGGCACCCGGCCGCGCGACGTCGACACCCTGCTGAACAACGCCATGGGCATCGGCAAGATGAACTTCAACGTGATGGCGATCCTCGATCGCGGTGAAACCCAGGCCTACGGCGATCCGCAGCCCAGCGCGGTCAACGTGCGCCCGGTGGCCGGGAAAGCCATTCTGATCTCCGGCCACGATCTGAAAGATCTGCGCATGCTGCTCGAACAAACCGAAGGGCAAAACGTCAACGTCTACACCCACGGCGAAATGCTGCCGGCGCACGGCTATCCGGAACTGAAAAAATTCAAGCACCTGGTGGGCAACTACGGCAGCGGCTGGCAGAACCAGCAGACGGAATTCGCCAAATTCCCCGGCCCGATCGTGATGACCTCCAACTGCATCATCGATCCGAACGTCGGCAACTACGGCGATCGCATCTGGACCCGCAGCATCGTCGGCTGGCCGGGCGTCAACCATCTGGAAGGCGACGACTTCGGCGCCGTGATCCGCCAGGCGCAGGGCATGAACGGCTTCCCTTACACCGAGATCGAACATCTGATCACCGTCGGCTTCGGCCGCCAGACGCTGCTGAACGCCGCCGACACGGTGATCGATCTGGTGTCGCAGAAAAAACTGCGCCACGTCTTCCTGGTCGGCGGCTGCGACGGTAGCCGCGACGAGCGCAGCTACTTCACCGACTTCGCCCGCAGCGTGCCGCAAGACTGCCTGATCATGACGCTGGCCTGCGGCAAGTACCGTTTCAACAAGCTGGACTTCGGCACGCTGGAAGGGCTGCCGCGCCTGCTGGACGTCGGCCAGTGCAACGACGCCTACTCCGCCATCATGCTGGCGGTCAAGCTGGCGGACACGCTCGGCTGCAGCGTCAACGAACTGCCGCTCAGCCTGGTGCTGTCGTGGTTTGAACAGAAGGCGATCGTCATTCTGCTGACGCTGTTGTCGCTGGGGGTGAAAAACATCGTCACCGGCCCGACCGCGCCGGGCTTCCTGACCGACAACCTGATGGCGGTCCTCAACGAGAAATTCGGCCTGCGTCCGATCACCACCGTCGAGCAGGATATCAACGCGCTGCTCGCCTGATACCGTTATGTTATGGGGCCGCCTGCGCCGGCCCCTTTGCTTTTTGAGGTGCCCCGATGACTCAACCCACTCCGCTTTGCCCGAACCGCATGCAGGTACATTCCATCCGGCGTGAAACCGCCGACGTCTGGACGCTGAACCTGATCTGCGACGTTTTCTATCCCTATCAGGCGGGCCAGTTTGCGCTGGTCAGCATCCGCAACAGCGAGGAGACGCTGCGCGCCTATACGCTCTCCTCCTCGCCCGGCCAGAGCCGCTTTCTCAGCATCAGCGTGCGCTGCCTGCCGGACGGCGTCGGGTCGCGCTGGCTGACGCAAGAGGTCAAGCCCGGCAACACGCTGTGGCTGTCCGATGCGCAGGGCGAGTTCAGCTGCGAGCGCCACCCGGCCGATCGTTATCTGATGCTGGCCGCCGGCTGCGGCGTGACGCCGATCGTCTCGATGTGCCGCTGGCTGACCGCCAACCGTCCGGCCTGCGATATCGCCGTGATCTTTAACGTGCGCAGCCCCGCCGACACGATTTTCGCCGATCAATGGCGCACGCTGTGCGCCGCCCATCCGCAGCTGCGCCTGACGCTGATGGCCGAGCGGGATCTGCAACCCGGCTATCTCAGCGGCCGCATCGATGAACAGACGCTGCGGCAGGCGGCGCCGGATATCGTCGAACGCACGGTGATGACCTGCGGCCCTGCGCCCTACATGGACCACGTGGAGCAGCTGTGCCGCCGGCTCGGCGTGCCGGCCGAGCGTTTCCATAAAGAGCAGTTCCACACGCCGGCGACGCAGGCCGATACCACTGAAGGGCTGACGCTGCGCGCCGCCCGCCCGCTGCGCGAATTCCGCGTGCCGGTCGGCAGCACGCTGCTGGCGGCGATGGAGGCCAATGCCCTGCCGGTCAACGCCGCCTGCCGCGCCGGGGTGTGCGGCTCGTGCAAAACCCGCATCCTCGAGGGCGACTACACCACCACCAGCACCATGACGCTGAGCGAGGAAGAGGTAGCGCAAGGCTACGTGCTGGCCTGCAGTTGCCAGCTGCAGGGCGACGTCACGCTGGCATGATCCCCAGGCCCCATCGCCGCGATGGGGCATTTATCGGCAAGTTCCCTCATCCCCGCCCGGTTACACTTTCCTCCGTCCTACGCTCTTTACCCTTCCTGACCGCATCTCGTCCACAGCCGGTAAGCTATGCTTGCAGTTGTTCTGCTGCCACTCACCGGATCGAGTACACATCGTTTTTCAAACCATGTTTGGGGGAACCATGAAGCAAACCGTAGCCACACTGATCGCCAAAACGCTGGATCAAGCCGGCGTAAAACGCATTTGGGGCGTGACCGGCGATTCGCTCAACGGCCTTAGCGACAGCCTGCACCGCATGGGCACCATCGAATGGCTGGGCACCCGCCATGAAGAGGTGGCCGCCTTCGCCGCCGGCGCCGAAGCCCAGCTCACCGGCCAGTTGGCGGTGTGCGCCGGTTCCTGCGGCCCCGGCAACCTGCATCTGATCAACGGGCTGTTCGACTGCCACCGCAACCATGTGCCGGTGCTGGCGATCGCCGCACACATTCCTTCCAGCGAAATCGGCAGCGGCTACTTCCAGGAAACGCATCCGCAGGAGCTGTTCCGCGAATGCAGCCACTATTGCGAGCTGGTTTCCAACCCGGAACAGCTGCCGCGCGTGCTGGAGATCGCCATGCGCAAGGCGATCCTCAACCGCGGCGTCTCGGTGGTGGTCTTGCCGGGCGACGTGGCGCTGCGCATGGCACCGGAAGACGCGACCCTGACCTGGCATACCCCGGCGCTGCCGCTGGTGCAGCCGCCGATGAGCGAGCTGAACAAGCTGGCGGAGACGCTGAACAAGGCGAAGAACATCACCCTGATGTGCGGCAGCGGCTGCGCCGGCGCGCACGATGAGGTGGTCAAGCTGGCCGAGCTGCTGCAGGCGCCGGTGGTACACGCGCTGCGCGGCAAGGAGCATATCGAATGGGATAACCCCTACAGCGTCGGCATGACCGGGCTGATCGGCTTCTCCTCCGGCTATCACGCGATGATGAACGCCGACACGCTGGTGCTGCTCGGCACCCAGTTCCCCTACCGCGCGTTCTACCCCACCAACGCCAACATCATTCAAATCGACATCAACCCCGGCAGCATCGGCGCGCACTGCCCGGTCAACATGGCGCTGGTGGGCGATATCCACACCACCCTCACCGCCCTGCTGCCGCAGCTGGAGCCCAAGCGCGACCGGGCGTTCCTCGACAAGGCGCTGGAGCATTACCGCAACGCGCGCAAGGATCTCGACGGGCTGGCGACCGCCAACGACGACCAGCCGATCCACCCGCAGTATCTGGCGCAACAGCTCAGCCAGTACGCCAGCGACGATGCCATCTTCACCTGCGACGTCGGCACGCCGACGGTGTGGGCCGCTCGCTACGTGAAAATGAACGGCAAGCGTCGCCTGCTCGGTTCGTTCAACCACGGTTCGATGGCCAACGCCATGCCGCAGGCTATCGGCGTCCAGGCTACCGCGCCGGATAAACAGGTGATCGCCATGTGCGGCGACGGCGGCTTCACCATGCTGATGGGGGATTTCCTGTCGCTGGCGCAACTCAAGCTGCCGGTGAAAATCGTGGTGTTCAACAACAGCGTGCTGGGGTTCGTGGCGATGGAGATGAAGGCCGGCGGCTATCTGACCGACGGCACCGACCTGCATAACCCGGACTTCGCGGCGATCGCCAACGCCGCTGGCATCAAGGGCATCCGCGTGGAAAAAGCCTCGGATCTGGATGGCGCGCTGCAGGAGATGTTGGCGCACCCCGGCCCGGCGTTGCTGGACGTGGTCACCGCCAAGCAAGAGCTGGCGATGCCGCCGCAGATCAAGTTCGAACAGGCGAAAGGCTTCAGCCTGTACATGCTGCGCGCCATCATCAACGGCCGCGGCGACGAAGTGGTCGAGCTGGCGAAGACCAACTGGCTGCGCTAAGCAAGCTGCCCCCGGTAAAATAAGGGTATATGATGCCATGTACCCTTTTCCTCTCCCTTACATTCCAGGAACCCTATGCTTATCGATCTACGCAGCGACACCGTCACCCGCCCCAGCGCCGCCATGCGCCAGGCGATGGCTCAGGCAGAGGTCGGCGACGACGTCTACGGCGATGACCCGACGGTCAACGCGCTGGAGGCCGAGGCGGTACGCCTGTCAGGCAAAGAAGCGGCGCTGTTTTTGCCCAGCGGCACCCAGGCCAACCTGGTGGCACTGCTGAGCCACTGCCAGCGCGGCGACGAGTATCTGGTCGGCCAACAGGCACACAACTATAAATACGAGGCCGGCGGCGCGGCGGTGCTGGGCAGCATCCAGCCGCAGCCGATCGAGGCCGACGCGGACGGCACGCTGCCGCTGGACAAGCTCGCCGCCGCCATCAAACCCGACGATATCCACTTCGCCCGCACCCGGCTGCTGAGCCTGGAAAACACCATCAGCGGCCGAGTTCTGCCGCAGGCCTACCTGCAGCAGGCGTGGCAGTTTACCCGCGAGCGGCAGCTGGCGCTGCATATCGACGGCGCGCGCATCTTCAACGCCGCCGTGGCGTTGAACCTGCCGCTGAAAGAGATCGTGCAATACTGCGACACCTTCACCATTTGCCTGTCGAAAGGACTGGGCGCGCCGGTCGGATCGCTGCTGTGCGGCAGCGAGGCCTTCATTCAGCGCGCGCTGCGCTGGCGCAAGATGACCGGCGGCGGGCTGCGTCAGGCCGGCATCCTGGCGGCGGCCGGTCTTTACGCTTTGGAGCATAACGTCGCGCGGTTGCGCGAAGACCATGACAACGCGGTCTGGCTGGAGCAACAGCTGCGGCAGATCGGCGTGGAGGTTGCCGAACCCGGCGCACAGACCAACGTGCTGTACCTGCGCCAATCACCGGCGCTGGCGGCCAAATTCGGCCCGTGGATGCGCGAACGCGGCGTGCTGATCAGCAGCGGCCCGCTGACGCGCATTCTGACCCACCTCGACGTCAGCCGTCAGGATCTGCAGCGGGTGGTCGAGCTGTGGCGGGAATTCCTCCAACAGCACGCCTGATCCCTCCTCCCCGGCGCGCCGGGGAGCCCTTCACCGCCCGCCGATGGCCTCGACAAAACGGCGGGTGATCTGCTGCGGGCGCGTAATGGCGCCGCCCACCACGACCGCATGTGCCCCCAGCGCCAGGCAGCGTGCGGCCATCGCCGGCGTTTCGACATTGCCCTCGGCGATGACCGGCACCGACACCGCCGCCAGCACCGCACGCAGAAAGCCGAAATCGTCCTCCGCCAGTCGGGCGCCCCGGCTTTCGGCGGTATAGCCGTGCAGCGTGGTGCCCACGCAGTCGAACCCCAATCTGGCAGCCTCTTGCGCTTCTTCCACGGTGGCAATGTCCGCCATCAGCAGCAGCCGGGGATACCTGGCGCGGATCGCGGCAACCAGCGCCGCCAGCTGCAGCGCCCCTGGCCGAGGGTGGCCGGTCGCGTCCAGCGCAATCATCTGTGGCGCCGCAGCCATCAGCTCATCGATTTCACGCAGGGTCGGCGTGATATAGACATCGCTACCGGCATAATCGCGCTTGATAATGCCGATCACCGGCAGCGCCACCGTGCGCATGATGGCTTTAACGTCTTCGACGCCGTTGGCGCGGATCGCCGCCGCACCGCCTTGCTCGGCCGCCAGCGCCATGCGTGCCATGATAAAATCGCTGTGCAGCGGCTCGTCGTCCAGCGCCTGGCAAGACACCACCAGCCGGCCCTTAATCTGCTGCAAAATGGAATGCGTCATAAATCCAACAACTCCTCGACTTCATTTTTAATGATGGTCACGTGCGGGCCATAGATCACCTGAACGCCGTTGCCGCGAACGATCACCGCCCGCGCGCCGCTGGCCTTCAGCCCGCCCTCGTCCAGCAACCGGCTCTGTTTTACCGTCACGCGCAGCCGCGTGGCGCAACAATCCAGTTCGACGATATTCTCTTTGCCACCCAGCGCCGCCAGCACCTGCTGCGAGCGTTCGGTGCCGGTCGTCACCGCTTCCGGTACGGTTTCCACCTCGCGCCCCGGCGTTTTGAAATTGAAGCGCAGGATCAGGAAACGGAACGTGAAGTAGTACAGGAAGAACCAGGGCACCCCGACCAGCGGCACATACATCCAATGGGTTTTCGCTTCGCCCTGCAACACGCCGAACAGCATGAAGTCGATAAAACCGCCGGAGAACGTCTGGCCGATGGTGATATGCAGAATGTGCGCGATCGCAAACGCCAGGCCGTCGAACAGCGCGTGCACCACGTACAGCGCCGGCGCGATGAACAGGAACGAGAATTCGATAGGTTCGGTGATGCCGGTCAGGAACGAGGTCAGCGCCGCCGACAGCAGCAGCCCGCCGACGCGCTTGCGGTTCTCCGGGCGCGCGCTTTGGTACATCGCCAGGCAGGCGCCGACCAGGCCAAACATCATGGTGATAAAGCGGCCGGACATGAAACGCGCCGTGCCGATGTAGAACTGCTGCGTATTCGGGTCGGCCAACTGGGCGAAGAAAATGCGCTGCGTGCCTTCCACCAGCTGTCCGTTGATCACTTCGCTGCCGCCGAGCGCGGTGGTCCAGAACGGCAGGTAGAAGATGTGATGCAGGCCGAACGGCCCAAGCATGCGCAGCACGAAGCCGTAGATAAAGGTGCCGAGATAGCCGCTGGCGTCCACCAGGCCGCCCATGCCGAAGATCAGCCGTTGGAAAGGCGGCCACACCACGGTCATCAGGGCGCCGACCGCCATCGCCGCCAGCGAGCTGACGATCGGCACAAAGCGCGAGCCGCCGAAAAAGCCCAGGAACGGCGGCAGCGCTATCTTGTTGTAGCGGCCGTGCAGATACCAGGTCACCAGACCGATGACTACCCCGCCGAACACCCCGGTCTCCAGCGTCTGGATGCCGAGAATCGTTCCCTGCCCCAGCGCGCCGGCGTTCTGCGTGGCCAGCGTGCCGTTGATTTTCAACAGCGCATTGATGGTGGCGTTCATTACCAGATAGGCGATCAGCGAGGCCAGCCCCGCCGTGCCCTTGTCGCTTTTTGCCAACCCCACCGCCACGCCGACCGCGAACAGAACCGCCAGGTTGGCGAACACGATGGCGCCGGCGCTGGCCATCACCGTAAATACGCTTTGCAGCCAGCCGACGTCGAGGAAGGGATACGCCTCGACGGTATTGGGATTGGACAGCGCACCGCCGATCCCCAGCAGCAGGCCGGCCGCCGGCAGCACGGCGATCGGCAGCATGAACGATTTGCCGAACAGCTGGGCTTTTTCGAACCAGCCGCCGGAGCGTGACAATTCTGGTGTTGACATAAATTTTTCCCCGCTATCATTTTTATAATGAAAATTTTTACCACATTAAAATTAATTTAATGAAAATTTTATTCATAACGATGATCGGCTTCACAATCCGTCGATTTCGCTGGCGAGCGGCGGCGTCTTTCCGCCACAATAGAAACGGGAATACTCAGAAAGGTAACGTGATGAATACAGGCAACTTGTTATTGCGGCTGCGGCAGGATTTGGCGGGGTACAGCCCCACGCTGCAAAAGCTCGGCAACTATCTTCTTGCGGAGCCCTCCCGCGCCGTTTACCTGACCATCACCGAACTGGCGCGTGAAAGCGCCACCAGCGAAGCCAGCGTCACGCGGCTGTGCCGCCATCTGGGCTGTAAAGGCTATACCGAATTTAAAATGGCGCTGGCCATCAGCCTGCAGCAAAGCCAGCCGGAGGCGGCGACGCGGCAAAGCGCGGCGGAAAATTTGGTGGAAGAGAGCGTCCAGGCGCTGCGGGATACCGGCGCGCTGTTGGATCCGCAGGCGCTGCAACAGGCGGCGGACAGCCTGCAGCGTTGCGCTTCGGTGCAGATTTACGGCGTCGCCGCCAGCGCCATCATCGGTGATTTCCTGCACTACAAGCTGTTGCGCCTCGGCAAACCGGCGCAGCTGTTCAGCGACATGCACCGGGCGGCGATGAATGCCGCCTCGCTGAGTGAGCGAGATCTGCTGATCGTCATCTCCAGCTCCGGCTCCACCAAGGACGTGCTGCATGCAGTGACGTTGGCTAAAGGGCGCGGTGCACGCGTGATCGCCGTCAGCAATACCCAACGCAGCCCGCTGGCCAAGATGGCGGATACGCTGCTGGTGGCGGCCAAACCGGAAGGGCCGCTGACCGCCGGCGCCCTGCCTGCCAAGGTCGGCGCCATGCTGCTGGTGGAGTTGATGATCGCCGAACTGGCTCAGCGCGATCCCGCCTACGCTCAGGCGATGCAGGCCACCGCGAGCGCTACCCTGCCACTGCTGCTGTAATCAGAAGATCCAGCGGCCATAAACCCAGTACCACAGCCCCAGCACCGCCGCCAGGTTGAGCGCCACGCTGAGGATGAACCAGGTTTTAAACGGCTGCTTCTGGGTTTTGTGGCGAAACAGCTGCTGTGCCGCCAGTGCGCCCAACCACCCGCCCAGCGCGCCGAACAGCAGCAGCGTCGCCTCAGGCACCCGCCGCCACCCCTTGCGCGCCGCCAGCTTATCGCCGCCGTAGATCAGAAACGTCAGCAGGTTGGCCAACAGCAACCACATCCACACCGGATGCAGCGAGAACAGGCTGGCGATCAGCGCCAGGCCCAGCAGGGCGTAACAAATCACATTGAGCTTCATGACATCCGGTTTTTCGTTCGGTAAGGGGCGCGTAGTGTGAACTCGCGTCGCGACGTATGCAACCGGCTTATACCCATACAAAAAGTGCATTTAAACCCTGAATTTGGCATCCTGTCGTTCAGCCAATCCTCTACCGTACAAGGCGGCCCGATGACACCCCAACGCGTACTGGTTCTTGGAGCCAGCGGCTATATAGGCCAGAACCTGATCCCGCACCTGATCGAACAGGGGCACCAGATTACCGCCGCCGCGCGGCGCATCGAGTGGCTGCAGGAGCGGAACTGGCCGCAGGTCAACTGCCTGTATGCCGATCTGTATCGCCCGGAAACCCTGAGCGCGGCGCTGTGGGAGATAGATACGCTTTACTATCTGGTACATGCGATGGGCGACGGCGACGACTTTATCGAGAAGGAGCGCCAGGCGGCGGAAAACCTGCGCGACGCGCTGCGCAATGCCAGCGTCAAACAGGTGATCTTCCTCGGCGCGCTGCAGCCGAACGACGACAGCTCACCGCACCTGGCGGCCCGCCGCCTGACCGGCGAGATCTTGCGCCAGAGCGGCGTGCCGGTGACCGAGCTGCGCGCCGGCATCGTCGTCGGCCCCGGCTCAGCGGCGTTCGAAGTGATGCGCGACATGGTCTATAACCTGCCGGTGCTGACGCCGCCGCGCTGGGTGCGCTCGAAGTCGTCGCCGGTGGCGCTGGAGAATCTGCTGGTTTATCTGGCCGACCTGCTGGCGCACCCGGCGCAGGAACACCGCATCTTCGACGTTGCCGGGCCGGAGTACCTCAGCTATCAGGATATGTTCAAACGCTTTATCGCCCTCAGCGGCAAGCGGCGCTGGCTGATCCCGATCCCTTTGCCGACGCGGCTGATTTCGGTGTGGTTCATCAGCCTGATCACCTCGGTGCCGACGCCGATCGCCCGCGCGCTGATCCAGGGGCTGAAGCACGATCTGCCCGCCGACGGCCGGCCGCTGCAGGCCCTGATCCCGCAGCGGCTGCACACCTTTGATCAGGCGGTCGCCACCACGCTGCAGCGCGAACAGGAGGTGGTCGATTCCGCCGACTGGGGCTACGATCCGGCGGCGCGGGCCCGCTGGCGCCCCGGCTACGGTTACTATCCAAAACAGGCCGGTTGTTCGCTGGACACCGCCGCCTCCAGCCAGGCCCTGTGGCAAACGGTGCAGCAGCTGGGGGGCGAAGAAGGCTATTTCTACGCCAATATTCTGTGGCGGATCCGCGCTCGCATGGACGACATGATCGGCAACGGGGTGGTCTACGGCCGCCCGGCGCGCGCGACCCTGGCGCTGGGCGACGAGATCGACGGCTGGAAAGTCATCACGCTGAAGCCGCTGCGGCAACTGGCGCTGCTGTTCGGCATGAAGGCACCGGGGCTGGGGCGGCTGAGCTTCAGCATCACCGATCACGGCGATCGCCGCACGCTGGACGTGCGCGCCTGGTGGCATCCGGCCGGCTTCAGCGGGCTGCTGTATTGGTTCGCCATGATGCCCGCACACCTGTTCATTTTTCGCGGCATGGCGAAGCGCATCGCCGAGCTTGCCGAGAGCCTGGACCGCCAACAGCGCTGACCGGCGTTCATTTGTCGATCAACCGCACAGTTTGCCGCTGTGCTTCGGGGCTTTCCGATTGCATAGCGCACGAAATCACGGAAGAATGGCATCTTATTTGCTGGGAGCGCCGCAAGCGCCCGCCGGTATTCCGATTTTGGGTGAGAATAGAGTCCGTTATGAAGGTATTGGTCACCGGTGCCACCAGTGGGTTAGGCCGTAACGCCGTTGAATATCTGCGCCGCCAGGGCATCAAAGTGCGCGCCACCGGCCGCAACCAGGCGATGGGCGGCCTGCTGGAAAAAATGGGCGCGGAGTTTATTCATGCCGATCTCACCAATCTGATCTCTTCGCAGGCCAAGGCGATGCTGGCGGACGTCGACGTGCTGTGGCACTGCTCCAGCTTTACCTCGCCCTGGGGCACCGAAGAGGCCTTCGAACTGGCCAACGTCCGCGCCACCCGCCGCCTCGGCGAATGGGCGGCGGCCTATGGCGTAGCGCAGTTCATTCACATCTCCTCCCCGGCGATCTATTTCGATTACCACCATCACCGCAACGTGACCGAAGACTTCCGCCCGCAGCGCTACGCCAACGAATTCGCGCGCAGCAAGGCCGCCGGCGAGCAGGTGATCCAGCAGTTGGCGCTATCCAATCCGCAGACCCATTTCACCATTCTGCGCCCACAGGGATTGTTCGGGCCGCACGACAAAGTGATGCTGCCGCGGCTGCTGCAGATGATCAAACGCTACGGCAACCTGCTGCTGCCGCGCGGCGGCGCGGCGATGGTGGACATGACCTACCTGGAGAATGCGGTGCACGCCATGTGGCTGGCGACGCTAAAAGAAGATACGCCGTCCGGCCGCGCCTACAACATCACCAACCAGCAGCCGCGCCCGCTTCGCACCGTGGTTCAGCAGCTGATCGACGATTTGGGCATGAAATGCCGCATCCGCTCCGTCCCCTATCCGATGCTCGACATGATGGCGCGCGGCATGGAACGCCTCGGCAGCAAAAGCGAGAAGGAGCCGGTGCTGACCCACTACGGCG
Organism: Serratia sp. TSA_105.2; assembly: GCF_052692115.1. Lineage (NCBI taxonomy): Bacteria > Pseudomonadati > Pseudomonadota > Gammaproteobacteria > Enterobacterales > Yersiniaceae > Serratia > Serratia sp. TSA_105.2. Next base: position 121,184 of record NZ_JBQZFT010000002.1, read on the forward strand.
TCGCCAAACTCAACTTCGACCTCACGCTCGATACCACCCGCGCGCAGCAAGAACTGGGCTATCAGCCGATCGTCTCGCTGGAAGAAGGCATCGCGCGCACCGCCCGCTGGCTGAAAGATCACGGTAAGCTGCACGGCCTGTAATCAACGCGTCGCGCCGTACTTCACCAGCAGCGCATCGACAATCGCCTCACTCTCTGCATCCGGCTCGCCGCGCACATCGTCGGGCCGGAAGTGCATCTGAAACGCCGCCAGCACATTGCGCTGCTGCCGCGCATCCCATGACGGGTCGATCGCATAGCCGTAACGCGCCAGCTTTTCGAGCAGTGCCGCCATCGGCACCGGCGCATGGCGATCGCGCCCCGCCAGCAAGCGCTGCACGTCTCGCTCGTCCGGCCAGGCGCCGATGCCGGCCTGCGCCAACTGCCGCCAGGGGAACAGCGGGCCGGGATCCTGTTTGCGCTGCGGCGCGATGTCGCTGTGCCCCACCACGTCCTGCGGCTGGATGCCATAGCGCTGGATGATATCGCGGCTCAGCGGGATCAGCACGGCGATCTGCTCCGCCGTATAGGGCTGCCAGTGGGTGAACAGCATGCTGCGGGTGAAACCCTTGTTGACGATTTCGATACCGATCGAGGTGTCGTTGAGGTTGCTGCGCCCGCGCCAGGCGCTGGCACCGGCATGCCAGGCGCGCATCGCCTCCGGCACCAATCGGTACACCGTCGGTTTGCCGCGCTCGCGCTGCGGGTGCGCCGGCAACAGGTAGTGTGCGCTGACGTGCTCGTCGGTCAGCGTTTTCAGCGATGAATGGAAGTCTTCCGCCGTGTAGTGCATCACCAAAAACCGGATGCGCTGATCGGCCCCCTGCGCCTGATGCAGGGTTTCGAGCTGGTAATCGCCGCGATCGACGAGCGTGTCCTGCTGCGGATTTTGGCATCCCGCCAACAGCGCGGCGGCGATAATCCCTGGCCAAATTTTCACTTATCCTCCTGATTGACGTCCGTGAAAGCGGTAACGCCGCGCGATTAATCTGTGTCCAATCATCACGCTCATCGAGAAATGATGACAGACAACGCCGATGTGCAAGCGGGTGTTTCTCCCGACTGGCGGCCTCTCACGCCCATGATAGTCTCAAAGTATCATCTGCGCTGAAAGAGCGGAGTCGAACATGTTCACACCTCGCTATCTGTCCTGGTTGCTCTGTGCCGCCATGCTGCCACTCAGCGGCTGCGATCAGCAAAAAGTCGCCGGTGCGATGGGCGGGAGCACACCGCCCCCGGCCGCTCCCGCCGCCACTGCAAGTGCGCCGGCCTATACGCCGCTGACCGCCGATCAGCTTTACCAATTGGTCAGCCCGGTGGCGCTGTTCCCCGACAAACTGCTGGCGCAAGTGTTGGCCGGCGCGGGTTACCCTGACCAAATCAGCGCCGCGGATGCCTGGCTGGCGCAAAACCGCGGCCTGCAGCTGGCGGCGCTCAGCTCGGCGGCCGACGCTCAGCCCTGGGATCCCAGCGTGCGCGGCCTGGTACAATTCCCCGACGTGCTCGATCAGATGGCGAAGAACATCCCCTGGACCACCGCCCTGGGCAGCGCCTACCTCAACGATCCCACCGACGTGATGAACGCCATTCAGGTGATGCGTCAGCGAGCGGCCAGCCAGGGTACGCTGAAAAACACCCCGCAGCAGCGCATCGTCGTAGCGCCGACGACGCGTTATGTCGAACAGCAGCCCTATCGCCAGAGCGTGGTGGCGGCGCCGGGCGAAACCATCGTCATCGAACCCAGCCAGCCGGATACGGTTTACGTCCCGCATTACGATCCCTGGGTGGCCTACGGCACGCCGATCCCCGCCTACCCCAGCTATCAGTATCAGCCTTCGGGCTATAGCGGCGGCGACATGTTGGCGGCCGGCGCGATCAGCTTCGGCGTCGGCATCGCGGTCGCCTCATTGTTCAATCAGCACAACAGCGGCTGGCACAACTGGGATATGCGCTGGGACGATCGACGCCAGCCGGTGGTCTACCGCAATGCGCCCTACGTGTCGCATTCCACCACCGTGGTAAATCGCGTCACCAACATCAACCAATATAACAACGTCAACAATGTGAATCGCAGCAGCACCAGCACGGTGAACAACTACAATACATCCCCCGCCGCGCCGACGCCGCGCTTCAACGCATCGACGCCGAACGCGGCGCCGCAACAACCGCGCGTCGCGCCTGCAGCCCATGCGCCGATGACCCTGCCGAACTTTGCGCATACCCAGCCGGTAGCGGCCGCGCCGCACGTGCAACAATCGGTCAACGCGCCCCATGTGCAGCAACCGATGAGCATGCCGACGTTCACGCATACCGCGCCGGCGGCGCCCCACGCGCAGCAGCCGATGGCCGTGCATTCCACGCCGGTACAGACGCATCCGATGCCGGCCGTCGCGCCGGTGCATCAATCCGCCGTGCGGCCACCGGTTCAGGTTGCGCCGCACGTCGCTCAGCCGGCGGTGCGCGAACCGGCCGCAACGTTGCATCCGGCGGTAGTACGCCCGATGCCGGTGCCGCAAGCACGCATCATGCCGCATCCGGCCCCGGTGCCGCAGATACGTCAACCGTCCGTTCAGCCGATACAGCATCGCCAGGAGCCGGCGTCGGTAAAACCGCAGGAGCACCGCCCGATCGTCGAGCAGCACAAGGTGGGGTAAAGCAAGAGAACGTCGCCCCGGTGGAACGGCCGGGGCGCGAGAATGGCGTTAGCGGCTGACTTTCACCGCGGTGCCGCTGACGGTCACCATCAGCATGCTGCCATCTTTGCCAACGGTTTCATAATCGATATCGATGCCGACCACCGCGTTGGCGCCCAGCTCTTTCGCCTGATCTTCCAGTTCTTCGAACGCAATCAAGCGCGCCTTGCGCAACTCTTTCTCATAAGCGCCCGAGCGGCCGCCGACGATATCGCGCACGCCGGCGAAGAAATCACGAAAAATGTTGGCACCGAGGATCGCTTCGCCGGTGACGACGCCACAGTATTCGGTGATGGTGAACCCTTCCAGGGTCGGGGTAGTTGAAAGCTGCATCAGAATTCCTTGTTTGATTAATTCAACGTATCTATGACCAGAAGATTGGCGTTATGTTCGCTTAATCAATGGCACGCAGTACGAATGCAAGGCCAAAAAACGCATTTATACTGTAAGCTATCGGTCTTCATGGTAGAGACTTTCACATAAGGTAATAAGATGAAAACAAAAACGATTGCGGCTGTTTTACCCTTAGCGCTGTTGCTGAGTGCCTGTACCACGGTGGAACCGGCATACAAGGATATCGGCACCCGCAGTGGCAGCTGTGTGGAAGGCGGCCCGGATACGGTCGCGCAAAAATTCTATGACCTGCGCATCCAGCAGGGTGCCGGCTTGCCGGACAGCAACCGCCTGGCGCAGCTGCAGCCCTATCTGAGCAAAGTGCTGTATCAGGATCTGGTCAGCGCCGGCCAGAACCCGGGCAAGCACCGGATAACCGGCGATCTGTTCTCCGGCAATGCGCAGGGGCCAAGCAGCGCCTCCGTCACCAGCGCCTCGACCATTCCTAACACCGATGCGAAAAACATCCCGCTGCGCGTTGACTTGAGCTACCAAAAAGACGCCAACAGCACCGTGAACTGGCAGGACGAAGTGCTGATGGTGCGCGAAGGGACCTGCTGGGTGGTTGATGATATTCGCTACCTGAATGTTCCAGCGCACGCCACCAACGGCAGCGTGCGCCAGGTGCTGGAAAACCAGTAACCCGCAATACCCCGGCCGACGCGGGCTTGCCGCGTCGGTCATCCCTGCCGTCAGTCCACCGCTCGAATTTCGTCCAATAGAAAAAATTTCGCTACCGATCTCACAGCCTGCACCACAAATCCCCTCCCTCGGCTTGAGTCGCGGTATCTTGTGCTAATCTTTTACTGTCCCGCCGCACACTCATAAATTTTAACGCACAAAGATTGCATAAGTATTCTGTGGAAGTTAACATTTGCGGCATCAATGTCTATTCAATTCTGGCGCATGAGTATTCAACTTAACGGTATCAATTGCTATTACGGCGCTCACCAGGCGCTGTTTGACATCACGCTGGATTGTCCAGCCGGGGAAACCCTGGTGCTGCTTGGCCCAAGCGGCGCCGGGAAAAGTTCATTGCTGCGGGTGCTGAACCTGCTGGAAATGCCGCGTTCGGGCCAACTGCAGATCGCCGGCAACCAATTCGACTTCAAGCAGGCGCCGGGCGAGAAAGCCATTCGCGAACTGCGCCAAAATGTCGGCATGGTCTTCCAGCAATACAACCTGTGGCCTCACCTCACTGTGGTTCAGAACCTGATCGAAGCGCCTTGCCGCGTGCTGGGTCTGACCAAGGCTCAGGCGATGGAGCGTGCCGACAAGCTGCTCAAGCGTCTGCGCCTGACCGACTTCGCCGATCGCTTCCCACTGCACCTTTCCGGCGGCCAACAGCAGCGCGTGGCGATCGCCCGCGCCCTGATGATGGAACCGCAGGTGCTGCTGTTCGATGAACCGACCGCGGCGCTGGATCCGGAAATCACCGCGCAGATCGTCAGCATCATTCGCGAACTGGCCGGCACCGGCATCACGCAGGTGATCGTCACCCACGAAGTGGAAGTGGCGCGCAAGACCGCCAGCCGCGTGGTGTACATGGAAAACGGCCACGTGGTGGAGCAAGGCGACAGCAGCCACTTTACGCAGCCGCGGACCACCGAGTTTGCCAACTACTTATCACACTAACAATTAACTTGCTGTAATTTGGGGAGTTTGCGATGAAAAAACTAATAATCGCCGCCGTTCTGGCCGGCATCAGCGTTTCCGCCTCCGCAGCCGAAACGATCCGTTTCGCTACCGAAGCCTCCTATCCTCCATTTGAATTTATTGACGCCGGCAACAAGATTCAGGGTTTTGATGTCGATCTGGCCAACGCACTGTGCAAAGAGATGCAGGCCGAGTGCACCTTCACCAACCAGGCGTTCGACAGCCTGATCCCGAGCCTGAAGTTCAAGCGTTTCGATGCGGTGATGGCCGGTATGGACATCACGCCGGAGCGTGAAAAGCAGGTGCTGTTCACCAAGCCGTACTACGATAACTCGGCGCTGTTCATCGCGCAGAAAGGCAAAATCGCCGACGTGGCGGCGCTGAAAGGCAAGAAAGTGGGCGTGCAAAACGGCACCACCCACCAGAAATACCTGACCGACAAACACCCGGAAATCACCACCGTGCCTTACGACAGCTACCAGAACGCCATTTTGGATCTGAAGAACGGCCGCGTTGATGCGGTGTTCGGCGATACCGCGGTGGTCAACGAGTGGCTGAAGCAGAATGACGCGCTGGCGGCAGTGGGCGCCAAAGTGACGGATAAAGACTACTTCGGCACCGGCCTCGGCATCGCGGTACGCCAGAAGAACACCGATCTGCAGGGCAAGTTCAACGCCGCTCTGGACAAGATCAAGCAGGATGGGACCTATGAAACCATCTACAAAAAATGGTTCCAGCAGTAATACGCCCCGATGAATGAATTACAACCTTTAGCAAGCGCCGCCGGCATGACCGTCGGCCTTGCCGTTTGCGCCCTGATCCTCGGGCTGATTCTGGCGATGCTGTTCGCCGTATGGGAATCGTCCCGCTGGAAAGCGGTCAGCTGGCTCGGTACCGCCTGGGTGACCGTGCTGCGCGGCCTGCCGGAAATCCTGGTGGTGCTGTTTATCTATTTCGGCTCGTCGCAGCTGCTGCTGATGCTCTCCGACGGCTTTACCCTCAACCTCGGTCTGTTCCAGCTGCCGATTCAGCTGGCGATCGACAACTTCGAAGTCAGCCCGTTCCTGTGCGGGGTGATCGCTCTGGCCCTGCTCTATTCCGCCTACGCTTCGCAGACGCTGCGCGGCGCGCTCAAAGCGGTGCCGCAGGGGCAGTGGGAATCCGGCCAGGCGCTGGGGCTCGGCAAGGCGGCGATCTTCTTTCGCCTGATCATGCCGCAGATGTGGCGCCACGCCCTGCCCGGCCTCGGCAACCAGTGGCTGGTGTTGCTGAAAGACACCGCGCTGGTGTCGCTGATCAGCGTGAACGATCTGATGCTGCAAACCAAGAGCATCGCCACCCGTACCCAGGAGCCTTTTACCTGGTATGTGATCGCGGCGGCCATCTACCTGCTGGTGACGCTGTTCAGCCAATACGTCATCAAACGCATTGAGCTGCGCGCCACGCGCTTTGAGCGGGGGCCGGCCTGATGATTGAGTATTTACCTGAGATCCTCAAAGGGTTGCACACCAGCCTGACGCTGACCGTCGCCGCGCTGATCGTCGCGCTGGTGCTGTCGCTGCTGCTGACGGTGATCCTGACGCTGAAAACGCCAATCCTGACGCCGCTGGTCAAGATCTACGTGACGCTGTTCACCGGCACGCCCTTGCTGGTGCAGATCTTCCTGATCTACTACGGCCCCGGTCAGTTTCCGGCAATCCGCGACTACCCGTGGCTGTGGAACCTGCTGTCGCAGCCCTGGCTGTGCGCGATGATAGCGCTGGCGCTGAACAGCGCGGCCTACACCACGCAGTTGTTCTACGGCGCGGTGCGCGCCATTCCCGCCGGACAGTGGCAGTCGTGCGAAGCGCTGGGCATGTCGCGCCGGCAGACGCTGCGCATTCTGCTGCCGTTCGCCTTCAAGCGCGCGCTGTCGTCTTACTCCAACGAAGTGGTGTTGGTGTTCAAAAGCACCTCGCTGGCTTACACCATCACGCTGATGGAGGTGATGGGTTACAGCCAGCTGATGTATGGCCGTACCTACGACGTCATGGTATTCGGCGCCGCAGGCCTGGTGTACCTGTGCGTCAACGGCCTGCTGACGCTGCTAATGCGCTTGGTGGAGCGCCGCGCGCTGGCGTTTGAACGCCGCAACTGAGGCCGCCTCTCCCCATAAGCCCCGCCCTTGTGCGGGGCTTTTTTTACCCCTGCAGCAATATTTAATCATTTACATTGCATTTTAATTCACTCAGTGGCAGGGTTATCAGCAGACGCACGCGCAAATATCTCTGGCGATTACCAGTAAAAACAAACGATAGCGAATAATCACTTTCAGGATCCAGACAGGAGCTCTACGCATGAAAAAACTGCTGCTTGCCGCGACGATGTTGGCCGGGATGACCTTTAACGCCACCGCGGCCGAGACCATCCGCTTCGCCGCTTCCGCCACCTACCCGCCGTTCGAATCGCTGGACGCCAACAACCAGATCGTCGGCTTCGATATCGATCTGGCCAACGCGCTGTGCAAGCAGATGCAGGCGCAGTGCACCTTCACCAACCAGGCGTTCGACAGCCTGATCGCCGCGCTGAAATTCAAGAAATACGATGCGGTGATTTCCGGTATGGACATCACGCCGGAGCGCAGCAAACAGGTCGCTTTCACCCAGCCTTACTACGCCAACTCGGCGATCGTGATCGCGCAAAAAGGCAAGTTCAGCTCGCTGGCGGATCTGAAAGGCAAAAAGCTCGGCATGGAAAACGGCACCACCCACCAGAAATACATGCAGGACAAGCATCCGGAGATTAGCACCGTCTCTTACGACAGCTACCAGAACGCCATTCTGGAGCTGAAAAACGGCCGTATCGACGGCGTGTTCGGCGACACCGCCGTGGTGAACGAGTGGCTGAAAACCAACCCGCAGCTGGCGCCGGTGGGCGAGCACATCACCGATGCGCAATACTTCGGCACCGGCCTCGGCATCGCGGTGCGCCCCGACAACCAGGCGCTGCTGGCCAAGCTGAACGCCGCGCTGGACGCCATCAAGGCCGACGGCACCTACAAGGCCATCAACGACAAGTGGTTCCCGCAGTAAACAATAAGGCCCGGTTATCCGGGCCTTATGTTTTATAAAATCCGCACCAACAGCGTCAGCACTTCGTAGTGCGCGGTATGCGGGAACATGTCGAACAGTTGCACCCGTTCGATGCGGTACCCCGGCAACATCTCGATATCTTTCGCCATGCTCTCAGCGTTGCAGCTCGAATAGAGAATAGAGTCCGGCGCCATCCGGCTCAGGTAGTCGCACAGCGCCTGGCCGATGCCGCGCCGCGGCGGGTTGACCAGCACCAGCTGCGGCACCTGGCCTTCGGCGGTGGCGAAGCGGGTGGAATCGAGCGCCTGAAAATCTACGTGCAACAGCCCTAACCGCTGCGCCGACTGGCGCGCGCAGGCGATCGCTTCCGCGCTGATTTCGATGCCGGTCAGCCGCGTTTGCGGTTGCGCGCAGTGCAGGCCAAAGCCGCCGACGCCGCAGAACAGATCCCACATGCTGTCGATACCCAACGCGCGCACCCAGTCGCGGGCGGTAGCATACAGATCGGCGGCCACCTGCGGGTTGGTCTGGAAGAAGCTTTGCGGGCGGATAAACAGCGGTACCTGATTGAACTGCTCCTCGAGCGCCTGCAGTTCGGTCAGCGCGATCTCGCGCTCCCCTTCCATGATCGCCATGTGCACCGGCTGAATATTGGCGGAGATCACCTTGAGCTGCGGCAGCTGCTGCTGCAGCCACGGCAGCGCGGCGCGCAGCTGCGCCAGCTTGGTTTCCGAGCGCAGCACGAAACGCAGCATCACGCCGCCGTCGAACGTGCTTTCGGTCAACAGCAGGTATTTCAACTCGCCGCGTTTGCGCGCCACGTTATACGGCGTCAGGCCCGCCCGGGCGATGAAGCTTTTCAGCACCGCAAACATCGGCGCAAAACCGGCGGGATACAGCGGGCAGTCGCTCAGATCGACCGGCGTGCCGTCGCGGTGCAGCATGCCGAGCAGCGGGCGCTCCACGCTGCCACTGACCACCATCTTGGCTTTATTGCGAAATGCGCTCAGTTCCCCCGTCGCCGGCTGCAGCCACTGCGCGACGTCGCGCCCGGCCAGCAGCGATTGCAGGTGATGCTGTTTGTCGGCCAGTTGCTGCGGATAGGGCTTTTCCAGCCACTGACAGGAACGGCAGGTGCCCGCCGTATACAAAGCGCAATGCATGAAGATTACCGTGAAGTTCAGGATGACGAATTAAGGGCGCAGAGTTTACCACTCCGCGCGCCTAAAATCTCACTTGCGCGCGGTGAAGAAGCGGCGGCTGGCGGTGGGAACAAACAGCAACGCCAGGATCACCGCGTCGGGGATCTTTTGCAGGATCAGAACGTGCAGGATTTGGCCGCTGGTTTCGCCTTCCACGGTGAACACCTCGGGGAAGACGCTGCCGATGGTGGCCAACAGCAGGTAAAGCACCACGATGCACTGGCAGACCACATAGCCCCAGCGCCCCCAGTTGCGACCGCGCATCACCGCAAAGCCGCAGCTGATTTGCAGGCACAGCAGCAACAGGCCGGCCAGAAAAATAAGGGTGGAATCCCACGCCTGCGCGCTGGTGTTGACGAACTCCTGCGCACCGTCGACGCCCAGTTCGCCCAACAGCAACACCACGCTGATACACTTGATCGCCACCATGGCGGTGCCCGCCACCATCACCGGCACCGGCGCATCCGAAGTCGATCTCATTCCCTGCCCGCTTTTCAGCATGTCTGACATATCCGTGTTCCGCTACGACGCGCCACCAATACAGATGGCGCATGTAAAGTCAGGTAGTTAGTTGCAATACTTATTGATTGCAAAAATAGCAGGTTTGTTACGATTCAGCTACGGGCCGCCCGCTGCAATTCGCGCGATCGTTGTTTTTCCGAGCGCGCCATAAACCACCAGGCGATCAGGCCGAGAATGCCCACCACCAGCAGGATCAAACTGGCCAGCGCGTTAATTTCCGGATTCACCCCCATGCGCACGCTGGAGAACACCAGCATCGGCAGCGTGGTGGCGCCCGGCCCAGAGACGAAGCTGGCGATCACCAGGTCGTCCAGCGACAGGGTAAACGCCAGCATCCAGCCGGAGATCAGCGCCGGCGCGATCATCGGCAAGGTGATGACGAAGAACACCTTCAGCGGCGTCGCCCCCAGATCCATCGCCGCCTCTTCAATCGAGCGATCCACCTCGCGCAGGCGTGAGCTGATCACCACCGCCACGTAAGCGGTACAGAACGTGACATGCGCCAGCCAGATGGTGAACATGCCGCGTTCCGACGGCCAGCCGAAAGCGTGCCCCATCGCCACGAATAGCAACAGCAGCGACAGGCCTGTGATCACGTCCGGCATCACCAGCGGTGCGGTCAGCATAAACGCAAAACCGGTCGAACCGCGAAAACGGCCGAAGCGCACCATCACCACGGCGGCGATGGCGCCCAGTACCACCGCGGCGGTGGCGGAGGCGGCGGCGATGGTCAGGCTGAGCCCCACGGCGCTGATCATCGCCGAGTCGTGGAACAGTTCGGTATACCAGCGCGTGGACCAGCCGGCCCACACCGTCACCAGCTTGGAACTGTTGAAGGAGTAGATCACCAACATCAGCATCGGCGCATACAGGAAGGTAAAGCCGATCGTCAGGATGGCGATACGCCACGGTGAACGCACTACCGGCAAGTTGTTCATTCCTGCCCCCCCATTTCCTTGTTCTGGTGTTTGTGGAACCACAAAATTGGCACGATCAGCAACAGAAGCATGATGGTAGCGACCGCCGAGGCCACCGGCCAGTCGCGGTTATTGAAGAACTCCTGCCACAGCACACGGCCGATCATGATGCTGTCCGGCCCACCGAGCAGTTCCGGGATCACGAACTCGCCCACCGCCGGAATGAACACCAGCATCGAACCGGCGATAATCCCGCCGCGCGTCAGCGGCACGATCACGCTGAAGAAGGTTTTCAGCGGCCGGGCCCCCAGATCCAGCGACGCCTCCACCAGCGAGTAATCCAGCCGGATCAGCGCCGTGTAGATCGGCAGCACCATAAACGGCAGATAGGAATAAACGATGCCGATATACACCGCCAGGTTGGTGTGCAGGATCACCAGCGGCTGGTCGATCACCCCCAGCCACATCAGAAAGTTATTCAGAATACCGTTGTTTTTCAGAATACCCATCCAGGCATAGACGCGGATCAGGAACGAGGTCCAGGAAGGCAGGATCACCAGCAGCAGCAGAATGTTGCGGGTTGACGCCTTGCTGTGGGCCACCGCCCAGGCCAGCGGATAGCCGATGATCAGGCAGCACAGCGTCGAGACCGCCGCCACGCGCAGCGACTGCAGATAGGCGTCGATATACAGCGGATCGTCGGTCAGCTGCAGGTAGTTGGCGAAGTTGAGCGCGATGTTCAGCTTGCCGTCCGCCCAGCTCAGCAGCTCGGTGTAGGGCGGCACCGCCAGCGCCAGCTCCGCCAGGCTGATCTTGAACACGATCAGGAACGGCAGCATGAACAACAGCGTCAGCCATAAATACGGCAGCGCGATCACCAGCTTGCGGCCGTGAGCCATCAGCAGGCGGTGAAACAGCGCCTTGAAGGTGCCGGGCGTTTTGGCCGGTGGCTCCGGCGTGCGTTCAGAAAGCAGGGTCATACGGGTTACTCCTCACCGGCTCCACTACACCGTCAACACGACGCAGCTGTCGGTTTCCCAGCACAGACGCACTTCATCGCCCCAGGTCGGCATCCCCTTGCGGAAACGGTGGCCGTTTTGCAACTGGGCGCTGATGATCTGCCCGCTGTGCAGCTTCACGTGATAGATGGACAGATCGCCCAGGTAGGCAATGTGCGCCACTTCCCCCACCGCGAAGTTGCAGCCGTCTTCCGGCACCTGTTCGCACAGCAGGATCTTTTCCGGCCGCAGCGCCACCTGGATCGGCACGCCGTCCACCACCGAGGCGTCCGGATCGACCTTGATCGCATGGCGCAATCCGGGGCTTTGCAGGATCAGCGCGTCATCGTGCCGCTCCTGCAATACGCAGTCGAAGACGTTGACCGAGCCAATAAATTCGGCGCTGAAGCGGCTGTTCGGATGCTCGTAGATCTCTTCCGGCTCGCCGATCTGCACGAATTTGCCGCGGTTCATGATGGCGATGCGCCCCGCCATGGTCATCGCCTCTTCCTGATCGTGCGTCACCATCACGCAGGTCACGCCGACGCGCTCGAGAATGTCGGTCACTTCCAACTGCATACGATCGCGCAGTTTCTTGTCCAGCGCGCCCATCGGCTCATCCAGCAGCAGCAGCTTGGGCCGTTTGGCCAGGCTGCGCGCCAACGCCACCCGCTGCCGCTGGCCGCCGGAAAGCTGGTGCGGCTTGCGCTTGGCGTACTCCTGCATGTGCACCAGCGCCAGCATTTCCGCCACCCGTTCGGCGATTTCCGCCCGCGGCATTTTGTCCTGCTTCAGACCGAAGGCGATATTCTGCTCTACCGTCATGTGCGGGAACAGCGCGTAAGACTGAAACATCATGTTGATCGGCCGCTGGTACGGCGGCACGTGCGACATATCCTGCCCATCGAGCACGATCTGCCCTTCCGAAGGCTGCTCGAAGCCGGCCAGCATGCGCAGCAAGGTGGACTTGCCGCAGCCGGACGGGCCAAGCAGCGCAAAGATCTCGCCCTTGTAGATGGTAAGGCTGACGTCTTCGACCGCATTCTGCCCGTCGAAGGTTTTAGTGAGGTTACGAATTTCCAGCAGAGGGGTGAAGACCTTCTGCGACTTGGCTTGAGGACGAGGGATGGCGTCGTTCAATCGGGGTGCTCTCCGGCGTAAAGCGGCACAAAACCACGGCGAGCGCCGTGGCCCAAAACGGCAATGCAGGCGGGGAGCGCCCGCCTGCCGGTTTACCGACGATGGGGGCTATCCCCCATCATCACTTCCCGCTTTTAACTTTAGTCCATGCGCGGGTAATGACACGGTCCAGCTTCGGCGACTGCACGTTGAGCGTGAACAGCTTGGCGCGCAGATCGGCCGGCGGATAGACGTTCGGGTTATCGCGCACCTCGGCGTTCACCAGCGGCGTGGAATCCTTCACCGCATTGGCGTAATAGACATAGTTGCTGATGCCCGCCATCACGTCAGGTTTCATCAGGAAGTTCAGGAACTGGTACGCGGCGTCTTTGTTCTTGGCGTCCGCCGGCATGGCGAACATGTCGAAGTAGGTCAACGCCCCTTCTTTCGGGATCGCATAGGCCACGTTCACGCCGTTCTTCGCCTCTTTGGCGCGGTTGGCCGCCTGCATTACGTCGCCGGACCAACCGATCGCCACGCAGATATCGCCGTTAGCCAGATCGTTGATGTACTGGGAAGAGTGGAAGTAACGAATGTTCGGCCGCAGCTTCAGCAGCAAATCGTTGGCCGCGCCGGTATAGTCCGCCGCATTGGTGCTGTTGGGATCCTTGCCCAGGTAGTGCAGCACGGTGGCGTAGACTTCGCTCGGCGCATCGAGGAAGGAGACGCCGCAGCTTTTCAGCTTCTCGAGGTTTTCCGGCTTGAGGATCAGATCCCAGCTGTCGACCGGCGCGTCTTTGCCCAATGCCGCCTTCACCTTGTCGACATTGTAGCCGATGCCGGTAGTCACCATCAGGTAAGGGATGCCGTACTTGTTGTCTTTGTCATTATGCGCCACCAGCTTCAGCATCTCAGGATCGAGATTCTTGTAGTTGGGCATTTTGCTCTTGTCGAGCGGCTCGAAGATGCCGGCCTGCGACTGACGCTCGAGGAAGTTGGATGAAGGAACCACCAAATCGTAACCGGTGCTGCCCGCCATCAGTTTGCCTTCCAGCACTTCGTTGGAGTCAAAGACGTCGTACACCACTTTGATGCCGGTTTCTTTCTGGAATTTGGCCAGGGTATCCGGCGCGATATAGTCGGACCAGTTATACACGTGCAGCGTTTTCTCTTCGGCTGACGCCGTGACGGACGCGGCCATCAACAGACCGGCAACCACACCCGATAACCACTTTTTACGTAGGGTGACCATCCGTAACTTCCTCCAAAACAGGGTAAATCATAGAATTGAACTTGTATCTGCAGCGATACAAAACCTTTCCTGATTGAGCGCAATCGTTGCAACCGCGAAATGAATGGCTATGCATATGATTGCATGCGCCTTTTTGCACTGCCCTGCTCGCGTGGTTACAAGGGAAATCGCAAGCCCTTTGCAGAATCAGCAGCATAGCCGCTGCCATCGCAACCCGCCAGCCCCCAGGGTAAAAAACGCCTTTTATCGATTTTTTATGCAGTTTTTCTCTATGTGATACGCCATTAACGGCACAAAAGGCGAGAAAGATCGGGCGGCAAAGGCCAAAGTGCAGAATATTTTATTGCGGAGGGGAATAACGGCAGCATGCCGCCGGAGCGACGGCATGCTTAAGATATGGCGAAGATCAGTGCAGCATCGGCTGACGCGCGGCGCCAGCGGGGATCTCTTCTTCGTCACCCATAAACAGCAGATCGTTCGCCCGCGCCTCGAGGATCACCATCGAGATCTGTTCTTCGCCCTGCTGCATGAAGTGGGTGAACTGCTCGTAAGTGATGCCGACCGCCACGCTCAGCGACTGGCAGACGATCAGCTTCGGCAGGTTGTCGTCCTGAATATCGACAAACGCCTTGATGGTCAGCGAACTGGCGTTGATTTGGCTCAGATCTGCCACCAACGGGATCAGCGCGGTCGGCTTCACCTCGGCCAGCGCGGAGAATAGGATGACGTTGTCCACCAGATCTATCTTGGCGTCGAACACGCCGTCGAAGTTCTGCATGTGCGGCAGGTGCAGCGCCTGGCAGGAATCGCACTCAAAGAAAGAAATGCCCGACTGATCCAGCCAGCGCCGCAACAGCGCCAAATCGGGGACAATGAGTGAATCCATAATAACCAGCCTCACAATATTCAATACGCGAAAAGGCGCATAGCTTACGGAATATTCACCCGATACGCCACGATCAATGCGGCTTAATTCACTAATTAAGATATTGCTCGGCGGGAAAAGTGCACCGCCCGCCCCGTCAACCGCCGGATTTCAGGCGAAAGCCAGGCCGGCCGCGCTGCTCGATGTATTCGATCATCATGCCGGCGATGTCCAGGCCGGTGGTGGTTTCCACGCCTTCGAGCCCCGGTGACGCGTTGACCTCCATCACCAGCGGGCCGCGCTCGGCGCGCAGGATATCCACCCCGGCGACGTCCAGCCCCAGCGTGCTCGCCGCTTTCACCGCGATCGCCCGTTCTCTGGCGGTGATGGTCACCTTGCGAGCGGTGCCGCCGCGGTGCAGGTTGGAGCGAAACTCACCCGGCTTGGCCTGACGCTCGATGGCGGCCACCACTCGGCCGCCGACCACCAGGCAGCGCACATCGCTGCCCTGCGCTTCGCGCACATACTCCTGCACCAGGATGTGGGCGTTCAGGCCGCGAAAGGCATCGATCACGCTTTCCGCCGCCTGGCGGGTTTCCGCCAGCACCACGCCGATGCCCTGCGTGCCCTCCACCAGCTTGACCACCAGCGGCGCGCCGCCGACCAGTTCGATCAGATCGCCGGTATCGTCCGGCGAATGGGCAAAACCGGTGATCGGCAGATCGATGCCCTGCCGCGCCAGCAGCTGCAGCGAACGCAGCTTGTCGCGGGCGCGGGTAATGGCCACGGATTCGTTTAGCGGGTAGCTGCCGAGCAGTTCGAACTGGCGCAGCACCGCCGTGCCGTAAAAGGTGATGGCGGAACCGATGCGCGGGATCACCGCATCGTAACGCTCCAGTTGGCGGCCGCGATAATGAATGGTCGGTGCCGCCGGATTGATGTTCATGTAGCAGGAGAGCGGATCGATGATATCGATGCTGTGCCCGCGATCTTCCGCCGCTTCACGCAGCCGCTTGCATGAGTAGAGCGTTCCGTCGCGAGAAAGAATGGCAATTTTCACTCGTCACCCCAAAAGCCAACGCCTGCCCGGCAGGCGGGTTAGCGGCCGCGGCGCTCAGGCGCGCGGATCGCTGTCCTGATTATCTTTCGATTGCGGTTTGCGACGATCGTTTTCCGGCGGCAACCCGCCGCGCATCAGCGGCCCGAAACCCTGCACCACGCGCCACACCAGAAATGCCGCCGCCGGCACCATCAGCGCCACGCCGAGGAAAATCATGCCGACCGCCGCCTGCTGCGACGCCAGCCAGCCCGGCAGCTGCAGGTGGCCGTGAATGCTGAGGTAGGCCAACACCAGCATCACGATGCCCAGCCCTTCCAACACCAGCACCGGGCGCGGTAAGTCACCGAATGAACGCATATTTTTCTTCTCCAGAAGGTCTGCCCCCAGTGTAGTGAATTCCCGTCGGCGGTGACAGCCCCGGCCGACAAATTGGTTACATGAATCAGATTAACAGGTAATTCCTGCTTTTTTTTCACCGCCTCAACGGGCATAGTAGGCGCCATCTGACGCAGGTAATGACTTTTTCGGTGACGGGATGTCGTTGCGGTAGCGAACAATTTATTGAAAATCCAATTAAGGAGCGTTGCATGTTTGCAGTAATCTTCGGGCGTCCTGGCTGTCCTTATTGTGTCCGCGCTAAAGAACTGGCGGAAAAACTGACTGAAGAACGCGACGATTTCAACTTCCGTTACGTTGACATCCACGCGGAAGGCATCACCAAGGCCGATCTGGAAAAAACCGTCGGCAAACCGGTTGAAACCGTGCCGCAGATCTTCCTGGATGAGAAGCACATCGGCGGTTGCACCGATTTCGAAGCTTACGCCAAAGAACACCTGAACCTGTTCCAGTAACTTTTTGAACAACAAAGACAAAAAAGGCGCTTAACGCGCCTTTTTTTATTGCCGCTGCCGCCGGTGCAGCTGCTGCAGCGTCTGCAACAGGCCGAGGGCGAACAGCATCAGCATCGCGCCGAACACGCACCAGAACACTGCGCTGGTGGCGTACGCCAGCTCTTGCCAGAACGAAGAGGACGGCGTCAGCCAGAAGTGGCGGATCAGCAGACACAGCGGCAGCGCATACAGCGCGCCGAGCAGCGGGCAAAGCAGCCGCTTGCGGCTCGACAGATAGCTGGCGATCGCACCGGGGATCACAAACAGCAGCAGGCCGGTTTCGCCGTGATGCTCATGATCCGTGCTGCCGAACAGGCCGGTTTGCTGGCCGATAAACACCAGGCTGAACAACAGAAAACAGCTGAGAATACCCAGCCAATATCTATAACTCGTCATGCGAATTCTCCCCCGCCCAATTACTGCATCAATAGAAATCGGCCCGGCCCCCACGCGGAGACGCTGAACCGAATTTTTTCCTTGGTCAAAAGAGAGTTAAATGCGCACGGCGGCGCAGGAAATCAGCTTTCTGTGCTGGCTGTCATCGGTCATAGCGTCTAGAATGAACGCCGCCGAACGATGGTTCGCTTCGCCTTACGCTGGTGGTGATTTATGACGTCGTTTTAAGGCTGAATTTATCTCTTATAGTTATCTATATCAAGCACTTACTGGTAAACAATAAGTTATCCTCCGTGAACATAAACGTCGCTAGTTTGTTAAACGGTAACTACATTCTGTTACTGTTCGTGGTACTCGCACTGGGGCTGTGCCTCGGTAAACTCCGTCTGGGCTCCGTCCAACTCGGTAATTCCATTGGCGTTTTGGTGGTTTCGCTGCTGCTCGGCCAGCAACACTTCGCCATTAACACCGAGGCGCTGAATCTCGGCTTTATGCTGTTTATTTTCTGCGTCGGCGTGGAAGCCGGGCCCAACTTTTTCTCGATTTTCTTCCGCGACGGCAAAAACTACCTGATGCTGGCGCTGGTGATGGTCGGCTCGGCGATGGTGCTCGCCATCGGTCTCGGCAAGCTGTTCCACTGGGACATCGGCCTGACCGCCGGCATGCTGGCCGGCTCGATGACTTCGACGCCGGTGCTGGTGGGCGCCGGCGACACACTGCGCAACACCATCGTCAACGGCCCGGCGCTGCTGGCGGCGCAGGATCATCTGAGCCTCGGCTACGCCCTCACCTACCTGATCGGTCTGGTCAGCCTGATCTTCGGCGCGCGCTACCTGCCGAAGCTGCAGCACCAGGACCTTTCCACCTCTGCCCAGCAGATCGCCCGCGAACGCGGCCTGGACACCGACAGCCAGCGCAAGGTCTACCTGCCGGTGATCCGCGCCTACCGCGTCGGCCCCGAGCTGGTGGCCTGGGCCGACGGCAAGAACCTGCGTGAACTGGGCATCTACCGCCAGACCGGCTGTTACATCGAACGCATCCGCCGCAACGGCATTCTGGCCAACCCGGACGGTGACGCGGTGCTGCAGGTGGGCGACGAGATCTCGCTGGTCGGCTACCCGGACGCCCACGCGCGGCTGGATCCGAGCTTCCGCAACGGCAAGGAAGTGTTCGATCGCGATCTGCTCGACATGCGCATCGTGACCGAAGAGATCGTGGTGAAGAACAGCAACGTGGTGAACAAGCGCCTGAGTCAGCTGAAGCTGACCGACCACGGCTGCTTCCTCAACCGCGTGATCCGCAGCCAGATCGAAATGCCGATCGACGACAGCATCGTGCTCAACAAAGGCGACGTGCTGCAGGTGAGCGGCGACGCGCGCCGGGTGAAGAGCGTGGCGGAGAAGATTGGCTTTATCTCCATCCACAGCCAGGTGACCGACCTGCTGGCATTCTGCGCCTTCTTCATCATCGGCCTGCTGATCGGCCAGATCACCATTCAGTTCAGTAACTTCTCGTTCGGCATCGGCAACGCCGCCGGCCTGCTGATGTCCGGCATCATGCTCGGCTTCCTGCGCGCCAACCACCCGACCTTCGGCTACATTCCGCAGGGCGCGCTGAACATGGTGAAAGAATTCGGCCTGATGGTGTTTATGGCGGGCGTGGGCCTGAGCGCCGGCGCCGGCATCGGCCACAGCCTGGGCGCGGTCGGCGGCCAGATGCTGATCGCCGGGCTGATCGTCAGCCTGGTGCCGGTGGTTATCTGCTTCCTGTTCGGCGCCTACGTGTTGCGCATGAACCGCGCCCTGCTGTTCGGCGCCATTATGGGCGCCCGCACCTGCGCACCGGCGATGGAGATCATCAGCGACACCGCACGCAGTAATATCCCGGCGCTGGGCTATGCCGGTACCTACGCCATCGCTAACGTGCTGTTAACGCTGGCGGGTTCACTCATCGTGGTGTTATGGCCGGGGATACTCGGCTGATCGATTAGCGGGAGAGATGGATCGGCGATAAAAATATTTTGATTTTTTTGTCGCCGGCCAGAACTTTCGTTGGGGGCCGCAGTCTGAATTAGTGCCACTGCTTTTCTTTGATGTCCCCATTTTGTGGAGCCCGATAATCCCGCCTTTTAGGTTCAAGATTATCGGGTTTTTTGTTGCCTGAAAAACGTATTACATCAACGGCCCACGGCCTCAAAATGCACCTTTTTACTGTGGTTCGGTCACACATCCCTCTGCTCATTCGTCATCTATATGTGTTAACCCGATAAATGAGGAGTTCTTATGACTACGCCAGTGAATACCGACCCTGTCAATCATGCGCAAAACATTGCCAACGTTTTTTCCGCGCTGCTGAAAGTGCATGGCGCTATCGATGCGCACAATCTGGAGCGCAAGATCTACCATCTCGTCCTCCTGCGCGCTTCGCAAATCAATGGCTGCGGTTACTGTGTCGAGATGCATACCAAAGAAGCGCGCGAGGACGGTGAAACCAACGCACGTCTGGACAGGCTGGTGGTATGGGAACACGTTGATGATTTCACGCCTCGCGAGCGCGCCGCATTTGCCTGGACAGAAGCGTTAACGCGGCTTGAACGCCATACCGAGTATGGCCCACTGCGCGCAGCATTGCGCGCGTACTATTCCGAGGAAGAAATCAGCGTACTAACCGCAAATATCACTATGATAAATCTGTGGAATAGAATTCATATTTCCGGCCACTAATATGAAAAACGACAAGTATGCAGCACTGTTCGAATCGAGAAGGTCGTTTCTGATCGGCCTCGCCTATCGTATTTTAGGTTCTCTGGCCGACGCGGAAGATGCCGTGCAAGATACCTATATCAAATGGTTACATGCGGATCGCCACAGCATTCTGAATCCTGCGGCCTGGCTGACCACCGTCTGCACTCGTCGTTGCCTCGACCTGCTGCGCGCCGCGCAGCAGGCTCGCGTCGATTATGTCGGTATTTGGCTGCCAGAACCCATTCAAACCGCCGTAGCCGAAACGCCCGAGCAGATGTTGGAGCTCTCATCGTCGCTGTCGACGGCCTTTATGCTGTTGCTCGAAAGACTCACTCCCCGCGAGCGCGCAGCCTATTTGCTGCATGACATCTTTGACTTGCCCTACGCGGATCTCGCCATGACATTAGGTGGAGAAGAAACGGCATGTCGTAAACTGGTGTCACGCGCGCGCACAAAAGTTGGCCACCCGGAGGAGCGTAACACCCAGCCCACAGAGCGGCAGAAGGCGTTGCTGATCGCTTTCAAAACGGCGGTGGAAACGGCAGATATCGAACCGCTTTCGACCCTGTTGTCCGAAGACGTTAAGCTCAGTGCGGACGGCGGCGGCAAAGTGCCCGCCAACCTGGCTGAACTCGTCGGCAAACGTGACGTACTCGAGTTTATCGGCGGTAAATTGCCCGTATTTTGGCGAGCCTATCTCTGGCAACACGCGCTCATCAATGGCGTGCCAGGCGCCTTGCTATCCGAACAAGGCCGTATTACGGCGTCTGTCAGCCTCAACTTGAATGCCGAAGGCCGACTGGCTCAGGTATTTATCGTGCGCAACCCAAGCAAACTTTCGCAACTCGACCGTCTGTGGACAATGCCTCTGCGGTAAGAACACCTTTACAACATGTGCCCACTTTCTGGTAATACAGCGAGACGGTTTATTGACTGACAGGGGCAGGCGGCCATTTCCCACCACGCTTAATTAGCTCGTCTTTGATGTGCTCAAGAGACTCTTTCGCCTCACTGCCGTCCTGACTCCTATTAATCAGCCGTTGCAGTTGATTACCCATCGTCCAACCCGAGTTGCCTCTTATATCGCTATCGGCACCTTTTTCTAAAAGAAGAATGACGTGGTCATAGGAGTGATAGTCTAAAGCATCGATGAGCAGCGTATCACCCAGTGAATTTCTTATATTTATATCCGCACCATAATCCAGCATGACCTCTAATGTCTCTGTATTCTTCGCAAGAATACTTTTAAATATAATTGGCTTATTGTTGATTTTATCTTTTGCATTAGGAGAGAGCCCCCCATCTAACATGGATTTTATCCAGATTCCCTTATCTGCCTTCATAACAAATTCAGCTGGGCTACTCCCCCCCTCAGCTCTTGGCTGCAGTGGATCTGCTCCCGCCTTGACCAGATCCGTAATGATCTTGAGCCGCTCTGGCGTGTTCTTGTCAAAGATAGCGTTATTTATCGCCCAGAATAGCAACGTCATCTCCGCCTTGGCCGGCCGATTTAACGTTTCTTTGCTTACCGTCGGTAAAACCTTATCCAGCTTTTGCCTGTCACCCTCGTAGATGATGTTAGCGATGTCCAGCTGCTTTCCTTCAAAGTAATCCTGTGGTTGTAGATCCCTACCTTGTTTGCATCCCTGCATCACAAACATCGACAGCACCACGGTGATAATCAGAGTAATGTGCTTCATGCCGTACCCGTCCACGTCAAACGCCCGTTATTTCACCCACCTGAAAGCTAACTAATTCACAATGTTTATCTTCTCTTTAATTTTAATTAATTTTTTTATATAAGAATTATTTTTGTCTCCTTTATCTATTTCCGCAGAAATCAGAGAAAGGAAGCTGTCATTAAAATCATCTTTGGCTAAGGGGTTAGCGCCATGAGCCAAAAGAACCTCAATGTGCTCAGGGCAACTGTTATACAGCGCATTAATTAATGGAGTTCTGTTCATAGACCCTTTGATATTAACATCAGCTTTGTACGCAATCAGCACCTTTAATGTTTCGGTATTCTTCGCTTCAAAACTTTCAAAAATAATAGGTTGATTATGAACCTTATCTCTGGCGTTTGGAGAAAGGCCACCTTCCAGCATGGCCTGTATCCAGACGCCTTTGTCCGCCTTCATAACAAACTCAGCGGGGCTACCTGGCGTGTTGGGTTGAGGCTGTAAAGGATCTGCGCCGGCCTTTACCAAATCCGTAATGATCTTGAGCCGCTCTGGCGTGTTCTTGTCAAAGATAGCGTTATTTATCGCCCAGAACAATAAGGTCATCTCTTCCTTAGCTGGACGGTTTAAGAGCTCTTTGTTTACTGATGACAACAGTTTATCCAACTGCGGCCTATCACCATCATAAATGGCTTTGGCAATGTCCAATTGCTGACCGTCAAAATAATCCTGCGGTTGTAAATCCATACCTTGTTCGCACCCCTGTATGATGAGCATAGACACTACCATCGTGATAATGAGAATAAGCTTTTTCATATTCTTCCCTTGATTGTGGCAATGTCATCGTCTTTTTCATTTTCAATGCATTGTATCGCCTGGTCTATACCGTGCTTATCCAGCAGTGAGCCTGTTCCACCGGGAAGCGTGTGTTTAACCCCTACGGCGTCAGGCGCCAACATGGACAACCGCTCTTTCGCCATCACCGCAGGCGGATAAAAATTGAGGTCTTTGGCATCCTCCCACAAATCAACCTCCTGCAGCTTAGTCAACAGCTCCCCTTTTACGCGATACGCCTGAATATTATCGGCTCTGCCTATTATCGAACCGCCGTATTTTTCTACGGTTCCCGCATTCAGACCCGCTGCATTAAACGTCCATGCCGGTTTACCGCTGGCCATGGAGGCCGCAGATGCCATGCCCCCGCCCAGTGAATGGCCAGATATCCCAACATCGCCTTTGATTGCTTTACCGATATTAACCGCTTTTTTGTAGTATTCAGAATTAAGCCCTATTCCCTGAGCACCATTGTTTGTCCAGTCGCTCAGGTTTTTAACGCCTGACAGATCCCCTTTTAATAAAGCTTTTTGAACTGCAGTGCTTATTCCTTCCGGGAGCTCAGGCGCACGCGATCCTCGAAACACCACCGTCGGACTCATCGCTTTACCAAAGATACTCTCGTCTGGTTGATAAACTCGGGCTAAAAAATCAGGATTTATCGGCTTGTCATAAAGCATTTTACTGTCCAGACCAAGCCTATTTAAAGCTCGCTCGTCATTACTGATATCTTTCCAGCCCTCCGGTACTCCAGGTAGTTCGCCTAGTGAATCGGTGGTCTTGTAAACATTCTCAGCCAGCTTCGCCTTTTCGACCGCGACGTTGTTCTCCGCCAATCGCTGTGCCGCCATGCGCGCATCCGGGTAAATGCTGCGGTTGCCTCGCCCTATCAGGTACTGGCGTTCTTGCCAGCGTTCTGCCTTGGTCATCGGACGAATGGCCTGCACCGTGGCGGCAACGGTTGCCACTGCGGTAGCGATGGCTTGCTGCAGAGGGGGATTCCGGATCGTATTCTGCCTCGCCGGCAGCACCGTCGGTTTTGCCCGCCGGCCATAGCGGCTGACCATTTCTTCATAGCGGGCGATCACGCGCCCTGTAGGATAAAAGGCAGGAAGAGAGCTGCCGGGATAGCGCTGTAATCGGCCTTCCGCGTCGACGTAAAACGCGTATTTGGTCGGCGTCCAGGCGCCAATTTCCTCATCAATCGCCAGCAAACCGCCCCGGTTGAGATCATCGAACACGCTGCGCTTCACAATCGCGTCCTCACGATAACCGGTGACGCCAATACCGGATTGAGTATTGCGGGTTATGGAGTACCGGCTGCTTATCGATATGCCTGCTGCGCCGCCGAACAGATAATGCCGTTCCAGCTCATGGTGCGCTTGTGTCGGGGTGAGTATCCGGGAGAAACTTTCCGGCGCCGTGTGTTCAGAAAAGAGAGAGAGCAGCTTCATACGGCGCCAGCCCGAACGTCACTTCCCTGAGGCGGCGTTCCGGCCCCTTTCCTTGTCACCTCGCCGAGATTTAGCGAACGATAACGCATTGGATATCCTTATCTTGCAGGTCACTGCATGTCCGTGAATGTTCGAAAAACTAGCACAATTCAGCAAAGATTGCTTTGTTGTCTTGCTGTTCACACCGTAACACTCGGTGGAGGAAATTCATGCAGTGGCGTTTTTCGGCAGCGGCGTCTGGCAAACGCCATAGGAAAATAAATCTCAGATAAAAGTCTGGCGGAGAATCAGAAGGGATATAGAGAAAAAGAAAAATGGCACACCCGACGTTGCTGGGCTGCTTTTGCTGCGCCGGCCCCAGGCCGGCGCAGCAACGCCCGTTTAGAACCGCTGTTTGATAGGTTCATCACTGTTCAGATTGCCGTTGGCCTGCGCTTCTCCGCAGGTGGTGGGGCCAAAGGCCACCACTTTGCCGTCGCTGTTTCTGAAGCCGACGTAGAACGGCGTCACGGTGCCGTTCGGCAAGCGGTGGTTATAGTCGTGGCACACGCCTTGGCCGTTCAGCGTCGGCCGGGTGGCAATCGGCGCGCCGAAATCCCGGCTGACCGAGCGCTTGTCGGCGCCAACGTGAAAGGCCTCGGCGATCTTTTGATCGCGCAGCAGGCTGAAGGTATCGCAGCCGGTTAACAACAGGCTCACCGCCACAACGGCACTCCCTAACCCTTTACTCATTTTTCACTCCCTCTATATATTGAACCTGGCGGCAATCACGCTGTTTTGCCGGGTAAACGTCGGCGAGCGCCCAAGGGCGTGCCTGCTCGCTAGAGCATTAAAAAGAGAAGCCATACAAATTAATGATTCAACGAATGAGATAACCGCCCCATCGCCCTGGAAAGAACCGAATGGGAACGCGTTACAGTTTGCGGATCACATTGCCAATCAGGCATTTCACGGCGTTGACTTGCGCCGTCAGCCCCGGCTTATCGGCGGGAAACACGCCGTCCAGCGCCGCGGTACCGACGGTGAAGCCAACCGCATTGCCCGTCACCACGGCGGCGATGCGCTCTTCCCGGTCGATAGACCCGGCGATATAAACCGGTTTGTCGACCGCATCGCACACCCGCCGAATCAACGTCGGCACGTCGCCGGCAAAGCGGTAGGCCAGCAGATCCAGCCCTGTCACGCCCGGTAAAGCGGCGCGCTGGCGGGCGCTGGCGACAATATCGTCAATGTCACCTTCCAGCACGCTGGGGTGGCCGCTGATGCGACCGGCAAACGGATAGTAGCGCAGGCCAGACTGACGAATGATCGACAGCACGCTTTCCGGCCGCGTTCCCCCCATCAAGACATCAACACCCAACGCCAGCGCCGCGCGCGCCGAATTCATCTCGCTTTCCTCATCCAGGCTAACCACTTCCAGATAAGCGGTGGCGCCGCCGGCGTGGATCGCCAGCGCCAACTGTTTGAGTTGGTCCAGCGGCAGGCCGATATCCTTAAAGCCGATATGCTTCACGCCGGCAGCCAGCACCTCTGGTAGCCGCGCTTGCGCATCGGGTACCGTGCTGTCGTTGCGCGTCAGCATGAAAATAAACTCGGGTGTGTGCATGGTGTTTCCTTATTGTCTTCAGGTGATGTGAGTTATTGGGCGCGCAGCATTTTTTCCGCCTGCCGGAAGGCGTACAGCAGGCTGGCGTGTTCCGCCCGTCCGCTGCCCGCGATATCAAACGCCGTACCGTGGTCGACCGAGGTGCGGATAAACGGCAGGCCGACGGTGACGTTAACGCCGTGATCCACCCCGAGATATTTCACCGGGATCAGGCCCTGGTCGTGATATTGGGCGACCACAATATCGAACTCCCCGCGCCGGGCTCGCATGAAAACGGTATCGCCGGGCCAGGGGCCGCTGACGTCCAACCCCTGTTCCCGCGCCAGGGCGATGGCGGGCACGATGACGTCAAGATCTTCGCGGCCGAACAGGCCGTTCTCCCCGGCGTGCGGATTCAGGCCGGCCACCGCAATGCGCGGTTTCGCTATGCCTAACGCCCGACAGGCCGTTTGCGCCAGATGAAACGCGCGCAGCTCGTTTTCCACGGTCGCCGCGTCGATGGCGTCCCGCAGCGAAACGTGAATGGAAACCAAGATCACCCGCAGCTCGTCGTTGGCCAGCATCATGGCGAAGTCCTGGGTGCCCGAGCGCGCCGCCAGGATCTCGGTGTGCCCCGGATAATCGATCCCCGCCAGGCGCATCGCCTCCTTGTTCAACGGGGCGGTGACGATGCCGGCGATACGCCCCGCCAACGCCAGATCGATGGCGGCAACCACCCAGGCATAAGACGCCGCGCCCGCGCGCTTATCGAGCCTGCCGGGGGGCAAGTCCACCGGCAGCGCAACGCCGGCGGAATAGACGGCGGTTTCTCCCCGCATCCAGGCTTCGTCCCATCCCGCCAGCGAGGCGGGCAGCTCGCGGATGTGCAGCGTCAGCCCCAGACTGGCCGCCGCGCGCGCCAGGGCACCGGCATCGCCAATCACCACATAAGGCGTACTCAACCGCTCTGTGGCCGCCAGTTTGGCGATGATCTCCGGCCCGATGCCGGCGGGATCGCCCATGGTTATCGCCAGCGGCAAGGTGGAAAGGGTCATCGTTCTTCTCCTTCTCGGTCAGCGCGCAACCGGGTTACGCAGTTCAACAACGTGGCAGCCCGGCCAAAACCGCCCGCCTTGGTGGCGAACGGCAGCCTGCGGCCCGGCAGATTTAACAACCCGAAAGGCACGCCGGGTTCCACCTCACCGAACAGCGTCAATGAGCCGGCCGCCATGGCGTCGACGATACGCCGCGCGGTATCGCCGCCGGTCGCCACCAGCCCATCGAAGGCTTGCGTGCAACGGCTGACGACCGCGCCCAGCGCAGCGGCATGATCCGCCGCGGCCGCTCGCGACCGGGGCGACATCAGGCAAACGACATCGGCACGCGCAAACGCCGCTCGCACCTCTTGCGCTACCGCCTCGGGATCGGCTGCTTCAGGCAGCGTAACCAGCACCGCGCCCGCCTGCCGCAGGCTTGCCAGCTGGGCGGCATTCGCCGGATGCAGGCTGCCAATCGCCACCAGCACCTTGCTGGCTCGCAGCGGCGGTTGAGCGGGCGGCGCGTTCTCCTCTGGGGATAACGCACGCGACAGCGCCGCCGCCAGGCCCGGCGATCCCACCCACACCACCGGTTCGGCAATGCCGATCCGCCCCACGAGCTCATCCAGCTCGCCGTTGCCTGCGGCGTCGAATACCTGAAAGCGCGTCGGCTCCAGCCCCGCCATGCGCTCCATGACGTAACCGGTGACGATCGGGTTCTTCGGATCGCGCGCAAAGGCGGTCTGCTCCAGCGCGACGCCGTCGACGTATTGCCGGCCGCCCACCGTGGTGCGGCCGGCATCCGGGAAGGCCGGCGCGACGATGGCGAGACGGCGCCCGCTGCCCGTCAGCGCCCCGCGCGTTTCCGGCCCCAGATTGCCACGCAGCGTGGAATCCACCGTTTTGTAGATGAGGCGCGCCGGTTTCACGCAGGCGGCGGCATGGCGAAAACGCCGCTCCGCCTGCTCCGGCGAAACGAAGCGGGAATCTAAATCGAAGGCGACGATCTCAGCGCCCTGCAACGCGGCATCGGGCAGGCGCAGCATGACGCAGGCATTCAGTCCGCGTGCGGCGAACGGGGCCGCGCCGTCGAGCGCGCTGGTAAGGTCATCGGCGAGAATGGCAATCATCGCAGTTACCCGTAAGTGGAAAGTGATGCACACTTTGGCGGATTTGGCTGGCAATAAAAAACGATTTGCGTAGTATCGATGATTGACAAAAACTCAATCAAAAGGGGGCGCAGTGCGTCAACGAAGATTGCCTAACCTGGCGGTATTGCGGGCTTTCGAAGCTACGGTGCGGTACGGCAGCGTGTCGAAAGCCGCCAAATCTCTCAACGTCACCGACGGCGCCGTCAGCCGCGCGGTGCGCGAATTCGAGCAGACCCTGGGATTCGCGCTGTTTCAGCGCACCAGCCGCATGGTGCATCCGACGCCGCAGGCGCAAGAGCTGGCGAGCGAGATCGGCCGGGGGCTGGACAACCTGCAATCGGCGATCGACCGCGCCTGTCGGCATCATCAGAATCGCCCGTTGGTGATCTCCTGCGAGCCGACCTTTCTGATCCGCTGGCTGATCCCGCGACTGGCCGGTTTACAGCAGGCGGTGGGGAAAGAACGCGATCTGCAGCTGGTCTCCGCCGGCGGCGCCGTCGCCTTCTCACGCGAGGGCATCGATCTGGCGATTCGCCGCAACGATTTCCCGATCGCCGACGACGTGATCGCCCGCCCGTTCCTCAAAGAGCGGGTCGGCCCGGTTTGCCGCCGAGAGCATGCCGCGGCGGGGCGTGAGTTGCGTGGCACCCTGCTCCACACCGAGACGCGCCCGCACGCCTGGCGCGACTGGTGCGCCCACAGCGGCATCGAGCTCCGGCCGGGCAACGAGCTGCGTTTCGAACATTTCTATCTCAGCCTGCAGGCGGCGGTCGCCGGCGCCGGTATCGGCATCGGCCCGTTGGCGCTGGTGGCGGATGATATCGTCAACGGCGCGCTGGTGGCGCCATATGGCTTTGCGCCTGACGGGACGGATTACGTGCTGATGACCCAGGCCGACGGCCAGGAGGATGCGATCTTCTCAACGGTGTTGGATTGGCTGATCGCCATGGGGGAAGAAACCGAACGGGCGGTGTTGGTGGGCGAAAAAAAAGCGTAATGGGGAAAAGTCTCCGCCTGCCGCGCAGGGCAAGCGGAGTGGCGTCAGGCGGCGATTACTTCTGTTCGGCCTGGCTTACGGTGTCTTCGGCTTTCCAGATGCGGTATTTCACTTCCGCGTCTTTCGGCGCGTATACCACGATCGGCAGGCGGCTGTTGTAGCGCTGCATCGCGGCATCACCCAGGTTGGCGGCGATGAATTGCTTGGTCTTGGTGTTGTCCGGGCAGCCCATCAGCGTGGAGGCCGGATCGGACAGCTTCTCCAGCACCAGGTAGTCATAGCCCCAGCCGGAGAGGGTTTTGGTCTCCAGCGTGCCGCCAATCATGTGGCGGTTGCAGTCCACTTCCAGCGTCTTGCCGATCAGCAGCTCCACCTTGTAGTTCTCTTCGTGCTCTTGCTTCGGCAGGTAGATCACCTGACGGTTCATGCCCTTCTCGGCTTTCGGGTAAGGCGCGACCTTTTCCAGTGGCTGCTTGCTGATATCCGCGTCATCGCCAGAGGTCGCCGCCATGGCGCCGGCGGAAACGGCCATCAGCAGGCCAGAAAATACAACGGATGCCTTGTTCATGTTTTATCCCTACACGTTGTCAAATAATCCGCCTATAAACTAATACACTACAGCCAAGCCCGCCACAGGTTTAATCTTCTTTACAATAGGCGTTCAATAGTGACAATCGCCTGATATCGTCGATTAACCGGAGCAATGACTCAGCGTTTCTTCAGGTTGGCAACATAGGCCTTCACCACCTGATAGACATAATCCTGGCATGCCAGCCCGGTTTGCGGATCGTAGTTGCCCTGATTGGTGATGTTGTTGGACAACACGCGAATGCCGACGAACGGCACCTTGAATTCGGCGGCGATCTGCGCGGCGGAGGCGGTCTCCATCTCTTCGACCGAAGTCTGATAACGGTCGTGGAAATAGCGAATGCGGTCCAGCTCGCTGTTCCACACGTCGGCCGAGCCGATTACTCCTTCCACGACCTTGCCCTGTCGGTAATCGCCCTTAACGCTTTGCGCAATCGCCAGCAGGTTGGTGTCAGCGGGAAACTGACGCAGGCTGTGCGCCTTTTTGTCCTCGCCGGCGCTGCCTTTGGAAGCCAACAGATCCATCGGCTGCCACTGCCGCGAGTCGCTGCCTTCCCCCAACGCCTTGGCCGGCGTTTTGAACGCCCCGAGATTGACCGAGTATTTGCCCAGCACGATGTCATATACTTTCAGTGCCGGATCATGGCCGCCGGCGGTGCCCTGGTTGATGATCGCCACCGGATGGAACTGCGTGGCGGCGATCGCCGTGGCCGCCGCGGCGTTGGACATGCCCTTCAGCGTCTCCGACACCACCACCGGGTAGCCGTCTACGGTGCCGTGCCAAAAGCGCCAGCCGCCGATCTGCTCCTCGCGCGGGTTCTCCAACCGCTGGGCGAAACGTTCCGCCTCTACCGGCATGGCGCCCTGCACCACGATCGGCCCGGCGGCCGCAGGTTGGCCAAAACTCAGCGGAGAAAAGGCCGCACCGGCAGCCGCCAACAGTAAGACACGCGCTTTATTCTTCATCACCACACTCTCATCCCAAAAAAAGCAAACGATTACCTTAGCCGAAGGCGGTAACGTCGGATAGGGTTTTCTTACCGGCGGACTAAGGTTTTCTTAAGACAGAATTATTACAGTGGCGCTATTCAATCCTGTCACCGAGCCTGCGCGTGAATCCAGAATCATCATTAAATCAATCCTCAACGGCACCGCAAAATAAGACAACCGCCCTTTACTCCCTGCCGACATCCTTTTACCGTTGGCAAGTTTTTGTCCTGCTGATCAGCGGTTTGGTCTTCCTGTGGCTCTCCCGCAACGAACAGCTGGACTGGGCGATCAGCAATTATTGGTACGATGCCGCCAGCGGGCATTTCCCGTGGCAAAACAATTATTGGCTGGACCTGATCAACCACCGCCTGCTGAAGCAAATAGTGATCGTCGGGGCGGTACTGGCGCTGTTTTGGGGCATCTATCGCCGCAGCGCGCGCCTGATTGTCAGCATGCTGCTTCTCGGCATCGGCCCGCTGGTGGTGGGCATTCTCAAGGCCACCAGCGCGCACTCCTGTCCGTGGGATCTGATCGAGTACGGCGGCAAGGCGATGTCCTTCCCGCTGTTCGGCGCGGTGCCGGCGCTGCCCGGCCCCGGTCGCTGTTTCCCCGGCGGGCACGCCTCGAGCGGTTTCGCAGTCATGGCGTTGTTTTTCCTGTTTTATCCGCAGCGCCCGCGCCTGGCCTGGTGGTGCTGGTGCGGCGGTATTGCGCTCGGCATGTTGATGGGCTTTGGTCAGATCATGCGCGGCGCACATTTTCTTACCCATAACCTGTGGGCGGGTTGGTGGGTTTGGTTAAGCCAGTTGGCTATTTATTGGACGGTTAGCGGCTATTGGAGCCGCAAGATGAGGTAACGGTTATGGAGCAGTTAAACCATGTTCTTTTCGCTTGGATCAATGCGACCCCGGCGTCTCCCGAGTGGATGATCGATTTCGCCACCTTTTTGGCACGCGATCTTATCATTATCGTGCCGCTGCTGATCGTCGGCCTGTGGCTGTGGGGGCCGCGAAGCCAGCTGGTTTCGCAGCGCGAAGTGGTGGCGAAAACCACGATCGCGCTGCTGTTCGCCATGCTTGCCGCCTCCACTATCGGCGCGCTGCTGCCGCATGAGCGCCCGTTCGTCGCCGGCGTGGGTTATACCTTCCTGGCGCACGCGCCGGACAGTTCGTTCCCCAGCGATCACGGCACCGCCATCTTTACCTTTGCGCTGGCGTTCCTGTTCTGGCACCGGGTCTGGTCCGGTGCGCTGCTGATGATTGTCGCCGTCGGCATCGCCTGGTCACGCGTTTACCTCGGCGTGCACTGGCCGCTGGATATGGTCGGCGGTTTCCTGCTCGGCCTGGTCGGCTGCCTGTTCGCTCAGCTGGTGTGGAATCTGTTCGGCGATATCCTCGCCGACAAGCTGTCGCGCCTGTATCGCTTCCTGTTCGCCTTCGCCATCCGTCGCGGCTGGGTGAAAGAGTAACCGCACAACATGACCGGGGCGTTACCGCCCCGTGATTTCACACCACGCCGGTGGTCACACAAAACGCCCGCGTTTTTCCCGCTCCCAGCATCACTCCCGCCTCCCCTTCCGGCGCGTTCGGCCGACAGTTCGCCGGCTGGATAAAAGCCAGCAGCCGCCGGTTGCCCTGAACGGCGATGCGCCGGAGACCATAGTTGAATTGCCCGGTGGCGAAGCGCGTCACATAGCGTCGGCCTTGCGGCGCCAGCATAAAGAACTCGGCCTGATCCACGTAACGCGTCAGATCGTCAGAGCACAGCAGCTCCTGCCCGATCGCATCCCCTATCAAAGCCGGTGTCGGCAGATTCTGGCGGAATACCGCGTCGGGAATGCAATCGTAGTTGAGGCAGCAAACATAGCGCAGCGGCTGCGGCCGCTCGCCCAGGTTGGTGACCTTCATCTCTATGGCGAACTGCGCGCTCTGCGCCGCCAGACGCAGCGCCGGGCCGATGCGCCAATGGCCGCCCAACCGCTCGCCCTCACCGTGCAACGCCAACTCATCGCCTGCCAGCTGCAGCCACACGCGCTGCATCTGTGGCGGCGCCGGGTCCTGACCCGACCAGGCGGGATAGAACGCGGCATCGTCAGCGCGCTTTTTTCCTGCGCCCCGCACGCTGCGGCGGCCCGACTTCAGTGAGTAACCGTCAAACTCAGCGTCCCAGATCGCGAGGCCCTGATACGGTAAAACCGTCAGCGCGCCACGGCTGTTCGCCAGCGTCAGCATCGGCCCGCGTTTTGCGCAGCGATGCGCACTCACCGCGAAATCCGCGTTGCGGAACAGTTCCTGCCGCTGCGCCCCGAAAGCTTCAGGAGCCAGATCGATGTTGATCTTCATCTTTTTTCCCTCGACGTTTCGCTCGCGCAGGCCGCGAGCCCCAAAATGTTATTTAAATAACAAATCAATCGTCCTTAATGTATACACATAACGGCATCATATCGTCGATCTCGTCGACATTTTTAAACACCACTAGGTTTATCAGCATCGTAATGTTATTATTTTCACATTACTCACCCCGTTTACTGTCTTAACCTCACTAAGGAACCGCGATGACCATCGAAAACATCGATTACGCCAGCTACGTTGACCACACCCTGCTGGCGATGGACGCCACCGAAATGCAGATCGCCAAACTGTGTGAAGAGGCGCAACAGCACAACTTCTATGCGGTATGCGTCAACTCCGGCTACGTGCCGCTGGCGGCCCAACTGCTGCAGGAAAGCACCGTGAAAGTCTGCTCGGTGATCGGTTTCCCGCTGGGCGCTGGCCTGACCGTCGCCAAAGCCTTTGAAGCCAAAGCGGCGATCGCCGCCGGCGCGCAAGAGATCGATATGGTGATCAACGTCGGCTGGTTGAAAAGCGGCCTGCTGGACGAAGTGAAAGCCGACATCGCCGCCGTGCGCGAGGTTTGCGCGGCGATCCCGTTGAAGGTAATATTGGAAACCTGCCTGCTCAGCGATGCACAGATCGTCCAGGTTTGTGAAATGTGTCGCGAACTCGATGTGGCCTTCGTGAAAACTTCCACCGGCTTCAGCACCGGCGGCGCTCGGGAAGAGCACGTCAAACTGATGCGCGAGACCGTGGGCAGCAAAATGGGCGTGAAAGCTTCCGGCGCCGTGCGCGATCGCGCCACCGCCGAGAAGATGATCAACGCCGGCGCCACGCGTATCGGCACCAGCTCCGGCGTCGCCATCGTTTCCGGCGCCCAGCCGGCGGCGGGCAGCTACTGATCGTCGGCATGCCCTGACGGGCATAGCCAATACACAACGATGCGGGACAATACGGGCGGCCAAGGCGGCCCGATATTGCCCCGCATCGTTGTGTTTAGCCGGAAATGCCGGCACGCCCTTTACCTCTATCACCTGTGGGAAGACGGACCTATGGAAACGCGGCGCGAAGAACGTATCAACCGGCTAGTTCAGGCGTTAAAACGCGCTGACAAGATCCACCTGAAAGAAGCCGCCGCGCTGCTGGGGGTCTCGGAGATGACCATTCGCCGCGATCTGAGCGCCGAACCGGCGGCGGTGGTGCTGCTCGGCGGTTACGTGGTGACCGATCCGCGCAGCAACGGCGTGACCAACTACTTTGTTTCCGATCAAAAAGCCAAGCAGGTGACGGAGAAACGGCGCATCGGCCTGCTGGCGGCGCCGTTGATTAACGAAAACGACACGGTGTTTTTCGACTGTGGCACCACCACCCCGGCGATCATCGACGCCATCCCCGACGAGCTGGCCTTCACCGCCGTCTGTCATTCGCTGAACACCTTCCTGGCGCTGCAGGACAAACCGAACTGCAAGGTGGTCCTGTGCGGCGGTGAGTTCAAGCCGAACAACTACATCTTTTCCAGCGTCGGTGGCCGCAACGAGCTCGATCACATCTGCCCGAACATCGCCTTTATCTCCGCCGCCGGCCTCAGCCTGCAGCACGGCGCCACCTGCTTCAACTTCGACGAGCTGGAGATGAAGCATCGCGCCATGGCGATGGCGCAGCAAAAGATCCTGGTGGCGGATCACAGCAAGTTCGGCAAAACCAAACCGGCCTGCATCGGCCCCCTGACGCAGTTTGATCGGGTGATCAGCGACCGCCAACCAGACGCCGACTTCATTGCGTTCTTCAACGACAACGCCATCGCCACCCGCTATTAATCCGCCTTCTGCGCCGTCGAAACCGGCGGCGCACCGCTGCAACCCCCTTCTTTCTTCGCCCGGAAATGAACAAATAATGCGCAATCGATTCGCGTTTTTCGCTTATCCGCACGCAACATCAGGTTAATAAAATGCAACAGGTCACCCGAGTGATTATTTTCTCGCAGGCTAAACACGCTGTCGGCGGCGTGAATTAACGACTATTTATGGCTTTTATATGATAAATCGCGCCAAAGGCCGGGATGTTTAAATAAACGGCGGTTTACGCGATTGCAGCAAATCTCGCCAATACCTGTTAGCTATCTGTTATTTATATGATGAATGGTTACGCATTTTTATCCGCTAACCACGTAAGTAATTTCCCTTCGTTATTAGCGGTGATTTTTAATAAAAAATCTTTAAAAACAAATAAATGAATGGAATTTTACTTAAAAATACAATGTGATCTACGTCACTAAAACTGCTTAATCCGGGTTTTTCGCTAGATCCAAAACCACGCATAAAATATATTGCTCGGCTTGCTGCTGAGTACAGCGCTTTATCCGGCTAATTATTGTACAAACCGCATAATCGCAGAAATTTTTATGAGAGCGTTCTCAGCACAAAATCTTACACAAATGTGCAACAAATGCGTGAAAAGTCGATTAAAAAGCTGATAACTGCACATATTGCGCATTTGAGAGCAGGATCACGGTTGTTTCTACTGTAAATCGTTATCTTGCCGCCAACAAAAATCGACAGGCAATGACCTGTCGGCAGCGGTAACGACTTTTATCGCCCGTGACGGTGAAAAGTCTTTAGTGAATTACCCGGCGCTGTGCCTTGGTAATGAACGCAATAAACAACCAGGGGGACGCCAAAACATCCCCGCAAGCAACACCTGATTCTTACCGCAAGCGTTGCCTGAATAGAACGTTTGACGGTTTAACCTTAAGTTTTGCCTTTTAATTTTAAATTCGTGTTCACTTCGGAGATATTTATGGACACTACACAGACCGGCACAATTGCCTCTGCGGCCTCGGGCTCCAGCAGTACCTGGCGTAAAACGGATACCATGTGGATGTTGGGCCTGTACGGCACCGCCATCGGCGCAGGCGTCCTGTTCTTGCCAATCAACGCCGGCATCGGCGGTTTAATTCCTCTGATCATCATGGCCATCATCGCTTTCCCGATGACCTTCTTTGCCCACCGCGGCCTGTGCCGTTTCGTTCTGTCCGGCAAAAATCCCGGTGAAGACATCACCGCCGTGGTAGAAGAGCACTTCGGCATCACCGCCGGCAAACTGATTACCCTGCTGTACTTCTTCGCCATCTACCCGATTCTGTTGGTTTACAGCGTGGCGATCACCAACACCGTCGACAGCTTCATCACCCACCAGTTGGGCATGACGTCGCCGCCGCGCGCCATCCTGTCGCTGATCCTGATCGTCGGCCTGATGACCATCGTGCGCTTCGGTGAGCAGGCCATCGTGAAAACCATGAGCATCCTGGTCTTCCCGTTCGTCGCGGTGCTGATGCTGCTGGCGGTGTATCTGATCCCTAACTGGACCGGCGCCATCTTCGAAAACGTGTCGCTGTCCGGCAGCGGTACCGGTATGGGCCACGGCCTGATCATGACCCTGTGGCTGGCGATCCCGGTAATGGTGTTCTCCTTCAACCACTCGCCGATCATCTCCGCCTTCGCCGTCGCCAAACGCGAAGAGTACGGCGCAGACGCCGAGAAGAAATGCTCCCGCATTCTGGCTTATGCACACATCATGATGGTGCTGACCGTGATGTTCTTCGTGTTCAGCTGCGTGCTGAGCCTGACGCCGGAAAACCTGGCGGAAGCCAAGGCGCAGAACATCTCGATTCTGTCTTACCTGGCTAACCACTTTAACAACCCGATGATCGCGTACATCGCGCCGGTTATCGCCTTCGTCGCCATCACCAAATCGTTCCTGGGCCACTACCTGGGCGCCCGTGAAGGCTTCAACGGCCTGGTTGCCAAGTCGATGAAGAGCCGCGGTAAAACCGTCAGCACCGCCAAGCTGAACCGCATGACCGCTATCTTCATGCTGGTGACCACCTGGATCGTCGCCACCCTGAACCCAAGCATCCTGGGCATGATCGAAACCCTGGGTGGCCCAATCATCGCCATGCTGCTGTTCCTGATGCCGATGTATGCCATCCGTAAAGTGCCTGCCATGCGCAAGTACAGCGGCCACATCAGCAACGTGTTCGTGGTTGTGATGGGTCTGATTGCCATCTCTGCTATCGTGTTCAGCCTGCTCGGCTAATCACGTCCGGCCGGCGCCGCTGCGCGCCGGCCCTCCCGCACTCCCCCATTTCCCGTATTCACCGCCTGAAACCTGAAGAAGGAGGCGAGACCATGGTCAGCGTTTTCGATATTTTCAAGATTGGCATCGGCCCATCCAGCTCCCACACCGTTGGCCCGATGAAAGCCGGCAAACAGTTCGTCGACGATCTGATCGCCCACCAGCAGCTGCAGGACACCACCCGCGTGGTGGTTGACGTGTACGGTTCGCTGTCGTTGACCGGTAAAGGCCACCACACCGATATCGCCATCATCATGGGCCTGGCCGGCAACCTGCCGCACGACGTGGACATCGACAGCATTCCTGGCTTTATCCGCGACGTCGAACAGCGCGGCCGCCTGCCGCTGGCCAACGGCCATCACGAGGTGGATTTCCCGCTGCACGGCGGCATGAATTTCCACAGCGACAACCTGCCGCTGCACGAAAACGGCATGCGCATCCGCGCCTTCGCCGGTGAACGCCTGCTGCACAGCAAAACCTATTACTCGATCGGTGGCGGTTTCATCGTCGACGAAGAGCATTTCGGCCAGTCCGCCGAGGGCGCCACGCCGGTGCCCTACCCGTTCAAATCAGCGCACGATCTGCAGCAGCATTGCAAAGACACCGGGCTGTCGTTATCCGGCCTGGTGATGCAGAACGAGCTGGCGCTGCGCAGCAAAGCGGATATCGACGCACACTTCGCCGACGTCTGGCAGGTGATGAGCGCCGGTATCGAACGCGGCATCAACACCGAAGGCTTGCTGCCCGGCCCGATGAAAGTGCCGCGCCGCGCCGCCGCGCTGCGCCGCATTCTGGTGACCGGCGACAAGAACAATATCGATCCGATGAACGTGGTCGATTGGATCAACATGTTCGCGTTGGCCGTCAACGAAGAGAACGCCGCCGGTGGCCGCGTGGTCACCGCGCCGACCAACGGCGCCTGCGGCATCATCCCTGCGGTGCTGGCTTACTACGACAAGTTCATCCGCCCGGTAAATGCCAATTCCTACACCCGCTATTTCCTGGCGTCCGGGGTGATTGGCGCGCTGTACAAGATGAACGCCTCGATCTCCGGTGCCGAAGTGGGCTGTCAGGGGGAAGTGGGCGTAGCCTGTTCGATGGCGGCGGCCGGGTTGACCGAGCTGCTGGGCGGCAGCCCGGCGCAGGTGTGCATCGCGGCGGAGATCGCCATGGAGCACCATTTGGGGCTGACCTGCGATCCGCTCGCCGGGCAGGTTCAGGTGCCCTGCATCGAGCGTAACGCCATTTCCGCCGTCAAGGCGGTCAACGCCGCGCGCATGGCGATGCGCCGCACCAGCGAACCGCGAGTTTGTCTGGATAAGGTGATCGAAACCATGTACGAAACCGGCAAAGACATGAACGCCAAATACCGCGAAACCTCCCAGGGCGGGCTGGCGATCAAGGTCGTTGCCTGCAATTGACCGCCACGGCGAATCACTAAAGGCGCCGGCCGTTCCGATCTGGCCGGCGCCGTTTCAATGCCGCTCTTTCCCTGCCGCAACGCCCGGCTGAATACCGGCTCGAGCCCCCACGGCGCCGGGGCTGGCGCTGTGCCGCAGCCAGCCGTAAAGTTCGGCATTACGCCGGAATCCCATCTTGCGCATAACGCTCATCTTATGATTGCTGACGGTTTTCACGCTGATGTCCAGCATCCGTGCGATTTGCGTCACCCCCATCTCCCGCGTCATACAGCGCATGATCTCCTGTTCGCGCAGCGTCAGGCCTCGGTGTTGGCATACGCAGTTCATGCCACAGCCCGGCCTGCTCGGCCATTTGCTGCGCCGCTCCAGCTCGGCGCTCACCTGATACAGCGCCGAGACCAATGGCATATCGTGGTAGATGACGCCGGCCTCCAGCGCGCAGCGGGTGCCGACGGTGCGCTTATGCCGCCCCTCCGGCGTCCGCAACGAGAAATACAGCGTTTTGCGCCCTGCGGCCTGCGCCTCAACGAAGTGACAAAAACAGCTTTG
The DNA here is from genome assembly GCF_052692115.1 of Serratia sp. TSA_105.2. Taxonomy (NCBI): domain Bacteria; kingdom Pseudomonadati; phylum Pseudomonadota; class Gammaproteobacteria; order Enterobacterales; family Yersiniaceae; genus Serratia; species Serratia sp. TSA_105.2. Next base: position 159,754 of record NZ_JBQZFT010000002.1, read on the forward strand.
CACGCCGGGAGGAAAATAGCAGAACACCAGATCGGCTTCGTGAATCTGCTGCGCATCCAGTAACAGCGTGCGCTTGCCATAAGTGCTGAAGTGCAGCGCCAGGGCCTCCTGCCAACCGGCGCTGAAGTAGCGGTTTTCATCAAATAGCGCGATTTTTATCATGGTGCTCATCCCTGCCCTCCCGCCGTTCCGGTTTCCCGTTTAACCGCCTGGCCCCCCTTTGCCGGAGCCTGACTGTTGTCGATGCGTAATTCATAAATCATGGTGGCGTTGGGTGGCACTTTCGGCGGATAGCCGGTTTCACCGTAGGCCAGCGCCGGCGGCACGACCATCGTCAGCGAACCGTGGTTGTGCAGATGGCCTATCGCCTCCCGGAACAGCGGCGGATACTCGGACAGCGGTTGCGACAGCACCTTGCCGCTCAGTTCCATATCCTGGATCACCGTGCCGTCGGTCAATTTCTCCTTCACGACCACCTCGACCACCGCCGTTGGCGCCAATGCGCCCTCCCCGGCGTAATCCACCCGATACCAAAAGCCCATCGCCGACTGCTTTACGCCCTTTTGTTGACTGAACTGCGCCAGATAATCTTCATCACGCCGCCGCTGTTCGTTAACGCGTTTCTCACGCGCGGCCATGGCGGCGGCATCCGCCTGCGCCGTCAGCGTATTCAATTCATCCGGCGGCAGCTGCAAACGCCCCGACACGCTATCGATGACGCCCGCCAACAGGCTGTCGCGGTCCACCGGTACGCCCCAGCTTTGACGCTCCGTCACTACCCCCTGAATATCCCGCCCCAGCGCACTGCCCGCCGCATAGGACAAACGCTTGCGTTCATCCTTCAACTGCTCCGGCGTCACCTCCCATTGCAGCCGCTTATGCAGCGCCAACAGCGCTTCGCGCGCCTGCTGGGTCACTTTCTGCTCATCGGCCCGCTTCTGCTCACTCGCCTCCAGCGCGGTACGCAGAGCGTGCAGTTCCTCCTGGTGCTCGCGCTGGCGTTGTGCAAGCGTCTGTGCCGATGCCTGCGCAGCGGACTCCAGCTCGGTGGCGCGCCGTTCGGCCTGCATCCCCGCCGCTTTGGTTTTGGCGGTTTCCTGCGTCGCCTGCCGCAGCAGCGCCTCGGCGCGCTGCGCATCGGGCGAGCCGCGCCAGGCGGCGCCTAGCCCGGCGATCCACTGCTGCAGCGTTGACGAATCAGGCAACGTCGTGACGGATGGCATCGCTTTCTCCGCCCGCAGCGCGGCGAGTTCCTGGCGCAACACCGTCAGTTCCATTCGCTGGCGCGCCAGCTGTTGGTCACGCGCCAATAACTCCTGGCTCAGCGTAAAAGCTTTGGCCGGTGAAGCCGGCGGGTGGGTATCCGACGGAAGCTTTGCCGACTCACGCTTTTTTTGCCCCGCCCCGCGGTCGGCGGGCGCCGCGTTTTCGCTCGCCGGCCCGGTGTTCTGCCGTTGATATTGCTCGGCAAACTGCAGCAGCGCCGGCACGCCGTCGTCCGCCTGCGCGGCGCCGGTGAACAGCAGAACCGCACAGCCCAGCAGGCACAGCCTCATTTAACCTGCTCCCCGCGATCCGCCAAGCCGGTCAACACCGCCTGATTCACCCCGGCGCACAGATAGTTGACCTTGTAGCGATACAGCGCATCCACCGTCTCCTGCGTATCGCCGTTTACCCGGGCGCGCAGGTTGGCGTACTGCGAAGCGCCGCTCATCAGACTGTCGAAGGCCTGTTTATAGCGCTGATACTGTTTCTCGTCGATCGTGCGCAATGCGTCCAACTGCTGCTGGCACTGCTGCAGTTGCTCGGCCTCACGCTGCTTGCGCAAAGCCTCTTCTGAGGGAGCTTGCACAGCCTGATTTTTGGTGTTCGCGGCGGGCTTACCCGCTTTTTGGTTTTGGCAGGCGGCGGCGCTCAACGCCAACAGGCACAGCAGGCCCATGCGCAGGGCGCGAGTGAGGGGCTTTATCATCATTGCGTTTTTTGTCCTTGTAGACGCTTATTCGTATTCCAACGTAAAAGTGGCCACCGCGCTGAAGGTGCCGCGGCCGATGGACTTCGTTTGGATGGCCTCCGGCTCCCCCTGCACATAGGCTTGCAGCGTGAGCGTGGTGTTGCCGGCATTCAGGCGGAACTTATCGCTGGCGCGATTGAGCGGCAGCGCCTTGCCGGTGCTGTCCTCCAGCCCGATGCCGATCCCCGAGGCCAGGCTGCCGGCATCCAGCGCCAACAGGCCGGGCAGTTTGGCGTTCTCGGTGCCGGTAAATGTGATGGCCACCGTATTGCCCAGGCTGAGATCGCACTCGGTCAGGTGCAACGCGAAGGTTTGGCTATGGGTGCGGGTATTCAGATACAGGTATTTGTCGACGATGGTGCCGAAATCCAGTTGGATATCCTCATCTCCCGGCTGAATGACGCACGGCTCTGCCACCAGCGTACCGTGGAAGCGCATGTTTTCCGCCGCAGCCGCCGGCTGCGCCATCATGCCGGCCGCCATGGCCATGCCTGCCCCCAACAGCGCGCTCCGGCGCCGGTTCGTCTTTGTCGCGCGCATGACGCCACTCCCTTTGATTAGGCTTGCGCCGGTCCGACGCAAGCGGCGTATTAGTCGTAATAAAGGCGGAAATCGATCGCCGCACGGTAGGCGCCGGCGCTCAGCGTCGCCGGGGTGCGCACCGGCGTCACCGTATACGTCAGGGTGTTTTGTCCCGGCGTTAACAAGATCGGTTTGTTACGCGCGCCGAGGCGCACCGGCAGGCCGCTGGCATCCGCCAACTGCAACCCCAAGCCGGTAACGCCGGCGACCCTGACCAAACCCGGCGCGTCGTCATCCGCCGGCGCGGCAAACGCCACCGACACCGCAGGCTGGCTGCCGCTCCAGGCCAGAACCCCGGTCCAGGCGTCGCGGTTGCTCGCCGGTGCCCGCAGACAGTCTTTCAGCGTCAGCTCAAACGCCACCGGCGTGCCGCGATCGCCCGGGCGCTGGAAGTGCGCCGTTCCTGTCTCCCCCAGCCACACCTCCTGACGAGCGGTGGTCATTTCCAGACTGCAGGCGCTTTCCGTCAACGCGCCGTAGACGTGGAGCGTGCCGTTCGCCCCCTCCACGTCCCAGTTGTCCACCGCGCGGGCCGGCGGCATCAGCATCAGCATCGTGCCCGCCGTCAGCGGTACCATCAGCGCGGCCAACACCGTCAGGCCGATAGTGCGTCGCTGATGACGTTCATAGGCCTTTCCCAACAGCATGGGGATCTTTCGTTGCATGATTCGTTCACTCCGCTGTGTTCACTCTGTCTTCCCTGCCTGCGCGCGGCTCGTCATTTGGCGACCGGCACGACCTGGCAGGCATTGCCGGCGCAGCGGAAGTTCAACTGCGGCCGCCCACCGTAATCGTTGATGTATGCCAGCGACGGACCGTTGCCGAGGCTCGCGGCGGAGACGTTCAGCGGGGCGCTGGCCTTCGGCGCCACCATCAGCGGTTCGAAGCCCGCCGCCCCTTTCCCGCCCTTACCGGCGCTCGCCTCAACGATCGTCACGTAATACGGGGTCGGGTTGTTCACCACGTACTTGTCGCCCTGCCGGGTCAGCGTCAGCTGCTCCTGCCACGGCGCCGCGTTCTTCTTCGGGGCGAGCGCCGCCGGGCGATAAAACATTTTGATGCGCGTCTGCAGCGCTATCTGCAGCGTGTTCGGCTTATTGCTGCGCGGCGGGATCTCGCGCAGGTTGAAGTAATACAGCGTCTCCCGATCCTGCGGCAGCTGACGCGCCGCCGGCAGCGACTGGATCTTCACCTGGCTCGGTTTGCCCGGTTCCACCCGCTGCACCGGCGGCAACACGGTGAAAGGGCTTTGGATCTTGTTGCCGCGATCGTCTTCGATCCATCCCTGTGCCAGATACGGCAACTGTTTGTTCTGGTTACTGATGTTAAGACTGACCGTTTTCAGGTCGCCGTCGAAAATCACGCGCGTGCGATCCAGCGCGATGGCCGCATGAGCGGGCAGGCTGACCGCGCCGATCGTCAACGCGGCGGCGAGCGGGCCCACAAGGAAAACGGTCTTTCTGGTCATAGTCAGATTCATCATGTCTTCACGGTTCCAGTCGGCCGGAAGCGGACGAGCCCGCCCCGGCGGTTTAGCGGCGGAGCGGGCTCCGCCGGGTGTATGTCAGTTGGCGTCAGCCGCCGGCTTGTCGCCGGCAAGAGGACGGCAAGGCAGCAGCAACGTGTTCATCAACATTTCGGCCGGCAGCGGCGCCGGCAGCTGAATTTCACACTGCGCCGCGCCGTTCCAGTGCACGCTCATGCGCTCGCCGGGGTTGAGGCCGGACAGATAAACGCTGCCGCCATCATTGATGATGCCGGTCTCCTGTTTGCGGGCATTCAGCACCGTGGCGCCGAACGGCGGCTCGCTGCCGTCCGCCAGCTTGACTATCGCCATCGCCTTCTCGCCGGCAATCACCTCAAACTTGCGGTAGCCGATGGCCCCCTCGGTCAACGTGGCCTGCACCACGGAACGCGTCGCCTCGACGTTGTCGCTCAGGCTGTTGAGATCGATGCTGGCCTTGTTGCGGTAGTAGCTGTTTACATCCGCCACCACCGCCTTGCCGTAACGGTTGGTCAGCACCGTACTGCCGTAGCCGCGCACCGGTACACCGGCGACGCCTTCGGTATCGAGCAGCAAGCGCGTACCGCCCGGCGTATTGACGCGGTGCAGCACCGCCCCTTCCGCCGCCATCGTCAGGCCGCCCTGCGCGCCGATGCCGACGGCGCTGTAGCGGCCGGCCTGGTAGCTGGCGTTGGCGTTGATCTGCGCCATGTCGCCCTGATGGCTGTAATAACCGCTGGCCGTCGCTCCGCTGCGTGCGGCGCCGGCGCTGATCTGATAGTTGTTGTGTTCATCGACCCGGTTGTAATACCCGACCCGATGAGCGTTCTCTTCGCGATCGAGCGTCATGTTGTAACTGAGCGTGCCCGCGCTGCCCCAGGGCAGCGACAGCGACAGATACATCCCGTCGTCGTTGCGCTCGTTGTATCGGTTGCGATAGGCCGACAGCGACACGCTGACGTTCTTGAAATCGCCGATGTCGAAGTAGCGCGATACCATCAGGTTGTAACGATCGTTCGGCGCCCGATCCCAGTAGGTTTGGTGGCTGTAGTTGAGATAGGTGCTCAGCCCCAGATCGCGGAACTGTTTGTTGAAGGTAATGGTGTACATCTCCTTGCTCTTGCCGCTGCGCCCCCCTTCGTAACGCGCATCCAGGTAGTCCCCCATGCTCATGAAATCTTCCTGGGAGAAGCGGTAACCGGCGAAGGTGACCTGGCTGTCGTATTCATCGAAGTTCTTCGAATAGCTCAGCCGGTACGAACCGCCGGTCAGCGTGCCATCCTGCGGCAACCGCGCACGCGACTGCGTGGCATCGAACGACAGCGCTCCCAGCGCCATCAGATCGCGCCCGATCCCCAGCGACAGCGCGTTGTAATCGCCGCCGGCGATGCCCCCGCCGTACAGCGACCAGCCGTTGCTGATCCCCCAGGAAAACTCACCGGTGCCGAACATCGGCCCGCGCAGATGGTGCCCCCACTCCGATGGCTTGCCCGTCGCCAGCTTGTAACGCACCGTACCCGGCCGCGTCAGATAAGGGATGTTGGCGGTGTTCATCTTGAACTCCTGCACGCTGCCGTCTTGCTCTTCGACGCGCACGTCCAGCTCGCCGGAAACCGCATCGTTGATGTCCTGAATGCGGAACGGCCCCGCCGCCACCTGCGTTTCATACAGCACCCGCCCCTGCTGGCTGACCACTACCTTGGCGTTGGTTTTCGCCACGCCGGTCACTTCCGGCGCATAGCCGCGCAGGTTGGGCGGCAACATGCTGTCGTCGGATCGCAGGCTGACGCCGGTAAAGCGCAGACTGTCGAAAATGTCGGAGTTCAGGTAATCCTCACCCATCGTCAGCCGCGAACGCAGCGCCGGGATCGCCCGGTAGGCGTAATAGCGGCTCCAGTCGAACTGTTTGTCGGTCGGCTGAGAAGAGCCGGTCTGATGGTTGAGGTTGGCCTGCCAGTCGGCGCGCAGACGCCAGGCGCCCAGGTTGGCGCCGCCGGTGCCGTTGCCGCTCAGGCTGTAACTGCTGCCGCCTTTCTGATGTTTTTGCGTTTGGGCGTTGACGTTATAGTCAAACAGCAGCCCAGGAATACCGTCATCCCAGCGCGATGGCGGGTCCCAGTTTTCCGAGCTGTATTCCAGATAGGCCTGAGGAATGTTGAGATACAGCGAAGAGCTGGCAAGATCGCCGCGGGCTTCCATCCCCGCCAGACTGGAGGCGTCAAGGCAACGGCCGCCGTGCGTCCAGTTCAGCGTGCTTAACAGTTTTTCTTTCAGCCCCAGTTGGTTGACCAATTCCGGCGAAAGACAGGCTTCGCTGCCTTTAGGATCGTTCTCGGGCGCCATAAACGTCACCGGTTGTTCCGGCAGATCGTTCTTATTGACGTGCACCACCATGGTATAAACGCCCGGCATGATGTAGCCGCTGCGCGTGAATTGGCTCAGATCGATATTTTTGCGATCGTTGATGTCCAATACGTCGGTATTGAATTGAATAACGTCGGCGGCATAGACCAACGCGATTGGATTTCCCAGAGAAAGGGCAACGCAAAGCCCCAAGGCCTGAAGACGAAATAACTTCCCTGCCGGTGAAAGCATAATAAAGTCCTTTCAATAACGAATTAACCGTCAGTACGAGAAAAAATCAAAAATAATCCAGCTTAAAACGCACTGTGGAAAAATACGCTCCCACCTTCAACGGCTGGTGATTCGGCATCAACGTCATGGAATAATTCAGCACTCGGTTCCCCGGTATTATTCCCTCCATCGGCAAAGGTTTCCCTGGAATAACCGCCGTGCCGCTGCTGTCTTTTATCTCCAATGCAACGCCGCGCGCATCGCCCTGTACGCCAAACAGGGCGCCCTCCGCATAACCATCAAACGTGACCTGAAAGAATTTCCAGTCAGGCTTGTTTTCCGGCCGTTCCAAAATGCAATTGACCAATTCGATACTGAAAGGTTTGGTCATCCCCTGGCCGTCACGAATGATCTGCCCGAGAGGAATAGTGTCCATATCGATCGTCTGATCGCGGCTGCCGGCGGCAATAGCGCAGGCGGTGTCGATAATGGCGCCGTGCATGTTGACTTTGCCCCACCCCTGCGCGGCGGAAGTTGCATAGCCGGGCGCAAACGCCAACGACGCCAAAAGAACGGCACCCGCTCGATTCCTTGGTAAAAACATCGCGACATTCCTTTGACAGGGAGATTCACCAGGCATGCGGCGAACCCCATGCCTGGTTGATTAAGCCTTCGGGCTCACTTACTGATAAGCCAGGGTGAAATCGGCTACGGCAGTGAAATCGCCCGGAACGATGGCGGCGGAAGCGCCTTCGCCCTGCAGGTAGGCGGCGAAATGCAGGGTGTTGTTGCCGGTGTTCAGGGTCTGCGCAGTAGTCGCTTCACCCAGTTTGATCGGCTGGCCGTTGTAAGAGATGGCTACGCCGGCGCCGCTGGCGGTGCCCGCGATACCCAACAGATCCTTGTCGGTGGACGATGCTACGCCGCTGAAGGTGGTTTTAACGGTTTTCAGCGTGGTGATATCACACTGCTCCAGTTTGATCTCAAACGGACGCGGGTTGGATTTGCCGCCGTTTTTCAACGCCACGTTGGAAACCTGGCCCAGATCTACGGTCTGATCGATCGACTCGGGTGCAATAGAGCATGGCGCATCAATAATAGAGCCCGTGAAGGTGACCTTACCGTGTCCCTGATCGGCTGCCTGTGCAAAAGAACTTGCGCCAAATGCAATCACTGCAGCCATCATGATTTTGTTAAGTTTCATAGAACCTATATTCCTTATAAGAAAAAATGCATATTCCAATCAAGAAAAAGAGCAACAGGAAGCCTGCTCGCGCTTATATGTGCGCAGCCCTGATTCTTTAGCATCTTGCTGGTTGGTTAACTGCCAAAACCCAAAGGCACCGACAATAAACATGTCGATAACGGCAAGTCTGCAGCGGCCACTCCATTAATGAATTCGTCATATGAAAATAAACGAAATCACAACAAGCAGAGGCCAATACTTTCTAATCCGCCCTTCTTGTCCGGCGATGAATATTCTGGCAAATGCCTCTCGGCAAAAAAAGGCTTTTTTTGATCAAGGCGAACATTCGCAATTTATTTCCTAATTGAAGTTAATTTACTGTTATTTTTAGGCTCATAGATCGTAAAAGATACTTTTATAGAGCAATATCCTGTTTTTCCGTGATTCCCAAGTAATCAGATCGCAAAGTGGCGCTTTGTGAATATAATAAACCAAAATTTTAGGTTTCAGCGTGATACCACCCCTGCCTTGGCATAGGCAAAAACGGGGCGGGCAACGCCTTTTTTTTCAATCCTGATAAATAGATAGGAATTTTCTTTGTTCGCGCTTTACCTCGTTGTTGGTAGGCAGCGAAAGTTTGTTTTTTCTTAGGAATACGGCAATCGGAATACAGAGGAAGTGCTATGGATGCGTTATCCCCGAAACAAAAGGAAATACGGCAATTGCAGCACGATCTGCTGCAAACATTATTCGCACAGTCGCCCCGTAAGTGCCCCGTCGCCGGGTTGCCGCCACCGCGGCAATGGCTATCGACGCGGCAACTGGCCAATGCTGTCAACGTCGGTGTTTACCGGGCTCGGCGGCTGTTGTTGGATCTTGTCGCCCGACAAAAAGTGATTGTGACGGACGGCTCTATCAACAACTCGTTGAGGTGGTATCCCACCGCGTTGCTGAACGGTGATAACGACGGCATACCCAACAAAATTGCCCCCCACTCCCCTTTAACGAAATGAATATGGCCAACCGGCCTGATTGGCAATATTTCATTGCGGAGTAATGCCGCACACTATTTATATATATTGGGATATTATCGTGAGAAAAACAGCCCTGCTATTTTTACGTTGCTGCCTGGCATTATCTTTCTTCATGCTGATTGGCAACGCCAATGCGTTTACCTGCCGTACGTCCGATGGCGGACTGATTCCACCCGGGGGCTCGACCACGCCGGTTGACGTCCGGGTACGCATCGGGCCACAGCTTTCTTATGGCAAAAACGAAATCGTCAACGTCAGCCAGGTCACCTGTAAAAACGACGTCGCGAGCTGGTATGACTATCTCAAAACCGACAGTCCGGCGCTGTCGATGAACAGTGCGATTTTTGGCGCCATCGGCAGCGGTACCACCATCAACGGCACCGATTACAACTCTCCGGTGCCATCAGGTATCAGCGTACTCAGCCTTACCGGGTTACAGACTCAGTCGGTCGCCATCCGGGTCTATATCGTGTTGAACCGTTTCCCAACGCCGGACATCAAGGTGAACAAGGGCGACGTCATCGGCCAAATCAACTTTATTCAGACCAACGATCAGCCGGGTTGCCCGCAGTGCGGCGTTTATCGCTGGCGCCTGATCGCCGACAATGACGCTTACTTCGTCACCACCAGTTGCACCATCAACAACGGCCAGCAGATTAACGTCGACTTCGGCCAGATCCGTCAGGACTTTCTGACTCAAAGCGCCAGCGATGCCCAAATCAAACAGGACAAGGCGCTCAGCTACCAATGCGACGACCAGAGCGCGACGCAGGATATTCTGATCCGCATGGTCAGCGATGCCAGCGGCTTCTCCAGCGATTTTATCAAGACCAGCAACCCTAACGTCGGCGTGGCGATGGTGTACAACGGCGCGGTGGTAAAGCCCAACAACGCCTTCAGAACACGCATCGTCAACGGCTTGGGCAACGATACCGTGACCTTTGTGCCGGTGAAGAACAATGTGCCTTACACCAGCATCGCCACCGGCCCGTTGTCGGGTTCGGCCACGCTGATCTTCAGCGCACCTTGAGACGGGAGCCAAAATGAACATGACGAGAAAAACGCGCTGCGCTCTGCTGTGGGCGCTGAGCCTGATCAGCGCCGCCGTTCAGGCCGCCGATCAGGGCACCAAGGTCAACATCACCGCCACCGTGGTGGCGCCTCCGCCTTGCGTGATCAACGACGGGCGCACCATCGATATCGACTTCGGCAAGGTCGGCATCAAGCGCATCGACGGCAATCGCTATATGCAACGCATCGATTACAGCATCAAATGCGAGTTTCTGGACAACAGCCGCCAGCTGAAAATGAAGATCATGGGCGGCGCGGCGGCCTTCGACGGCAGCGTGTTAACCAGCAGCGTCAATGGATTGGGCATCAAGCTGTTGGCCAACGGTAAGGCCTTCGCCATCAATACGCCGCTGAACATCGACTACGCCAATCCGCCGACGCTTGATGCAGTGCCGGTGAAAAACAGCGCCGTCACCCTGGCAGAAGGCGATTTCACCAGCGGCGCCACCATGCTGGTGGACTACTTTTAATCACCGCGTCCCAGATACTCGCGAAAAAAAAGCCGCAACGTCTCCGTTGCGGCTTGGTCGAGGATCGTGCGCCCGGGGCGCGCTCCTCACATCAGGGCATTCAGCCGAAGATCCCGCCGAACCACTGGCTCAGCTTCATCATCACCATATCCCAGATGCGGCTGAAGAAGTTGCCCTCTTTCACCTCTTGCATCACCACCAGCGGGTGCTGCTCGATGGTCTTGCCGTCCAGCTGGAAATCGATGGTGCCGACCACCTGATTTTTCGCCAGCGGCGCTTCCAGCGTCGGCTGGGTCAGCTTGTAGCTGGCCTTCAGGTTTTTCATCTGCCCTTTCGGAATGGTGACCGAGGCGTCTTTCGCCACGCCAAGCGGCACTTCGCTGACGTCGCCGAACCACACTTTCTGGGTGACGAACGGTTTATCGGCCTTGATCGGCGTCGCGGTTTCATAAAAGCGGAAGCCCCAGGTCAGCAACTTTTCGCTTTCGCTGAAGCGCACGCGATCGCTCGGCGCGCCCAGCACCACCGAGATCAGGCGCATCGGGCCGTCGGTGGCGGACGCCACCAGGTTATGACCGGCGCCGCTGGTGTAACCGGTCTTGATACCGTCGACGTTCAGGTTACTGCTCCACAGCAGGCGGTTACGGTTAATCTGGCGGATCTTGTTAAAGGTGAACTCTTTTTCTTTATGCAGCGCGTATTCGTCCGGCACGTCGCGGATCAGCGCCTGGCTCAGCAGCGCCATGTCGCGCGCGGTGCTGTACTGCCCTTCCGCATCCAGGCCGTGCACCGTCAGGAAGTGGGTATTCTGCAGCCCCAGGGATTTGGCGTAGTTGTTCATCAGGCCGACGAACGAATCCTGGCTGCCCGCCACGTAGTCCGCCAACGCGATGCTGGCGTCGTTACCCGACTGGATCACGATGCCCTTATTCAGCTCCAGTACCGGCACCTGATCGCCCGGCTTGATAAACATCAGCGAAGAACCGCGCAGCGCCGGGTTACCGGGTGCCCAGGCGTCTTTGCCGACGGTGACCATGTCTTCCGGCTTGATCTTGCCGGCCTTGATCGCCTGGCCTATCACGTAGCTGGACATGATCTTGGTCAGGCTGGCGGGATCGAGGCGAGTATCGGCATTGCCTTCGGTCAGCACCTTGCCGCTGTTGTAATCCATCAGAATGAAGGCCTTGGCGTCTACCTGCGGCGGCGCCGGCGGCTCGGCCGCGTACACAGCCGGTGCGGCCAGCAACAGGATGCCTACGCTGAAGGTCAGTTTTTTCAGGGAAGTGGATAAGTTTTTTTTCATCATGACGTCGCCAGAGTGTCCATTCAAACCATTGAAATAGCGTTAACTTTCAAACATGTTCACGTTTTAAGCCAACCAGCGAGAGTGGCCCGGTGCGCGCGTGCCGGCCGCAACCCCCTGCGGCGCCCGTAACGGGTAACGCAGCGCACCGTAAATGCCCTTGCTGTGAGTTTATGTGATTTATCTTATTTTTGCAGGGTTTAGCGTGAATTTTCAGCATTTTTACATAACTGTACGCAGGCCCCCGCTTATCGTTCAAAAAAGCATCGTGGCGCGCATTTTTGCATCCACCCACGGCTACACGGCCAAGCATCTGCACCGCTAAACATCTGCGCTTCTATACGTCCAAAAAAGATTAATATATTCCATAATGGCATATAGAACCGTTATTTGTTCTTTTTAAAGCGCTTATCCTCAGCGCTATCATCCATATAACGACTTTTATACCGAATAATCCTGGAGATGAGTCATGGCGATCCCCCATTCCGTCATCGAGATGATTGGCAATACCCCGATGCTGGAACTGACCCAGTTCGATACCGGCCCGTGCCGGCTGTTCGTCAAACTGGAGAATCAAAACCCCGGCGGTTCGATCAAAGACCGCGTGGCGCTGTCGATGATCGAACAGGCCGAGCGCGACGGCAAGCTGCAGCCGGGCGGCACCATCATCGAAGCCACCGCCGGCAATACCGGCCTGGGACTGGCGCTGGTGGCGGCGCTGAAAGGCTATAAGCTGCTGCTGGTGGTGCCGGACAAGATGAGCCGCGAGAAGATCTTCCACCTGCGCGCGCTGGGCGTGGAAGTGCAACTGACCCGCTCGGACGTCGGCAAGGGGCATCCGGCCTACTATCAGGATTACGCCAAACGCCTGGCCGGGGAGATCCCCGGCGCTTTTTATATCGATCAGTTCAACAACCCGGCCAACCCGGCGGCCCATACCACCACCACCGCCCCCGAACTGTGGCGGCAAATGGAGCATGACGTGGACGCTATCGTGGTTGGCGTCGGCTCCGGCGGCACGCTGGGCGGGCTGAGCCGCTATTTCGCCGACGTTTCGCCGCAGACGGAATTCGTGCTGGCCGACCCTGCGGGTTCAATACTGGCGGACTATCTCGACAACGGCCGCATCGGCGAAGCGGGCAGTTGGCTGGTGGAAGGCATCGGCGAAGACTTCGTCCCGCCGCTCAGCGACTTTGACCAGGTTCGCCACGCTTACCGCATCGGCGACGCCGAAGCCTTCACCACCGCGCGCGATTTGCTGCGCAAGGAAGGCGTGCTGGCGGGATCGTCCACCGGCACCCTGCTGGCCGCCGCGCTGCGTTACTGCCGCGCACAGACCGAACCCAAGCGGGTAGTGACCTTTGTCTGCGACAGCGGCAACAAATACCTGTCTAAAATGTATAACGACCACTGGATGCTGGAACAGGGCCTGCTGAGCAAACCGCAGCACGGCGATCTGCGCGATCTGATCGCCTACCGCCACGACGAAGGCGCGGCCGTTTCTGCCGCGCCGGACGACACGTTGGCGATTGTGCACGCCCGCATGCGGCTGTACGACATCTCGCAGCTGCCGGTGCTGGAAGGCGACCGGGTGGTCGGCCTGATCGATGAGTGGGATCTGCTGAACGCCGTCCAGGCCGACGCCGCCCACTTCAGCCTGTCGGCCGGCAGCGCAATGACCAAGCGGGTCCATACGCTGCAAAAAGAAGCCGGCTACGAAGAATTGCAGGCCACCTTCAACCATGGCCACGTCGCGGTGGTGCTCGACGGCGAGCGCTTCCTCGGCCTGATTACCCGCACAGACGTGCTTAACGCCTGGCGCCAAAAATTACGTTAATAAGGACCCATTATGGCCAAGTTTGATACGTTGACCGTTCACGCCGGTTACACCCCGGACGCCACCGGCGCCGTGATGCCGGCGATTTACGCCACCTCCACCTACGCCCAACCGGCGCCGGGCGAGCATACCGGCTACGAATACTCCCGCAGCGCCAACCCGACGCGCACCGCGCTGGAAAGTGCCATCGCCGAACTGGAAGGCGGTAGCCGCGGCTACGCCTTCGCCTCCGGCCTGGCGGCCTGCTCCACGGTGCTGGAGCTGCTCGATAAGGACAGCCACCTGGTAGCGGTAGACGATCTGTACGGCGGCACCTATCGCCTGCTGGAAAAGGTGCGCAGCCGCACCGCCGGCCTGCGCGTCACCTACGTGTCACCGGCGGATCTCGCCGGGCTGGAACAGGCTATCGAGCCGGATACCAAAATGATCTGGGTGGAAACCCCGACCAACCCCTTGCTGAAGCTGGCGGATCTGAGCGCCATCGCCGCGATCGCCAAAAAGCATGGGCTTATCAGCGTGGCGGACAACACCTTCGCTTCGCCGTATCTGCAGCGTCCGCTGGATCTGGGCTTTGACGTGGTGGTGCACTCCGCCACCAAATACCTCAATGGCCACTCCGACGTGGTGGCCGGCGTCGCGGCGGTGGGGGATAACCCGGCGCTGGCGGAACAGCTCGGCTTCCTGCAAAACGCGGTCGGCGGCATTCTCGATCCGTTCAGCAGCTTCCTGACGCTGCGCGGCATTCGCACCCTGGCACTGCGCATGCAGCGCCACAGCGACAGCGCACTGCGCATCGCCCAGTGGCTGGAGAGCCAGCCGCAGGTGGAAAACGTCTATTATCCCGGCCTGCCGAGCCACCCGCAGCATGAACTGGCGGCGCGCCAGATGACGCGCTTCGGCGGCATGATCTCGGTGCGGTTGAAAGGCGACGACGCCTATGCGCGCCGGGTCATCCAGCGCTCGCGCCTGTTCACCCTGGCGGAAAGCCTGGGCGGTGTGGAAAGCCTGATCAGCCAGCCGTTCAGCATGACGCACGCCTCCATTCCGCTGGAACAGCGCCTGGCAACCGGCATCACGCCGCAGCTGGTGCGCCTGTCGGTGGGGATTGAGGATGTGGAAGATCTGATCGCCGATCTGCAACAGGCGCTGGCGGAATAATCGCCTGAATCAATCGCCATCAGCCCGGCCGGCGCGCCGGGCTTTTTTGTGCCCGCTATTCAGACGCCGATGACGTCCCGATAAAAGCGTTGTGCCACATCGGGGTGGGAACGGATGCGGCCTTTCAGGTAGTTATACCCCACGTCGCGCAGCAGCGGGTTGAGCGGATCGCTGGCCGGGCCGCGCGCCTGCGCCGCCAGCGGCGGCGGCAATTGATACAACGGCACCACCGCGTCCAAGCGCGCGCCGAGGAAGAAAGCGATCGACAGCCTGTCGCGCCCCGCCGGCGGCGTCTCCACCCGGTGCACCGTGGCGCGCAGGTAGCCATTGGTCGCCAGTTCCAGCAGCTCGCCGATGTTCACCACGAAGGTGTCTTCACGCGGCTGGGCGTCAATCCACCGCCCTTCGCTCACCTCCACCTGCAGCCCTTTTTGCTCGTCCTGCAGCAGGAAGCTGAGAAAGCCGGAGTCCTTGTGCGCACCGACGCCCTGTGCGCTGCCGGTAGCGTCCCGCCCCGGGTAGCGAATCAGTTTGATGTGTTCGTTGGGCTTCTCGCCGTACAAGCGATCGAAAGCCTGCTCCGGCAGCGACAGCGCCAAAGCGAAAGCGCGCAGCAGCCGCAGCGACATGGCGGTCATCGCCTGTTGCCACTGCAGCAGCAGCGGTTTCAGCGTCGGCAGCGCCGCCGGCCACTGGTTTGGCCCCTGCAGGCGCGCCCAGCGCGGGGTGTCGTCAGACAGCGTCAGCGCCGGGCGTTCGGCGCCGATATCGAACTGCTCGCGCCAGTCCGGCTGCCCGCGCGTGAGCTCCGCCGCCGCCCGGTTGTAACCGCGAAAGTGCGGCGAATGCACCATCTGCACCGCCAATTTGTCGGCTTCCGGCAGCGCGAAAAATTGCCGCGCGCCCTGCTGCAGCCGCGCATTCAGCGCACTGTCCACGCCGTGCCCGCGCAGATAGAAAAAGCCGACGTCGCGGGCCGCCGCGCGCAGATCGTCGAGAAAGGCGCGCCGCTGACACGCATCGCCGTCAAGCTGCGAAAGATCCAGCAGCGGCAGCGTCTTCAGCGTCGTCAGGTGCGTCATCATGCGGTTCCTCTTCTTCCCCGATCGCGATCGGGCTGCCGTACAGGCGAATAATCAACATTGTCTCTCCCCGGCGGGTGGTTGCGTTTTCCTCATAGTTACCACCGCGCTCGCCGGGGCGGCCAATATTGTTGCGTTCTAAGTTATGCAAACGTTCAACAAACCGTCGCAAAACCGTCATCAATGTTTCTTATGCTCTGCGCAATTTCGCCGACGCCGCTGGCTGGCGATGGGCGCTATCCGCTATCCTGTAAACGACCACATACCCTGCCTGCCGGAGAAATACTGATGGATTTAGCCTTATTCGACCTGGATGAAACCCTGATTGACGATGACAGCGCCAGCCTGTGGATCCGCTGGCTGGTCGGCCAGGGCTTCGCGCCGGCGGAGCTGGAGTTGCAGGAGCAGCAGCTGATGCAGCTCTATTATCAGGGCAAACTGTCGATGGAGGACTACATGCAGGCTACGCTGGCGCCGCTGACCGGCCTGAGCGTGCAAACCGTGGCCGGCTGGGTGCAGCGTTACATTCGCCGCGATATCCTGCCGCGCGTCTACCCCGCCGCCCGTGAGCGCCTGCAGTGGCACCGCGAGCGCGGCGACTGCATCCTGGTGATCTCCGCCACCGGCGAGCACCTGGTGGCGCCGATCGCCGAACAGCTCGGCGCCGACGATGCGCTGGCGATCGGCGTGGAAATCAGCGACGGCCGCTTCACCGGCAACACCTACGGCACCATGACCTACCAACAGGGCAAGGTGATCCGCCTGCAGCACTGGCTGGCACAGCATCCGCACCTGAAATTCGAACACAGCCACGGCTACAGCGACTCCCTCAACGATAAGGCGATGCTGCAATTCGTCGACAGCGCCACGGTGATCAACCCCGACAGCGAGTTGAGCGCGCTGGCGGCGGAACACGGCTGGGAAGTGTGCCGCTGGGAGCGCTGAGCGGCAGGCAAAAAGTGCCCTGCGGTGTGACAAAAAGCGCGTTGTGGCGTAGGTATTAAGGGTCTTTAATTCACTAACGGAGTTGCGCAATGCTGACCATTTGGGGCCGTGAGAATTCGAATAACGTCAGGAAGGTGCTGTGGTGCGCCGCCGAACTGGGGCTGAGCTACACCCACATCAACGCCGGCGGCGCGTTCGGCAAGGTGAACGAAAAGAGCTACCGCGCGCTGAACCCGAACGGCCTGGTGCCGCTGCTGCAGGACGATGACTTCGTGCTGTGGGAGTCCAACACCATCGTACGCTACCTGGCGGCGAAATTCGGCGACGCGACGTTCTATCCGCAAGATCTGCAGGCGCGCGCCGCCGCCGAGAAGTGGATGGACTGGACCACCTCGACCATCGTCCCGGCCTTCACCATCGTCTTTTGGGGCCTGATCCGCACCGCGCCGGAATTGCGCGACATGGCGAAAATCGAAGCGGCGATCGCCACGCTGGAAAAACACTTCGACGTCATTGAACAGGCGCTGGCACATCAGCCTTACCTCTCCGGCGACGCGTTCGGCTTCGGCGATATTCCGCTCGGCAGCTTCGCCTACGCCTGGTTCGAAATGCCGATCGCCCGCCGCCCGCGGCCGAACATGGAGCGCTGGTATCAGCAACTGCGCGCTCGCCCGGCCTATCAGCGCGGCGTGATGAGCGAACTCACCTGATCGCTGCGGGGCGTTACGACGCCCCCACTTTCAGCAGCTTGCCGTCCCGCTCGTCCGTCAGCAGATACAGATAGCCATCCGGCCCGCTGCGCACCTCGCGAATGCGCTCGCCGCGATCGCCCAGCAGCCGCTCCTCCGCCACCACCTTGTCGCCTTCCAACGTCAGGCGAATCAGCTCCTTTTGCGCCAGCGCGCCGATGAACAGCGAGTGCCGCCAGGCGGGGAAGCGCTGCCCGTCATAGAACGCCATGCCGCTGAGGCCGGGCGAAACCCGCCAATAGTGCAGCGGCTGCTCGGTGCCGGGCACCCGTTCCCCCCTGGCCTCCGGGATCGGCTGGCCGGAATAGTTGATGCCGTAGGTGGCCAGCGGCCAGCCGTAGTTTTTACCCGGCTGCGGGAGGTTGAGCTCATCGCCGCCGCGCGGGCCGTGCTCGTGTTCCCAGATCGCGCCGCTCCACGGGTTCAGCGCCAGCCCTTGCGGATTGCGGTGGCCGTAGGACCAAACTTCCGGCCGTTTGCCGGCCTGGCCGACCCAGGGGTTGTCCGGCGGCACTGCGCCTTCGGCGGTCAGCCGCACCAGCTTGCCCTGCAGCTTGTCGGTCTCCTGCGCCGTCGGCCGCTGGTTGTTTTCGCCCAGCGCGATAAACAGGTAGCCCTGCCTGTCGAACGCCAGCTTGCCGCCGAAGTGATTGCCGACCGACAGCTTGGGCAACTGGCGGAAGATCACCTTGAAGTTTTCCAGCCGCGCGCCGTCGTCGCTCAAACGGCCGTAGCCGACCGCCGTGCCGGCTTTGCCGCCGTCACCCGGTTCGGCGAAGCTGAGGTACACCCGGCGGCTGGCGGCGAAGTCGGGGGCCGGCAACACCTCCAGCAGGCCGCCCTGCCCCTCGGCGTAAACCTGCGGCACGCCGACGATCGGCGGTGACAGGCCTTTGCCCTGCTGCCACAGCCGCAGCCGGCCGGGCCGTTCGGTGATAAGCAAGCCTTGTTCCGCCGGCAAGAAGGCCAGCGACCACGGGTGTTCCAGGCCGTCCTGCAGTTGGCTGACCGTCGGCGCGGCGTGCAGCAGGCCGCTGCACAGCAGCAAACCGGCCAGTAAAGTCAATCGGGGCATGGCATCCTCCTGGAGGTGAAATGACCCGTTTAGTGTAGCCCACTCAGCGGGCACGGTCGTTTGCATTACATTTCAACAGGTTGCCTTTTGGCTCCTGTGTGCTTAAGTTAACGCATCACCCAGGAGGAATCATGGACATTACCGTTACCGACGCGATTGACGAACACACCCTCGATGCGATCAGGCAAGGCCTGCGCGCTTACAACCTGCCGCATATCGACGCCCGTCACCGCAAGCCGCTCAGCGTCTATGCGCGCGACGAGGCCGGTACGGTGATCGGCGGGCTGACCGCCGAAACCTGGGGCAACTGGCTGAGCGTCGAGTGGCTGTGGGTGGCGGACTCCCAACGCGGCAGCGGCCTCGGCGGCCGGTTGATGCGCGCCGCCGAACGCGAGGCGCAGGCGCGCGGCTGTCGCTACGCTCGCCTGGATACCTTCAGCTTCCAGGCGCGGCCGTTCTACGAAAAACTCGGCTATCAGCTGCAAATGACGCTGAAAGATTATCCGGTGGAACATGAGTGTTATTTTCTCACCAAAACTCTGACTGATTAATGGATGGACGGATGGACAGCAAAAGCATGGTGGTGAACTGTGTGGCGTACAAAGCCGGCCAACGGCTGGGCGAAGTGACCATCGACGATATCAGCGAGGTGGTCAAACAGCCGGACACCTTCGTCTGGCTGGGGCTGCGGCAGCCGGAGCCGGCGTTTATGCGCAAGGTGCAGGAGGAGTTCGGCCTGCACGATCTGGCGATCGAAGACGCGCTGTGTGCGCATCAGCGGCCGAAGTTGGAAACCTACGGCGACTCGCTGTTTATCGTGGTCAAGACCGCGCAGTGGGGCGAGCACGACGAAATCGAATACGGTGAAACCCACTTCTTCGTCGGCAAAAACTTTCTGGTGACGGTGCGCCACGGCGCCTCGCCCAGCTACGCGCCGATCCGCGCCAAGGCGGAAGAGAACCACAAGCAGATGTGCCGCGGGCCGGGCTTCGCCCTCTATTCGGTGCTGGACTTCGTGGTGGACAACTACCGCAGCGTGGTGACGCGCTTCGAGAGCACCATCGAGAATATCGAAGCCAACATGTTCCAGTCGGAGTTCGATCAGGCGGCGATCGAGAACGTCTATACCCTGCGCCGCCATCTGCTGGCGCTGCGCAACGCCGCGCTGCCGATGGATGAAATCTGCAACCAGCTGATCCGCCTGCACGAAGAGGTGATCCCGAAAGAGCTGCGCGCCTACGTGCGCGACGTGCAGGATCACGCGCATCAGGTGGTCAGCAATATCGACGACATGCGCGAAATGCTGACCAACGCCATGCACGTCAACCTGGCGCTGGTGACGGTCAAACAAAACGAAGTGGTGAAACGGCTGGCGGGCTGGGGCGCGATTTTGGCCATCCCGACGGTGGTCTTCAGCCTGTACGGCATGAACTTCGCCGACATGCCGGAGCTGAAGTTCCCTTGGGCCTACCACGCTACGCTGGGGGTGACCGCCGTCGGCTGCATTTTCCTGTATCAGAAGCTGAAGAAATCGGGCTGGCTGTAAGCGCCAAACGGCAGCTGTGTTCCCGCCGGCGAAAAAAAAAACCTGCAGGGCAGCCCGCCCCGCCGCTTCAATACAACTTCGGCCGCCGATCGCGATGCACGTGATTGTGGCGGCCGATGTGCTTGTCATCGGCCGCGCCGATATCCATCGATGCCAGTACCATGCCTTCGCCCGCCAGGCTCTGCGTCAACGGATAGCCGTCGGCGTCGACGATCACCGAGCCGCCGATCCACGCAACGCCGCGCTCCGTTTCACAACGATCGCACACCGCGATGAACAGCCGATTGACGGCGGCGTTGGCCTGCGCCTTCACCATCTCCGCCGGACGTTCGCCCTGCGGGCGCGGCGCCAGCGGCCAGTTGACCGGCGCGCACAGCAGCTGAGCGCCGGCCAACGCCGGCAGCCGCACCCACTCTGGGAATTCGAGATCGTAACAGATCATCACCGCCAACCGGCCGAAGCGGGTCTCGATGACCGGCGGCGGCCGATCGCCGGCGGTAAAAATGGTGCTCTCTTCGTGCCACAGGTGCGCTTTGCGATAAATCGCCCTCACCCCCTGCGCATCGATCAATGCCGCACTGTTGGCCACCTCGCCATCGGGCAGGCGCTCGCAGAAACCGGCGACGATCGCCACATCCAACTCGCGCGCCAAAGCTCCCCACAGGCTGAGGCTCGGCCCGTCTTCGGCCTCGGCCAACGCGCGCGCCTCCGCCTTATCGCACAGCACGTAGCCGCTGTTCACCAGCTCCGGCAGCACGATGACGTTGGCGCCGCGCTGCGCCGCCCGGCGGATCGCCTGGGCGGACAGCGCCCGATTGTGTTCCGCTTCCCCGACCCGCAACGCTAACTGGCAGCATGCGACGCTGATTTTTTCCTTCACTCCCGTTCTCCTTCCAATAAACCCTCGCAGCACAACGCCACCCGCCGTTCGGCTTCAAGATCGAGCTTCCGGCACATCACGACATAAACGCTCCCGGCCACCAGCAGGCCGACCAGAAAAGCGATATCCGCACCGCCCAGTAAAACAGCAAAGGGGCCGGTGTAAAAGCCCAACGTCATGAACGGCACCATCGCCAGCAGGCCGATCGCGTAGGCCGTCAGGCCGGAGCGCCCCCAGCGGCCGTAGATCCCCGCCGGGTTGAAGATTTCACCGATCGCGTAATGCCCGCCGCGCACCACGTAAAAGTCCATCAGATTCACCGCCGTCCAGGGCACCAGGAAATACAGCATCAGCAGCACGAAGGTATTGAAGCTGGCGAGATAGCTCGCCGGGATAGCCAACGCAACCGCAAACACCGTCAGGGCGACGACGCTAATGCCGATCATGCGTAATCTCAACGTCGGCGTCACTTTACGGAACGCGTCAATCGCGCTGAGGCTGGTCAGCATCGCGCCATAACAATTGACCGCCATGATGCCGACCAGCGAGGGCACCGCGATCAGCACGGCCAGCGTGCCAAATCCCGGGTAAACGGCATTACCCACCGCCTGTACGCTGCCGATCGCATCGGGGGCCGGTAGGGCTGAGGCCAGAAATGCGCCCAGCGACATCAGCCAAAGCGCCGATCCGGCCGCCCCCAGATAAGTCCAAAAGATCACGTTGGCAGACGGCGTTTCATGCGGCAAATAGCGTGAGTAGTCGGAGACGTACACCGCGTAGCTGATTTGATAACCGGCGGCAGCCGACAGCTGAATCAAAAAGGCCGCCCACGAAAAATGCCCGGCGCCGACGGCGGCATCCATCCGCAACGACAACACGGCGCCGATCGTCAGCACGCCGAACACCGCCATCATCACATAGGTCAGCCAGCGCTGCACCGCATGCAGCATATCGTGGCCGACGATCGCCAACAGCACGGCCACCGCGATCAGCAACGCATACCAGGGCAGACGGTGGCCCGGCAGCACCGTGTTGATCGCATCGGTCGCGAGAATAACGTTGAACACATTGAAGCCGATGTAAACAAACACCACGGCGGCAAAGGGAACGATGGCCCCACGCAGGCCGAATTGGGCCCGCGACTGGATCATCTGCGGCAGCCCCATGCGCGGCCCCTGGTTGGCATGGCACGCCATGAAGAACGTGCCGAACCCTACGCCGGCGGCAATGGCCAGCATCGAATAAAGCGCGCCCAACCCCAGCGCCGGGCCGGTGAAACCGACCACCATCGTCGTCAAAACGAAATTGCCGGTGAACCAAAACGGCGCCTGATGCCAAACCTTGCCATGCCGCTCGTGATGGGGTACATAGTCTATCGAGCGCACTTCAATTTTTGGGCGTGACGCCACATTGCGATTGTTCATGTCCCACCTCGTCTTTTCAACGCTCGGTTTGCGGCTGCAGCTGTGCCGCCGGGCGGCTCAACAGGCAGCCCAGCACGAAGGCGACGCCGCCGCCCAGCAGGCCGCCGTAGATTGGGCTGTTGGCGTCGATGCCGTGCCAGGCCATCAACCCCACCACGCACAGGCTGCCGGTCAACATGCTGGCAATGGCGCCGGCGCTGGTGGCGCGCGGCCAGAAGATCGCCCCTACCAGCGGGATCAGCATGCCGCCCACCAGCAGGTTATAGGCCAGCGTCAGCGCCGCCAGCACGTCGCGTACCACAAACGCCAGCCCCAGCATGACCGCGCCCATGACAAGCGTGGTGAAGCGCCCGGCGGCCAACCCGCCGGAAGGTTTGCGGCGGATGGTCGGCAATACGTCCTCCAGCGCGATGGTGGAAGAGGCCAGCAGGCAGGCGCTGGCGGTGGACATCAGCGCTGCCAACGCCGCGGCGGCCACCAGCCCGCTGACGCCGGCCGGCAACACCGCCTGCGCGATGGCGGCGAAGGCGCCGTCGGTGTTGCTGAGTGACGGCAGCACGATCTTGCCGGCCATGCCGATCAGCGCGCCGGTCACGCCGTACAGCACGCAATAGACGCCCGCCCCCAGCCCGGCGAAGCGCGCCACGTTGGCGCTGCGGGCGGTAAACACCCGCTGCCAGATGTCCTGGCCGATCAGAATGCCGAAGAAGTAGATCAGGAAGAACACCAGAATGGTGTCCAACCCGATCGACGACAGCTGGTAGTAACCGGCGGGCAGCAGGCTGGTGAAGGCTTCCCAGCCGCCGGCCTTGACGATGCTCATCGGCATCAGCACCAGCATCATGCCGACGGTCATGATGATGAACTGAATGATGTCGGTCAGCGTCAGCGACCACATGCCCCCCAGCGTCGAATACAGCACCACCAGCCCGCCGCCGAGCAGGATAGACGCGCTGAACGACAGGCCGAACATCACCTGCATCACGCTGCCGATGGCGATGATCGAGGTCACCGCCACCATCAGGTCATACGCCAGCATGATCGCACCGCTGGTGACCCGCGCGGCAGGGTGATAGCGCCGCGACAGCACCTGGCTGACGGTATACAGCTTCAGCTTGAGCAGCGGCTTGGCCAGCACCAGGCTCAGCACCACGATGCCCAACCCCAGCGCGCCGCACAGCCAGACGCCGGAGATGCCGTAGGTGTAGCCGAGTTTGACGCTGCCGATGGTCGACGCGCCGCCGAGCACCACCGCCGACAGCGTGCCCAAATACAGCCCCGGCCCCAGATTGCGCCCGGCGACCAGATACGCCTCTTTGGAATTGGCGCGGCGAATGCCCATCCACCCCACCGCGCCTATCACCAGAAAGTAAAACACCACGACCAGCAGATCGAGATTCATGGGTACCTCCACTCCGTTGTTATTGTTATCAGGGGCCCCGACGCAACCGCTCCGCCGGTAGGGTCAGCGCACCGGCCTCAGCGGGCCGGCAGCACGCACAACATTTCAAACAGCAGGTTGGCGGCCAGCAGCGCCGTGTTACCGGAGCGATCGTAAGGTGGCGACACCTCCACCACGTCGCCGCCCACCAGGTTCAGCCCGTGGCAGCCGCGCACGATCTCCAGCCCCTGCCAGACCGACAGCCCGCCGACTTCCGGCGTGCCGGTGCCCGGTGCGAAGGCCGGATCCAGTCCGTCGATATCGAAACTGAGGTAAACCGGCGCATCGCCCATCTGTTCGCGGATCTCCGCCATCAGCGGCGTCAGCGACCGGTGCCAGCAGGCCTCGGCCGGCACCACGCGGAAGCCCTGGCGCCGTGACCAGTCGAAGTCGTCCGCCGCATAGCCGCTGCCGCGCAGGCCAATCTGCACCACCTTTTCCGGCGCCAGCAGCCCCTCCTCGAACGCGCGGCGGAAGGTGGTGCCGTGCGCCAGCTGTTCGCCGAACATCTCCTCATTGGTGTCGGAATGCGCATCGACGTGGATCAGCCCGACCGGGCCATGCCGACGGGCGACGGCGCGCAGCACCGGCAGCGTCAGCGTGTGGTCGCCGCCGAGCGTCAACGGCATGCAGCCGTGCGCCAGGATCTCGTGGTAAGCCGCCTCGATGCGCTGCACGCTGTCCGCCAGGCTGTAAGGGTTGATGGCGACATCCCCCAGATCGGCCACCTGCAGCCGTTCGAACGGGGCAGAGCCGGTGCCCATGTTGTAAGGGCGGATCATCACCGACTCCTGGCGGATCTGGCGCGGGCCATAGCGGGTGCCGCTGCGGTTGGAGGTGCCGATATCCAGCGGAATGCCGACAAAGGCGGCATCCAGACCGTGCGCCTGGTCGGCCGCGGGCAGGCGCATCATGGTGGGAATACCGGCAAAGCGCGGCATGTCGTTACCGCTTTGGGGTTGGTTCAGCATGGCGTTTCCTTGTCTTTATCTGCGATGAATTGAAACATTTGAGCAACATTCGCAGACTACCCCGTTGGCCACCCCGGCTACCATTCCCGCTTTTGCATGTAAACATCGAAAAACGCGATGCAACTAACTTATTGAAGTATTGATTTTTATTTCCAATTCATGCCATAAGGAAGGCCATATCTTCAGCGCCGCCCCTATTTCTTCGATGTTAAAAATGGGTTAACCGGCCGACGTTCTGCGGAGGGGGAATGCTCACCAACCTAAGCGATATCGATCTGAAACTGCTGCGGGTGTTCGTCGCGGTGGCAGAAGCCCAGGGCGTCAGCGCCGCGCAGGAAACGCTGCTGATGAACCAATCCACCATCAGCACCCACCTGGCCTCGCTGGAAACCCGGCTGGGTTTTCGCCTGTGCCAACGCGGCCGCTCCGGCTTCCGGCTGACGCCCAAGGGCGAACGCATGCTGATCGCCTGCCGCTCGCTGTTCAACGCCGCCCGCGACTTCACCCGGGTCAGCCAGTCGCTGAACGGCCTGCTGACCGGCGATCTGCAGATCGGTCTGGTGGATAATCTGGTTTCGCTGCCGGGCAACCCGTTCAGCCAGGCCATCAAGCACTTCCAGCGCCGACATCAGGACGTGCAATTGCAGTGCCGCATCTGCTCACCGAACGAGATTGAGCAAGGACTGCTGCACCGGCAGCTCGATCTGGGCATCGGCTACTTCGGCCAACAGTTGGAGGCGTTGCGCTATCAGCCGTGGCTGGAGGAAACGCAGGCGATCTACTGCAGCGCGGATCACCCGCTGTTCGCGGTGGAAGAACCGGAGCGCGAGCAGATTGAAAACGCGCGCTGGGTCAAGCGCGGCTACCTGCTGGCGCAGCAGCTGTGCCCGATCGCGCCGCCTCACCTGGCTGCGGTGGCCCACCATATGGAAAGCGTCGCCCATCTGGTGCTGAGCGGCTCCTGTCTCGGCTACCTGCCCACCCACTACGCGGCGCGCTGGGTGGAACAGGGGCTGCTGCGGCAGCTGGGCGGCGCGGCGCTCTCTTATCGCGCCACGCTCAGCCTGGTCAGCCGCCCCGTCCAGCCCGACGAGGCGTTGAACGCACTGCTGGAGGATTTGGCGCGCGCCGCACGCCAATCACCTCATCGCTGAGAGGCCAGCGCCCGATTCATGGCAAACAGCGTGCCGGTTAAAGACAAGATGAGGAGCCCGATGATGGCCCAGGCAAAAGAGGCCGCTCCGCCCTTGTCGAGCAGCATGCCGCCGATCGCGCCACCGGCGGCCACGGCGGTATTCCAGCCCGTCGTATACATGGACTGCGCCACGTCGGCCGCGCGGCCGGAAAGGCGTGACAATGCCGTCTGCGTGAGAGTGGCGAAACCGCCGAAAGCCGCGCCCCACAATGCGACCGCGAGATACACCATCGGGGCTATCCGTCCCCCACTTGCCAGCAGCACGGCGGCGAGGGCAAAGATGACGATGCTCATCACCGTAAGAGATTGGACTCGTCGATCGACCAGCACCCCGGCGACGCCCAATCCGGCAATCGCGCCCAGCCCGAAGATAAACAGCACGATATCGACCCGCTCGGATAACCCCGACGGCGTGAGGAAAGGCTCCAGGTAGATATACAGAATGTTGTGGGCAACGATGAAGGTGAACACCACGAACAGCACGGCGCGGATCCCGCATTGCAAGAATACGCCGCTCAGAGACGGGCGATGCGCCTTAGCCTGGCCGGGGAAATCCGGCACGATGGCGATGATCCACACCACGAGCATCAGCGCCATCAACGTCATCAGGCCAAAGGCGCCCTGCCAGCCGATGGCTCGGCCAAGCAACGTGCCGAGCGGTACGCCGAGCACCAGCGCCAGGGTGGCGCCGGCGCCGGAGATCGCAATAGCGCGGCCGCCAAGATGGGCCGGTGACATGCGCACGGCGTAACCGGCCAGCAAGGACCAAACGATGCCGCCGAAAACGCCGGCGAAGAAACGCGTCGCCAATGAGACGTGGTAATCATGCGACAGCGCCGTGACGAGGTTAACGATGGCAAAACCGCCGATCGCGCTCAAGAGCAAGGGGCGGCGCCGCATGCCCTGCGTCAATGCAGTGAGCGGAATGGCGGCGACCAACGCGCCCACCGCATAGGCGGTGATGAACTGCCCCGCCAGGCTTTCAGACACGCTCAAATCGCCCGCGATCGAAGAAAGCACGCCCGCCGGCATGATCTCGGTCAGCAGCGTGATGAAAGCAGCCATCGCCAACGCCAGCAGGCCCCCCAGCGGCAACCGCTCGCTGCCCGCGGCAGGCGCAGATATCGTCGTTTGATTCATCAATCACTCCCTATTCAAAGATGTTTCCGCCCATTGCGGATGACGTTTGCATCATGCTGCCCACTCGCCGATAAAAGAAAAACAGGCTAAAGTGAACAACACTCGTGACATAAAGGTCATCAATAGAATGGAAGCCTATGGAAAGCTTGGGTTCTCTCGACGTTTTCGTGCGGGTCAGTGAAAGCCGCAGTTTCACGGCGGCCGGGCAACAGCTGGGGATCTCCGCGTCGGCGGTCAGCAAAACCATCGCCCGGCTGGAGGAACGGCTCAGCGTGCGGTTGTTTCACCGCTCCACCCGCACGGTCAACCTGACGCCGGAAGGGGCCTTGTTCCTGGAAAGGTGCCGACGCATTTTGAGCGAGGTGAAAGAAGCGGAAGCCGAACTGTTGCAAACGCGGGGAGCGCCCCAGGGTAAGCTGCGTATCAGTCTCCCGTCGCTGGGCACGCTTTTCATGCCAAAACTGGGGGACTTCAAGCGCCGCTATCCTGAGATCGAGCTGGATATTGATTATTCGGATAGGTTGGTTGACGTGATTGAGGAAGGTTTCGATGCCGTTATCCGCAGCGGCACCCCGAGCGATTCACGGCTGGTTGCCCGCCGGTTGGGCACCTGCCGCAAGGTTTTCGTTGGCGCGCCAGGCTATTTCAGCCAAGCGGGTATGCCGAGCAAGCCCGAGGATCTGACAAGCCATGCCCGTTTGCATTATCGCTTTCCCAGCACCGGCAAACTGGATGCCTGGCCGCTGGGAGACAAGACGGAGATGATCCCCGAACGGCCGGCCAGCATGGTGACAAATACCCTCGATCCGCAGGTTTGCTTCGCGGAACAAGGGCTCGGTATCGCTTATTTGCCGGAAATCGCCGTGCGCAGACAGCTGGAACAGGGCAGCCTGGTGACGGTTCTGGATGAATACGACCGCGAGAACATGGTTTTTCATGTCCTCTGGCCGTCGGGCCGCCACCTGTCAGTCAAAATCAGGCTGTTCGTCGACTTTGTAACGAGCCACCTTTTCCCGATTTAAACGACGTATGCCGCCTTAACTGACCGGCATGCGCGCCGGATCGGGATACTGGTACTCAAACCCCAGCTCGTTGCAGATGCGGTTGCCGTCCACCAGCCGCTCATCCTGATCCGCTTCGTCGGCGAACTGCGGCGGCTCCAGGTGCAGCTGCTCGGCCAGCGCCGGATAAAATTCGCGTTTGGCCGGATGGCGCGGCGCGCACAGGTTGTACACGTGACCGCCCTTCGGCAGCTTCAGCAACAGCTGGATGGCGGCGATGACGTCGTCCTGGTGCACCAGATTCACCCCCTGCGACCCGCCCTTCACGTCGAGTTTGCCCGCCAGGAAGCGGCCGGGGTGGCGGTCGGCGCCCACCAGGCCCGCCAGCCGCAGAATGTCCACCGAGGTGTTCGGCAATTCATGCAGCCAGCGCTCCAGCTCGGCCAGCACCCGGCCCGACGGCGAGACCGGCCGCAGCGGTGACTCTTCGCGCAGCGTGCCGGCGGTTTCGCCGTACACCGAGGTGGAACTGGTAAAGATCACCCGCGGCACGCCGAAGGCCATCGCGCTGTCCACCAGCATGCGCACCGCATTGAAATAGTTCTCGCTGCCTTCGACGGTGCGGCGTGCGGGCAGCGTCACCACCAGCGCATCCACGCGCAGCAGCGATTCCAGATCGTCCGGATCGCACACCAGCTCCGGCGTCAGCTCCAGTTGATAGCATTCGATGCCGCTCATGCGCGCGGCCTCGACGCCGTCCGGCGTGGTTTTGCTGCCGACCACGTCATACCCGCGGCCCATCAGCGATAACGCCAACGGCATGCCCAGCCAACCCAAACCAATAATGGCTACTTTTTTCATCCTCTTCCTCTCCTGAAGATCGCAGCGCCCTACCCCTAAGGCTACGCCACTGTGCACGGCGATACAATCTGCCCAGCTTAAGGTTAGGTAAAGCCGTCTGTGGCTAATAACTTAACCTGTTTCAATAAATTAAATTTATGACGTTAAAAAAGGGTTGCGCGGTGGACAGCGGATAGTTTAGCTTAATTGGCATACGGTTTTTACCGGCTTTTGATTAGAGAAAAACACCATGACACGCGTTCAGTTCAACCACCATCATCACCATCACCCTGACTAGTCTTTCAGGCGATGAGTGCTGGAAGACGGTTTGTTAATCTTCCAGTGGCGCGCAGAACGCAAGAGAGAGCCCTCGGAAGATATCTTCCGAGGGTTTTTTTTTGGCTCCGGACAGACAGAAAAGAATAGTTTTTACAATAAATTCATAAAATTACAGATTAAACAGAGGTTACCATGCTGGACAAGACACGTTTACGGATCGCAATGCAGAAGTCGGGCCGCCTGAGCGATGAATCCCAGGAGCTGCTGGCGCGCTGCGGCATCAAGATCAACCTGCAGCAGCAGCGCCTGATCGCCTTCGCGGAAAACATGCCGATCGATATCCTGCGCGTGCGCGACGACGACATTCCGGGCCTGGTGATGGACGGCGTGGTCGATCTGGGCATCATCGGCGAAAACGTGCTGGAAGAAGAGCTGCTCAGCCGCCGCGCTCAGGGCGAAGACCCGCGCTACTTCACCCTGCGTCGCCTCGATTTCGGCGGCTGCCGCCTGTCGCTGGCCACCCCGCTCGATGCCGAATACACCGGCCCGCAAAACCTGCAGGACGCCCGCATCGCCACCTCTTACCCGCACCTGCTGAAGCAATACCTCGACAAGCAGGGCGTGCGCTTTAAATCTTGCCTGCTGAACGGCTCGGTGGAAGTGGCGCCGCGCGCCGGCCTGGCCGACGCCATCTGCGATCTGGTCTCTACCGGCGCCACGCTGGAGGCCAACGGCCTGCGCGAAGTGGAAGTGATCTACCGCTCCAAGGCCTGCCTGATTCAGCGCGACGGCGAAATGCCGGAAGCCAAACAGCAGCTGATCGACCGCCTGATGACCCGCATTCAGGGCGTGATCCAGGCGCGTGAATCCAAATACATCATGCTGCACGCGCCGAGCGAGAAGCTGGACGAGATCGTCGCGCTGCTGCCGGGCGCCGAGCGCCCGACCATTCTGCCGCTGGCCGGCGCGCAGAACCGCGTGGCGATGCACATGGTGAGCAGCGAAACCCTGTTCTGGGAAACCATGGAAAAACTGAAAGCGCTCGGCGCCAGCTCGATTCTGGTGCTGCCGATTGAAAAGATGATGGAGTAACGCCATGTCGACCTTCAACACGCCGATCGATTGGGCAACGTGCAGCGCCGAACGCCAGGCCGAGCTGCTGATGCGCCCGGCAATCGCCGCTTCCGACAGCATCACCCGCACGGTGAGCGAGATCCTCGACAACGTGAAGGCCAACGGCGATCGGGCGCTGCGCGACTACAGCGCCCGTTTCGACAAGGCGGACGTCGCCGCGCTGCGCGTCAGCACCGAGCAGATCGCCGCCGCCTGCGCCCGACTGGGCGATGACATCAAACAGGCGATGGCGGTGGCCGTCGCCAACGTGGACACCTTCCACAACGCGCAGCGACTGCCGCCGGTGGACGTCGAAACGCAGCCGGGCGTGCGCTGCCAGCAGGTGACCCGCCCAATCGACTCGGTGGGCCTGTATATTCCCGGCGGGTCGGCGCCGCTGTTCTCCACCGTGCTGATGCTGGCGACGCCGGCGCGCATCGCCGGTTGCCGCCGGGTGGTGCTGTGCTCGCCGCCGCCGATCGCCGATGAGATCCTGTATGCGGCACAGCTGTGCGGCGTGCAGGAAGTGTTTCAGGTCGGGGGCGCGCAGGCGATCGCCGCCCTGGCGTTCGGCACCGAAAGCGTACCGCGCGTGGCGAAAATCTTCGGGCCGGGCAACGCCTTCGTGACCGAAGCCAAGCGGCAGGTCAGCCAGCGTCTCGACGGCGCGGCCATCGACATGCCGGCCGGGCCTTCGGAGGTGCTGGTGATCGCCGACGCCGGCGCCACCCCGGCGTTCGTCGCTTCTGATCTGCTGTCGCAGGCCGAACACGGCCCGGATTCGCAGGTGATCCTGCTGACGCCGGACGCGGCAATGGCGCAGGCAGTGGCCGAAGCGGTGGAAAGCCAGCTGGCCGAGCTGCCGCGCGCCGAGACCGCCCGCCAGGCGCTGGCGAGCAGCCGCCTGATCGTGGCGCGCGATCTGCCTGAGTGCGTGGCCATCAGCAACCGCTACGGCCCGGAGCACCTGATCATTCAGACCCGCAATGCGCGCGAGCTGGTAGACAGCATCACCAGCGCCGGTTCGGTGTTCCTCGGCGACTGGTCGCCGGAGTCCGCCGGCGATTACGCCTCCGGCACCAACCACGTGCTGCCGACCTACGGCTACACCGCCACCTGCTCCAGCCTGGGGCTGGCCGATTTTCAAAAACGCATGACGGTGCAGGAGCTGACGCCGCAGGGCTTCAGCAACCTGGCCGCCACCATCGAGACCCTGGCTGCCGCCGAGCAGCTGATCGCCCACAAGAACGCCGTGACCCTGCGCGTCGCCGCCCTGAAGGAGCAAGCATGAGCATCGAAAAACTGGCGCGCGCCAACGTTCGCGAGCTGACCCCTTATCAATCGGCGCGCCGCCTCGGCGGTAAGGGCGATGTGTGGCTCAACGCCAACGAATACCCGATCGCGCCCGAGTTCCAGCTGACCGCGCAAACCTTCAACCGCTATCCGGAGTGCCAGCCGGCGTTGGTGATCGAACGCTACGCCGCCTACGCCGGGGTGAAGAAAGAGCAGGTGCTGGTCAGCCGCGGCGCCGATGAAGGCATCGAGCTGCTGATCCGCGCCTTCTGCGAGCCGGGTAAAGACGCCATTCTGTTCTGCCCGCCGACCTACGGCATGTACGCCGTCAGCGCCGAAACCTTCGGCGTGGAGCGCCGCACCGTGGCCGCCAAAGAGGACTGGCAGCTGGATCTGCCGGCCATCGCAGACAGCATGGACAACGTGAAGCTGATCTACGTCTGCAGCCCGAACAACCCGACCGGCAACCTGATCGATCCGGACTCTCTGCGCAGCCTGCTGGAGCTGGCCAAAGGCAAGGCGATCGTCGCGGTGGACGAAGCCTATATCGAGTTTTGCCCGCAGGCCTCGGTGACCGGGTGGCTGAGCGACTATCCGCACCTGGCTATCCTGCGCACGCTGTCGAAGGCCTTTGCGCTGGCCGGCCTGCGCTGCGGTTTTACGCTCGCCAACGAAGATCTGATCGCCCTGCTGCTGAAGGTGATCGCGCCTTACCCGCTTTCGACGCCGGTGGCGGATATCGCCGCGCAGGCGCTGAGCGAAGAAGGTATCCGCACCATGCGCCAGCGCGTCACCGACATTGCCGCCACCCGCAGCTGGCTGCAGCAACAGCTGGAAAAATGCGCCTGCGTCGAGCAGGTTTTCGCCAGCGACAGCAATTACCTGCTGGCCCGCTTCACCGCCTCAAGTAATGTGTTTAAAAGCTTGTGGGATCAGGGCATTATCTTACGAGACCAAAACAAACAGCCCGGGTTGTCCGGGTGCCTGCGCATCACCATAGGCACCCGCGACGAATGTCAACGCGTGGTGGACGCCTTGTCCGCCCTGCCCGGTGCCAACCCGACTCGCCAGGAGCCAATGTGAGCCAAAAAATCCTCTTTATCGATCGTGACGGCACGCTGATCGCCGAGCCACCGGAAGATTTCCAGGTTGACCGCCTGGACAAGCTGGCGCTCGAGCCGGACGTGATCCCTTCCCTGCTGGCGCTGCAACAGGCGGGGTATCAGCTGGTGATGATCACCAATCAGGATGGGCTCGGCACCGCCAGTTTCCCGCAGGAAACCTTCGATCCGCCGCACAACCTGATGATGCAGATCCTCAGCTCGCAGGGCATTCAGTTCGCCGATGTGCTGATCTGCCCGCACCTGCCGGCGGACAACTGCGACTGCCGCAAGCCGAAAACCGCGCTGGTGAAGGGTTACCTCGAACCCGGCGTGCTGAATGCCGCCCACAGCTACGTGATCGGCGATCGGCCGACCGACGTGCAGCTGGCGGAAAACATGGGCATCCAGGGGCTGCGCTACCAGCGCGGCGTGCTGGGCTGGAAAGAGATCGTGCGCCAGCTGACCCTGCGCGATCGCCACGCGCGGGTTAATCGCGTGACCAAAGAGACGCAGATCGACGTCAACGTCTGGCTGGATCGCGAAGGCGGCAGCAAGATCAAAACCGGCGTCGGCTTCTTCGATCACATGCTGGATCAGATCGCCACCCACGGCGGCTTCCGCATGGAGATCGACGTCAAAGGCGATCTGTATATCGACGATCACCACACGGTGGAAGACACCGGCCTGGCGCTGGGTGAAGCGCTGAACAAGGCATTGGGCGACAAGCGCGGCATCGCCCGCTTCGGCTTCGTGTTGCCGATGGACGAATGCCTGGCGCGCTGCGCGCTGGATATCTCCGGCCGCCCGCACCTGGAATACAAGGCCGAGTTCAACTATCAGCGCGTCGGCGATCTCAGCACCGAAATGGTCGAGCACTTCTTCCGTTCGCTCTCTTACACCATGGGCTGCACGCTGCACCTGAAGACCAAGGGCAAAAACGACCACCACCGGGTCGAGAGCCTGTTCAAAGTGTTTGGCCGCACGCTGCGCCAGGCGATCCGCGTCGAGGGCAATACCCTGCCGAGCTCGAAAGGAGTGCTGTGATGAACGTGGTGATTTTGGATACCGGCTGCGCCAACCTGGCCTCCGTCACCTACGCGGTACGGCGCCTGGGCTATCAGCCGGAAGTGAGCCGCGATCCTGAGATCGTGCTGCGCGCCGACAAGCTGTTCCTGCCGGGCGTCGGTACCGCACAGGCGGCGATGGATCAACTGCGCGAGCGCGATCTGATCGAACTGATCAAGGCCTGCACGCAGCCGGTGCTGGGCATCTGCCTCGGCATGCAGCTGCTGGCGGCCAGCAGCGAAGAGAACGGCGGCGTGACCACACTCGGCCTCATCGATACGCCGGTCAAGCAGATGACCGACTTCGGCCTGCCGCTGCCGCACATGGGCTGGAACCAGGTGTCCGCACAGGCGGGCCACCACCTGTTCCGCGGCATCGATGACGGCGCCTACTTCTATTTCGTTCACAGCTATGCGATGCCGATATGCCCCAGCACCATCGCTCAGGCGAACTACGGCGAGCCCTTCACCGCCGCCGTGCAAAAAGACAACTTCTTCGGCGTGCAGTTTCATCCAGAACGTTCTGGAGAGGCCGGCGCGCAACTGTTGAAAAACTTTCTGGAGATGTAGGCAGCATGATTATTCCGGCTTTGGATTTGATCGACGGCAACGTGGTGCGTTTGCACCAGGGCGATTACGGCCAACAGCGCGACTACGGCAACGATCCGCTGTTGCGCCTGCAGGACTATCAGCAGCAGGGCGCACAGGTGCTGCACCTGGTCGATCTGACCGGCGCCAAGGATCCGGCGGCGCGCCAGATCCCGCTGCTGCGCAAGCTGCTGGCGGGGGTTGACGTGCCGGTGCAGGTCGGCGGCGGCATCCGCAACGAGCAGGACGTCAGCGCCCTGCTGGAGGCCGGCGCCACGCGCGTGGTGATCGGCTCCACCGCGGTGAAACAGCCGCAATTGGTGCAGAGCTGGTTCGAGCGCTACGGCGCCGACGCGCTGGTGCTGGCGCTGGACGTGCGCATCGACGCGCAGGGCGTGAAACGCGTGGCCATCAGCGGCTGGCAGGAGGATTCCGACGCCACGCTGGAACAGGTGGTTGAGCAGTTCCTGCCCTACGGGCTCAAGCACGTGCTGTGCACCGACATTTCGCGCGACGGTACGCTGGCCGGGTCCAACGTGGCGCTGTATCAGGAGATCGGCCGCCGTTATCCGCAGGTGGCCTTCCAGGCCTCGGGCGGCATCGGCAATCTGGACGACATCGCCCAGCTGCGCGGCAGCGGCGTTGCCGGCGTGATCGTGGGGCGCGCCCTGCTGGAAGGTAAATTTAGCGTTGAGGAGGCGATCGCATGCTGGCAAAACGCATAATCCCGTGCCTGGATGTTAAAGACGGGCAAGTGGTGAAAGGCGTGCAGTTCCGCAACCACGAAATCATCGGCGACATCGTGCCGCTGGCGCAGCGCTATGCGCAAGAAGGTGCGGACGAGCTGGTGTTTTACGATATCACCGCCTCAAGCGACGGCCGGGTGGTGGACAAAAGCTGGGTATCGCGCGTGGCGGAGGTGATTGATATTCCGTTCTGCGTCGCCGGCGGCATTAAAAGCGCCGAGGACGCCAGCCAAATCCTGTCTTTCGGCGCCGACAAGATCTCGATCAACTCGCCGGCGCTGGCCGATCCTGAGCTGATTAGCCGCCTGGCGGAACGCTTCGGCGTGCAGTGCATCGTCGTGGGCATCGATACCTGGTTCGACAGTGAAACCGGCAAGTATCACGTCAACCAATATACCGGCGACGAGAGCCGCACCCGCATCACCCAGTGGGAAACCCTCGACTGGGTACAGGAAGTCCAGCGCCGCGGCGCCGGTGAGATCGTGCTGAACATGATGAACCAGGACGGCGTGCGCAATGGGTACGATCTGCAGCAGCTGCGCCTGGTGCGCGAGGCCTGCAAAGTGCCGCTGATCGCCTCCGGCGGCGCGGGCACCATGGAGCACTTCCTGGAAGCGTTCCGCGATGCGGACGTTGACGGCGCGCTGGCGGCGTCGGTGTTCCACAAACAAATCATCAATATCGGCGAACTGAAAAGGTTCCTGGTTGAACAAGGCGTGGAGATTCGCGTGTGCTGACAGAACAACAGAGCAACCAACTGGACTGGGAAAAAACCGACGGCCTGATGCCGGCCATCGTGCAGCACGCCGTTTCCGGCGAAGTGCTGATGCTGGGTTACATGACGCCGGAAGCGCTGGCGACCACCGAGCAGAGCGGCAACGTCACCTTCTTCTCGCGCACCAAGCAGCGCCTGTGGACCAAGGGTGAAAGCTCCGGCCACTTCCTCAAAGTGGTCAGCATCACGCCGGACTGCGATAACGACACGCTGCTGGTATTGGCCAACCCGATCGGCCCGACCTGCCACCTCGGCAACAGCAGCTGCTTCCACCCGGCCGCCAGCGACTGGACGTTCCTCTATCAGCTGGAACAGCTGTTGGCGGAGCGCAAGCACGCCAGCCCGGACAGCTCGTACACCGCCAGCCTGTACGCCAGCGGCACCAAGCGCATCGCGCAGAAGGTCGGGGAGGAAGGCGTGGAAACCGCGCTGGCCGCCACGGTCAACGATCGCGAAGAGCTGACCAACGAAGCTTCGGACCTGATCTATCACCTACTGGTGCTGCTGCAGGACCAGGATCTGGATCTGAGCGCGGTGATCGGCCGGCTGCGCGAACGGCATCAGAAAAAAGCGTGACGCTAAATCGCGCCCAATAAAAAAGCCGCCGGGCGTTAACCTCGGCGGCTTTTTTTATCGTTCAACGAGCAGGCTTATTCCATCCATTCGGTATGGAACACGCCTTCCTTGTCGATACGTTTATAGGTGTGCGCACCGAAGTAGTCGCGCTGCGCCTGGATCAGGTTCGCCGGCAGCACCGCGGAGCGGTAGCTGTCGTAGTAGGCGATCGCAGCGGAGAAGGTCGGCGTAGGAATACCGTTCTGCACGGCGTAGGCCACCACGTCACGCAGCGCCTGCTGGTACTCGTCGGCGATTTGCTTAAAGTATGGCGCCAGCAGCAGGTTGGCGATATCGGCATCCGCCGCGTAAGCGTCGGTGATCTTCTGCAGGAACTGGGCGCGGATGATGCAGCCGGCGCGGAAGATCTTGGCGATTTCGCCGTAGTGCAGATCCCAGTTGTTTTCTTTAGACGCGGCTTTCAGCTGAGAGAAGCCCTGCGCGTAGGACACGATCTTGCCCAGATACAGCGCGCGACGCACTTTCTCGATGAACTCGGCTTTGTCTCCGGTGAACGGCGCCACTTGCGGGCCGGTCAGCACTTTAGACGCGGCAACGCGCTGGTCTTTCAGCGAGGACAGGTAGCGTGCGAACACCGATTCGGTGATCAGCGACAGCGGTTCGCCCAGATCCAGCGAGCTCTGGCTGGTCCACTTGCCGGTGCCTTTGTTGGCGGCTTCATCCAGGATCACATCGACCAGGTATTTACCCTCTTCGTCTTTCTTGGTGAAGATGTCTTTGGTGATGTCGATCAGGTAGCTGTTCAGTTCGCCCTTGTTCCACTCGGCGAAGGTTTCGGCCAGTTGCTCATTGCTCAGGTTCAGCGCCTGCTTCAGCAGAGAATAGGCTTCGGCAATCAGCTGCATGTCGCCGTATTCGATGCCGTTGTGCACCATCTTCACATAGTGGCCGGCACCGTCTGCGCCGATGTAGGTCACGCAAGGCTCGCCTTCCGCAACCGCAGCGATTTTCTCCAGGATTGGCGCCACCAGCTCGTAAGCTTCTTTCTGGCCGCCAGGCATGATGGAAGGTCCTTTCAGCGCGCCTTCTTCACCGCCGGAAACGCCGGTGCCGATGAAGTTGAAGCCCTGGTCGGACAGTTCGCGGTTACGACGGATGGTGTCCTGATAGTAGGTGTTGCCGCCGTCGATCAGAATATCGCCCTTGTCCAGGTGCGGAGTCAGCGAGGCAATGGTTTTATCCGTTGCTTCGCCCGCTTTCACCATCAGCAGGATGCGGCGCGGTTTTTCCAGTGATTCGACAAACTCTTCAACGGTGTAATACGGCGCCAGATTCTTGCCCGGGTTCTCAGCGATCACTTCGTCAGTTTTATCGCCAGAACGGTTGAAAATGGAAACGGTGTAACCACGGCTCTCGATGTTCAGCGCGAGGTTGCGGCCCATTACTGCCATGCCGACAACGCCGATTTGTTGCTTGGACATTTAGGAACTCCTGTCTGAGGATGACCCTGCCGGCAACGTCGGCCAGCAGGTTTTGTGATGTGGCACACATGTTAACTCAGGATTGGCTCGTGTGGGTAGTGATTGGTGCGATAGACGGTTGACAAAGAATGCTGCCAAAACAGTCAAGCACAGCTACTGAAATCACTAAAAAAATGCAGGAAGATTGCGTGTTAAAGGTGAAGGTTTATTGATGACGAGCACGGATCCTGTACAATCTCGCAGTTAAATCACAGTTGGGGTCAAAAGTGCGCGTACTTTCCTGCATTTTCTCTATTATTTTCATCGTGTTCTCAATGTTGGGAACGATTAAGATTTATATTGGTGGCAATTTTAATTGGCTCATCCAGTTGATGTTGCTGTCCGCTGCGGTTGCCAGCTCATTGATGGCCTCACCTCTTTCGCCGGGGCAAACGGTTCGCGCACGGCTGCGCAACCTGCGCAACTACAAGCCCATGATGATAGGCTGGCTGCTGTTTATGGCAGGCATAGCTATAGCGGCAGTGATGAATCACGGCACAGGGCTGTATACTTTGGCGAAATACGTCGCTTTCATGTTTGCACTTCTCTGCCTGTTGCTAATTTCCCCTCTCTCATCCGCTTTGCTTGAAAAAGCGCTTAGCATCACACTCGTCATTTCATTGGTGCCGCTGATACTTTTGGCGCTCTTCCGCCAACTTGACGCACTGGTGATTTTAGGCGATGGACGCATGGGGTGGCTCGCCAGTTGGCCCGGTGTCATTTGGAAAATCGGCGCCTTCGTATGGCCTTTTGCTGTTTGGCGCTGCTTAAAAAAAACCAATTTTATCAATGTGCTGTTAGCATTCGGCGCAGTGCTGGTCATGGCGCTCGACGGTAGCCGTACCTCTATGCTGTGGCTGGCGTTAGTATGGGGTGCCTTGGCAATGATTGCCTTCTTTGCTCGCGTGCAAACCCAGCCTGTGCGCGGTCATTTTAGCCTGATAGCCGTGACCTTGCTGTCGTTCTCACTTATTCAGCCCGTACTCCTGGGCTGGGTTTCAGGAGATTATGACAAACTGCTTGTTCAATTGATGGAGAAGCACACGAGCAATCATCCCGATACGGCCAACCTCAATATTAGTCATACTTTCGAAGAAACTTTGGCCGCGCCAAAAGAAACGACGGCAGACCGTTTGGTCAAAGGCGACAACAGTATACGTTTGCAAATGCTGCACACCGGGTGGCAGCAAACCGTAGATAAATTCCCTTGGGGAGGCGGTTTTGGCAGCACCCGGGTCGATGATTTTGGCGCCGACAGCGTGATTCACATGACCTATCTTCAGTTATTGGCTGATGAGGGCGTTTTATCGTTCATCGGCTACCTGCTGTTTATTTTGACTCCTCTCTATTACGGTCTGAAATTCGTCTTCGAAAAGCGGGAGCTTTTTGTCGAACGCTTCGAGTCTATGTTGAGTCCCTTATCGGTGCTGGCTCTATTCTTGTTCATGGGATGTTTCCACCCCCTCAGCAATGAGTTAACCGAATGGGCCATCGTTTTAACCGCAATTTCTATTGTGATATGCCATGTCCCGCGTCGCGACTAATACCTTTTGGTTAATGCTGGCTCAAATAGGCG
The DNA here is from genome assembly GCF_052692115.1 of Serratia sp. TSA_105.2. Classification (NCBI taxonomy): domain Bacteria; kingdom Pseudomonadati; phylum Pseudomonadota; class Gammaproteobacteria; order Enterobacterales; family Yersiniaceae; genus Serratia; species Serratia sp. TSA_105.2. Next base: position 199,409 of record NZ_JBQZFT010000002.1, read on the forward strand.
GGTTGTTCATTCCGCTTATCGAATTGCCCGTACTGGCTCGCGCTCTAGGCCAACAAAACTACGGGCAAGTGCTTTATGCGCTGGGCATCGCTCTGACAGCCTCGGTGTTTGTTGAATTCGGCTTCAATTTCAGCGCAGCGCGTACCGTTGTCAAGATCAGAGAAAACAAGCAACAACTGGCTCAGTTGGTAAGCAATGTGTTGTTTGCCAAACTGCTGCTCAGTATGGCCGTTGGTGTCGCCGTAGGCGTCCTGATTCTGACAGGATCCGGTGCCACGACGATCCCTCATCATTGGTTCGTGTGGATATCGCTATTCATTCTGGCATTCGGTTTTACACCACTATGGTACTACGTCGGGATCGAAAAACTGGTTTTGCCGGCACTGCTGGATTTAGGCTTACGCAGCACGGGGCTTTTATTTACCATTTTGCTGGTGTCCTCACCACAACACGCTCAACGTGTACTTATGATTCAAGCCACTGTGGGCATCATTAACACCCTACTTCCAACCTTGCTGATGATGCGCTCCACTGGTTTAGGTCGCATCAGCTTTCGCGGTGCCGTTACCGTTCTGCGTGAAAGCTGGGAACTCTTTTTATACAAAGGGGCTCAAAGCATCATGGGGTCGATCGCTTCTACCCTACTGGGATTATTGGGCGGAGCTCGTACGGTTGGTGCCTTTGTACCCGCCGAAAAACTGGTTCGAGCTGCGAGCGGTTTAGCGGCCCCCGTTCTGAATGCTGCGTTTCCCCATCTGGTCAGACTGCAATCCGACTCGACGCATACCGCAAAACGGGTTGTTACCCTCGCACTGGGAGCGTTGTTCACCGTAACGGTCGCCTTCGCTCTGCTGACCGTCTGGCTAGCCGGTTGGCTGGTGAATACCATCTTCGGCCCCGGCTATCAGGATGCCATTGAGCTATTAAGCATTTTGGTATGGGTTGTCCCTTTACGCATTTGCAGCATGGCGTTGGCCATATTGTGGTTTATTCCAGGCGGTAAAGAGCAAGTTGCCAGCCGGGTCATGATGATCAATATAGCGATAATCTGCCTGCTTGCCTTCCTCCTGGTTCCCACATTAGGCGGGTTAGGCATGACTATCGCCTTCTTGGTTGCAGAGATAACCATGTTTTCCTTATTACTTTTTTTATTCTGTCGAAAACCGTCAGGTGTCGCGCCACAAACACCTACACTTGCCCGATTGCGGCACCGACAGTAACAGGATAGCCATGAGTCATTGCTTTATTCTCGATTGTGAAGGAAGCCAGTTTGAGTAACTTTGCCCTAAGCGTGGTTATAACTACCTATAACCGCCCAGATCTGCTCGCGCGCGCAGTGGATTCCGTTGTGACCGAAAGGAGTAGGCACAACAAAATACAAATCATAGTGGTTGACGACGCGTCCACGACAGCGCAGCCGGAATTTGCTATAGACGACCTGATCTTTCATCGAATGCCCGTCAACGGCGGCCCTGGCCCCGCTCGCATGCAAGGCTTAGCGTTGGCTAGCTCCCCCTGGGTCTTGATGCTTGACGATGACGATACGCTCGAACCCGGTACGGCTGAGTATTTGGCCACACGTCTACCCGAACCTGAAACGTCGGCGTATCCGGTGTATCAATTTGCCGTCAGCAAGCAAAATCAGAAAGAAGAATTTCGTCTGATCACTTTCGATGACTACGTGAACAAAACCATTACCGGCGATTTCACGCCCGTTTTTGATCGTGAACAATTTTTAGGTACCGGCTTACGCTATCCTGAAAATCGCGCCGGTGGCGAACACCTGCTGTGGTGGAAAGTTGCGGAGAAATTCGGTATTCCTTCGTATGATCGGCCGTTGGTGCGGGTTTCCAACGATGCCACTGTGCGCTTGACGCATTTTTCATCGCAAATCAGCAAAGCCGCCTACCACCAGCAACTGGCTGAAATGGCGCTGGCCGATTTCGGCGAGCGGCTGCAGCGCGATCATCCCGAGGAGTTTCGCCGGATACGTTTGGCGCATGTTACCTATAGCTTGCTTAACCGACAGTGTGCGACGGCACGCCAATCGTTAAAAAATGCTCCGCTCGGCGACAAGTTAAAAATGGCTTTATGGACGATCAGTTGGTTACCGCATTCTCTGATCAAGAAGTTATTCATTTCTTATCGTCAGCGCCAAGGGTAAAACAGCGATGCGTATAGACTACGTGATCACCGGTCTTGAGATCGGCGGCGCCGAATATCAAGTTGTCACGCTGCTCGAGAAATTGGCCGAGCGCGGCCATCAAGTACGCCTGATCTCATTGATACCACCGACATCTGCAGTATTTGTCGATCGACTGGCCACCGCCGGTGTCCCACTCCATGATCTGGGCATGCGTTCAGGTAAAGACCTGCCGCTCGCACTGCTCCGCTTGCGCAAGGAACTTTTGCGCAATCGGCCGGATGTCGTACACAGCCATATGGTGCACGCGAACCTGTTGGCTCGCCTGGTGCGGTTGTTCACGCCTTCTTTGAAATTAGTTTGCACAGCGCACAACACTCATGAAGGCGGAAAAATTCGCGATTGGGCATATCGCCTGACCAACCCACTCAGCCAGTTGAACACAACGATCAGCGAAGCGGCCACACGCCGGTTTATTGGCGAACGCGTTTTCAAGGCACGCAATACTCGTACCATTCCCAATGGAATTGATACTGCCAAGTTCAGCCCAGGAAAAGAACACAGCGCCTCTTTAGAGCGCCCTTTCCGCTGGTTGGCCGTCGGGCGTCTGGTCGAGCAGAAAGATTACCCGACGCTGATTGCGGCCTTTGGCAAACTCTCAGACAGCCAACTACTGATCGCCGGCCAAGGCCCATTGCTTGAAGCTTTGCAACGACAGGTTGAACAGGCCGGATTGGAAAAACGCATTGAATTTCTTGGCGTTCGTAATGATATTGAGCAACTGTATCGCCAGGTCGATGGTTTTGTCTTGTCATCGGAATGGGAAGGATATGGCTTGGTCGTCGCTGAAGCGATGGCTTCTGAACTTCCTGTCGTCGTCACCAATAGCGGCGGCCCCGGAGAAATCATCGGCAATACGGGCGAGAATGGTTTGCTGGTTCCGATCAAAGACCCTGAAGCGCTCGCCAATGCCATGGCTTCGATAGAAAGGATGTCCTTGCAAGATAGACGAAATTTAGGTCAGCATGCTCGATGTCGTGTCAAAGAAAAATACGCTTTAGATGAAATAGTTACACAGTGGGAATGTATTTATACAGAGCTAAAAAACAATAATTAATGGCTTTGGCGGTATATTGATAAGGTTTTTATGAAAATAGCACTAATAGGTACAGCAGCAAATTGTGTGGTTGGCTTTAGAGCCGATCTGATAAAGTCATTGCACCAGCAGGGGCATACGGTTTACGCCCTGGCTCTGGATTATGATGACAACACCCGCATGCAGGTTACAAATCTGGGAGCGATCCCGGTTGACTATAAATTCAGCCGGACAGGCCTCAATCCGCTAAAAGATTTCTTGGATACCTATACGCTTAGCAAACAGTTAAAGCGTTTAGCTCCCGACCTGGTTTTTTCCTACTTTTCTAAACCCAGCATATTTGGCACTTTGGCAGCCGTCATGGCGGGCGTTAAAAAACGTTACGCGATGCTGGAAGGTTTGGGCTACCTATTTACTGAACAGCCGCAAGGTGTGAGCAGGAAAGTAAGGCTTTTAAAAAAGATTCAGGTCATGCTCTACCGTTGTATCTTCCCAAGCCTTGATGCGCTCATTCTTCTGAATCCTGACGATCGTCATGATCTGCTGGTTAACTGCAAAATCAACGTCAAGCAGGCACATGTCTTAGGCGGTATCGGTTTGAATCTGGCTGACTATCCTTTCACGCCCCCTCCGACGTCCCCCGTTTCCTTCATCTTTATCGCCCGTTTGTTGGCCGAAAAAGGGGTTCACGAATACGTCGCCGCCGCAAAAATAGTTAAAGCCAAATACCCGGAAACTCGCTTCTATATGTTAGGCGCGATAGATACGCAAAACCCAGGCAGCTTAACAGGAAAATGCCTGAAGAATTTAATTGAAGACGATATCATCATCGCCCCAGGCCATGTATCAAACGTGGCGGAATGGATTGCGAAGTCCAGCGTTTTCGTTTTGCCTTCCTACTACCGTGAAGGGATCCCGCGTAGTACTCAGGAAGCAATGGCCATGGGACGTGCCGTTTTAAGCACGGATGTGCCGGGTTGTCGGGAAACCGTAGTTCAAGGCGTTAACGGTTATTTAGTCAAACGCTGGTCACATGCTGAGCTAGCGGAAAAGATGTGCGAATTGATCGAAAACCCACAAAAGATAACGGATATGGGGCTTGCCAGTTATCAATTGGCCCAAGAAAGATTTGACGCAGACAAAGTCAATAATCGCCTATTGGAGTTGCTGGAGATTCCTCAAACTCGTTGATATCAAGCCAAACCTGAATGATGCCGGTCGGCATCATTCAGGTCGTGATACCGAAGACAATCAGTCACGATAACCTTTAGGATTTTTCTTCTGCCAGTTCCAGGTATCGCGCATCATGTCATCGATACCCCGACTCACTTTCCACCCCAACTCCTGATAAGCCAGATCGGCGTTCGCCCAGAAAGCAGGCAAATCGCCGTCACGGCGAGGCAATATTTGGTAAGGGATCGTTACGCCGGACGCTTTTTCAAACGCCTGAACCATCGCCAACACCGAATGCCCTACGCCGGCGCCCAGGTTATAAGCCTTGAAGCCGTTGATCTTCGGCAGATGATCCATGGCTTTCAGGTGGCCTTCAGCCAAATCCATGACATGGATGTAATCGCGCTCTCCCGTGCCGTCCTTCGTCGGATAATCTCCGCCGAAAATACCCAGCTTTTCCAACTTGCCGATAGCCACCTGTGAGATGTAAGGCAGCAAGTTATTGGGGATACCGTTAGGGTCTTCACCAATCAGGCCGGACTCGTGAGCCCCCACCGGATTGAAGTAACGCAAAGCAATAATCGAAAATTGCGGTTCAGCCTTGGCAAAATCTTGCAGGATCTGCTCAACCATCAACTTCGATGTGCCATACGGGCTGGTTGTCCCGCCGATCGGGGTCGTCTCCACATAGGGCACCGGTGAATGGGCTCCATAGACGGTGGCGGAGGAACTGAAGATGAAATTATTTACGCCGGCACGACGCATGGCATCCAATAGCACCAGCGTGCCAGTCACGTTATTCTGATAATACTCCAGTGGCTTGCGCGTTGATTCCCCAACGGCCTTAAGGCCGGCGAAGTGGATCACTGCCGTAATCGAGTGCGCCTCGAAGAGGCGATGCAAGCATTCAGCATCCTGAACATCGCCCTGATAGAACACGGCGGCTTTCCCCGCCAGTTTTTCCACCCGCTGCAATGACTCCGCGGACGCGTTGGACAGATTATCCAACACCACAACATCCTCACCGCGCTCCAGCAGCGATAACACAGTGTGAGATCCAATATAACCGGCGCCACCGGTAACTAAAATTGCCATATCCACCCCTTACGCTTCGACAGCATCAAAGCATAGTTACTCGTTCTATAAGAAGGCCGTTTGTTTCATAGGACGTTTAAGCAGGCCATCCATTGATGTCGATACGCATAATACAGCTCAATGGTTCATGCATGAAGAGAAAACGGCAGCCACTGCCTTGCCCGACGGGGTCAGGTGCAACATTCTCCCTCGGCTATTTTCCTGCTTTAACGCTATATCGCACCCGATTCGACACCCAAACGTACAAGCCGTTCCCTGTCAATGGCGTTTGGGGGCATAGACGCCTTTTCAGGCAAGGAGAACCGCTCTGCTAATCAAATAGCGTCGCGTGATGAAAGGGCTCATCCATCGAAAAAGAGCAGCTCAACGCTGCTCTTTCAGATAAATATTCATGCCAGATTCCGCTCGGAAACGAGCTAACGACTGCGGGCAAAATACTGCGCTACCCGCATAACATCTTTTTCGTCCAACGTACCGGAGTCGCTCAGCAAGGTAATCCAGGACTTGATATAGGCGTACTTGGCGGAGGCCAGATCGCGCTGGGCGCTATAGAGCTGCTGTTCGGCGTTGAGCACGTCAACGTTGACACGTTGCCCGGCCAGCACGCTTTGCCGGGTCGCCGTCACCTGTGTGGTGGCCGATTGTACCGCCAGCTCATAGGCCGCCACCTTGGCGCGGCTGCTGATGCACAAATTGTACTGCTTGCGCAGATCGTTGAGCGTGGTGCCTGTCTGCGCATCCATTTCATACATCGCCTGGCCATAGCGCGCTGCCGCCTGCCGGGTCGACGCCGAAACGCCGCCACCGGAATAAATAGGCATGCTGACCTGCACACCGATACTGTCGGTACGGTATTTCTGGTTAACCGTGTTATCGCTGCTGGAGTCGTTTTCCGAATGCGAAGCATACAGCTGAACCTGCGGCATAAAGCCCGCCCGATTCCTTTCGACGTCATACTTAGCGGCATCCACGCCATGACGCGAGGCGGCCAGCACCGGGTTGTTCTCCAGCGCGATCTTTTGCCACTCTTCGAACTTGGACGGGATCAGCGGCGCCACCTTAAACTTGCCAGGCCGCAAAACCTGCAATTCATCCAGTTGGTTCAGCGGTATGCCGATAATCACTTCCAATTCGCGCTGCGCGGCGTCCAGCGCATCGCGCGCTTCGATTACCTGCGCTTCGGCCAGGCTGTAGCGGGCCTGAGTTTCCGATACGTCGGTAATGGTGCCTTCACCGGCGCTCATCAGGCGATCGTTCAAGGTCAACTGTTCCTTGTAAGCCGTCTTTTGCGCTTCGGCCAACGCGATTTGATCCTTGGAATAGGCCACTTCGACATAGGCGTTAATCACCCTAACCGCAAGATCCAGCAACTTACTGCGATAGCGCTCGTCCGACATCATCGTCTGCGCTACGCCGGCTTTGTAGCGCGCGTACGCTTCATAATCGAACAGCGGCTGCGTCAGCGTGATCGAGCTGGAATAACTGCGATATTGTTGCCGCCGGGTGACCTCCGAAACATTGCCGAAAAAGTCGCTCTGCGGGTATTTTTGCGTCTGCCAGTTACGCGGCGAATTCTGGTAGTTCAGCGACACTTTCGGCAGCAGCCCCGCCCTGCCGATGTTTTCGTTCTCATCTCCCGCTTCTTTCTCTTTTATAGCCGCCCGGAAGGTCGGGTCCTTTTCTAATGCCAGCGAATATGCGTCTAAAATCCCTATCGAATAAACCGGCGCAGATATCGCAAACAAAAGGGTGCCGATAACCAGACCGGCAGCCTGTCGTTTTGATTGAATCAAAATTATTCCTCGGTTAATGAAGTATGAGCGCGATCCAAAATAGGTTTAAACAGATAGCTCAGCAGCGAGCGTGACCCCGTTTTCACGAACACTTCTACCGGCATCCCCGGCTTGATGTCCTCGCCACTGAGCATCTTCATGCCCTCCGGCGAGACCGTGACCTGCATCTGGTAGTAAGGCTCACCGTTGGCTTTGTCGACCAGACGGTCGGCGGAAACCAACGTGACCGTTCCCGGAATTTTCGGGGTTTTGTTTTGGTTGAAGGCGGTAAACATCAGATCCACCGGCAACCCGTTGTACACCTTATCGATCAGGTCGACTTTGAGGCGAGAATCCACCACCAATGTCGCCTGGCTGGGTACAACGTCCATCAGGTGGTCACCCGCTCCCACGACGCCCCCCTGAGTGAAGATATTCAATCCGACTACGGTGCCATCCACCGGTGAAGTGATGGCGGTGTTGCCCAGATCGAAATCGGCCATTTGCAGCTTATTGCGAAACTCGCTGGCGTCCATTTGGGTTTGCGCCAGTTGCGTTCTGACCTCGCGCTGATAGTCGGCGAAACGCTGGTCGATACGCTGCTGAGACTCCTGCAGTTGCTTTTGCAGTTGGCCAATCCGCCCGACGGTTTCATCGATGCTGCTGTTCACCTCGGCAAACTGACGCTGCACTTCCAGGTAGCGGTTGCGCGGCAGGTAGCCGTCCGCCGCCAGTTGCTTCATGCTGTTCATCTGCTCACGCAGGCTGGAAAGTTGGATCTGCTTGTTGGCGCGCGAATCCTGCAGGCCTTTCAATTGGAAACGAATCCCGTCCATCGACTGCTTATAACCGTCAATTTCACTTTGCAGACCCTGGCGGCGGGAGGCGAACAGCTGGGTTTGCAACGCGATGATTTCAGCCACGCGCGGCTGATCCTTGATCTGGGTAAAAATGGGAGAAAAAGTGACGCTGCTCAGACCATCGCGTTCAGCGAGTAAACGCCCTTCGGTGGCCAGCGTGGTGTAATACTGGTCGCGCAGGGAATCGACCTGCGCCTGTGCCTGCACCTGGCTCAACTGCACCAGGACTTCACCAGCTTTCACCTTGTCGCCCTCTTTCACCGCGATATTTTTGATGATGCCGCTGGCCGGAGCCTGCACCGTTTTGCGGTTGCCGGAAACAGTTACCGATCCCGGTGATGCCACCCCTTTATCCAAAGGCGCGAATGCTGCCCAAGCCAAAAATCCGAACAGGCCAATTCCCACCACCAGCCAGCCCATCCGGGTAAACCGCCGTTCATCCTGCGGGATCTCTTCAATATACGAGTCTTGCGGCTCGCCAATGTGCGTCGACATACCAACTCCTTTAAACTGCGGACGGCAATAAAGCCATCAGGCAATTCACGGCTTAATTAATTTGCGTTTTCGGGATGTTGCCTTCATCCGGCTCGGAATTTACCGCCCTCACCGCTTGCTGAGGCGGTTGCGTCTGCGCTTTTTGCGCATTGGCTAACGCCTGAAGCACTTGTTGAGTCGGGCCGAACGCGTTGACGTTGCCATTCACCAAGAGCAACAGCTTGCTGGTCATCGACAGCAAATTGGTGCGATGGGTAATCAGAACCACCGTTTTATTACGTTGCTTGAGGAACATAATGGCCTGGTTCAACGCTTTCTCGCCCGCATCGTCCAGATTGGAGTTAGGCTCATCCAAAACCACCAGCGAAGGGTCGCCGTACAGTGCGCGCGCCAGGCCGATACGCTGTTTCTGTCCACCGGACAGCCCAGCGCCACCGTTACCGAGCACCGAATCGTAGCCGTTCGGGAAACGCAGGATCAGTTCGTGCACACCGGCCAGCTTAGCGGCTTCAATGACTTTCTCTGAGTCGATATCGTTAAAGCGTGCGATATTCTCGGCGATAGTCCCGGCAAACAGCTCAATGTCCTGCGGCAGATAGCCGATATACGGCCCCAATTCATCCTTGTTCCACTGATAGATGTCGGCATTATCCAACCGAACAATCCCTTCACTGACCGGCCAAATGCCGACCAGCAAACGAGCCAGCGTCGATTTCCCCGACGCGCTCGGGCCAATGATCCCCAGCACGTCACCGGGCTGGATAGCAAAACTCACGTTATGCAATACCGCATCGCCTTTGGATCCCGGCGGCGTGGCGGTGACGCCTTCTACGGCGAGTACCCCTTCCGGACGCGGCAAGGACATACCGGTACCCCGTTGCGGGTGCGTTTCCAGCAGCTTGACCAACCGGCCATAAGAAAGCTTCGCCGCGCTGTAGCTCTTCCAGACGTTAATAACCTGCTCAATCGGTGCCAGCGTTCGCCCCATCAGAATGGAGCCGGCGATCATCATACCGGGCGTGATATGCCCATCGATCGCCAGCCAGCCCCCCAACCCCAGCACCAGCGATTGCAGCGACATGCGCACAAACTTGGTGATCGACGTGACCCGCGATGCGCGTTCGCTGGCGATGCGCTGACTGTTCAAGAACCGCTGGTGCAAACCGAACCACCGGCGTTTCAGATTGGGCAACATCCCCAAAGCCTCGATCACTTCGGCATTTCGCAGATTGGTGCTGGCCAGCGTACCGGACATAATCGACAGCTTGCTGGCCTCCGCCAGCGGCTTTTTCGACACCATTTCGTTGATCACCGCCAATGCGATCAGCAACAGCGCACCGACCATGGCGAAGAGCCCCAACCAAGGGTTAAAGAGGAATATCACCAACAGATAGATCGGAAACCACGGCGCATCAAAGAAGGCGAACAGCGCGCTGCCGGTGAGGAATTGGCGCAGATTGGTCAAATCGCTCAGCATCTGGCCGGCGTCAGACGAACCGTTTTTCAGATTCGCCTCGTAGGCCGCAGTGTAGACTCGCGTGTTGAGGCGCATATCCAGCTGGCTACCGATACGGATCACCACCATGCTACGCACGTATTCCAACAGCGACATCATGCCGAACATGCCCAACATGATCAGCGTCAGCATCAACAGCGTGATTTCATTACGCGAAGGAAGCACCCGGTCGTAAACCTGGAGCATATAGATAGAAGGAACTAGCATTAATAAATTAATAAATGCGGTAAATATGCCAACGGTCCAGAAAACCTTGCTGCGAGTCCGTATAACATCCGCAATTTCGTTGCGCGGTATAAATTGATTCACTTTCTGCCCTTACATCATGTGCACTGTCAGTCCAATCCGCATTGATATTTATGAGATTAACCTCACAAAAAAAGCCCCAAACATGCTCAAGACTGCAGATGCTTTTTCATTAACTATAGATACATATATGGAATTCCAGCAAGGCTGGCAGATGAAAAAAACATGTGCCAAACAGAACAAAAAAAAACAATACAAAGCAAAAAGTTAGCGAAGGCTAAACGAGTATGCCATCACATCGCATCCGCCATGCATCACCGAAGCCATTCCCGATGCCACGCCAGCTAAATCATTAGAAATCTAATAATCCCCAATGTTAAAAAGCCAAAGGTAATTATTTTAGACATAAAAACATTAATTTCATGCAGCAAACCTGAAGGATTAATTGAGATCACAATTGGTTATAGAAAAACAAAAAACAAAAAAATAAAAAAAATCCTATAGCCTTGACAAAAATCTCATCAGCTCCTTTGATTAAACCGTGAAAGCAACAATTGGCATTAGTGTGTCATTTTTATATGCCGTTGTTTTTACAAGATTTAATACTAAAAAACCTGACCAAACCTCTTCCTGGCACGGCTATGGGGGGCCGGTCACATCTTTCTTATGTCCGTAGAAAATGGGTACATCCAAAGGGGTAACGTATGGCCACATTAGTAGCACAGCAAAAAGCGGCTGCTTTTTTCCTTGCAATCTCTGGAAAGAATATTGACACCGCGGCGTTAGATTACTACTCGCAGAAAATTGAAACTTCTGCACTTTCTCTGGAACAAGTTGCGCAAAAATTCATTGCAGGCACCGCAAGCCTGAACGGTCTGACGGCTTCTCAGATCGTAACCAAGATATACACCGCAGTAAACGGCAGCGCCCCTAGCAGCAGCGTGCTTGCCGATCTTTTAGCGGGCAACCCCACCACGGCGTCCGTCGTCGCCAAGGTGATTAACGACGTACTCAGCTACAGCGGTTTTGATTCAACGCTGCTGACAGCACAGAGCAATTTCGAAGCCCAAGTCGAAAAAACCCTGTTCCCTGTCGCAACCGCCGCATCGTCGGCCGGCGCAGCTGACGTCCAGGGTGTTTTCCATGTCGTGGGCTTAACGCAAACTCAGGACGGCATTACCTACTGGGGAACCGTATTGGCGCAGGGCAGCAAAACGCTGGCGGCGGTCGCACAAACCTTCGTGAACAACAGCCCGCTGAAAACGTTAAGCGATAGCGATTTCATCAACGCCATCTTCCAAAACAGCTATGAACGCGCACCAACTTCGGCCGAAAGCAGCAGCTATCTCGCCTTGCTGAGTGGCGGCTCGACTCGCGGCGACGTTGTAGCTCAAGTGATCGCAGCACTGAAGGGCACCGTTGCCGCCGGCGATACCACGGCCCAACAGCACTTCCAGGCGGCGACGCACGTGTGGCAACCGGGTGAACTGCCGGCTCTGAACTATCAAGAACAAGTCGCAGCGGCCTTCCTGGCAATTCCTGGCCGTGGCGTCGATGCCAGCGGGCTGGACACCTGGAGCAAAGAACTGTTTGCCGGTAAGACTTATGCACAAGTCATCACTACCCTGATCAATTCCGCAGAGTCGCAAAAGAAAGGCGCTCAATTGACTGGCGATGATTTTGTTCAGCATATCTTTACCCTGGTGCATGGCACCGCCGCCACCTCTGCGCAATTAGCCAGCTATGGTGCGCTGGGGAGCAAAACGGCCATCACGCAGGCCATTATCAACGACCTGCGCAGCTCCGTCGCCACTGACAGTGCCACCGTCACTCAACAGCATGGTTTCGAGTTCGATATCGGTACCAGCCTGCTGTACAAAACCGCGGCGTCTCTGACGGCAACGGCCGCCGGCGGCAACGCAACGGGGAGCGTCAACACCGGCGCATCTCACCAAATCAGCAACGCCGAAACGGCAGTGTTGACGGATGTGCAACTGAACGCCAATGCCGCCAGCATCGTGAACCTGAAGTTCGCCGACCATCTGGCGAATCTGACCATCAACGGCACCAGCGCAGCAACGGTCAACCTGTCTGACAACGGCGTTAACCCTGGTGTCGATATTACCGTTAACAATGGCAACGTGATTCTGAACGCCAGTTCCGGGAATGATGATGTCATCGTGACGTCGACGGCTAATATCGCCACGGGCACCGGCGATTTTAACCTTGGCAACGGCAACGACTCGCTGAAATGGGCGGGGAATGCGGCAACCGGCGCAGCCAATACCGTCGGCGCCGGCATCTCAGCTAATGGCGGCGCGGGTACGGACTCCATCTCCGCCAACTTCATTACCAAAACCGTGGTGACCAACCAAAACGCCTTGGGCGTTCGCACCAGCACCGTGACCAGCAACGCCAACAACTTCTCGAACTTCGAGCAGATCGACCTGACCGGCTATATCGGCAAGTCCGTCGGTACGCTGATTACGACGCCGCTGATTGGTTCACCGACTACCACCAGCGTGACAACGCCAAACAACACCTTTGACTTTGGCCTGACCAACGGCACGTCCACGGTCGAAGGCACTACGGGCGGCACGGTTACGCAGAACGCCGCGGCCACCAATCTGGGCACGCAGGGGTTTGTGGTCTCCGGTCTGGCCAACGTCAACGTCATTAACGCCGCCGGCGGCAACGCCGCGCAGTTGGCAGTGAAAGGGGATGCTACCGCTGCCAGTACGCTGAATTTCACCTTTGTCCAGAACGCCACCGATCACTTCAATATCAACTTCGATGCGGTGAGCTCTGCCAACGTCAATGCCGGCGCCATCACCCTCAACAGCAGCAGCAGCGCCCTGTTGGGTACCGCGCTGACCACGGTGAACGTGGCCTCAGGCGGTACCGGCAGCTTTGATAACATTCTGTCATTGGCCGGCACCAATGCGCAGGTTCAGACCATCAACGTGACCGGTGACCACGCGCTGGATCTGACGCTGGGCAGCGGTTTCAGCAACGTGCGTGATATCAATGCATCCACCAATACCGCGGGTCTGAATCTCGACTCCAGCCATGGCGGTACCGGTGACGGTATCATCGTTCAGTTGCTGAACATTCTGCCGCTGAGCGTCATTACCACCAACCTGTTGGCGCCGGTGTTGACGGCGTTGGGCCTGAACGGTTACCAAATGACCGTAGAAGGTTCCAGTGCTGCCGATACCCTGGGCGTGATTGGCAACACCACGCTGACCGGTGGCGCAGGTGCCAACACCTATGACATCAAGGCGAGTAACACGCAGGCGGGTGTGACCATCAAGGACTTTAATAGCCTCAAGGACTCGATTGTCGACGTGAACCATGGCGGCCTGACTATCTCCGATGACGCTAGCGGCACTGCGGTAGCGAACTACGGTACGCGCTCTGCCGACACGTTGGATGCGTTGTTGGGGACACTGGTGGGCGGTTTGACCAATGGCGTTATCGGTCTGCTGGGCGGTATCTTGGGTCTGGATAGCAGCAACTCGCTGACGGCGAAAGTGGGTGTGGCATCCGTTGTATTCAGCGGTGGCGGCAATACCGCCAGCTCCTATGTGATTATCGATAACAACGATAACCACACGCTGGACCTCAATGACACCGTGGTTTACCTGACTGGGCAAAACCACCAGCAATTGGTGGATACGCTGCACTACGCATAAGCGTAGCGCCATCGCCGAGCGAGCTGATTTGTATTCAGCGCCGCGAGGGGAAATGCAATACGTGTACTGATGCCAGCCGGCTATGCCGGCTGGTTTTTTATTGGCACCAATGTCGGCGAGTGATGAAGAAGCACGTCGCTTAAGCCTGGATAAAAAAAAACCGCAAGCTTATTAAGCTTGCGGTTTTTTATTCACGGCGCGTACGGCGCTCTCGATAGCCTACCAAGGCGATGCGATAGGAGCACTGGAACGCATCATTACCGGTACATCACCATCGGGTGCGGCCGTATTCCCCTGAACCTCTTTGAGCGGTGTGGCACTTTGGCTTTGCGGAGCTTCAGCAGACATAAAACTGCGCAGACTTGAAGAAATGCCGCTTGCAGGTTGGCTCACCGGTTTTTCCTGCCAGAAAAGCATCGCATGCTGATTATTCCCTTTCAGGGCTATGGAGATTTTCCCACCCGGCAGCACTTGATATTTTTCGACGGAGTACGATCGCGCAATATCTGCCACCTGACTTAAAGCCACCATCGACGGCTTCGGTTGACCGTTCCGCGTCAGCAACCCAAATCGATGTTCGTTGATTTTCGGGTTGTCGCCATCATCGAGCAAATCGTACCACCATACCCCCTTAATAAAGGGACGCGATTTGGCCAGGAAGGTATATTTCACCACATATTGCGCGGCCACATCTTTTGATAACCCGCCTTTACCGTCATAGGTTGGCACGCCGATTTCCGTGATATAAATCGGCACCGTCTTACCGGCTGCCTTTGCAAGCCGGGCCTCGAATTTATCCACGACGCCGAGGTTCCCCTCAGGGGCCCGTATAGCGTAATTATCGTTGCCATAGGAGTACGGGTGGATGGAGAAGCCATCAACGTAATTCAACACGCCGAGTTTAACGATGTTATCAACCCAGGAAGGATCGCGGGTGCCTGTTGGGTTAGCCGTTCCCGTAATGACAATTGCGTTGGGATCGGCTTTTTTAACCGCAGCCGCCGTTGCTTTCACCAGCGCGACGAAAATTTCCGGCGGCGGAGGCGTCCGCGGCTTTGGCTTAATTGCAGTGGCATTCGTCCATTCGTTCCAGATCTCGTAATACTTGATCTTGCCCTTGTATTTAGACGCTGTCCAATACGCATAATTGGCGAAAGCCTGAATGGCCTCAGGAGTGGTTGGATAACCCGATGGATCGTAAAGCTTGTTACCGTACGCCAATACTAATAACCCATTCAGACCGAATTTCGCCTGAGCATCGTTAAACGCTTGGTCAGCCTTTTGCATATTGCCGGTTATGACATATTGCCCTTTTTGCTGTTCCAACCCGCTCCAGGGAAAATCCGCACGATACGACGTGAAACCGTATCGCTTGATCAGCTCCAAATATTTATCCGGATCGCTGGGATACCAGCGAAAATGCGCATGCACCCCGACTTCGAAAGCCAACGCGTTCGCACTAATGAACATCAGCGGCAATGCGAGAGCCAGCGATGCGGCGGGTCGCTGGCGACGCATCCGTTTACGGCTTGCTTTAGTCAACATCTGACCTCCAGTTTTAAAAGAAAAATGAATCGTCTCAATACCCCAGAGATCAGGAAATCCGCATTTCCCGAGCGCGGCGCTCGGAGAAAATCTCAGTACGCCGCTTTATTAATGAATCCTTTGAAAATGGTCAGGAAGACGATTTTAATGTCCAACCAAACGCTCCAGTTACGGATATAGTCCAAATCGAACTCAACGCGCTTTTGCATTTTTTCCAACGTATCCGTCTCGCCACGCCAACCGTTGATCTGGGCCCACCCCGTAATGCCTGGCTTCATTTTATGGCGCAGCATATAGCCATTAATCAACTTTCTATACTGCTCATTATGTGCCACGGCATGCGGCCTTGGACCTACGATCGACATGTCGCCTTTCAATACATTGACAAACTGCGGCAGTTCATCCAGAGAGGTGCGCCGCAAGAAGGCACCGACCGGTGTTAAACGCGTGTCCCCTTTTTTTGCTTGAACGACTTTATCACCATCTTCCATCACGGTCATCGAACGGAACTTCCATACCTCGATAGCCTTGCCATCCATGCCATAACGCCTTTGTTTGAAGATGATCGGACCGGTAGAGGTAAACTTAACCATACCAGCGATCAGCAGCAGAACCGGAGAAATGAACAGCAGAATAAATATTGACAGAACGATGTCTTCAATACGCTTAATCACCTGGTTAATCCCGCTCATTGGCGTATCAAACAATGAAACGACAGGGACACCATTAATTTCTTCAGAACGCGACTGTAATATATTGAACGTAAAGATATCAGGAATCAGCATCACTGAGCAGGTCGTATCAGAAAGATCCGCAATCGTATCTTTGATCAATTTTTCCTGCTCCATCGACATTGCGATATATACCCGATCAATGCGCCCACATTTTGCATCGCTGACGAGTTGAGACAAGTCACCACAGCGCTCAATCTTGCTGTTCAATGGAGAATTATCATTGTCGTAAATGCCCAACACTTTAAATCCCATCCAGTGAGCATCACGTAAAGACTCTGCCAGGCGAATGCCGACGGGCATCGCCCCCATGATGGCCACATTACGGGTATTGAAACCAATATTGCGCATGTATCCCAAGAGCAGCCGGATCACACTGCGCGTAATGATCAAACCGCAGCACACCAACAGATACCATTGGATATAAATGGAATATTCGTTGTTGAACACATTTATCAATGCCACCGTGCCCGACGTCAACAGCAGGCTCAACGACCAGTTTTGCAGAATGAGCTGGATTTCCAGACCCGCGCGCACACCACGCCATGATCGATAAAAATCAGTAATACCACCAATCATTTGGAAGATGACGATCGAAATTAATACCATAATCCAGTGTTGCATGCTGAATGCGGCACCGGAGATTAAGCAGGATAAGTACAACCCGCTAAAGATAACGAAAATATCAGAGAAGCGCTGAAGCATTGAAGTAAGAGACGCATTAGTATGCAACACACCCCGACGGAAACCGTTCATAGATAACTGCCTATTAACTATCATAGTATAGATGCCTTTTGTTAGTTTTCTCTGGTACCTATATCACTTCGCAATGCTGGGCCGTATACCGCCCGCCCAGCATTAGAATATAGCTTTAAAACCAGAGATCAGCTTCGAAGCAAGGCCAGTATTTCCTCTGTTTTTTTCTGCATCAGTGCAGGATTGGCTCGCGACTCGACGTTCAAGCGCACCACTGGCTCAGTATTCGAGCTGCGTAAATTAAATCGCCAATCTGCAAATTCCAGACTAATGCCATCGGTCGTGTCATATTCCAGCGCCGAAGGCCGATAGCGATTTAATACTCTTTCGATCGCGGCTTTTGGATTTTGCAGTTTGCTATTAATTTCACCCGATGCTGGATACGCGATCATACGATCCCCGACCAACTCCCCGAGCGTCTTGTTCTTAATGCACAACAACTCAGCAACCAACAGCCATGGGATCATGCCGCTATCGCAATATGAAAAGTCGCGGAAGTAATGGTGGGCACTCATCTCGCCGCCGTATACGGCGTCTTCCAGGCGCATACGTTCTTTAATGAATGCATGGCCTGTTTTCGACATCACCGGCACTCCGCCCGCCTGCTTGACCACATCAATGGTGTTCCAGCTCAAGCGCGGGTCATGGATGATTTTCGCCCCGCCGTCTTTCTCCAGAAACGCCTCGGCCAGCAGGCCAACGATATAGTAACCTTCAATGAATCCACCGTTCTCATCGAACAAGAAGCAGCGATCGAAATCACCGTCAAACGCGATCCCCATATCTGCCTGGTACTGGCGCACTGCTTGCGCCGTATCTTCCCGACATTCCGGCAGCAACGGGTTAGGGATCCCGTTGGGGAAATTGCCGTCAGGCTGGTGATGAACCTTGATAAACTCAACCGGCACCTGAAGCTGCTTGAAACGCGATTCGATAGCATCGATGACGTGGCCGGCAGCGCCGTTACCGGAGTTGACCACCAGCTTCAACGGTTTGAAGTTAGCCGTATTCACATAGCCCAGCAGATGATCCACATACTCTTTTTCAATCGATATTTTTTCGTAGCTACCGCGCTTGGCCGGATCAACCGCAGCGAAGCTGTTATTTTCCGCCAGGCGCTGAATATCGCGCAAACCGGTATCACCGCTGATCGGTTTGGCTTGGCTGCGCACCAGCTTCATTCCATTGTAATTCATAGGATTATGGCTGGCCGTCACTTCGATGCCACCATCGAGACCTAGGTGGAAAGTGGCAAAATAGATTTCTTCAGTCCCACTGACACCAATATCCAGAACATTAACCCCAGCATCGCGTAGCCCCTCAGCCAACGCAAGTTTTAGTTCCTCGCTGGTCAAACGAATGTCCCCCCCGACGACAACGCTTTGAGGTTGCAAAAACTCTCCATAGGCACGGCCGACACGATAGGCGATATCGCTGTTCAGTTCTTCACCCAGTTGCCCGCGAATGTCGTATGCTTTGAAACAAGTCAATGATTGAGACATATTGAGATCCTTACCAAATGTAAATACAGCGATGCGGCTCAAATATCCGCCGCACCAAAATTCTTAATTATGCTGAGCGGAATCGCCGATTCGCACGATATCGTCCTCGCCCAAATAGGCGCCCGATTGAATCTCAATCAAATCCAACGGGATTTTTCCCGGGTTTTCGAGAGAATGTTCAACCCCAAGAGGGATATAAACGGATTCGTTTTCACTGATGAGTTGCATTTTTCCATTGGTATGCACTTTGGCGGTGCCTGACACCACCACCCAGTGTTCCGAGCGATGATGATGCATCTGCAAGGACAATTTCTCACCAGGTTTCACGGTAATGCGGCGAACCTGGAAACGATCGCCTTGCGCAATCGCATCATGTTTGCCCCATGGACGATAAACCTCTCGATGCTGTTTGCTTTCGGAGCGCTTTTGACGTTTCAGCTGATTGACGATTTCCTTCACGTCTTGCACTTTATCTTTATCGGCAATCAACACGGCGTCTTTTGTTTCAACCACAACCAGATTGTTCACCCCAACAGCGGCCACCAATTTATGCTCCGCGCGAATGTAGTTATTTGAACAGTTATGCTCAAGAACATCACCGAAAGTAGAGTTCCCTTTAGTGTCTTTTTCGCTGATTTCCCACAACGCAGACCATGACCCGACGTCATTCCACCCCGCGTCCAGAGGCACGACGACAGCATCTGCAGTCTGTTCCATCACGGCATAATCGACAGACTCGTCCGGGCAGGCGATGAAAGCGTTTCGATCAACGCGGATAAAGTCCATATCGGGGGTAAGATGCGCGAGCGACAACTTACACGCTTCCAAAATATCTGGGCGGAAGCGACCCAATTCTTCCAAGTAACGGCTGGCTTTGAACAAGAACATACCGCTATTCCAGAGATATTCACCGCTGGCCAGATACTGCTGCGCAGTATCAAGATCAGGTTTTTCAACGAACCGCGAAACGCCGCAAATACTGGAACCGTCGATGCTGGCACCTTTTTGAATATACCCATAGCCCGTTTCCGGGCCCGTCGGTACTATGCCGAAAGTAGCCAGTTTTCCCGCTTCAGCATAAGGAATAGCCTGATTCACCGCGTCGCGGAAAATCTCTTCGTCCTGAATGACGTGATCCGCGGCCAATACCAACATCAGCGGATCGTCACCGCTGGAAACGGCCTGCAAAGCGGCGAGCGCAATCGCCGGCGCGGTATTGCGCCCTACCGGCTCCAGGATAATATTATGTGACAAACGCGTTATTTGTCGTAGCTGTTCAGCCACGATAAAACGATGCTCTTCGTTACATATAACAAGAGGATCAATAATGTCTAACCCTTTAAGCCGCATGACCGTTGTTTGCAACATGGAAAACTCGTTGCACAGTGCTAAAAACTGTTTGGGAAATAATTCACGAGAAAGCGGCCACAGGCGACTTCCTGTTCCCCCAGCCATAATAACAGGGTAAAGGTTACTCATTTTTACTCTCACCGATTAAATATAATAGGAAACAAAAATTTATTTTCATTCCAAAAAACGTGGATGTATCGATTATCTGTAAAGACGGTAGGTATTGGATACCATTTTTTCTGAAGTGAAATTAGCATTGTAGAAATCGACACAGTCTGCTTTCATTGCACCCCAATCGTGTTTGTCGCGAGTACTCAGTATTTCAGCGGCCTCATCAGCTGCATTGGTCTCAAACAGATAGCCAGTAACACCTTCATTCACCACCTCCGGCAATGAACTGCAGCGGCTGGCAACCACAGGCAACCCATAGCTCTCTGCCTCAACGGCGACAAGGCCGAACGATTCCCAGCGGCTTGGCATCAACAACACATCCGCATAAGTAAAATAAGGAGCCATCTCTGCAGGCGTCAACCAGCCTTTAAAGTCCATTCGGACATGAGACGCGGGTTGTTCTTTCGCATGCACATTGCCGCCGACGATCGTGATTAAAAATCTGTCATCCAGTTTGTCGGCAATCTGCTGAACCAAATCAAATCCTTTTTGGTAATCAAAGCGGCCAACAAACAATATATTGATTTTATCTTGATGATAAGGGTTGGTATCATCGGGCAACGCGACAGGAGGCTCTACGCCGTTATACACCACGGTCAAATTACCAGGGTTAATTCCGGCCATCAGCGCCGTTCTTTTCTCATATTCGCTGGTACAGATGATCAGATCGGTATTCTTTTGCAGAACTTTCTCTATCTTGGCATAGACCTTTTTTTTCTTTTCTGATGTGTCCATCAGGAAAGAAAAAGCATGCGGGCAATAAATAATTTTGGGTTTGCACGTCATTCTTATCAATGGCGTTAACAACCGGCAAATAACCCCTGCAAAAGTACTGTGGACGTGAATGACATCCGGTTTTTCTTTACGCACCAACTGGATATAGTTAATAGCCAAAGAGATAAATGAAGAAATATTTCTCCCGGAACGCGAAAACACCTTCATTTTTTCATCAGGGAAAGCCCCGATCTCGCGGTATTGGCTATCGGGCAACACACAGTAAAAATCAAATTCATCATTTTGCTGTACAAGTTGTCTAATTACCGTAGCGACACCACCTTTCACTGTTTCGGCAACATGCAGCACTTTTTTTTTCATTACATAGCTCTCGTCATTATCTCGCTCAACGCTGCAGCCGAACGCATCCAATCGAAACGTTTGACATTCTCAAAACCCTCAGCGATTAACGTTTGGCGCAACGCTTCATCCTGTATAATCCGCTCCAGTGCCTGTTGCATTTCCGGGATATTCTCCGGATCAAAGTACAATGCACTCTGCAACAACACCTCGGGCAAAGAAGCACGATTGGACGATACTACCGCGCAGCCACAAGCCTGCGCTTCTAACGGAGGAATGCCAAACCCTTCATATAAAGAAGGAAACACAAAGGCACGAGCATGAGAATAGAGTTCGACAAGCTGTTGATCGCTCACCCGCCCCAAAAACTGTATGTTATCGTTCACCGCAGTTTCTTTTGTCGAAAACCCCACATCCGCGAAGTTCTTATTGGCGGCTCCAATGATTTTCAGTGTTACATCCTGGCTGTTTGCCATTTGAGAGAAAGCGGCAATCAGACCATGAAAGTTTTTGTGATAATTTGGAGACGAAACAGCCAATAAATAGGGGCGCTCTGTATTGGATACTGGCGCAGCGGGTTTAAACTGATCAGAGACCGCATTATAGATTACGTAAATATTTTTTAATGGGTAGTCAAACGCCTGGCTAATTTCTTTTTTAGAAAATTCACTAACCGTGATCAACGCCTTACTGTGACGCAGCATCAGAGGGACTAGGTTATTATAAACAAAACGAAACTTTGCAGAGTAGCTTTGCGGATAGCGTTTATATATAATATCGTGATGAGTAACAATTTTATTACGATAAAAGATCGGCGCCGTATTACAAAGATTAATGAGAAGCGGACTTTTCTTTTTCCTTAAAAAAGTGGGAAGCTCCAACTGCTCCCAAAAATGGCCACTTCTCTTACCTACCACCTGAACATTCAATTGCGACGCGATATCGTGATGAATAATATTAGGTGGCGATACAAAAATGACATCATGCCTAATTTTACTCAGCGCAAGACATATTTCTTGAGCAAACCGCTGAACACCTGTCAAATCCTGCGTTAAAAATCGCGCATTGACATAGATCATTAATTACCTCGTAACTTTAAATAACATCGCGTCAATGTAGCGATTGAATATAGCCTACATTCTTCCTTGACCGACTCACGGCCCCCGTCTCGGGCGTTCTAATCGACAATAACAAGATTGAGATAATGATTGGGAATATGTAGCCCGGATAGTTTGTCAACGGATTATTATAAACAAAGTTCATCGATAGCGAGATCATCCAGTATAGGTAAATACTGGGATTAAGGCCAAGACGAGTACGTTGATAAAGAATGCCAAGAATGACCGTAGCGACAATAACAAGAAGAATAATGCCGACATTCCCGTAATTCGACAACATGTAGATATACATACTGTCAAGTGGGATTGAGTTCGTGTTGTCATCACCAATCACCGCGTTGCCATTCACAGCATACCCAGCACCGATAAATGGCGAATATTCACTGTCAGCTCGCACGGCCTCTATATTGACTGTGCGAAGTAAAATGCTGTTCTCCGCATAAGCATTCTCCTTCGGAAATATCATCTCATAAATACTGTAATTGGTTGTCGTAATATAAAAGAACAGTGACAAGACCATCGTTACCATAGTAACTGAGTTCAGGCTAAAACGTTGAGAGAAGAAGCGTCTCAACATCAGGAACATGATATAAAGCAGCGCCATAATGATCGCCGTTTTCGATGTTGAAAATGCGATCCCTACCATAATGAGAAGAATATACTTTTTGCGATGTTTTACGCTTACATAAGGCGATAACACCAGTGCAAAGAACAGATATTCACTGAGGCTGAATGGCCCGGTGAGCAAACCAAAAGCACGTAATTGACCTTGGATAGTGCGCAGCAGAAGACCATATTCTTTACCAAACTGTGTCAACTGTGGGCCTGGGTCAAAACCGATTAGCGCATAAAGCAGGCCTGCCAAGCTGGATTCGGCGACCGCAAAAAGCGCATTCAATACGGCAAAGAAAATATAGTACTTGATGATTTTATTAACAATCTCGACACGTTCATTATATTCGAAAAGAAGTAAAACGGCCGCGAAGAAAAAAGAACCGAATGTAAGCAACTCTAAGCGAAACTGAACTATAGAGCGGAAGAAATCAAATCTGCCGGCAATCATACTAAGAAGAATATAAACTAACGAGAAGACTACCATTGACAAGAAAAAGACCAATACGCTTCTACACTGTTTTGATACGGTAGGATTACGCGCAAAAAGTAGTATTAGCACGAAAACTGGAACTGCCATGGCAAAAAAGTCTTTATATAACAAAAGTGCCCTGGTCGACATATACGCAGCGACGGTCACGACGCCGTTCAATGAGAGCAATGCCATGTACGTCAGCAAAAGAAAAACAACCAGCGACTTTGTCGATACTCTCATTATGACCCTCTATACACACTCTCATAGGCATCGGTTATTTTTTCCAGTTCAAAAAACGAACGACGCGATTTATTGTTATTTTCTCTAACGACGCTTACCACACTAGCGACAGAAAAATCTTTTAGCTCGAAAATGTTGTCGTAAAAAGCGGCGATTTCAGCCACACCACCATTGAAAGACGTATACACAACCTTACCAGAGATGGCTGATTCCGCAACTGTCCGCCCAAAGGGTTCATTCCACCGCGTCGGTAGAACAACGGCGTCAATCTGCGTCATAAACTCTTCAATCTTGATAAAGCCAAGCAAATGAATGCCTGCTTCCAACGCCAACCCCTTCAACTTCTCGCCAGAAGCGTCACCGTTGAATCTGCCGGCAGCGTAGAATGCAACCTGAGGATCGCCGCTGGCCTGTTTTGCCAGAGCACAAAACTCATCAAACCCTTTGTCTTCGGTGAGACGACCGACAAAACCGATCCTGACCTTTTCGCTGACGGTCGGTACGTAGTCTATCGCCGCGACAGGGTTGTAGATATGCGTATGCACCGCGTTGCGAGCAAATCCATTTCCCTGATGCAAGGCGGAAATATATTTACTAATACCAACAAAAGCATCCACGCGCTGACTGGCTTTTTTCTTTAGATAAGAGGCGATGCGCACTGCAGGCGAATGTACATCCATATTTTGGCCATGTTTAAACAACGTTCCATTAGGGTGGAATAGATAATAATCGCGAGTCGTATGCACCACGCGCGCCCCCAGCTTCTTGGCCACTCGCCACGCAGCAACGGAAAACCCGCTGAGGTTGTTGGTGTGCACCACATCCGGAGAAAACTTGCGTAGCTCGTTACGTATGGCTCGAGCCATAAATGGATTATAAGAATCGAGTAGGTGCCACATCGCTTTTTTTAATTTGCTTGCAGCTGATGCCTTGAACGGCCAGTACACATTCTTGAGAGGTAAATAGGCGATATGCACGCCATTAAGCGTGTCATACTTTACCTCATCAAGTTCATGAAGACAAAATACACCAACTTCATGCCCGGCCCGTTGCAAGCTTTCAGCCAACAGTTGGACTGATACTTCAGCACCACCTATTTTATAAGGAGCATAAAGCGTGTTAATTAAAGCAATCTTCATTCCCATCACCAAAATATAATTTATAAGATTAAAGCTTGTTTTTAATCAGCGTAATATCTGCGTTTTCATAACTCTCATAGTTTTTATAAATTGCGCCGACGAATCCGATCCACTCTGGCGACAAAACTTTCTCATCGAGAACATAAGCGGTTATTTTTATTTTTTCATCGTATATTTTTACAAGATTATCATACAATGATGAATAAAAACCGGCTATGGACCTGACGTTCTCCCCAGCCACAATCGGATAAACTTCAAAAGGAAAATCCAAGCGACGAACCTCTACATGCTTTCTGATTTCCTCTATTTTCTCTTCACGTTCGCGGCGGTGAGGAATATAAACAAGTTCAGCATCAGTCTGGTTTGACTTTAAATCGCTTATCATTTTAAGCGTCAAATCAATGTCATCAACAGACGTTACCCCCGCCTCAAAAAGTGGCGTGCCTATGATGAAGACTCTGTTCTTGCCATCAGGAAGGCTGGCCAGTTTAGCCTTAAAGTTTTGATAACTGTGTTTAATGACCACATCGCGTTTTGAAACATTGCCTTCAATGTTATACACAGAGAAAAAGGTTATTTTTTCGCGCTCATTATTGGTCATGCCAAGTGACTTAAGGAAAATCGACTTTACGATGCTCCGAGTAGTGACATTATTGTAACGTTTAATTCTGAGCGTTGCCGTACCGTCATCCAGTAGAACTACATTCCTTTTTGGGTACTTATGCGCCAAAATCCAAAAAACTCTGGCGCGGTACTCACCGGCAATCAAAGTGACAGTCTCCTTCGCACTCACTACTGAGGTCGTGCTCTTCAATTGCCGCTTAATGTCAAAAGCATTGCCCAAATTCCCCTCAACATCAATGGTTTTCAAGGAGCGATGCTTAATCATCTTCAGCAGATACACGATCTGCCCGTGATTCAACGCGGAATTGGCCGAGCGCTTATTGACAATCAGCAGATCGAGCATGATGTCATTCGCATCAAGATACTCAATGAGATTAAAAGCCTGAAGCGGCGACTCGATATACGCAATGTACTTACTCATATTTCTAATATCCGATTAAGCTACGGGCATGAATGTTTAGTTGCCGTTCAATGGAATTTGCCTTCAGCTTTAAGCTGCAGATAATGAGCAACATCACGTTGCGAAAAGGGTTTTGCAGGATGGCCGCCGGCTATAGCGTAAGGCTCTATATTTTTAACCACCACGCTACCGGCTTGGATAATTGCCCCCTCACCAATGCTGACGCCAGGGAGAACAATGACATTGATTCCTAACCACACATTATCTCCTATGTGCGTGTCCTTCAGCACATAAGTATTATCATAGGGAATAGCGTTTCCATGATGATTATGATTTTCTGTAATTAGCACACAACCAAAACCACAATGGAAATTATCACCAATAACAACACTGCCCTTGCCAACCACCGTCAAACCATTAGAGTTGAAGTTGTCGCCAAGCCGGGT
This sequence comes from Serratia sp. TSA_105.2, assembly GCF_052692115.1. Taxonomy (NCBI): domain Bacteria; kingdom Pseudomonadati; phylum Pseudomonadota; class Gammaproteobacteria; order Enterobacterales; family Yersiniaceae; genus Serratia; species Serratia sp. TSA_105.2. Next base: position 225,683 of record NZ_JBQZFT010000002.1, read on the forward strand.
TTTATTATTAACCACAGTTAAAAAATTAACTTTCGGATCGCGGCCGCAGCTTTCAGCCATTCTGATAACTTTTGAGCGATAACGCTGCTTACGTAAGTTTCGCAACCATCGTTTAAGACTTGCTAGCATCTTTTCCTCTCAATGCTGATCTGTCGCTTGCCACAATAAAAAGTCACTGCACATGCATAAAAACTGGAAATTGCATAAACCAGGCAGAAATACTCAACTTTGATTTCCGTCATGGTGATGACAAAGATACCAATCAAATGCGTAATCATCGAGCCCATAGTAATAATCGATATTAATTTATTTTTACGATAGTAAAACAGTGAGTGCGTAAAAATATAATAAATCGATAAAAATGCAGTTCCAGGCAAAAGTATGTTGAAGTAATAAATGGCGTTATTGAACTCAGCACTAAATAAATATGGAAAAACAAACGGCAGAATAAAGAAATAAATAATACATGAGACAACAACCAGAGCCGTGTACCCATATTGAATAAGTTCCACGCCTCTAAAATCATTCGCTTTAAGTTTGCGGTAAATAAATGGCTGGAACGCCTGATTGATTACACCAAAAAAAAGCATAACAATGGAGGTTAGCTGGAACGCCAAGCCATAAACCCCCACAACAGCAGTGCTCATGTAATGAGCGATAAAGAAACGATCTACCGATGACTTAATCCAATAACTACCGTGATGCGGTAATAAGGAAACTCCATAGCTAATGATTTCCTTATAACGTTTACGCGGCGGCTCGAGCTCGCTGCGTTTAACCGCTCTCTTTCGGTAGACAAAGAACTCATAAGCTAACTGAATGCTGAAAAATGATGCCGCTATCGCTATCAAACGTTGTCCTGGCGTCGCCGCTATCATTTCAAAAAGAGCGATCGTGAACAAAACGTTGAATGCGGAAAGCAAAAATTGACCGATAGCCGCAACTTTATAGGTCTGACTAATGCGTAAATGCGATAAATTGATAAAGTTCAGCGCTTGTGCCAGGGAAGCTAAAACAACCAGAAAACCATCACTGAAAGAAACTGAGATCTTGGTGACCAGTGTGACAATGTAGAATATAGCCACCAATAGCACGCTCGACGCGACAGCCAAAGTGATGTTATCTCTGCGGAACACCAGGGAACTCCCTTCCCCCTCCTGCATATATTTGACCGGCAACAGACCTTGACCACTGAACGAAATGAAAATGATCAAGATCTGAATAACGGACAAATAAAGAGTCAGCGCGCCGTACCCCGACGCGCCAAGGTGTGCTGTCAAATAAGGCAATATGATGAAGCCGATGACTTTGCCGAGAATATCCCCTATCGACAAAGCCGCAGCCCCCATAATGGCTTTACTCATTTATAGATACTTTTCCAGGAAGTTAAGCGCATGCCAGAACCCTTCCCCTTGGTTTTTGTGCCCCTGCCACACTTCAGGAATAAATTGCGCGCCCGGCGCATAGCGGCGCAGATCATCTGCCAGCTCGTCAAAGTTCACATCACCTTTACCGATCTGAACTCCTTCACCATCCACACCCAGTGCATCAACAATATGCATGTGCGCGGTATATGGGCCGACTTTCTGGGTGAAGCCATGAAGATCCCATTGGTAATAATTGCAAGCCATCATGGAGTGCGACGTATCATAGCAAATACGATAGTCGTATTTTTCACAGAACGCTTTAATCTCGTCCGGATCGACAAAGAGGTTGTGGTAGCTCTGGCCACCAAAGTGCCATGGGAATGGAGGCATCGTTTGGATGATAATTTCAACGCCTTCTTGATTGATCTCCCCCAAGGCGGCACCAATACGTTCGTACATCGCCTGACGCGACTCTTTCGGCAAGAAACCGGTGGTATTGAAACCACCCGCATTCACCACGATGACCGGACGCTCAGTTTTCGGGAAATACTGCTTTAATGCGCGAGTCACATCACAGACACGCTGCAGCTGTTTGATCGAATGGGCAAGATAAGCAGGATCATCCGTCGCCAGGTCCAAAATATGATCGTTGGCGAACAACTCTGGGCTATGTACCGCAAAACCGATATCTTCAGCGCCGGAGAAGAATTCGGTCAAATCCAGCTCCATGTCCTGATAGCTCAGGTGGAACTCGACGAAATCCAGGTTGGATTTATTCTTCAGCTTGCCGTAATCGTGATAGCGCACAGGAATGCCGAACGGACGATTGAAGTCATAGTCCTTAGCCTCTATCGCTACATCATTCAGATCTGACTCGTAGAAGTAACCGCCTTTTTCGTGGTCACGATTGGCTTTCTTGCCGACCAATTGCTCCAGATACAGAGGTTGCAAGCCCTGGCCCGGACTCTTCACTTCTACCATCTCGCGGGTAATGATTTCACCTTTTTTCAGATCGCGATTGATAATCAAACTCTTCGCCAGAGTTTCGCGATTGATCATTTCCCCTTGGGTGATAGTACGCTCGCCGGCATTGCCCATGGACTCTTCAACTTCGCGGATGCGCACAACCATCTCTTTGAACTCAGGTGGCAATAGAGACACTTTATGGTCATTGCCTTCCATAGATTTGTCGATGGTGAAGTGTTTCTCGATCACTCGCGCGCCCAAGGCAGTAACGGCGATCGGCACGGAAATACCGCGCTCATGGCCGGAATACCCGACCAGGCAACCCGTTACCTGCTGCAGACGCTTGATATAGGCCAGGTTGACGTCTTTAAACGGCGTCGGATACGTTGAGTTGCAATGCAGAATCACAAACTCGGCGCCTTTGGATTTCAGGAAATCAGCCGAGCTTTTGATTTCCGCTTCGCTGCACATGCCGGTAGAACAAATCAGTGGTTTGCCTGTAGCAGCCAGTGCGGCCAACATTTCGTGGTTGGTGAAGTCGGCGGAAGCGACCTTATAACCTTCCATACCGTAGTTTTCCAGTACTTCAAGGCTCTTCAGATCCCAAGGGGTACACAGCGGGGTCAACCCCTTCTCCTTGCAGTAATCGAACACTTCGATCAGTTCTTCATTGCTCAACTGGAATTTTCTTAGCAAATCCAGCGTGTACTGCGCGCCAAGATCGGCTGATTTGTCTTTATCGTTGCCGCCCTTATATAGCGAGCTCAGGTCGCGCATTTGGAATTTAACGCAATCAGCACCCGCGTCAACCGCCAGGTCAACCAGATGCTTAGCCAACTTGATGTCGCCATTATGGTTATTGCCAATTTCAGCAATAATGTACGTCGGCGAAGTTTCAGTGATGGTGTGCTTGCCAATCGTCAGGCCTTTTTCGCTTTGCAGCGCCACGGCGACCAGACGCCGATAGTCATCAACCAGCGGCAATACGTCAACGCCATTCGTAAACAGTGAGTCAATCTCGTTACGTGGCGCGTCCACTTTTTTATAGCGAACGTTCTGGTTCATCACTTCTGACATTTCGCGACTCAGATCGAAATCACCATTAGTGATCCAGCGGCGGAAATCACCGTCAGAAAAAGAGCCGCACAGCTTGCCGTCTTCAGTGACGACAAAAATAATTCGCTTTTTGTTTGAGTTGATTTTTTCTAATGCTTTAATGATTGATTCTGTTTCAAACACTAAAAAATCAGATATCTTTTTCTGGATTAACATAAATTATCTCCCACTCCAATTTTTCAAAATTACTTCAACAACCGCCCAATCCAGCAGGGTGTCAATTTCAAAGCTTTCCTCTTCAGACATCTTATGCGCAATGACTTTACCGCCAAGACGATTACCGGTGCTGAGGAGAATTTCACTTTTCGTAACGTAAATCGAACCGTTCTCTTTGAGTTTGATATTTTCAGGCTTAATATCTTGCCGACGCGGACGGTTTAAATAATCGTAATAAGCTTTCGGATTGTCTTCGTTTTCCCACAGAAAATGCCAAAACTCACAAACACTCAGTAATGAATCGGCTTCTTTTTCGATAATCTTTTTGATTGCAGAATCAATCGCATCATCTTTACGTACAGGAGAGGTTGCCTGCAGCAAGACGGTATAGTCTGGATGGTAATTCTCGTGTTCAGCCAACCATTCCAGGGTATGCAAAAGTGCAGGTTCCGTCGCGGCGGTATCGTTCGCGAGATGAGCAGGGCGCATGAACGGCACTTCTGCGCCATATTCCCTGGCTACAGCAGCAATATCCTCACAATCTGTTGAAACAATAACGCGCTCAATGCTCGAAGAATTTAGTGCCTGCTCTATACTCCAGGCAATTAATGGTTTACCTGCAATTTCTTTAATATTTTTCTTGGGAATACCCTTAGACCCACCCCTTGCCGGAATAATTGCAAGATTACTCATTTATTCTCTCCGAAATTGGATTTTACTAATTACTTTGAATGAATCAGAAAGCTCCTCATTACGAGGAGCTTTTACTTAGAAGGGGGTTTATTTATATTCGTAAGCGTAGTAGCCGTAGGCGCTACCCGATTTATTTTCAACGGCGTTAAGGATAATACCTTTAATTTCCATACCGTTTTGCTCGAAGCGACGAATACTCACTTCGATCTCTTTCAGCGAGTTCACGCCATAACGCGCGACCAACAAGGTAGTGCCTACATTGCGTGCGACAATCGCGGCATCCGTCACCGCCAGGATCGGCGGGGTATCGACCAGAACGATGTCATACTCTTTGCCCGCCCATTCCAGAAATTCCGTCAGGCGGTTGTGCATCAACAGCTCTGACGGGTTCGGTGGGATCTTGCCACGCGAGATAAAGCTAAGATTCTCAATCGAGGTCTGTTTGACCGCTTGCTGCGCTGTCGCTTGTCCTGACAATACATCGGACAGCCCTACGCCCAATTCACAGTTTAACAATGAGTGGGCATAGCCTTTACGCATATCGGCGTCCACGACCAGAATACGTTGCCCCGCCTGAGCGATAACGGCTGCCAAGTTGATACTGACAAACGTTTTACCGATACTTGGGCTGGCGCCCGAAATCATTAGAACGTTATTTTTGGCCTCCAAGGAGGCAAAATGCAGGCTGGTACGCAGGCTTCTGACGGCTTCGATCGCCAGATCGGCCGGATTGCCCACGGCAAGCAGGGTGTAACTCCTGTTGCTATTGCGCTTGCCGGACAGCATCGTTTCGCGGTCGCTTTTTTGCTGCCACTCAGACAGTGGAATACTGGCGTAAACGTTGATCCCTTGCTGTTCCAGCTGTTCCGGGCTTTCGATGCCGCGATGCAGCATGGTTTTAAGCAACACAAAACCCGTCGAGAACAAGCCACCAAGCAACGTGACTATCAGTACGATAATGGTTTTTTGCGGTTTAACCGGACGAGGCTGCGTAACGGCAGGATCCACGATTCGCACGTTACCAACCGTGCTCGCTTTAGTAATCCCCAGCTCTTGCTGTTTATTCAGCAACTGCATGTAAATCTCTTGCCCGGCCTGCACATCACGGGTCAAGCGCAAAATTTCCTGCTGGGTTTTCGGCATGACGCTGACACGCTTGTTCAGCTTGTCTTTTTCTTGCTGCAGCGTAGCGCGTTTTTCCATCAGTGCACGATAAGCGGGGTGTTCTTTGGTATAAAGTTTGGAGATTTCCGCTTCTTTAAACGTTAGCTCATTCAGTTGAGCTTCAACCCCCACGATCGTATCAAGAACAGACTTCGCTTCAAGGGACAGATCGACAGAATCATTCGCCTGACGGAAACGGTTGAGTTTATCTTCGGCGCTATCCAGCGAGCTGCGAACTTCCGGCAGTTGTTCTTTCAGGAAATCCAGGCTTTTAGCGGCCTCTTCCGATTTACGTTCAACATTCTGCAACAGATAATTTTTGCTGATGCTGTCAAGAATGTTTCGCACTAATACCGGATCGTCACCGGTCAAGCTCAACGCCAAAACGCCGGTATCTTTACCTTTGTCTTCAACGGTCAATGCATCCAACAGATTATTGGTCGCAACCAGTCGCGCCAACTTGGCGACTTCAAATACGGTGCCTGGCTCCGCTGAAATATCGCTTACCAGCAAGGAAACTCCATGGCCACTCTCCAGCGCACCGACTTTCCCTTTGATAATCTCAGTGCCGTTATTGCTCAACACATAATTCTTTGCGTCGATCACCGTCAATTCCAGCTCAAGATCGTCTGAGTTAGCTGGCACATTGAGGCGGGACAACGCAATTTTGGCAGGTTCGGTTCCCGTCAAGCGGGCCCAGCCGCGACCAAATATCGGGAAGTATTTTTGCTGCACCACCGTTTCAAGATTCAGATCATCGACAGTTTTGCCCGTCACCATGCGTGACTTTATCAGCTCGATCTCCGTGGAAGAGCCCGGTTGACTGTTCGGCAGCATTTGGGATAGGTCGTTGACCAACGAGTTACCGACGTTTTGTTCAACCTGAACCATCGCATCAGCTTGATATATCGGAGTCGCGAACAGTGAATAAATGATACCGGCAACAGAGAATAACGCAGTAATCCCGATGATGAGCCAGCGGTGATCAATTAAAGTTCCCAACAAGCGACTTAAATCAATCTCATCATGATTATTGGCTGTTGATAAGCCTGGTTTCGTATTATCAGTCATTGTAATCTCTGGTTAACGATTTAATGCCTGGGCCCATTTTTGGGCTGCATCATCAAGAAGGCGGTAAACAAACTCAAACGCTTCAGCGCTCTTTCTGTAGGGATCGGGAATTTCTTTCTGTCCCAACCAATGGGCGAAAAGCATGGTTTTGCCTCTGACCTCCGGAGCCAAACGGCAAACGGCATCGATATGCCCTTTCTCCATAACCAGAATCAATGAATATTCCCGGCACATTTCTTTCGTCAACTGTCTGGCTTCATGGCCCTCTAACGACAGCTGATGTTTTTCCGCAATGGAAATAGCGCTCTTATCCGCAGTTTTGCCAACCAAGGCGCCGATGCCTGCGGAAGCGATCTCTTTTTCCGGCAGATGCCGCTTCAAGAGACGCTCCCCCGTAGGGGAGCGGCAAATATTACCTACGCAGACTACCAAGATAGAATCAAACATGGCTAACCCCTCTACTACGGCCAGTTGCGGATACGCAGTGAGCCTTCCGTGAGATTGTTGAAGCTATCGATGGTTGGTGCCAACTGAACGATCAGACGGTTCCAACGCGCGATCGGCGCTGCCGTCACGTAAACAATGTCATACGGTTGCAGATGGAATTCAGCCCCCATAACCAATGCTGTCGCATCGGACATATTGAGCTGATAAATATTAGCCAGCTTGTCGCCCTGCGTTCCGTGCAATGGCCGGATAACGAACACGCCGGTCGCATCGGCTGCAGCTTGGCTTATCCCTTGAGAATTCCCCAGCGCTTCCGTCAACGTCATGCCGCTGCGATCCATTTTAAGCGTCGCAGGGGTCTTAACTTCACCCATAACAAACACTTTAAGATCGTCGTTGCGCGGAATATACAGAATATCCCCAGGATAAAGCAGACGGTTCTGAGTCAAATCCCCATTCTGCATCAATTGCTGCAATGAAAGACGCTGCTCTTTGCCGTTGTGGGTCAAGATGATGTTGCGCCAGTCGGCATTCTCCGTCAGCCCGCCGGCGGCGTTAATCGCATCCATCACCGTCAAAGGCACGTTGGTGATAGGCTGCTGCCCGGACTTGGTAACTTCCCCCGTCACGTAAGCTTTTTGCGAGCGGAAAGCGGCAATATTGACGTCAACCTGCGGGCTTTCGATGTACTGAGCCAAACGGGTGGCGATCTGATCGCGAATTTGGGTAACGGTTTTACCCACCACGTTCACCTTACCGATATAAGGATAGAAAATCGTGCCGTCGGAGTGCACCCAGTTGCCGGTGTCGCTGGCGCTGCGGTATTGCCCAGCAGGCGTCGTCAGTTCAGGGTGATCCCAGACGGTTACGTTAAGGACATCACCTACCCCGATCCGATACTCATACGTACGCAGCGATGCATCCAACTGCGCATTCGACTGAGCAATCACCTTTGCGGGACGCATAGAATCCAGCAGCTTCGGTGTCATAGGGTAAACATTGACCATCTTATCGATATCGAAGTCGGCATCTTCTTGTTTTACAACTTCTTTTCCGCTAGTCGATAGATGGGTTCCAGGAAACACAGTGCATCCACTAATTACGCTTATCGATATCAATAGCGATATCACTTTCAATTGTCGTTTTGCCATCAAGTTATCATCACTTTCAAGTAAATGTATCTGCAAAGCTACAATGCTCGCCAACCTTGGCTGCGTCGCTGTAACCTTATCAAACTGTCTGTCGCTTGCTGCGCTGTCTCAAAACATGAGCTCTGTTTGCAATTATCGAGAACGTTTATCTGCCGTTGACAAGAGCAAAGCTATTATGAGCGAGATAAATAAACTGGGATGCTCAGTACCGGTAAAAATCAATGCACAGGCGAGCTTAAACTTTAATTTTATGAATAACAGTGAGTTGTCAGAATCAGACGGCCAATACAGCATAAAAACTCAGTCGCCATAGCAACTCGGCTACTCGCCGTAGAATGTATACTAATATAAACAATGGGACAGTGAAATTCCCCAAAATTCAACAACTATTCTAGCTTCTCCCACCATGATGGCAACAGCCCTCATCGGGAGAAGCGATAAGTTTTACTCAAAGCGACAGCTGTTCAGCCCACTCGCGGAAAGCTTTGCCTTGGGTCGAGTGACGTAACCCATAAGTAACAAAAGCACGAAGGTAACCCAGCTTTTCACCGCAGTTGAACGATTCCCCGACCAACTCTGTCGCCTCTACCGGTTTATGCTTCAGCAATTCGGCAATGGCATCCGTCAGCTGAATTCGCCCCCAGGCACCCGGTTCGGTAGTTTCCAGCAACGGCCAAATATCCGCAGACAACACATAGCGCCCCACAGCGGAGTAGTTGGATTTCAGTTGGGTCTCCAATCCCGGTTTTTCGATAATCGACGTGATGCGGGAACTTTCGCCGGGGTTCAGACTACTGGCCTCACATTCCACCACGGAATAATCGTGCAGGACATGTTCATCCGCCGTTTGCACCAATACCTGGCTCAGGCCGGTTTGTTCAAAACGCGCAATCATGTGCGGCAGATTGTCTGTCTTCAAATCCGCTTTCGCGTCATCCAGTAAGATGTCCGGTAACAGAACAACAAACGGCGAATCACCGACCAACGGTTTGGCGCAGAGAACCGCGTGCCCCAGCCCCTTGGGTTGCCCCTGACGGATATGCATCAGCGTCACGCCTTTCGGCGTTATTGACTGTACTTCATCGAGCAGTTGCCGTTTAACCCGCGCCTCCAGCATCGCCTCCAACTCAAATGAGGTGTCGAAATGATTTTCGATGGCGTTCTTGGAAGAGTGCGTCACCAGGATGATCTCTTTAATCCCCGCCGCAACGCATTCGTTGACAATGTATTGAATCAACGGTTTATCAACGATCGGCAACATCTCTTTCGGAATCGCTTTGGTCGCAGGTAGCATGCGCATACCCAACCCCGCCACAGGAATAACCGCTTTCAACTTCGTCATGGTAGACCTCATTCAATCTGATGATCGCTTTCAGCCGCAGTGGCAACAGCCTGTTACTTGTTCAATGTCTGCTTCAGCCAGCGGCTGAAGCTCTCGCCTTCCGAACCGTGACGCAATCCATATTGCACAAACGCCTTCATATAGCCAAGTTTGTCGCCGCAATCATGCGACTTGCCGCTCATATGGAACGCTTCCACCGTTTGCTCTTTCATCAACATCGCGATCGCATCGGTGAGTTGAATCTCGTCGCCTGCACCCGGAGGGGTTTTTTCTAGCAGCGGCCAAATGTCGGCGGCAAGCACATACCGCCCAACAACCGCCAAATTGGAGGGGGCATCCTCACGAGCCGGCTTCTCGACCACCGCCGTCATCGGTGCGCTTTCACCTGCGGCTATCGCCGCGCCGGCACAATCGACCACACCGTATTTGGATACATCTTGTTCCGGTACCGGTTCAACCATGATCTGGCTGAAGCCCGTTTCGCCGAAACGCTGGAGCATTTTCGCCAGATTTTCCTTACGCAAATCCGCCGTAGAATCATCCAGTAAGACATCCGGCAACAGTACGACGAAAGGGGAATCCCCCACCATCGGCTTGGCGCACAGCACCGCGTGCCCCAGCCCTTTCGCCTGCCCCTGGCGCACCTGCATCACGGTCACATCCGGTGGACAAATGCTTTGCACTTCAGCCAGCAATTGTCGCTTCACACGCGCTTCGAGCATCGCTTCCAATTCAAAAGAAGTGTCAAAATGGTTTTCAATCGCGTTTTTCGATGAATGCGTCACCAAGACGATATCTTTAATCCCAGCCGCCACACATTCGGCAACGATGTACTGGATTAAGGGCTTATCGACCACAGGCAACATTTCTTTAGGGATAGCCTTGGTTGCCGGCAACATGCGGGTTCCCAACCCCGCTACAGGGATCACTGCCTTGAGCCTATTCTGCATATTCATTCCAATTCATCGTAGCGCTACATGCATCCATGGGAACGTGAAAAAGCACGCTACCGCCCTTGGCTTGTAGCTACCAAAGTACTGTTAATCACATTTTCACTCGCATCTCTGCGTGGCGTGAGTCAAAAACTTATGTAAAACGACACCTCATCCTTATTGGAACTGCCATACCGTTCACATAAAAATAAAAAATTCGATGCCTTTATAACCAAACAATGTTAGTTACTGCCGTTATATGGCTAAGATTCTTATACTAATACCCAAGTGATACAAGCCTTAGATCCCCCCAGCCCGCCGTTTTCAGAATAAGACTACTCATGCCGCATGCTGATACGAAGCATAGCTTAAGGAAACTGTTTCAATACTTTGATTTAAATAAATTTAATAAGCGTTTTTTTTCTGAGCGCATCACATTTCGGTTAATATCTGCCCCCCTACCCTGTCACCGTGGGCTAAGCGGCGGCGATCGCAGTTTGCGGCAATCGGCCATTGCCTCCTGATTAAAGTTGAATTTTGCCGTCTCAGCGCCCATCATTCCCGTGCGGCATAAGCCGTAGAACTTACAGGTGAAATTGGGCGTATGGAATGGATCGCTGATCCAACAATTTGGGCCGGCCTGGCCACGTTGGTCGTGCTGGAAATCGTGCTGGGTATAGATAACCTTGTCTTTATCGCCATTCTGGCGGACAAACTACCAAAACAACAAAGAGATAAGGCCCGTGTTGTCGGCCTGTTGCTGGCGCTGGTCATGCGTCTGGCGCTGCTCGCCTCTATCTCGTGGCTGGCGACCCTGACTAAACCGATGTTCATCGTCGCGGAGCACCCCTTCAGCGGCCGCGATCTGATCATGCTGGTCGGCGGGATATTCCTGCTGTTCAAAGCCACCATGGAGCTCAATGAGCGGCTGGAAGGCAAGGATGAAGAGCAACACGGCGCGCGCAAAGGCGCACGTTTCTGGCCAGTCGTGGCGCAGATCGTAGTACTGGACGCCGTTTTCTCGCTCGACTCGGTGATCACTGCGGTTGGGATGGTCGATCACCTGGCGGTGATGATGATTGCGGTCTGTATCGCCATCGGCCTGATGCTGCTGGCCAGCAAACCGCTGACGCGTTTCGTCAATGCTCACCCGACTATCGTTATCCTGTGCCTGAGCTTCCTGCTGATGATTGGCTTTAGCCTGGTGGCGGAGGGCTTCGGCTATCACATTCCGAAAGGCTACCTCTACGCGGCGATCGGTTTCTCGGTAATGATCGAGGCGCTGAACCAGCTGGCGCAGTTCAACCGCCGTCGCTTCCTGTCGAAGGTGCGGCCACTGCGCGAACGCACTGCCGAAGCGGTGCTACGCATGCTGAGTGGCAAACATGAAGAAGCGGAGGTCGATAGCCATTCCGCCAACCTGCTGGCCGACAGCGACAGCGAAAGCGGCGAGATCTTCAATCAGCAAGAGCGACGCATGATCGAACGCGTACTCGGCATGGCGCAGCGCACGGTCAGTAGCATCATGACCTCGCGTCACGACGTCGAATACCTTGAGCTGAACGATCCGCAGGAAAAGCTTACGCAATTGCTGGAGCGCAATCAGCACACGCGCATCGTGGTGGTGGAAAGCAGCGCCAGCGACGAACCGCTGGGCGTGATCCATACTATCGACGTCCTCAAACAGCAGTTGGCGCAGGCGCCGCTGGATCTGCGCGCGCTGATACGCCAACCGCTGATCTTCCCGGAACAGCTCACGCTGTTAAGCGCCCTGGAGCAATTCCGCCAGGCGCAGACGCATTTTGCCTTTGTGGTCGACGAGTTCGGCTCCGTCGAAGGCATCGTCACCCTGACGGACGTGATGGAAACCATCGCCGGCAATCTGCCGGAGGCCGGCGAAGAGGTGGACGCACGCCATGACATTCAGCAAGACGAAGACGGCAGCTGGATTGCCAACGGCTATATGCCGCTGGAAGATCTGGTGCTGTACCTGCCGATGCCGTTGGAAGAAAAACGCGAGTACCACACGCTGGCGGGGCTGCTGATGGAGCACAGCCAGCGCGTGCCGCAAGAAGGCGAGCAAATCAAGATTGGTGACTACCTGTTCGAGCCATTGGAGGTCAACAGCCACCGCATCCTGAAAGTGAAGATCACCCCGCCGCCCCCACCGGAGGACTACGAGGTTTAGCATTGAGGCCGGGCATCGCCCGGCCTTTCTTTTACTGGGGAACCAGCAGCTCGGTCGCCACGATCACCACCACCAACCCGACAATCACCGGCACCGAAGTACGCTTCACCACGTCAAAAGGCGAGATTTTCGCCATACCGGAGACCGCCACCACCACGCCGGAGACCGGCGACAACGTACGGCCGAGATTAGACGCCTGCAGCATAGGGATCACCAGATAGGCAGGATTCACGCCCATCTGTGCCGCCAGTTTCGGGATCAGTTCGACAAAGGCATAGAACGGCGCATTGCCGGAACCGGTGGTCATGGCCGCCAGCATGGTGATCACCACCAACACCAGCATCATGATCAAACCGCCGGTGCCGAACGACTGCGCCAACCCGATCAACCCGCTGATAAAGCCGACGGTGCTCAACCCCTGCGCGAACACCCCCGCGGCCACCAACAGCATCACCACGCTGGCGAAAGCGTCCGCCATGCCGCGATACGCCACTTCCAGGCCGCTGAATACCTGCTTGGCGCTGAAGCTGCGCATGAACTCGATCACGGCCGCCAGCAGCATGCACCCTACCAGCACGGTAATGATGTGCAGCTCAGGCCCCCATTTGCCGTCGAAGATCAGCACGCCGAGGATCGGCGTAAACGGCAATACAGCGTAAAAACCCGGCGCATGCGTTTTTATTTCGCTGACGTCCATGATGTGATGCTGTTCATTGTTCTTTTTGTCGAGATAGCGCTGCCAGAAAAAGTGCGCCACGGCCATGCAGACGATGGCGGCAATCGAGATAGGCAGCGTGGTTTTGAACGCGAAATCCACCAGCGGCATCTCCGCCGCCTTGGCTGCCAGCACCACGTCGCCGGAGGTCGGTGCCAGAATAATCGCCGCCGGCGAAGCGCAAATGGCCGCCGCTGCGCCGCGGCTAATGCCAACGTTCACCATCAACGGGAACAGCGTCGCCATCAGCAACACGCCGAGGCCGGTAGCGGAAGAAACCGCCAATGACATCAGGCAGGCGACAAAATAGGCCGCCACCATCAACAGATAAGGCGAGTTGATCATTTGCAGTGGGCGTGAAGCCAGCTTGACAACCACATCGTTGGCGCCGATATGCGTCATGTAGGCGGCGAAACCGCACAGCATCATGATCATCATGCCGAGATCGCCGCCGCGGCTCATCAGCAAGATCTTGACGTACTCGATGATATCGGTCGCGCGCCAACCGGTAGACGTGGCGCCGGACGGCAACAACGTTTTCCCCATCAGGGCGCTGATGCCGAGCAGCAGCAGCCCCCCCACCATCAAAACGCCGGTAGCGGAATACCCTTTGATGATGTAACGGCCCACGCCCGCCGCCACGGCGGCGCCAATAAGAAGCTCTATCATGTTTCCTCAACTCGTCATGTTTTCGCGCCCAGGCGCATCGCAATCGCAGAATAGGTTCCTACTCTGCACAAACTAAGCACGTTTCTTCATGACCTTCATCAAGGTAACGGAGGGAAATTATCGCGAGGAGCATCGATATTGACGCGGGCCACAGTATGGCCCGCGTCGGGGAATTACAGCTTGTCGAGCAGCTTCTTCAGATCCTGGCCTTCGCGCGAATCCTTGTTCTTTTCAGCCCATTTGTTCAGCGCATCTTTGGCCCGATCCTGCAGCGTTTTGCGCAGCACCTGATCGACCTGCAGTTGGTAATTCAGCTGTTGCCAAGGCCCGTAGACCCGCAGCGGGATCGGCGTTTTTTGCAGTTGCTCGATCAGTTCGCCGCGCCCTTGCCAACCGCCCGTGACGCGCACGTTAAGCGCCATATCGCACTGTTTTCCCGGCATATCGATACTGCCGGCGCCGGTCAGCGCCAGCAAAGGGGAGTCCGCCGTCAGGCTGCTGAGTTTGACAGTGCCTCGGCTCAGACTTGCCCGCGCCGAGACGCTTTTGACTTCGGTGTAGCGCTGATAGCTGTCTTGACCGCGCACGCTGTTATCGTTGCGCGCCACCGCCTGTTGGATCAATTGCTGAATGTTCAGGCCGTGCAGCTGTGCATCCTGCATCGCCAACTGCGCCGTGCCGCTCCAACGGTGCTCAAATGACTGTGAAGAAAGGCGATCGCCGGTCAAATCCCCTTTCATGCTGAATTTGCCGGTCAGCATCTGCGGCATGTCGAAGGCTTTGAGCACCGTGCTGAGCTCAACCTGGTTCAGGGTCGGCTGCACGTTTATCACCGGTTTATTGCCGCGAGCGTCGAGCGATCCCGGCAAGGAGAAATCGCCGCCGGCCAATTGCCCGGCAAGTTTATGCAGCGTCAACAGGCCGCGTTGATTATCCGCCGTGACGGCTAACTGGGTAACGTTCATACCGCGGTAGGTCAACTGCGCCGCCTGCAGATTCAGCTGTGCATTGAAATCGCGCAGCGCTTCCAGGTTCTGCTGCCGATCGTCAACCTGGCTGGCGATCACCGGCGCGGCGGTCACGGCGGGCTGCTCGGTGGTATTAGTGCTGGATTGCCAACCGGAAAGCGCGTCAAGATCGAGATTAGCCGAATTCAGGTTCACCACATAGCCGGGCACCATCCCCAGGCTGGCGCTGATATCGCCGGTCAACTGGCTGTTATTGGCACTGACGTTCAGCTGGCTGACGGCAATTTGCGCCGGCGTCTGCTGGTAGACCACCTGAGCATTACCCTCGCCTTGAATACCGCCGTTCGGAATATCCGCCCCCGACAATTGGTAATTGAACTGGGTCACCTTGGCGCCGATCTGGTGCGGGAACTGCTGCAGATCGATATCGGCCGCCATGCTGAAGGCCAGGTCGCGCTGATCGCGGTTGACCCGGCTGGAAATGTCCAGCTGCGCCTGCCGTTTCTCCGTTTGCTGCAGGGTAAGATTGATGTCCCGGACATTGATTTGCTCGTTGTCGGCGCGCTGCCAAATCAACAGGCTGTCCACGACGCGCAGGTTATCGATATCGAACTTCCAGGCCGCGTCTGCCGCATCAGCGCCGCTGCCGGCCGGCGCAATCGGGGCGTCCACTTGCGAGTGCTCTTCACTGTCGGGCGTGAGGCGAATGACGGCATTTTTCAACATCACCTGTTTCACAAACAGCTGATGCGACAGCAGCGGCAACAGTTTGACGTCAAGACGCATGTTTTCCGCGCTCACCACCGGCGCCTTGGCGCCCGGCGCAGTCAGCGTCATGCGCCCGGCCAGGATGCTGAGCTGCGGCCAGATATGCCAACGCAGATCGCCTTCGAGCGTTAGCTGGTAGCCGCTCTTCTGCTCGACCTTTTTGACCATGTAGCCGCGAAAATCATTCGGATTGACCAGCAGTACCAGCGCGGACATCCCCGCCACCACGACCACCAGTAAAATCGCCAATGTCGTCAGTAATCTTCTCATGCCACCCTCTTGTCAGCGCCACACCGACGGTGCATCCCGCGCCGTTAGTCCTTGTCGATTCGACTGGCTACTGCGCCCTGCTGATCGCGATATTTTGCGTCCTGCCGGCTGTTGTATGGCCGGGCTGCCGGGCCGGACAACGGCTCAAAGCTCAAGGCGCCAATCAGCATCCCCGGCCGCAGCGCCAGCGGCAGCTTGCCGGAGTTGTAAAACTCCAGCACGATGCGCCCGTGCCAGCCCGGATCGATACGGTGCGCGGTCACGTGCACCATCAGCCCCAGACGCGCCAGAGAAGAACGGCCGTCGAGCCAACCCACGAGATCGTTCGGCAGCGTCACGGATTCGAACGTCACCGCCAGGGCCAGTTCGCCGGGATGGAGGAAGAACGCCTCGCCTTCCGGCAAGACAATCTCGTCGCTCATCACGCGATCCAGCGCGGCGCTGACTTCATCTTTTGGCCCGCTAAGATCGATAAAAGGCGCAGTATGGCCGCGGAACACGCGGAACTGATTGCCCAAACGGACATCTACTGTGGCTCCGTTAATGCGTTCGAGCGGCGGGCGCGGGGAAATCACCAGTTTCTCGCTATCCAGCCAGGCTTCTATATCGCGGTCGCACAGTCTCATGTCTTTCTTCTCCATCAAAACGCGTCACTAAACAAAAATTGCCACACAACGGGCGAAAGGTCTATGCCGGGGTGCAAATAGTTGGCCGCCGGCCGGAAATGCGCATTTCCGGCCATTAAGCGGCATTATTCAAAGAATTGGCTGATTTTGGCTTTCAGAATATCGATCGCGATGCGGTTTTTGCCGCCGCGCGGGACGATGATATCGGCGTATTGTTTGGAAGGTTCGATAAACTGCAGGAACATCGGGCGCACGGTTTTCTGGTATTGCGCCATCACCGAATCCATCGAGCGGCCGCGCTCGTTGACGTCGCGCTTCATGCGGCGCATCAGGCAGATATCCAGCGGCGTGTCGACGAAGATCGAGAAGTTCATCTCCTGGCGCAGGCGGATATCCGTCAGCAGCAAGATCCCTTCCAGAATGATCACTTTTTTAGGTTCGAGATGGACGGTTTCTTTTTTGCGCGTGTGCTCGGTGTAGCTGTACAGCGGCAGTTCAATCGCCTTGCCGGCCTTCAGCATTTGCAGATGCTGGAACAGCAGGTTGTGATCCATGGCGCTCGGGTGGTCATAGTTGGTTTTGACCCGTTCTTCCATGGTCAGGTGAGTCTGGTCTTTATAGTAACTGTCTTCTGGAATAACGCCGATGTGCTCATCGCCGACCTGCTCGCGGAGTTCGCGGTACAACGTGCTGGCAATAAGGCTTTTTCCGGAGGCAGATGCGCCAGCTATACCAATAATGACGCACTGATGCGGATTGTCAGTCATAAAATTAAAGACCTGATTTCGTAATGTGAAGGGGGGGAACTAAAACGCGACAATTATAGGGAGTCGCCGGGGATTGCGCCACTGTATATTGCGCGGCGGCGGGCGAATTCGGGCTGCCATACCACGGGCACGCGGCATTTTAAGAATCTCGCGGCTAGGGCAACGCGCAGTAACGGGTTACACTCCCCGGCGCTGACTTTTGCTCCCCGCCCCCTTTCATCGGAGATTGATGTGCTGGATTGGTATTTTCTGACTTTTTTCGGCGACAGCATGTTGCTGCTGCCCTGCGCGCTGATTCTATTTTTATTGCTGCTCATCTCTCCCGCCACCCGCGCGGCGGGTTGGCAGTGGGCGCTGATCTTCGGATTCACCGGCGGGCTGGTCTGCCTGTCCAAACTGGCCTTTATGGGCTGGGGCATAGGCAGCGAGCGCTATGATTTCACCGGATTCAGCGGTCATTCAGCCCTCGCGGCAAGCATCTGGCCGCCACTGCTCTGGACGTTGACCGGCCGCTTTTACCACCCAATACGTAGCATTGCTTTGCTGACCGGGTGGATATTGCCTTTCGCCATCGGCGTTTCGCGGCTGGAAATTCGCGTTCACTCGGTATCCGAGGTGATCAGCGGGCTGATTTTAGGCTATCTGGCCAGCGCACTGTTCCTGTGGTTGCAGCGCAGCAAAACGCGCCCGCATCTCTCTTGGCCGCACTTCACCATCGCGCTGGCCTTGCCATTGGCGCTGATGGGGCAGCGGCAGCCGGCTCCCACCCAGGGGTTGCTGGAGCATATCGCCAAAACGCTGGCGCAGATCGAACGTCCCTATACCCGGGCAGATTTGCACAACCCCGCCCGCATCCCATAAAAAAACCCGGCGTTTAAGCCGGGCTCTTGCATTGCGATAGGCAGATTACAGCGCGCGGAACGCAATCTCTGTCGGGATCGCCTCGCCCTGCCAATACATCTGCGCAGCCACGCGACCGGCCAGTTGACGATACATTTCGGCGAATTCGCTGTCCGGGCGGCTGATCACCGTCGGCGTACCGCGATCCAGGTCTTCGCGCAGCGAAATATGCAGCGGCATCTGCCCCAGCAGACGGCTGTGGTATTTCTGCACCAGCTTCTCGGCGCCGCCGGTGCCGAAGATCGGCTCATGGTGACCGCAGTTGCTGCAGATGTGCACGCTCATGTTCTCCACGATGCCCAACACCGGCACATGCACTTTCTCGAACATCACGATGCCCTTGGCGGCATCCAGCAAAGCGATATCCTGCGGGGTGGTGACCACCAGCGCGCCGGTCACCGGAATGTTCTGCGACAGCGTCAGCTGGATGTCGCCGGTGCCCGGCGGCATATCCAGCACCAGGTAATCCAAATCCGGCCACAGCGTATCCTGCAGCAGTTGCATCAGCGCCTTGCTGGCCATCGGGCCGCGCCACACCATGGCGTTGTCGTCGGTCACCAGATAGCCGATAGAGTTGGTCGCCAGGCCGTGCGCCACGATAGGCGCCATGTGCTGACCGTCCGGCGAAGTCGGCCGCTCATGTTCGGTACCCAGCATGTTGGGGATCGACGGGCCGTAAATGTCGGCGTCCAGAATGCCGACCTTGGCCCCTTCGGCGACCAGCGCCAGCGCCAGGTTGACGGCGGTGGTGGATTTCCCCACCCCGCCTTTGCCGGAGCTGACGGCGATGATATTGCGCACGCCTTTGATACCGGCCTGGCCGTTGGCGCGTTTCAGCGTCGTGATGTCGTGTTTCAGCTTCCAGTCGATGGCGGAAGCGCCGGTCACGCGCAGCAATTCGGGGCCGACGCTCGCCTGCAGCGCCTCAAAACCGCTCTGCCAGGCAAACGGCATCGTCAGTTCGATATGCAACACATCGTCCAGTAACGCGCAGCGATGAATGGCCTTCAATGCGGTCAGGTTGTTTTTCAACGTCGGGTGTTCAAAGGCGGCCAGTACACCGGTCACCAGGGCGCGCAGAACTTCGGGGTTGGTCTGCTCAGGGGATTTTGCGTTCATCCCGGCTCCTTGATTTTGAATGGGTAGCTTCCGGCTAAGCATATCAGAACTGCGCTGCCGCTGGCGCATTTAACCTGCAAGAAACCGCCCTAGCAGCGAAGGGCGCGATCGGTTAACATCGAAGGCCCTTTTATTCATTACAGAAAGCAAGTTCTCACTATGGCTCAAGTCGCGAAAAAATTATTGGTGACGTGCGCGCTACCGTACGCAAATGGTTCCATCCATCTCGGCCACATGCTCGAGCACATCCAGGCGGATATCTGGGTGCGTTACCAACGAATGCGCGGCCACGAAGTGCATTTCATCTGCGCGGACGACGCGCACGGCACGCCGATCATGCTGAAAGCGCAGCAACTGGGCGTGAAACCGGAAGAAATGATCGCGGAGATGAGCCAGGAGCACCAGCAGGATTTCGCCGGCTTTGGCATCAGCTATGACAACTACCATTCGACCCATAGCGATGAAAACCGCGAGCTGTCCACCCTGATTTACAGCCGCCTGAAAGAAAACGGTTTTATCAAGAACCGCACCATTTCTCAGCTGTACGATCCGGAGAAAGGCATGTTCCTGCCGGACCGTTTCGTGAAAGGCACCTGCCCGAAATGCAAATCGCCCGATCAGTACGGCGACAACTGCGAAGTGTGCGGCGCCACCTACAGCCCGACGGAACTGATCGATCCGAAGTCCGTGGTTTCCGGCGCGACACCGGTGATGCGCGACTCCGAGCACTTCTTCTTCGACCTGCCGGCCTTCAGCGAAATGCTGCAGGCGTGGACGCGCTCCGGCGCGCTGCAAGAGCAAGTGGCGAACAAGATGCAGGAGTGGTTCGAATCCGGCCTGCAGCAGTGGGACATCTCCCGCGATGCGCCTTACTTCGGCTTCGAGATCCCGGATGCGCCGGGCAAATACTTCTACGTCTGGCTGGACGCGCCGATCGGCTACATGGGCTCCTTCAAGAACCTGTGCGACAAGCGCGGCGATCTGGACTTCGACGAGTTCTGGCGCAAAGACTCCACCACCGAGCTGTATCACTTTATCGGCAAGGACATCGTCTACTTCCACAGCCTGTTCTGGCCGGCGATGCTGGAAGGCAGCAACTTCCGCAAACCGACCAACCTGTTCGTGCACGGCTACGTGACGGTGAACGGCGCCAAAATGTCCAAGTCGCGCGGCACCTTCATCAAGGCCGGCACCTACCTGCAGCATCTGGACGCCGACTGCCTGCGCTATTACTACGCCGCCAAGCTCTCTTCACGCATTGATGACATCGATCTCAATCTGGAAGACTTCGTGCAGCGCGTAAACGCCGATATCGTCAACAAGGTGGTGAACCTGGCGTCGCGCAACGCCGGCTTTATCAACAAGCGCTTCGGCGGCAAACTGGCCGACAGCCTGGCCGATCCGGCGCTGTACCAGACCTTCGTCGACGCGGCGCAGAGCATCGCCGAAGCTTACGCCGGCCGTGAGTTCAGCCGCGCGATCCGTGAAATCATGGCGCTGGCCGATCTGGCCAACCGCTACGTGGATGAGCAGGCACCTTGGGTGGTGGCGAAGGAAGAAGGCCGCGACGCCGATCTGCAGGCCATATGCTCGATGGGCATCAACCTGTTCCGCGTGCTGATGACTTACCTGAAGCCGGTGCTGCCTTCGCTGACCGAACGCGCCGAAGCGTTCCTCAACGCCGAGCTGAGCTGGGACGCAATCCCGCAGCCGCTGCTGGGCCACCAAGTGAACGCATTCAAAGCGCTGTTCAACCGCATCGATCTGGACAAGGTCAGCGAAATGGTCAACGCCTCGAAAGAAGACATGGCCGCCGCCAAGCCGGTGACCGGTCCATTGGCCGATGATCCTATTCAGGAAACCATCACCTTTGACGACTTCGCCAAGGTGGACATGCGCATCGCCCTGATCAAGAGCGCCGACTTTGTCGAAGGCTCCGACAAACTGCTGAAGCTGCAGTTGGATCTGGGTGGCGAATCGCGCCAGATCTTCTCCGGCATTCGCTCCGCCTACCCGGATCCGAAAGCGCTGGAAGGCCGCCTGACCATCATGGTCGCCAACCTGGCGCCGCGCAAAATGCGCTTCGGCGTTTCGGAAGGCATGGTGATGGCGGCAGGCCCCGGCGGGAAAGAGATCTTCCTGCTGAGCCCGGACAGCGGCGCGCAGCCAGGCATGCAGGTCAAGTAACCGCGCCGGCGCGTTACATCAAGGGTCGAGCTTGCTCGGCCCTTTTTTAATGCCTCAAACCCAACGTTATAAACAGTAAGAAAAAGTCATAACCGCTCCGATTCCCTCGCCCGCCGCATCCCGCTATGATGCTCAGCAACAACAAATAGACGTCCAGATAGAAAGACTGCTATAACAGACCTTCACCGGGATCGTTACCCTGCTTTTTTGGAGCCTATAATAATGAAAAACCTCAAGACTTCGCTGCTCGCCCTCTGCCTGCTGGCCGCCCTGCCGCTGCAGGCGGCGGAAACCGCCGCCGTGCCGGCCGCCATCGCTCAGCATCAGGGGCCGGTGCGCATCGCGGTGATCCGCAATCTCGGCTCCGACGACAACACCACGCAATTTTTGGCGGGTGCCATTCAGGAAGGGCGCAAGCTGGGCTTCAAAGTGGACACCTTCCTCAGCAACGGCGACGACGCGCGCTTCCAGGACTTCGTCAACCAGGCTATCAGCCAGAAATATGACGGCATCATTCTCTCGCAGGGGCGAGCCCCCTATTCCACCGACCTGGTCAAACGCATCGCGGCGGCCGGTATCGCCGTCGCGGCTTTCGATACCGACGTCAGCGGCAGCGTTCCCGGCGTCACCGTCTCACAGCAGGACGACGCTTCACTGGCCAACGCCTCCTTCGGCCAGCTGGTGAAGGATTTCAACGGCCAGGCCAACATCATCAAACTCTGGGTAGCCGGCTTCCCGCCGATGGAACGCCGCCAGGCCGCCTATCAGCAGCTGCTGAAACAGCATCCGGGCATTCATGAGCTGGAATCGATCGGCGCGGTCTCCTCCGACGTACAGGGCGATACCGCCAACAAGGTGGGCGCGGTGTTGGCGAAATACCCGAAAGGCAAGATCGACGCCATCTGGGGCACCTGGGATGCCTTTACCCAAGGCGCTTACAAGGCGTTGAAAGAGAACGGACGTACCGAAATCAAGCTGTACAGCATCGATATTTCCAACCAGGACTTGCAACTGATGCGCGAAGCCGGCAGCCCTTGGCAGGTCAGCGTGGCGGTGGATCCGAAGCTTATCGGCGCGATCAACCTGCGCCTGGTGGCCAACAAGATCGCCGGGGAAAGTACGCCGGACAGCTATCAGTTCAAAGCGACGATCATTCCGCAGGCGCTGTTACAGGCGCAGCCGGGGCCGGTCAACGTCGCCGGGCTGGCGAAGATCATCCCCGGCTGGGGCAGCAGCAGCGACTTCGTGCAGCCGTGGTTCGCCACGCTGCAGGCCGAACACGGTAAATAATGCTGTTTTTGACGAGGCTGGCGACGCAGCCTCTGTTTTTAAACTAATTATCGGCTTTCCCCTTCCGTCCTCGCCAAAATGCGCTATGTTATCTGCATCACCCAATAACTGTATGCATAAACAGGCTTCGAATGAAGGGATTCCCCCCGCTGATCAACGTACTGCTGGCCAGTTCGCTGGTGTTGACCATCGGCCGCGGTGTTACGCTGCCGTTCATCACTATCTACCTCACCGAGCATTTCCATCTGCTGCCGAAGAGCGTGGGCGTTATCTTGGGTGTCAGCCTGACCCTCGGCATCCTTGCCAGCCTGTACGGCGGCTATCTGGTGGACAAATTCAGCAAGAACCGCCTGATCCGGCTGTCGATTTTATTGTTTGCGCTGAGCTTCTTCGCCCTTCCCTGGATCCCGCGCCCCGGCGGCGTGATCGTAGTGCTGGCGATCCTGCATACCTGTTATTCGGTGCTGAGCATCACCATTAAGGCCTGCTTCGCCGACTGGCTGCCGGTCGAGCAGCGCATCAAGGCTTTTTCAATCAACTACACATTGGTCAACGTCGGCTGGGCGATCGGTTCTGCGCTCGGCGTTCTGGTGGCCGGGCTTAGCCCGCTGCTGCCGTTTTACCTGTCGGGCGGGTTGGCGCTGGCGACGGTGGCGACGCTCAGCCTGCGCTTGCGCGGTCGGGAACAGCGCGCAACGCCAGCCGCCGCCCCCGCGGCGCTCCCCAACTTCCGCCAGACGGTGACTATCCTGCGCAGCGATCGGCGGCTGATCTACTTCACTCTCGGCAGTACCCTGGGTGCCGTCGTGTTCGGTCAGTTCACCGGCTATCTGTCGCAGTACCTGATCACCGTCTCCAGCGCCGAGTTCGCCTACAAAATCATCGGGCTGGTGATGATCGTCAACGCCAGCATCGTCATCGCCCTGCAATACCTGCTCAGCCGCGGCATGCGTCAGGAAAACATGCTGCGCTGGCTGGCGCTGGGCACGCTGTTTTTCATCGTCGGGCTGCTCGGTTTTATGGTGGCCGGCCAGGCGGTCTGGCTGTGGCTGGCGGCGATGGCGGTGTTTACCCTCGGCGAAATCATCGTTATCCCGGTGGAATACATGTTCATCGACTTTATCGCGCCGCCGCACCTGAAAGGCAGCTACTATGGGGTACAGAACCTCAGCGCGCTGGGCGGCGCCATCAACCCGGTACTGTGCGGGGTGCTGCTCAGCTATGCTGCCCCGCCGTGGATGTTCGTGATGCTGATCGTCGCCGCGCTGCTCAGCCTGCTGTTTTTCTTCCTCGGCCACCGGCTGGCGGAACACGCGGCGGAAACCGCCGAAGATACGCGCTAAACCCACGCGTACCAGCGATTGCGGGCTGTCAACCCGCCGTTCGGGCATGGTACCCATAGCGAGAATTCATGGTGCGATCTGTGGCATGGCTCACAGTTTAATTGTATGATGAATGCATCAGTTAAACGGGAAAAGACAATGGCCAACGTGCTCACACTGTGCTGGAAATACCTGAGAGCCCTGCTCCTCATCTACCTTTGTCTGTTCGTCGGCAATGCGCTGGCGGCGCTGCTGCCGTTCGCCATTCCCGGCAGCATCCTCGGCATGCTGCTGCTGTTCGCCCTGCTCTCGACCCAGATTATGCCGGCCAAATGGGTCAAACCCGGCTGCCATTTGCTGATCCGCTACATGGTGCTGCTGTTCGTGCCGATCGGCGTCGGGGTGATGAAATACTATGACCAGATCGTCGCGCATCTGGGCCCGCTGGTTATCTCTTGCCTCATCAGCACGCTGATGGTGCTGGTGGTGGTCGGCTATACCTCACACTATTTTCACCGCGAGCGCCGCATCGCCGGTAAGCCCGACGACACGGAGAGCAACCCATGATCCATGAAATCTGGTGGTCGCTGCCGCTGACGCTGGCGGTCTATTTCGCCGCGCGCTGGCTGGCGCGCAAGCTGAACATGCCGCTGCTCAACCCGCTGCTGGTTTCCATGGCGGTGATCATCCCGCTGCTGCTGCTCACCGGCATCCCCTATGAGCGCTACTTTCAGGGCAGCAAAATCCTCAACGATCTGCTGCAGCCGGCGGTTGTCGCGCTGGCCTTCCCGCTGTATGAACAGCTGCACCAGATCCGCGCGCGCTGGAAGTCGATTATCGCGGTGTGCTTCATCGGCAGCCTGACCGCCATGATCAGCGGCGGCGCCATCGCCCTGTGGCTGGGCGCCACGCCGGAAATCGCCGCCTCTATCCTGCCGAAATCGGTCACTACGCCGATCGCCATGGCCGTCGCGGATTCGCTCGGCGGCATTCCGGCGATCAGCGCGGTCTGCGTCATTTTCGTCGGTATCCTCGGCGCCGTGCTCGGCCATACGCTGTTCAACCTGTTGAAAATCACCACCCACTCGGCGCGCGGTCTGGCGATGGGTACCGCTTCCCACGCGCTGGGCACCGCACGCTGCGCGGAGATGGACTACCAGGAAGGCGCTTTCGGCTCGCTGGCGCTGGTGATCTGCGGCATCATCACCTCGCTGCTGGCGCCGTTCCTGTTCCCGGTGCTGCTGCACCTGTTCGGTTGAACAGGGTGAAACATGCGATACATCTCGCATTTATGTATCTCATTGCATTAATTTCATCGATTAAGAGACATTAATCACACTTTAATGTCTCTGGCCTGCCTAGAATGTTATCCCGTTAACCTGTAGAGAGACTTTCTATGCATCCGCGTTTTCACACCGCGTTCAGCGCACTGCCCGCGACACTGCAATCCGCCCTGCAGTCCTATCTGGACGCGCCTGACTTTCCGGCGATGTTCACGGCCGAGCAAGCGGCAGCGATCCGCACAGGCTGCGGGCTGGACGATGATGCGCTGGCATTCGCGCTGCTGCCGCTGGCGGCGGCCTGCTCGTTAACCCCGATATCACACTTCCACGTCGGCGCCATCGCGCGCGGGCAAAGTGGCAATCTCTATTTCGGCGCCAATATGGAATTCAGCGGTGCACCGCTGCAGCAAACTGTGCATGCGGAACAGTGCGCGGTTACCCATGCCTGGCTGCGCGGCGAGCCGGCGCTGGCCTCGGTCACCGTCAACTACACGCCGTGCGGCCACTGCCGTCAGTTTATGAATGAACTGAACAGCGGCGGTGAACTGCAGATCCGTCTGCCGGGCCGCGCGCCGGCCACGCTGGCGGACTATCTGCCGGACGCCTTCGGCCCGAAAGATCTGGATATCGCTTCGCTGCTGATGGACAAGGTCGATCACGGCCACCAGTTGGCGCTGGACGATGCGCTGACGCAGGCGGCCCTGGCGGCGGCCAATCAGAGCCACGCACCGTACAGCAACGCCCACAGCGGCGTGGCGCTGGAAACGGCAGACGGCACCCTCTACGCCGGCCGCTATGCGGAAAATGCCGCCTTCAACCCGAGCCTGCCGCCGCTGCAGGCCGCGCTGATCCTGCTGAACCTCTCCGGCGGCGATTGCCTGAACATCCGCCGCGCCGTGCTGGTCGAGCCGCAGGAGGCGATCCTCAGCCAGTGGGACGCCACCCGCGCCACGCTGGCGGCGCTGGGCTGCCAGAACGTCAACCGCGCCGCGTTCTAAGCGCGCCACGGCGGGGCCATCCGGTTTCGCCGTTAACAGTCCCGCCCGCCAAATACAATGCCCCAACACCGCCAGAGAGACTTTCTTTAGTTAAAAAATCATTTGATTGTCGATAATTACGCCAACCTGGTTCATCATCTGGCAACAAATGCTGTACATCTTCTCTTTATCTCTTAGGATCGTCGGCAATAAAGTTATCTGATACGTGAAGAGTAAAACTGATGGAACTAGAATACGAAAGCAAACGCCCGCTCTACATCCCTTACGCCGGCCCGATTCTGCTGGAATTTCCGCTGCTGAACAAAGGCAGCGCTTTCACCGAGGAAGAACGTAGCCACTTCAACCTGCACGGCCTGCTGCCGGAAGCGGTAGAAACCATCGAAGAACAGGTGGAACGCGCCTACCGTCAGTACCAGGATTTCAAGAACGACAACGACAAGCACATCTACCTGCGCAACATCCAGGACACCAACGAAACCCTGTTCTACCGCCTGCTGGACTCGCACCTGAGCGAGATGATGCCGATCATCTACACCCCGACCGTCGGCGAGGCCTGCGAACACTTCTCCGATATCTATCGCCGCGCGCGCGGGCTGTTCATCTCCTACCCGAACCGCGATCGCATCGATGACATGCTGCAAAACGCCACCAAGCAGAACGTCAAGGTGATCGTGGTCACCGACGGCGAGCGTATCCTCGGCCTGGGCGACCAGGGCATCGGCGGCATGGGCATCCCCATCGGCAAGCTGTCGCTGTACACCGCCTGCGGCGGCATCAGCCCGGCCTACACGCTGCCGGTGGTGCTGGACGTCGGCACCAACAACCCGCAGCGCCTCAACGATCCGCTGTACATGGGCTGGCGCCATCCGCGCATCTCCGGCGAGGAGTACCACGCCTTCGTCGAAGAGTTTATTCAGGCGGTCAAACGCCGCTGGCCGAACGTGCTGCTGCAGTTCGAAGACTTCGCGCAGAACAACGCCACCCCGCTGTTGAACCGCTATCGCGACGAGATCTGCTGCTTCAACGATGACATTCAGGGCACCGCCGCGGTGACCCTCGGCAGCCTGATCGCCGCCAGCCGCGCCGCCGGCAGCCAGCTACGCGATCAGACCGTCACCTTCCTCGGCGCCGGTTCCGCCGGCTGTGGCATCGCCGAGCAAATCATCGCGCAGATGAAGTCCGAAGGCTTGAGCGAAGACGAAGCGCGCGCCCGCGTATTCATGGTCGACCGCTTCGGCCTGCTGACCGACAAACTGCCGAACCTGCTCGATTTCCAGAGCAAGCTGGTACAGAAGAGCGACAACCTGACCGGTTGGGAAACCGCCAGCGACGCCATCTCGCTGCTGGACGTGGTGCGCAACGCCAAGCCGACCATTCTGATCGGGGTGTCCGGCCAGCCGGGGCTGTTTACCGAAGAGCTGATCCGCGAAATGCATAAGCACTGCGAGCGCCCTATCGTGATGCCGCTGTCCAACCCGACCTCGCGCGTGGAAGCCCGTCCGGAAGACATCATCAACTGGACCGACGGCGCCGCCCTGGTGGCAACCGGTAGCCCATTCGCGCCGGTGAGCTATAAAGAGCAGCTGTACCCGATCGCCCAGTGCAACAACTCCTACATCTTCCCGGGGATTGGCCTCGGCGTGCTGGCCTCCGGCGCTACCCGCGTCACCGACGCCATGCTGATGGCCGCCAGCCGCGCGCTGGCGGACTGTTCGCCGCTGGCCACCGACGGCCACGGCGCGTTGCTGCCGAATATCGACGATATTCAGGGCGTGTCGAAGTGCATCGCCATGGAAGTAGGTAAGGCGGCGCAGCTGCAGGGTGTGGCGATCGTCACCTCCGAAGACGCGCTGTCGAAAGCCATCGAGCACAACTTCTGGCGGCCGCAGTACCGCAGCTACAAGCGCACCTCGTTCTGATTGGCGCGCTGAAATGACCCAGCCCGGCTCCGCCGGGCTTTTTTGTGCGGCAAAACCGCCGAAAAATGCGGCGGTGGGCGTGCTTCAGGCGGTTCGCGTCTTGCGTCGGTCGGTCAGGTAAAGTAGCCTTGATCCATCTTTTTCAGCCCGGCGCGCGTAAGGCAACAACATGTGGAAACGCCTGATCATCAGCCTGTTCATCATCATTGCGGTGTTGATGGGTTCGGCTATTGCGCTCGATCGCTGGATCAGCTGGAAAACCGCGC
Organism: Serratia sp. TSA_105.2; assembly: GCF_052692115.1. Lineage (NCBI taxonomy): Bacteria > Pseudomonadati > Pseudomonadota > Gammaproteobacteria > Enterobacterales > Yersiniaceae > Serratia > Serratia sp. TSA_105.2. The sequence continues at coordinate 254,343 of NZ_JBQZFT010000002.1, forward strand.
CTTACGTCTACGACGAACTGCAGGAATTGCCGCACCGCCAGGTCGGCGTGGTGCTCGGCACCGCCAAGTATTACCGCACCGGGGTGATCAACCAGTACTACCGTTACCGCATTCAGGGGGCGATCAACGCCTATAACAGCGGCAAGGTGAAATACCTGCTGCTGAGCGGCGACAACGCCCAGCAAAGCTATAACGAGCCGATGACCATGCGCCGCGATCTGATCGCCGCCGGCGTGGCGCCGAGCGATATCGTGCTGGACTACGCCGGTTTCCGCACCCTGGACTCCATCGTGCGCACTCGCAAGGTGTTCGACACCAACGATTTCATCATCATCACCCAGCGCTTCCACTGCGAGCGCGCGCTGTTCATCGCCCTGCATATGGGCATTCAGGCGCAGTGCTTCGCGGTGCCGTCGCCGAAAGACATGATGACGGTGCGCGCCCGCGAGATCTTCGCTCGCCTGGGCGCGCTGACCGATCTGTACATCCTCAAGCGCGAACCGCGCTTCCTCGGCCCGCTGATCCCGATCTCCGCCATGCACACCGTGCCGGAAGACGCCCAGGGCTATCCCGCAGTTTCACCGGAACAGTTGGTGGAACTGGAGCACAAGCTGAAAGAAGAGAAGCAGAAAGCCAAACAGCCCTGACGCGGCAAACGCCCAAAACAAAGGCCGGCAATAGGCCGGCCTTTGTTGTCTGCGAGGTGGCAAATCTACTTCTTCTTGGCGTATTTCAACGAATCCAGCGCCACGGCGAAGATGATGATGCTGCCCTTGATGATGTACTGCCAGTACGGGTTGATGCCGATATAGGTCAGGCCGTAGTTGATGACGGTGAAGATGATCACCCCGGTCACCACGCCCCACACCGTACCCACCCCGCCGGCGAAGGAGACGCCCCCCACCACGCAGGCGGCGATGGCATCCAGCTCGTACATAAAGCCGAGGTTATTGGTGGCGCTGCCGATGCGCCCCGCTTCCAGCAGGCCGCCGAAGGCGTAGAACACGCCGGACAGCGCATAGATCATGATCAGGTTCAACGGCACGTTGACCCCGGACACCTTGGCCGCTTCCGGGTTACCGCCGATGGCGAAGATGTTCTTGCCGAAGCGGGTCTTGGTCCACAGGATCCAGACGAATATGATGGCGATCAGCGCATAGAAGGTGATGTACGACAGCTTAAAGTCGCCGAAGCGCAAGAAGCCTTGGGCAAAGGTGGAAAACTTCGGATCGAAGCCCGCGACCGGCGAAGCGCCGACCGAATCGTAATACAGCGAGTTGATGCCGTAGACGATGATCATGGTGCCCAAGGTGGTGATGAATGGCGTCACGTTGAGATAGGCGATAATCAGGCCGTTAACCAGGCCAATCACCGCACCGACCGCACACACCAGCAGGATGACCAGGGGAATCGACCAGGTTTCCATGTGCGGGAACACCTTGTTGACGTTATCCATCGACTGCAGCAGCGTGGCCGCCACCACCGCCGCCAGCCCCACCTGCCGCCCGGCGGACAGGTCGGTGCCCTGGGTCACGATCAGCCCCGCCACGCCCAGCGCAATGATGATGCGCACCGAAGACTGCGTCAGAATGTTGCTCAGGTTCATCAGGCTAAGGAAGGTAGGATCCTGAATGATGATGATGGCCAACAGCACCAGCAACACCACGTAAATGCCGCCTTCCTTGAAATAGGTAAATAAGGTTTTTTTATTTAGCGCGTTCATAATTCCGATCCTTAAAGGTGCAGGGAGGCGAGACGTAAGATTTCATTTTGCGAGGTCTGTTTGGTGTTAACGATGCCCGCAACCTGACCATTGCTCATCACCAAAATACGGTCGGTGATCCCCAAAAGCTCCGGCATTTCGGACGAGACGATAATGATCCCCTTGCCCTTCTTCGCCAGTTCGGTCATCAACTGATAAATCTCGAATTTGGCGCCCACGTCGATGCCGCGCGTCGGTTCATCCAGCATCAGGATCTCCGGCTGCGTCAGCAGCCAGCGGCCGATGATCACCTTCTGCTGATTGCCGCCGGACAGTGAGCCGATATGGGTGTGATGCCCCGGCGTTTTCACCCGCATGGCGTCGATCACCCACTGGGTGTCGCTCTTCATCCGCGCGTTATCCAGCAGGCCGAGCTTGTTTTTATAATTGCGGATATTGGAGATCAGCGAGTTGAAGCCCACGTCGAGGTAGGCATAAATCCCGGTGGAACGGCGTTCTTCGGTCACCAGCGCAAAACCGTGGTTGATCGCTTCGTTGGCGCTGTGGTTATCGATCGCCTTGCCGTGCAGCTTGATGGTGCCCGCCACCTTTTCGCGAATGCCGAACAGCGTCTCGACGATATCGGTGCGCTTGGCGCCCACCAGCCCGGCGATGCCGAGGATCTCGCCTTGGTGCAGATCGAAGGACACATCGCGGATCGAGGGCTGGCGCAACGACGTCAGGTTCTTCACCTCGAGGATCACCTCACCCGGCGTGTTCTGCCTGTCGGGGAAGCGCTGGCTGAGCGAGCGGCCGACCATCATGGCGATGATCTTGTCCATATCCAGCCCTTCCAGCGGTTGGGTGGCGATCCACTGGCCATCGCGCAGCACCGTTATCTCGTCGCACAGCTGGAAGATCTCTTCCATCTTGTGCGAGATATAAACGATGCCGCAGCCGCGCTCTTTCAGCTTGCGGATGATGGTGAACAGATGATTGACCTCTTTCTCCGTCAGCGAGGAGGTCGGTTCATCCATGATGACGATTTTGGCGTCGTAGGAGAACGCCTTGGCGATTTCGATCATCTGCATCTGCGACACCGACAGGTTGCCCACCTTTTCGCGCGGGTTGATGTCGATATCCAGCTCGTCGAAGATCGCCTGAGTGTCTTTGAGCATTTTTTCCTGATCGACGAACAGACCTTTGGTCGGGTAGCGCCCCAGCCACATGTTGTCCATCACGGTGCGTTGCAGTACTAGGTTCAGCTCCTGGTGCACCATGGAAACGCCGTGCTCCAGCGCTTCCTTCGAACTCTTGAAATCGATTTCCCGGCCCTGAAATACAATGCTGCCGCTGTCTTTTTTGTAAATGCCGAACAGGCATTTCAGCAACGTCGATTTCCCCGCGCCGTTCTCCCCCATCAGGGCGTGAATCGAGTGCGGGCGGACGCGTAAATTGACATTGTCCAAGGCTTTGACGCCGGGAAATGACTTACAGATATCCGTCATTTCCAGCAGAAATTCGCGTGAGCTATCGGCCATAAATACACCTGGCTTAACGATCTTGCAGTCGTAAACATCCCCGCCGGCGGTATTCCTGGTGTTGGCGCCGCAGGCGGGGTCTTAGCGGGATCTCAATTCTTATTTAACAAACTGAGACAGGTTGTCTTTATCTACGCCGACGTAAGGAATACGCACGACTTTATTTTCGACTTTATATTGGGTGCCTTCGGTGGCCGGTTTGCCCGCCGCCAGGTTTTTCGCCAGCTCGAAGGTGGCTTTCGCCTGGTTATCGGCGTCGTTCAGCACAGTGCCCGCCATCGCGCCGGATTTCACCAGCGCCAGCGCTTCAGGCAAGGCATCGACGCCAAACACCGGGATGCTGGTCTTGTTGTGCGCTTTCAGCGCTTCCACCGCGCCCATCGCCATGGCGTCGTTGTTGGCGATCACCACTTCGATCTTGTTGGCGTTCGGGCCGGAGAGCCAGGCGTCCATCTTGTCTTTCGCCTGCGCGGTATCCCACATCGCGGTATCCATCTGCAGTTGCTGGGTCTTGATGCCTTTTTCGTTCAGCGTTTTCACCACGTAGGTGGTGCGCGCTTCGGCATCCGGGTGGCCCGGCTCGCCTTTCAGCAGCACGAACTGGATCTGGCCGTCTTTGTTCAGATCCCAGGCCGGGTTGGCTTTCCAGTGTTTGGCGATCAGCTCGCCCTGGATCACGCCGGATTCTTTGGAGTCGGTGCCGACGTAATACGCCTTGTCGTAGCTGTCCAATGCCTTGCGGGAAGGTTCTTTGTTGTAGAACACCACCGGGATATCGTTTGCGCGCGCCTTATCGATAACCACCGGCGCCGCGGCCGGGTCGACCAGGTTAATCGCCAGCGCTTTCACGCCCTTGGCCAGCAGCACGTCGATCTGATCGTTCTGCTTGGACTGGTCGTTCTGCGAGTCATTCATCAGCAGGGTGACGTCCGGTGAAGCCTTGGCGTCTTTCTCAATAGCCTTGCGCACCACCGACATGAAGTTGTCGTCGTACTTGTAAATCGTGACGCCAATACGGGTGTCAGCATGGGCTGCGGCGCCAAACATCATGGCTGCGGCCATGGCGGCCAGGGTGAAAACCTTCTTATTCATTGTCAGTCTCCGGTTCTGTGTAGGGTATTACTCGTCTTTGAGCCAATGGTCACCGGCAGTGCGCACACCCCAGGCCAGGCGATTTCCACTCAACACCTGTCGTCCGTGGATCTTGTTATTTCCGAGAAATGCTGTGTCAGCGCGAGATAAAGGTTGCAGCGGCAAGGGCCTTTGCGCCGGAAAACGCCTAGAGCATAGACGGCGTGATGTTAATATTCTGTGAATTTTCTCACAGATTGAAAACGGTTACACAAGATTAAATCGTCAGAGAGTGACCGTCGCCTCACTTTGCCAGGGGGTGACAGAATGGCGCCGCACCAGCGTCGGCATGAACAGATGACCGGCCTGCGGCTCCGCCAGGCCTGCTGCGCCCTGCAATGCCAGCTCGGTCGCCAGCGTGGCCATCGAGACGATCGGGTAGCGCACCGTGGTGAGCTTGGGGCTGGTGTAACGCGCGATGGGGATGTCGTCGAAGCCGATCAGCGAGAAATGCTGCGGCACTGTGATACCGTTTTCTTTCAGCACCGCCATGGCGCCGGCGGCCATGGCGTCGTTGTAGGCGAACACCGCGCTCAGCTGTAGATTACGCCCCAGCAGCTCCACCATCGCCGCTTCGCCGCCCTGCAGATCCGGCGAACCGTAGGCGCGCCAGTTGTCGGGCGTGGCCAGCCCGGCGGCGGCCATCGCCTGCGCATAGCCCTGCTGGCGCAGCGGCCCGTCTTCGATCGGGTGATTGGAGCCCAGATAGCCGATGCGCCGATGGCCCTGCGACAGCAAAAGACGCATCGCCATTTCCGCGCCGCAGACGTTATCCAGCCCGACGCAGCGCGGCTCATAGCCGGGGATAATCCGGTTGATCAGCACCATGCCCGGCACCTGCTCCAGAAAGCCGATCAGCTCGGCGTCGCTCAGGGCTTTAGCATGGACAATCAGGGCATTACAGCGCTGGCGGATCAGCACTTCGATCGCGTGGCGCTCTTTGTCCGCCTGATGATAGCTGTTGCCGATAAGCAGGTATTTGTGGTGTTTCTGCGCCACCGTGTCTACCGCTTTCACCAGCGCGCCGAAGAACGGGTCGGAGACGTCCATCACCACCACGCCCAGCGTATCGCTGCTTTGGGTCGCCAGCGCCTGCGCGTTGGCGTTGGGGCGATAGCCCAGATCCGCCACCGCCTGCAGCACCTGTTCGCGCGTCTCCTTGCTGGTCAGCGCGCTGTGGTTCAGCACGCGGGAGACGGTCGCCACGGAGACCCCGGCGCGTTTCGCCACGTCGCGAATGGTGATCGGATGAACTGGAGGCATGCGGGATCCTGAAATCGGGGTAGTGGCCGGTGGCGCTATCCTACCCCGATTGGCCCGCTGCTCGCGTGAATTACGTCACAGGAAAGAAAACGTTTACATACATTTTTTTAACCTGCCGGCAGGCGCTCACTTCAACGCCCTGGGTTCCGCTGCGCCGGCGGCCAGCTGCGTCAGCCTGCGCCACAGCCACTCCATCGGCCCTTGCTCGAAGTAACGCAGCCACAGTGCGGAAAACGCCAGGTTGGCCAGCCAGACCAGCGGCACAAATGCCAACAGCTGCAGCCGGTCGAACTGCTCATAGAGGCCGAAGCGATAAAACAGCGTGGTGCAGATCAGCGTTTGCAGCAGGTAGTTGCTCAGCGCCATGCGCCCCACCAGGCTCAGCCAGTGGGCGATGCGCATGCGCGACAGCGCGGGCCAGAAACCGTAACACAGCGCCAGATAGCCCATCGCCTGCAGCGGCGCGCCCAGTTCGCGCGGCACCTGCAGCAGGAAACCGCTCCAGCGATAGTCCCAGTGGACTTGCCATTGCAGCGCCACCGCCGGCAGCTGGATCAGCACCGAAAGCGGCAGCAGCCACGCCGCCTGCCGCAGGTAATAGCAGGTGGAATAACTGCCGCGCAGCCAGCCGCTGCGCATCAGCCCGGCGCCGAACAGCATCAGCCCCGCCAGCTCCCAGCCATACTGCGCGCCGATGGCCAGCAGGCTGGACGAGAGCAGATCGACACGGCTGCGCCAGGCTTCGAAACCGCCCTGCAGCTTCCAGAACTTCTCGTACTGCAGCTCCGCCACGCCCGGCTGCCAGAAGCTGCCCGGCTCACCGTGCGAGATAAAACCGAGCAGCAGCAGCACCGCCACGCCGATCAGGTAGAGCACCACGCCGGTTTTCAGCAGCTGGAAAGTTTCTTTGGCTTCGCGGATCATGCGCCAGCACACCAGGCCGATCAGCCCGTAGGCCAGCAGAATGTCGCCGTCCCACAGGAAGATGGCGTGCGCAAGGCCGAACAGCACCAGCCACGACAGCCGCGCGCGGATCCAGCTTTTGCCGCGCCGCAGCAGCATTTGCAGCCCGGCGCCGAACAGCAGCGCGAACATCGCCAGGAACTTGGCCTGGGCGAAGAGATCGAGCAGCGCCCACGTCCAGGCATCGCGCGACGACGGCATGCCCAGATAGGCCGGGTTGAGGTAGGCGGCCTTCGGCAAGCCGAAGGCGCTGATGTTCAGCAATAAAATGCCGAGGATGGCGATGCCGCGCACGCAGTCCAGCGTGGCGATGCGCGGCAGAGGGTGACTGTTCATTTTTTATCGCTGTCTTCCGCTCATGAAAAAGGCGCCCGCAGGCGCCTGTTGTCGTCGTGCGGGTCGCCCCGCAACGCCATCACCCCTGGTGATGACGCACCGCACGCAGGAACTCCTGGCGGGTGTTCTGGCTGGACTTGAACAGCCCCCCCAGCGAGGTGGTGGTCGTGGCGCTGGTCGCGTCGCGAATGCCGCGCGCCTTGACACAATAATGGACCGCATCGATCGATACCGCCACGTTATTGGTGCCGAGCAGAGTTTGCAGCGCCACCAGGATCTGCTGGGTCAGGCGCTCTTGCACCTGCGGACGCTGGGAGAAGAACTGCACGATGCGGTTGATCTTCGACAGGCCGATCACCGAATCTTTCGGGATATAGGCCACGGTGGCCTTGCCGTCGATGGTCACGAAGTGGTGCTCGCAGGTGCTGGTCAACGTGATATCGCGCACCGTCACCATCTCATCCACCTTCATTTTGTTCTCGATGACGGTGATTTTCGGGAAGTTGGCGTAGTCCAGTCCGGAGAAGATCTCGTCGACATACATTTTGGCGATGCGATGCGGCGTCTCCGCCAGGCTGTCGTCGGACAGATCGAGATTCAGCAGCTGCATGATTTCGGTCATGTGCTCTTTGATGCGGCGCTTGCGCGTTTCGCGATCCAGCACTTCCCCGCGCAGCGGCGTCTCCAGACCACGCTCTTCCAGTGCCGCATGCACCAGCGCGGCTTCTTTACTTAATGATGTCATGTATTTGTTCTCCTGCGGACGGAACCCGCCGGCGGCCTGGTAGGGCGTGCGGCCGGCGAATTGCTTGCTCTCGTGACGGCAGAGTTTTCGTGGTGGATAACGTGAACCCGGTCAAGATTTTGCCCCACTGTAGATGAGAGCGCGGCGATTATCCAGTGATTGTGCTTCATCCACAGGTGAAATATTCGCATTTAGCACAATCAGGCCGGCTGCGGGATTCCACGTTTTTTGTATGGATTTCAATCAGCGCATCGCCGTTTTTTGCGCCAACCGCCGCGCCGGGGTATTCACCACCAGCGCACCGGCCACCCACAGCGCCGCCACCGCCACATACAGCGCCGGCTCCAGCCGATGGGTCATGGCAGTCGACAGCGCCGACAGCATCGGCCCGACCAGTTGACCGATCGCATAACCGGTGGTCAGCAATCCAGCCATGTAGCGCGCATGGCGCGGCGCCAGTTCACGACCGTGCTGAAGGGCAAGCTGCACCACGCAGAGGAAACCGCCGCCGGTCAGCACCGCCCCCAACGCCAGGCCGGCCACGCCCGGCACCACTTCAGCGCTCAGCACGCCCAACGCCTGTATCCACAGCGTGATCGCCAGCCGGCTCTGGGTGGTTAGCCGATGGCGGGTCAAAATGCCGATAACGATCCCCAACACCGCCGCGCCACCGAACACCGGCCAGACAAACTGCGCGAACAGGCTGCCGGGAAAACGCGCCGCCGCCATCTGCGACAAGAATGTCGCCGGCAGGATGTAGCCGAAGCCGGCCAGGCTGTAGCTCCACACCAGACGCTTGAGCGCCGGCGTCAGCAGCAGCGGCTCCGGGGCCACGTCCGGGCGATGCAGCTCGCCGCTGCGCGGCAGAAAGGCGCTAATCCCCCCAACCAACACCAGCGCCAGCCCCCCATACACCAGCCAGGCCTGCGCCGCCGTCAGTCCCAACGCGTTGATGCCCACCGCCAGCATGCCGCTAAGGAAGATGCCGGCGCCCGGCCCGGCGAACACCGCCGCGCTCAACGCCGGCCGGCCGTAGTTCGCCAACCGCTCGTTGGTCCAGGCCGCCACCAGCACCATCGCCCAGCCGCTGGCCCAGCCGATGACGAAGCGCAGCGCACCGTGCGTCCATTCATCCTGCGCCAGCGCCGACAGCAGCGTCAGCGCCACCGCGCCCCACACGCCAAGCCACAGGCGCCGCTCGACGTGGCGCGTGGCGCGCATCGCGTCGTAGGCGCCGCACAGGTAGCCCAAATAATTGATCGCCGCCACCAGCCCGGCGCCGGTGAGGCTGAACTGGTGTTCCGCGATCATCAGCGGCACCTGCGGGGTGAAAGCGAAGCGGCCAATGCCCATCGCAACGATCAGCGCGGCAAACCCGCTCAAGGCAATTCGTAAAGCCATATCGGCATCCAAAAGGTTAAAAGAAAGTTGCCAGTATCATGCCGCAGTATTAAACTCACAAAAACTGAATAATAGTTATCAAGTTCATCACGAAACGAGAATATTATGGATCTGACCCAGCTTCGCATGTTCTGCTGCGTGGCAGAAACCGGCTCGGTCGCCCGCGCCGCCGAGCAGCTGCACCGCGTGCCGTCGAATCTGACCACACGACTGCGCCAGCTTGAGCAGGAGCTGGGCGCCGATCTGTTTATCCGCGAAAAACAGCGCCTGCGCCTGTCGCCGATGGGCCATAACTTTCTGTGCTACGCCAACCGCATCCTGGCGCTGAGCGACGAGGCGATGAGCATCACCCATGCCGGCGAACCGGCGGGCAACTTCGCCCTCGGCTCGATGGAGAGCACCGCCGCCACCCGCCTGCCCTCGCTGCTGGCGGCTTACCACCAACGCTTCTCGCAGGTTTCGCTGTCGCTGACCACCGGCACCTCCGGCGAAATCGCCGATCGGGTGCGCGCCGGCACGTTGGCCGCGGCGCTGGTCGACGGCCCGGTGCCCTATGACGAGCTGAACGGCTGCATCGCCTATCCTGAACATATGGTGGTGATCTCCTGTCTCGATCACGCGCCGATCCACAGCGCCAAAGACGCCAACGGCGAGACGCTGTTCGCCTTTCGCGCCAGCTGTTCCTACCGCCTGCGGCTGGAGGCCTGGTTCAAGCGCGAAGGCGCGCGGCCGGGGCAGATCATGGAGATCCAGTCCTATCACGCCATGCTGGCCTGCGTCGCCAGCGGCGCCGGGCTGGCGATGATCCCGCATTCGGTGCTCAGCCTGCTGACGGGCCATGAGCGGGTTCGGGTTCACACCCTGCCGCCGGACGTGGCCGACACCGCCACCTGGCTGCTGTGGCGCCGCGACGCGTTCGGGCCGAACGTGCGCGCGCTGAAAGAGTTGATTATTGAACAGACGGAAACCGCCGCTGTTGATGAAAGCACCCCCAACGATTTATCAGACGTTGTCGATATCGCCTGATTTAAAAAGAAAACCACTGAGGAGACTATGATGGAGATGATCAAAACCCGCGCCGCCGTTGCCTGGGGCCCGAACCAGCCGCTGAAGATCGAAGAAGTCGAGCTGATGCCACCGCAAAAAGGCGAAGTGCTGGTGCGGATCGTCGCCACCGGCGTTTGTCACACCGACGCCTACACCCTGTCCGGCAAAGATCCGGAAGGCGTGTTCCCGGCGATCCTCGGCCACGAGGGCGGCGGCGTGGTGGAAGCGGTCGGTGAAGGCGTCACCAGCGTGGCGGTCGGCGATCACGTGATCCCGCTCTACACCCCGGAGTGCGGCGAGTGCAAATTCTGTAAATCCGGCAAGACCAACCTGTGCCAGGCGATCCGCGCCACCCAGGGCAAAGGGCTGATGCCGGACGGCACCACCCGCTTCTTCAAGGATGGCAAGCCGATCTTCCACTACATGGGCACGTCCACCTTCTCCGAGTACACCGTGGTGCCGGAAATCTCACTGGCGAAAATCAACAAGGAAGCGCCGCTGGAAGAAGTGTGCTTGCTGGGCTGCGGCGTGACCACCGGCATGGGCGCGGTGATGAACACCGCCAAAGTGCAGCCGGGCGATACCGTGGCGATCTTCGGCCTGGGCGGCATCGGCCTGTCGGCGATCATCGGCGCGCAGATGGCCGGCGCGGGCCGCATCATCGGCATCGACATCAACACCAGCAAGTTCGATCTGGCCCGCAAGCTGGGCGCCACCGATCTGATCAACCCGAAAGACTATGACAAGCCGATTCAGGACGTGATCGTCGAGCTGACCGACGGCGGCGTCGATTTCTCCTTCGAGTGCATCGGCAACGTCAACGTGATGCGTTCCGCGCTGGAGTGCTGCCACAAAGGCTGGGGCGAATCGGTGATCATCGGCGTCGCGGGCGCCGGCGAAGAGATCTCGACCCGTCCGTTCCAACTGGTGACCGGCCGCGTCTGGCGTGGTTCGGCGTTCGGCGGCGTCAAGGGCCGTTCGCAGCTGCCGGGCATCGTCGAACGCTATCTGGACGGCGAATTCGCGCTGAACGACTTTATCACCCACACCATGGGGCTGGAGCAGATCAACGAAGCGTTCGATTTGATGCACGAAGGCAAATCGATCCGCACCGTCATCCACTTCGACCAATAAGCCAGGAGGCAGAGATGACGTTGTCATTGGAACTTCTCGAAGAGCACCGCATGTTCGGCGGCTGGCAGCAGCGCTATCGCCACGCGGCGCAGAGCCTGAATTGCAACATGACATTCAGCATCTACCTGCCGCCGCCGCGCGATGACAACCCGCCGCCGGTGCTGTACTGGCTGTCGGGGCTGACCTGCAACGACGAGAACTTCACGTTGAAAGCCGGCGCGCAGCGCATCGCCGCCGAGCTGGGCCTGGTGCTGGTGATGCCGGACACCAGCCCACGCGGCGACGAGGTGCCGAACGACGAAGGCTACGATCTGGGCCAGGGCGCCGGGTTCTACCTGAACGCCACCCAGGCGCCGTGGGATCGCCACTTCCGCATGTACGACTACATCAGCGCCGAACTGCCGGCGCTGATCGAACAGCACTTCAGCGTCAGCGATCGTCAGTCGATCTTCGGCCACTCGATGGGCGGCCACGGCGCGCTGATGATGGCGTTTCGCAATCCGCAGCGCTTCCGCTCGGTATCGGCGTTCGCGCCGATCGTTAACCCGTGCCAGGTGCCGTGGGGCCGCAAGGCGTTCACCGCCTATCTGGGCAGCGACGAAAACCAGTGGCTGCAGTATGACAGCTGCCATCTGCTGGCCAGCGGCGCGGAAAAAATGCCGGTCCTTATCGATCAGGGCGACGACGACCAGTTCCTGGCCGACCAGCTGCAGCCGGCGCGGTTGGCCGAGCTGGCGCGCCAGCGCGACTGGCCGCTGACGCTGCGCATCCAGCCGGGGTACGATCACAGCTACTTCACCATCGCCACCTTCGTGGAAGATCACCTGCGCTTCCACGCCGAGCACCTGTTCCGCTGATAAAAAATCCGGGTGGTTAAACCGCCCGGATTTCTTCAGATTCCGTTGAGAAAAAATCGATAATTATCCTCCCATTTGCGTGGGCTAAGCGAGTGCCCAGAGATCGGCGGGCAGCCTGATACTATTTGAAAAATCAATAAAACAGGGAAAACACAAAAAATAAAAATAGGATGATATAACCAGCAAACCTCATGACAACTAACTATCTGCAATCTCCACATCTAATATTATTCCAATTAATTAAATGGCCATTATTTCACTCTGATTTAAGCAATTCATAGTTATTATCATTTTATATCCTTTAATTAGCTCAGCAATTAAATAATTTAATATCCAGATTTGTTGTGGAAATAAATCACCCTGATACGATTAAGTGTAAGGCTAGGATTACCCCCATGCCGACGCACAGATAAATAACGCTTTTTTATTACATAATGAAGATTAGAGGAAAATACCATGAGACAAGTTCAGAAAATCACCGTCAATAATAAAGGCGGCTATGTATTTAATTTCTCAGTGCAATGGTTAGGAAGCGACGGAAAATGGAATACCACTGACTGGAACAGTGGGAATTATCCTGTCGCGCAGTCCAGAACAACACCTCCACTTAATGAAATTGGTGTTCCGGATGATGCATTGGCTGTAACGCCATATGGGCATGCAGTGCTCGGCACCTCAGGCCAGGGAACACCATTTGTTTCCTCTGCCTCCAACGGACAGATTGCGACCTATGATGCCGTTGGAACGACGCTAATCGGTTTTGCCATTGTACTGATCGAGTAGCCTGGATAAAGGGAATTGCAGGCCTGAAATACCGGCAATTCCCAGAAGAGCGCGTTAAACAGCAGCAGCAGATTTTTAATGACACGATTATCATTAAAAACTGGCCGTACCTAATCCTGGTCAGAAAGACCTGAAAAAAACAACAGCCAAAATAAAACACAAACACAGCGGCATAGGAGTAAAATAACACGCCAGGACACATCATCAGAAGTAAACGCAATTTAGTGGCAAAACAGCTTTAACGGCATTAGCATATTGAACCCACTTATCGACTGACGGGCAACCAAAAGTAAAGAAGAACGTGGATTTCACTTTCCCTCCCTTAATCGCGATAAAAAAAGCGAGCGCGCAAAAAGTTGCATAGGTCTGAATATCCGGCAGAAACAGGCTATACGCCATGCAGAATACCCACATGGCAATAGCTTTCTCCATTACCCTTTCAGCTTCGGATCGAGCGCGTCGCGCAATCCGTCGCCCAACAGGTTGAAGGCCAGCACGGTAATGAATATCGCCAGGCTGGGGAAGATCGCCACGTGCGGCGCAATCACCATATCGGCGCGCGCCTCGTTGAGCATCGCTCCCCACTCCGGCGTCGGCGGCTGGGCGCCCAGGCCCAGAAACGACAGGCTGGCGGCGGTGATGATCGAGGTGCCGATGCGCAGGGTGAAATAGACCACGATCGAAGACAGGGTGCCCGGCAGAATGTGCCGCAGGATGATGGTCCAGTCCGAGGCGCCGATGCTGCGCGCCGATTCGATATAGGTCAGGTGCTTCAGCACCAGCGTATTGCCGCGCACCAGGCGGGCGAAGGCCGGAATGCTGAAGATCGCCACCGCGACGATCACGTTGGCCATGCCGCTGCCCATGATCGCCACCACGCCGATCGCCAGCAGAATGCCGGGAAACGCAAACAGCACGTCGCAGACGCGCATCGTGAGGCGATCCCACCAGCCCTCATAGTAGCCGGCCAGCAGCCCCAGCAGGGTGCCGAGCGCCCCGCCCGCCAGCACCGAGAACACCCCGGCCGCCAGCGAAATGCGCGTGCCCATCAGGATGCGGCTGAAGATATCGCGCCCGAGGGAATCCACGCCCAGCCAGTGCATCAGCGAAGGCCCTTCGTTCAGCCGGTCATAGTCGAAGTAGTTTTCCGCATCGAACGGTGCCAGATAAGGCGCCAGCAGCGCCGCCGCAATCAGCAGCAGCACGAACAGGCCGGCGACCAGCGCCGCCCGCTGGCGGCGAAAACGCCGCCAAAACTCGCCCCACGGCGTGCGTACCGCGTTGGGGTCGATAAGCGGCATCGCCTTCAGTGCGGCGTTGCGCCGCCAATGCTTAATCATGCCGCGTCCTCATTGATAACGAATCGCCGGGTTGATCGCCGCGTACAGCATATCCACCAGCAGGTTGATCAGGATGAATTCCAGCGAGAACAGCAGCACCTCGGCCTGGATCACCGGGTAATCGCGCATCTCCACCGAGTCCACCAGCAACCGCCCCAACCCCGGCCAGTTGAACACCTTCTCCACCACGATCGAACCGCCGAGCAGGAAGCCGAACTGCAGCCCCATCATGGTCACCACCGGGATCATCGCGTTGCGCAGGCCGTGTTTCATCACCACCACGCTTTCCCGCACGCCCTTGGCGCGCGCGGTGCGCATGTAGTCCTCCTGCAGCACCTCGACGAACGACGCGCGGGTGAAGCGCGCCATCACCGCCGCCACCGCCGCCCCCAGGGTGATCGAAGGCAGAATGTAGTGCCGCCAGCTGTCGGCGCCCACCGTCGGCAGCCACCCCAGCTCGACCGAGAACACCTGCATCAGCAGCATGCCGAGCGCAAAGGCCGGGAACGAGATCCCCGACACCGCCAGCGTCATGCCGAGGCGATCCGGCCAGCGGTTGCGCCACACCGCCGACACCACGCCAATCGCCAGGCCGAACGCCACCGCCCACAGCATGCTGGTGACGGTCAGCCAGAAGGTCGGCATAAAGCGCGAGGCGATCTCTTCGCTCACCGGGCGTTTGGACACCATCGAGATACCGAAGTCGCCCCGCAGCGCGTTAACGAAGAAGTGCGCGAACTGCTGCGGCAGCGGCTTATCCAGCCCCAAATCCTTGCGCACCAGCTGCACCACCGCCTCGTCGGCCTCCGGCCCCGCCGCCAGCCGCGCCGGATCGCCCGGCAGCAGATGGACGAACAGGAATACCAGCACCGCCACGATCAGCAGCGTCGGGATCAGGCCCAGCAGTCGTTTCAGAAAATAATTGAGCATCTCATTCCTTCCCCCGCCCACCGCCGTCTGGCCGCAGGCGGGGATGGGCGCCTTATTTCAGATCGGCGTTATCAAAGTTGAACGAGGTATCCGGCATCACGTAGAAGCCGCTCAGCTGTTTGCTGTTGGCCGACAGCAAACGTTCGGTCGCCAGGAAGATCCAGGGCGCGTCGGCCCAGATGCGATCCTGCGCGTCCTGATACAGTTTCTGCTTCTCGGCGCGATCGGTGGTCGCCAGCGCGTCGGTCAGATCCTTGTCCACCTGCGGGTTGCTGTAGAACGCGGTGTTGAACTGCTTCGGCGGCGCCGCCTGGGTAGAGAACAGCGGCGACAGCGCCCAGTCCGCTTCCCCGGTCGAGGCCGACCAGCCGGTGTAGAACAGCCGCACGCCGGTGTCTTTCACCCCGACGCTCTCCACCTGCGCCGCACGCTGCCCGGCATCCATCGCCGTCACCGTCACTTTCACCCCCACCTGCGCCAGCTGCTGCTGGGTGAACTGCAGCACCTTCTGCGCGGTGCTGTGGTTGTGGGAAGACCACAGCGTGGTGGTGAAGCCGTTCGGGTAACCGGCCTCTTTCAGCAGCTCGCGCGCCTTGGCCGGATCGTACGGCCATGGCTTATAGCGGGCGGCGAAGTCGATGGCCGGCGGCACCGGCCCTTCCGCCGGCACCGCGTAGCCGGAGAACGCCACTTTGATCAGCGCGTCCTTGTTGATGGCGTAGTTCAGCGCCTGGCGCACCTTCGGGTTGTCGAACGGCTTCTGGGTGACGTTCATGCTGATGTAACGCTGCAGGATCGACGGCGCGGCCACCACGTCCAGCTTGGTGTTGCCCTCCAGCACCTTGGCCTGCTCGTAGGGGATCGGGAAGGCGAAGGTCGCCTCGCCGGTCTGCAGCATCGCCGCACGGGTGTTGTTATCCACCACCGGGCGCCAGGTGATGCTGTCGAGCTTCGGCAGCCCCGGCTGCCAGTAGCCGTCGAACTTCTTCACCTTGACGAAATCGGTCTGGTTCCAGGTCACGAATTGATACGGCCCGGTGCCGACCGGGTGGAAACCGATCTCCTTACCGTATTGCTTCAGCGCCGCCGGCGAGATGATCGCCGCCGCCGGGTGCGCCAGGTTGTTGACGAACGCCGAGAACGGCGCCTTCAGCACGATCTTCACCGTATTGGCGTCCACCGCCTCGGTTTTGTCGATCATCTTGAACAGGTTGTAGCGCTTGAGGTGACTGTCCGGGTTGCTGGCGCGATCGAGGTTGATCTTCACCGCCTCGGCGTTGAACGCGGTGCCGTCGTGGAATTTAATCCCCTGGCGCAGTTTGACGGTGTAGGTCAGGCCGTCTTTGCTGACCTCATAGCTGTCCGCCAGCACGTTCACCAGCTTCATGTCCTTATCGAAGCCGAACAGCCCCTGATAGAAAGACTTGGCCACCGCCTGCGACAACGTATCGTTGGCATCGTAAGGATCGAGGGTGGTGAAGTTGGAGGCCACGGCGATCACCGCGTCCTTCGCCGCCCAGACCGGGCCGCTTCCCGCCGCCAGCAGTACGGCGGCCAACAGCGCATTGCGTTTGAATGTGTGCTTCATGTCGCTTGTCTCTCCTGAGGTCTTTAAAAAGCACCGGCGATCGGGTGGCGGGCGACAAAGTGCCCGGCGCCAACCTGCACCAGCGGTGCGGTAACGGGTTCATCGCCCAGCGCGCGCACTGGGCTCGGGATCTCATCGGCCGGCAGCGGCTGCCGTTTGTGGGCATGAGCGGGATCGGCCACCGGCACCGCCGCCATCAGCTTGCGGGTGTAGGGGTGCTGCGGATTGTCGAACACCGCCTGCCGCGGGCCGATCTCGACGATCTGCCCGAGGTACATCACCGCCACCCGGTGGCTGATGCGCTCCACCACCGCCATGTCGTGTGAAATAAACAGAAAAGCGATGCCGAACTCGCGCTGCAGATCGAGCAACAGATTGACGATCTGCGCCTGAATCGACACGTCCAGCGCCGAGACCGCTTCGTCGGCGATCACCACTTTCGGGTTCAGCGCCAGCGCGCGCGCGATGCAGATACGCTGGCGCTGGCCGCCGGAAAATTCGTGCGGGTAGCGGCGCGCATGCTCCGGCAGCAGGCCGACGCGTTCCAGCAGCCAGGCCACCCGTTGCTCAGCCTCCCGGCCGCGCATCACGTTGTGCACCAGCAGCGGCTCCATGATGGAAAAACCGACCGTCAGGCGCGGATCGAGCGAGGCGTAGGGATCTTGAAAGATGAACTGAATATCGCGCCGCAGGTGCTGCAGCGCCGGCCCCTTCAATTGGTCTATCCGCCGCCCGGCGAAGGTGATGGTGCCGCTCTGGCTGTCCACCAGCTTCAGCAAAGAGCGCCCGGTGGTGGACTTGCCGCAGCCGGACTCGCCCACCAGCCCCAGCGTCTCGCCGGGGTAAAGATCGAAACTGACGTTTTCCACCGCGTGCACCCGGCGAGTGACCCGATTGAACAGTCCGCCGCGCAGATCAAAGCGCGTGACCAGATGCTCCACCCGCAGGATCGGCGCGGCACCGGGCGGCACGGTATCCTGCGGCGCGGTATCCGCCTCGCCGCCCGGCAGCGGAAACTTCGCCGGCAGCGGCCGATCGGCCATCGCCCCCAACTTCGGCACCGCCGCCAGCAGCGCCCGGGTATAGGCCTGTTGCGGCGCGGCGAACAGCTCGCGCACCCGATTTTGCTCCACCTGCTCACCGCGGCGCATCACCAGCACCCGGTCGGCGATCTCCGCCACCACGCCCATGTCGTGAGTGATGAAGATCACCCCCATCTGCATCTCCTTTTGCAGCACGCGGATCAGCTGCAGGATCTGCGCCTGGATGGTGACGTCGAGGGCGGTGGTGGGCTCATCGGCGATCAGCAACGCCGGCTTGCAGGAGAGCGCCATGGCGATCATCACCCGCTGGCGCATGCCGCCGGAAAGCTGGTGCGGGTAGCGCCCCAGCACCTCTTTGGCCTCCGGAATGCGCACCAGATCGAGCATGCGCAGCGCCTCCTGGCGCGCGCTGCGGTGGTCCATGCCCTGATGCAGGCGCAGCGATTCGGCGATCTGCTCGCCGACCGGAAACACCGGGTTCAGCGAGGTCATCGGCTCCTGGAAGATCATCGCCATGTCGGCACCGCGCACCGTGCGCAGCGTGCTCTGCGAGGCGCGCGCCAGATCGAGCAGCGCGCCGTCGCGCCGGCGCAGCGTCATGGCACCGCTGACGATGCGCCCGCCGCCCTGCTCCACCAACCGCATCAGCCCCAGCGAAGTCACCGATTTACCGGAGCCGGACTCACCGACGATCGCCAGCGTCTCGCCGCGATCGAGATCGAACGACAGGTTGCGCACCGCTGCCACGGCGCCGTCCGCTTGAGGAAAGCTGATGCTCAGATCGCGCACCGTCAGCACCCGCTGCGGCGGCAATGACAACCCATCGCCGGCGGGCCGGAATGAAACGTCGGTCATACACCCTCCCGGTGAACGCTTAGCGATAAATCCCGACGGACGGCGCATCGCCGACATAACCAAAACCGCGATACATCCCCTCGCAGTTAAACGGCAGCGCGATATTGCCGTGGCGATCGACAGCGATCATGCCGCCGCTGCCGCCCAGTGCAGGCAACTTTTCCATCACCACCCGATCGCTGGCCGCCTGCAGGCTGAGGCCACCGTATTCGATCAGGGCGGAGACGTCATAGGCCGCCACGCCGCGCATGAAGATTTCGCCGGTGCCAGTGCTGGAGACCGCCACGGTGGCGTTGTTGGCATAGCAGCCGGCGCCGATGATCGGCGTGTCGCCCACTCGCCCGGCCTGCTTGTTGGTCATGCCGCCGGTGGAGGTGGCGGCGGCGAGGTTGCCCAGCGCATCCAGCGCCACCGCGCCGACGGTGCCGAATTTGCGATCGGGATCGAGCGGATCGCCGGCCTGCGCCGCGCCGTCGTGATCGAGCAATACCCGGCCCTGCTCCGCCTGGGCGCGGTGCAGCTGATCGAAACGTTCCTGGGTAAAGAAGAAATCGGGGGTGACCATTTCCAGGCCGTGTGCCGCGGCAAACTTCTCGGCGCCTTCGGCGGCAAACAGCACGTGTTCGCTGTTTTCCAGCACTGCGCGCGCCGCCAGCACCGGGTTGCGGATATGGCTGACGCCGGCGACAGCGCCGGCATCGCAGGTGCGGCCGTCCATCACGCAGGCGTCCAGTTCGTGAGTGCCCTGATGGGTAAACACCGAGCCTTTGCCGGCGTTGAACAGCGGGCACTCTTCGAGCAGCCGCACCGCTTCGGTCACCGCGTCCAGCGCACTGCCGCCCTGCGCCAGTATCGCCTGCCCGGCGGCCACGATCTCGGACAGCGCCTGGATATACAGCCGTTCTTTTTCCGCACTCAGCGCCGCCCGGGTAATTGCGCCCGCGCCGCCATGAATGGCAATCACTGGTTTGCTCATTTGCCTGACACCCTGTGTTAATACCGCCGTTGCACAGCGAATAAGCTGAGCGCGGTATCATTATTATTCAGTCTTTTTCGACTCTATTTAGTCCTACAGTGGAAGTACAGCATAACGTCCACGTCCCGCTTTTAGCGTAGTCCGCTTAGACCGTTTCGCACCTTGAAATAGCTTATTGGAATAAAAACAGCAGGTTATAAAAAGTAGCAAACCGCCGATCGTACGGCCGAGATTATTGGTAATTCCGCGTGCGGAAATAGCGGCATGGCGTAAGGAAATAAACGTTCGCGCTGAATAACGCTTATTGCGGCGCCCGGCCTGCTGTTTTTTCCCCGGCCGGGCGCAGATGATCCAACGATTAAAAACCCGATCCAGGCTGTTGTAAAAAGGCCTCTTCTTCCGGCGTGCTGGTGCGCCCCAATATCGCATTGCGATGGGGGTAGCGGCCGAAACGATCGATGATCGCCTTATGGCGCAGCTCGAACTCCAACTGGTCGCCGTTATTGAGCTCGGTGTACAGCACCAGCGCCTGCTGGTGGATCAGCGGCGATTCCGAATGCATGAACGGCAGATAAAGGAAGCCGCGCTGCTCGCGGCTCAGCCGTTCGCACTCGCCGCTGCGGATCGCCTCCTGCGCCAGGATCAGCGCCATGCCGTCGCAGGCGAACGACTGTGGCGTACCGCGAAACAGGTTGCGGCTGAACTGATCGAGCACGATCACCTCCGCCAGGCGCCCTTCGATGGTGTCGCGCCAGTGCGCCAGCTCTCCCGCCGCCGCTGCACGCCAGATTTCGCCGAAACGGCTGTGCAGCAGACGATCGAAATCGTCGTCCTTTTTGAACCACATGATCGGTTCGATCTCGTCGAACCAGAACTCGATAACCTGTTTATGCATCATGATTCTCCTCTGTTTTACGTAGTTTATACCCGATCGCCCCAGCGCCGCAGTGCGAAAGATGGCGGGCATAACCCGTTCTCCCCCCCGGCGTTCTCTGCCATAATACCCGCACTTTGTCGCTATTTTAGCGCCCCCTGATTACGGAGTTCCCTTTATGGATCATTGCCATACTTCCGATCTCATCTCCCTGGAGCAAGCGCTGGAAAAAATGCTCGGGCAGATCGCCCCGCTGCAGCAAACCGAATCCATCGCGCTGACCGCCGCCGCCGGCCGCATCACCGCCGCGCCGGTGGTCTCGCCGCTCGACGTGCCGCCGTTCGCCAACTCGGCGATGGACGGCTATGCGGTGCGCCTCGCCGATCTGGCGGCCAATGCGCCGCTGCCTGTCGCCGGTAAGGCCTTCGCCGGTGCGCCGTTCGACGGCCAATGGCCGGCCAACAGCTGCGTGCGCATCATGACCGGCGCGCCGATCCCCGCCGGGGCGGACGCGGTGGTCATGCAGGAGCAGGCAGAAGTGAGCGACCAGGGCGTGCGTTTTACCGCGCCGGTTGAAGCCGGCCAGAATATCCGCCTGGCGGGTGAAGACATTCGCCGGGGCGCGAGCGTGTTGCCGGCCGGCGTGAAGCTGGGCGCCGCGCAGCTGCCGCTGCTGGCTTCGCTTGGCGTCGCCGAAGTGCTGGTAATGCGTAAGCTGAAGGTGGCGGTGTTCTCCACCGGCGACGAACTGCAGCCGGTCGGCCAGCCGCTGCAGGCGGGCCAAATCTACGACACCAACCGTTTCGCGGTGCGCCTGATGCTGGAACAGCTGGGCTGCGAGGTGCTCGATCTCGGCATTATCCGCGACGATCGCGCTGCGCTGCGCGCCGCATTTGAACGGGCAGACAGCCAGGCCGACGTGGTCATCAGCAGCGGCGGCGTCTCGGTCGGCGAGGCCGACTACACCAAACAGATGCTCGACGAGCTGGGCCAGGTCAGCTTCTGGAAGCTGGCGATCAAACCCGGCAAACCCTTCGCCTTCGGCAAGCTCGGCCACGCCTGGTTCTGCGGTCTGCCGGGCAACCCGGTTTCCGCCGCCCTGACCTTCTACCAGCTGGTGCAACCGCTGTTGGCGAAGCTGGCCGGCCACAGCGACTGGCGCCTGCCGCCGCGCCTGCGGGCGCGCGCATTGACGCCGCTGAAGAAATCGCCGGGCCGCCTCGATTTCCAGCGCGGCGTGTTCAGCAGCAACGCCGCGGGCGAACTGGAGGTCAGCACCACCGGCCACCAGGGCTCGCACGTCTTCAGCTCCTACAGCCAGGGCAACTGTTTCATCGTGCTGGAGCGCGAACGCGGTTCGGTGGCGGTAGGCGAAACGGTGGAGATCGAG
The DNA here is from genome assembly GCF_052692115.1 of Serratia sp. TSA_105.2. Lineage (NCBI taxonomy): Bacteria > Pseudomonadati > Pseudomonadota > Gammaproteobacteria > Enterobacterales > Yersiniaceae > Serratia > Serratia sp. TSA_105.2. The sequence goes on from NZ_JBQZFT010000002.1 coordinate 276,242, forward strand.
CCGTTCAACGCCCTGCTGAGGAGCTGAGCATGCTGCCGGAATTGACCGACGCCGAAGCGCTGCGCTACAACCGCCAGATCGTGCTGCGCGGCTTTGACTTCGACGGCCAGGAGAAGCTGAAGGCCGCCCGCGTGCTGATCGCCGGGCTGGGCGGGCTGGGCTGCGCCGCTGCGCCTTACCTGGCGGCGGCCGGCGTCGGCCATCTGGTGCTGGTGGATTTCGACACCGTCTCGCTCTCCAATCTGCAGCGCCAGATCCTGCACCGCGACGATCGCATCGGCCAGAGCAAAGTCGCCTCCGCCAGGCGGGAACTGAGCGCCATCAACCCGCATATCCGCATCGACGCGATCGACGGCCGTTTGGAAGATGAGGCGGTTGCGGCAGAGATCGCCGCCTGCGATCTGGTGCTGGACTGCACCGACAACGTGGCGGCGCGCGACGCCCTGAACCGCCTGTGCCACGCGCAGCAGAGGCCGCTGGTTTCCGGCGCGGCGATCCGTATGGAAGGCCAGCTCAGCGTGTTCACCTATCAGCCGGGCGAGCCCTGCTACCGCTGCCTGAGCCGGCTGTTCGGCGACAGCGCCCTCACCTGCGTCGAAGCGGGCGTGATGGCGCCGCTGGTCGGCACTATCGGCACCCTGCAGGCGATGGAAGCCATTAAGCTGCTGGCCGAGTATGGTCAGCCGCTGCGCGGCAAGCTGTTGATGTTCGATGCGATGAGCATGCAGTTCCGGGAGATGAAACTGCCGAAGGATCCGCACTGCGAGGTGTGCGGCGGGGAATGACGGATAAAAAAAGGGCGGGATAATTCCCGCCCTGATGCGTTGCCGCGAGGGTTACACGATGCCCTGGCTGCGCAGATAGTCTTCGTAGTTGCCGGTAAAGTCGATCACCTTGTTCGGGGTGATTTCCAGAATCCGGGTTGCCAGCGAGCTGACGAACTCACGGTCGTGGGAGACGAAGATCAGCGTGCCTTCGTACATCTCCAGCGCCATGTTCAGCGATTCGATGGATTCCATATCCAGGTGGTTGGTCGGTTCGTCCATCACCAGAATATTCGGGCGCTGCATCATCAGCTTGCCGAACAGCATGCGGCCCTTCTCACCACCGGACAGCACCTTCACTTTCTTCTTGATGTCGTCCTGGCTGAACAGCAAACGGCCCAGCACGCTGCGCACCGCCTGCTCGTCGTCTTTTTCCTGCTTCCACTGGCTCATCCAGTCGAACACGGTCAGAGTATCGTCGAACTCGTATTCGTGATCCTGCGCGTAGTAACCGATACGGGCGTTTTCCGACCACTTCACGGTGCCGCTGTCCGGCTGCGCGTCGCCCACCAGCGTTTTCAGCAGGGTGGTTTTACCGATGCCGTTGGCGCCCAGCACCGCAACCTTCTCACCCACTTCCACCATCAGGTTCAGCTTGCTGAACAGCGGGCCGTTGTCGAAGCCCTTGGTGAGCGCTTCCACTTCCAGCGCGTTACGGAACAGCTTCTTGTCCTGATCGAAACGGATGAACGGGTTCTGGCGGCTGGAGGCCTTCACTTCTTCCAACTGGATCTTGTCGATCTGGCGGGCGCGCGAGGTGGCCTGCTTGGATTTGGAGGCGTTGGCGCTGAAGCGGCTGACGAACGATTGCAGCTCGTTGATCTGCGCCTTCTTCTTCGCGTTGTCGGCCAGCAGACGTTCACGCGCCTGGGTGGCGGCGGTCATGTATTCGTCGTAGTTGCCCGGATAAACGCGCAGCTCGCCGTAGTCCAGATCCGCCATGTGGGTGCAGACCATGTTCAGGAAGTGACGGTCGTGCGAGATGATGATCATGGTGCTGTTGCGTTCGTTCAGCACCTGCTCCAGCCAGCGAATGGTATCGATGTCCAGGTTGTTCGTCGGTTCGTCGAGCAGCAGGATTTCCGGATCGGAGAACAGCGCCTGCGCCAGCAACACGCGCAGCTTCCAACCCGGCGCGATTTCGCTCATCGGGCCGTAGTGCTGTTCCACCGGAATACCGACGCCAAGCAGCAGTTCGCCGGCACGCGCTTCGGCGGTGTAACCGTCCATCTCGCCGTAGGCGACTTCCAGATCGGCCACTTTATAGCCGTCTTCTTCGCTCATCTCCGCCATGGCATAGATGCGGTCGCGCTCTTCCTTCACCGCCCACAGCTCGGTGTGGCCCATGATCACGGTGTCCAGCACGCTGTATTGTTCGAAGGCAAACTGATCCTGACGCAGTTTACCCAGACGCTCGTTCGGATCGAGGAACACGTTGCCGCCGGTCGGCGCCAAATCGCCGCCGAGGATTTTCATAAAGGTGGACTTGCCGCAGCCGTTGGCGCCGATCAGGCCGTAACGGTTGCCGCCGCCGAATTTGACAGAGATGTTTTCAAACAACGGCTTGCTGCCGAACTGCATGGTGATGTTGTTGGTGCTTAACACAGCGCTCGCTCTTTATACATAGGGAATGTGATTTGGCGCGCATTATGCCACAACGGGGTGCAGAGATCGCGGGAAGTTTTGGTGACATTTTGAGCGGCGCCGACGGATGAATCATACCTGCGTTGGATAATACCGATGAAAGTCACGGGGAGGCTTCGCTCAGCAAACCATACAATAGCTCGAACAAATTCACAAAACATATTAATTATCGGGATTAATTAAAATAAAAAATGAAATACATTCTCGCCAGATACCGCACCAGGTAAGAATAAATCGCACCTGAATACCTCTTGAGAATCATTGATACAGTCAACACACTTCTATTTAATTCTATTTCTTGCCGACTATCGCCACATATTCTGCTATACGCGATATTTTGTGACCGCCTTCTTAAATGCCAGGGGTTTTTCGATGATTAATGCGCGACAGCTCACTAAATCGGCACTAAACCACCTCACTACCACACGTCATAAATTCAAAAAAAACATATAAATACAAAAAGTTAAAAAAATCAAACCAGCATTATCCCGTTAATCGCCCTCATATTGCATAGAATTGTACATACAAGTATATGTAAACGTGACGTTGCCATTTTGTTGGCGTTTCGGGTCTCGGTTATCGCCGCACCAGATAACGCCGTCTGTGGCCAGAAAATAATAACAACACACCGTCCACCTATCGCGAGAGATAACGATGAACACTGCTGAAAAAACCTTGCCCAAAAGCCAAACGGCGGAGAAAAGCGCGGTAAAATACAAAGTCATTGTCGGTGCCAGCCTGGGCAACGGCCTGGAGATTTTCGACTTCACCGTGTACAGCTTCTTTGCCGCCATCATCGGCAAACTCTATTTTCCCAGCGACAGCGCCTACGGCTCTTTGTTGATGTCGGTGGCGGTGTTCGGCGTCGGCTTTATCATGCGCCCGCTGGGCAGCATGGTGCTGGGCGCCTATGCCGACCGGGTCGGCCGCAAGGCCGCCATGCTGATGACCATCGTGCTGATGGGCGTCGGCACCGCCCTGATTGCCTTCGCGCCAACCCATGCGCAAATCGGCGTTCTGGCACCGGTGCTGATCGTAGTCGGCCGCCTGATTCAGGGCTTCGCCGCCGGCGGTGAAGTGGGCTCAGCGACCACGCTACTGCTGGAGTCCGCCGGGGCCAATCAGCGCGGCTTTTTCGTCAGTTGGCAGGCCATCAGCCAGGGCGTCAGCGCCCTGCTCGGCGCCTCTTGCGGGCTGGCGCTCACCTATTTTCTGTCGGAAGAGGCGCTGTATGCCTGGGGCTGGCGCGTGCCGTTCATCATCGGCCTGCTGATCATTCCGGTCGGCGTCTATATCCGTAAGCACCTGGAAGAGACCTACAGCGGCGAACAGCCGGATCGTGCGCGGGTACCGCTGAATCCGGTATGGGATCTGGTGAGCAACCATGCTAAAGACCTATTGCTGGGGGTGCTGGTCATCATGTCCGGCACCGTGATGGTTTATGTGGTTCTGCTTTACATGCCGACCTACATGATGCAGACCTACCACATCGCCGGCCCGACTGCCTATCTGTTCAGCTGTATCGCCTCCGTGGTGCAAATCGTGGCGGTCTATTACGCCGGGCGCTATGTCGATCGGATCCAGAATTACAAAAGGCCGCTGCTGTTCTCGATCTTTGCGGCGTTGATCCTGATTTACCCGACCTTCTGGTTCCTCAGCGCCACGCAAACCCTGTGGCTGGCGATCGTCTTCCGCATCCTGCTGATCGGCGCGCTAGGCATCAACATGCTGGCCAGCACCATGCTGATCGTCTCGGCGCTGCCGCGCCACGTGCGCGCCACCGGCACCTCGATGATTTACGCCTTCGGCGTGACGCTGTTCGGCGGCTCGGCGCAGCTGATCGTCACCTGGCTGCTGGAGACCAGCGGCAACCCGCTGGCGCCGGCGTGGTACGTGACCGGCATGCTGACCGTCAGTCTGATTGCCACTCTGCTGTTCCAGGAGCGCCACACCGAGTAAGGCCCCCGGGTGGCCGGTCAGCGCAGTTGCTTCTCCAGCCACGCGCGCATGTCCACCACCACCCGCGCCATCTCGCTGGTGCCATTTTCGCGCCGCATCACATGGTCCAATCCAGCGTAATTGACATAGGTAATGTTCGTTTTGCCGTCGGCCCGCAATTCGCCGATCATATTGTCGACCGCACCTGGCGAAACGGCGCGATCCTGGTCGCCCTGCACGATCAGCACCGGCGTCTTGATGCTGCGCAGGGTGGCGAGTTGATCGATGTTCAGCATGCCATGCCACCAGTCATAGCCATGATCGCTGGCGTTCAGGGGGAACGGCGGCGCCGTCATCACCTGCTGTAAAAATGCGTTCAGCCCGGCCACCTCTTCCTTCGGCGCGCCGGCAGCGCTGTGGCGCACGTCGTCGATAAACCGGCGCCCGCCACCGCTGAACGCGAGGGTGGCGTCAATCCGGCCCGAGGAGGCCGTCACCAGATTGGCGATCACCGCCCCTTCGCTGCCTCCCAGCACCACGACCTTTTGATAGCCGTTGCGCGCAATCACCGCCTGCAGCGCCTGGGTGACATCACTCACCCGCCGCTGCGGCGTGTCATGCTGCACAAAAGCATCCGGGCAATCCTGCCGCGGGACTTCTTCGCGGTACGGCAACCGGTCGTCGATGCCGTATTTCTCCACCGTCAGCAGGTCTGCGGCGGGTAACACCTGCCGCAACGGCGCCAGCAGGCGGATATGCCGCACGCTGTTGCAATCCGATCCTTGCAGGATCACCAACAGCGCCGCCGACGATTGCCCGGGTACCGCGGCGTCCAGATAGTAATGAATACTCGAACCGTCTTCCCTGGGCAGCATCAGCGCCGCAGGTTGCGCCATCGCCAGCCCGCTCCACAGCGCCAAAGCGCTCAGCATCCCCTCATTACTTGCTCCTCTTCCCTGTTACGTTCGGTTAAGTCGCCTTTTCTGGTCTACGCTTCATGCCAACCACTTTTCTGACAGGGAAGCGCTACCATGCCGCACCTCTATAACACCGCGCTGCTGATCGGCGCGGCGCTGAGCGCCATCGCCGCGCTGCTGCATATCTGGGTGATCGCCGCCGGGCCGCGCGGCTACCGGCTATGCGGCGCCGGCGAACGCTTCATTAAGGCGGCGGAAGCGGGTAAAAAGTTCCCGGCCGTCGTCACCGCCGGTATCACGCGGTGCTGTTTATTTGGGCGCTGTATGCGCTTTCCGGCGCGGGCCTGATCGCACCGCTGCCGCTGCTGCGTCCCGCGCTGTTTATCATTACCTTCATCTACCTGCTGCGCGGCGTCGCCGGCCCCTTCGCACTGCGCGATACCGGCCGCAGCCAGCGCTTTATCGTCGTCAGCTCGCTGATTTGCCTCGGCTTCGGGCTGGTGCATCTGCTGGGGATGACGTAGCGCTGGGGGGCGTTGGCGTAACGCCCTGTTCCTGCAAGACGGCAATAAACGCCTGCGCGGCGGCGCTGCGGTAGGCGCCTTTGCGCTGCAGCCACACTGCCTGCCGCACCGGCATGGCGTTGGCCAATGCCACTTTTTTCAACTGCCGGTTCTCGCGCGCAATGGCGGCCGGCAGCAGCGTGGCGAGCTGCCCGCGCCGCACGATCTCGACGATGGCGCCCAGCGCGTTGGCCTCCACCGCCACCTGCGGCCGAAATCCCAGCTGCGTGCAGTAGCGATCGATAAACTGGCGCGTGGCGAAGTCGCCGCTCAGCAAAGCCAGCGGCAGATGTTGCCACTCCGCCAACGTCAGCGGCCGGCGATGCACCGCCAGGGGATGGTCGGCGCCGACCATCAGCTCCAGCGTCTCACAGAACAACGCCGCCGCTTCCACCTCCGCCGACTGCGCCATCTCGAAGGCGATCCCCAGATCCAGCCGATCCTGCGCCAGCAGCACCTCAATTCGCTCTTGCGCCATCTCCTCAACGCTCAGCGTAATCCCCGGATAGCGGCGGTAGAACGCATCGATCGCCGGCCCCACCAGATAGGCGGTGAAGGTCGGCGTCATCGCCAGCCGCAAATGGCCGCGCGCCAGCGTCGCCACGTCATGGATCGCCCGCGCGCCGGCGTCCAGATCCTGCAGCGCCAAGCGCGCATAGCGCATCCACGCCTCACCGGCGTCGGTCAGGCGCACGGCTCTGCCGCTGCGATCGAACAGCGGCGCCCCCAATGTGTCTTCCAACTGCTTGATCTGTTGAGACAGCGTCGGTTGCGAGACGTGCAGCGCTTCGGCGGCGCGGGTAAAGTTGCCCTGTTCGGCAACGGCCAGAAAATAACGGATGTGTCGCAGCAGCATAGCGCCCCAGCTATTAGTAAAACCTATAACCGGCATTATAAATGGGTCTTAGACCCTATAGCCAGAAGCGTTCATCATGCCGCCATCGCATAACGACACCCAATGGAGAAACGGATGAAAGAGGTGATTGAAGGCTTCCTGAAGTTCCAGCGCGAAGCCTTTGTTGAACGCACGGCGCTGTTTCAGCAGTTGGCGACCCGCCAAAACCCGCGCACCCTGTTTATCTCATGTTCCGACAGCCGCCTGGTACCGGAGCTGGTCACCCAGCGCGAGCCGGGCGATCTGTTCGTGATCCGCAACGCCGGTAACATCGTGCCTTCTTTCGGCCCAGAACCCGGCGGGGTTACCGCCTCGGTCGAGTACGCCGTCGCCGCGCTGGGCGTGGAAGATATCGTGATCTGCGGCCATTCCGACTGCGGCGCGATGACCGCCATCGCCACCTGCCAGTGCCTGGATCACCTGCCGACGGTCGCCGGCTGGCTGCGTTACGCCGATTCCGCGAAGGCGGTCAATCAGGCTTATCCGCACGCCTCCGACGAGGCCCGGGTCGCGTCGATGGTGCGCGAAAACGTCATCGCCCAGCTCAACAACATCAAAACGCACCCTTCCGTCGCCCTGGCGTTGGATCAGGGTCGCCTGACGCTGCACGGCTGGGTCTATGACATCGCCAGCGGCGCTATCGAGGCGCTGGACGGCGAAACCCGCCGCTTCGTGCCGCTCGCCACCCATCCCGACGTGACCGCCACCCCGGCGATCGCCCGTTTTTAAGCCAACAAAAGGAGCTAACATGACACACTCTCTGCATAACGCCGCCCCGCGCGAAGCGCTCACTGACACCATTATGGCCGCCAAGATCCGCCATAACCTGACGTTCGACGCGCTGGCCGAGGGCACCGGTCTCAGCCTGGCGTTCGTCACCGCCGCGCTGCTGGGGCAGCATGCGCTGCCGGAACCGGCGGCGCGCACGGTAGCGGCCAAGCTGGGGCTGGACGAAGAGGCGGTGCTGCTGCTGCAAACCATCCCGCTGCGCGGCAGCATTCCTGGCGGCGTGCCGACCGATCCGACCATTTATCGCTTCTATGAAATGCTGCAGGTTTACGGCTCCACGCTGAAAGCGCTGGTGCACGAGCAGTTCGGCGACGGCATCATCAGCGCCATCAACTTCAAGCTGGATATCAAAAAGGTCGCCGATCCGGACGGTGGTGAACGCGCGGTGATCACCCTGGACGGCAAATACCTGCCGACCAAGCCTTTCTGATTGGCCTTGCGCCGGCGGCCCGCGCCGCCGGCAAATTGACAGCCAACCGGCCATTGGCTACATTATCTGCGCTGAAACGCCGCCCTGGCGTTTTTCACTGCCCGAGGCCTGTATGTTGGAGATTGTAACCACCCGATAGTCGCTTCCTTGCCGTATGGCGAGGGACTCTGACGTATCCGACGCGCGTTTGCGCGGGGATGCGCGTATCTGGGGTTATTACAGGATCTCCCAACATGAACATTTCCAAAGCGGAACAACGCGTGCTGCACGTGTTGGCCAAAGGAGGCTATATCGCCTTCACCCGCAACGACGCCGGTCGCGTCACCCACGTCGAATGCTACACCCGCGAAGGGCTCGGCCTGGCCGACTGCTCGCTGGCCGTCTTCACCAAACTCAAAACCAAACGCCTGATCCTCTCTCGCCAGGGGCGCCCTTATCGCGTCACCTTCGCCGGGCTCAAGGCCGTGCGTGCGCAGCTGGATAACCGTTAATCATCGATACCGGCCGGGCAGGTAGCCCGGTCGGCTCAGCCTTATTTAATCAGGATACAACCATGAACATCACTTTACGCCACGAAACGCCGGCCGACGTCGGCGCCATCGCCACCCTGACCGCCGCCGCGTTCCTGCATGCCGAACACAGCAGCCACACCGAGCAGTTTATCGTCAACGCGCTGCGCGCGGCAGGCGCTCTCACCCTGTCGCTGGTCGCTGAGCACAATGGTACACCGATCGGGCACGCGTCCGTCTCGCCGGTCATACTCAGCAACGGCACCGCCGGTTGGTACGGGCTGGCGCCGGTGTCGGTGCTGCCAGCCAGTCAGAGCCGGGGGATCGGCAGCCGGCTGATCCGCCAGCTATTGGCCGAACTGCAGGAACGGCACGCCGCAGGCTGCGTGGTGCTGGGCGATCCGAACTATTACGGCCGTTTCGGCTTCCAGGCGCAGACCGCGCTGACCCTGCCGGGCGTGCCGCAAGACTACTTCCGCGCCATCGCCTTCCAGGGCGCGCTGCCGTGTGCGGAAGTCGCCTTCCACAACGCGTTTAACGCCGAATCCTAACCTTGTTGCCGGCGCCGTCATGGCGCCGGTTTTCAGTTCTGTTCGCCATAACGCAAAACGGTCATCCCTTCCTCTTCCGCCGGGGGAACAAAGTACTGTGCCAGGCGCTCAAACTCCGCTTCGCTCAGTGTAAACGGGTGCTCGCCGCGCGCGTTTCTCAGCGTTATCCGGCTCAGGCACTGCGCATGGCTGACGTCGAGAAAATGCAGGCAGTGCGCGACGCCGGCCTCCTCCGCCAACGCTTTGGCCCAGCGCCGCCTGTCCGGCGTATTCATCGGGAAATCGAGCGCCACGGACCAGCCGCCGCGCAGCAGCTGAACGAGGTGCCCGCCCAGCGCCCGCCGTAACCGTTCGGAACAGCGCGCATAGTCTTGCAGGCTGGCCATCTCCTGTTCATACAGTGTCGCCAGCCACGCATCTTCGACCAGCAACAGCGTTTGCGGTTGCTGTGCCAAACGCTGCGCCAGCGTCGATTTGCCTGCGCCGGCCTTGCCGCACATCAGGTGTAAAACTGCAGGGTAGGTTTTCATGACGTTCTCCGGTCGTTGCCGGAGGGGGATAAAAAAACCCGCCTTGCCGGCGGGTTTTTTATTGGCGACACACGCGCTATCCCACCACACGAAGCATGGTGATAATAATTTGCGCGAATGGTCGGTAAGATTTTTTCATAGCTAATGAATATGACAACCGTGCGCCGTTGTCAATTCGCCGTCATCAATCCCTGTTCTCGCACAAACTCGGTGAATAAACTCACTTTCTGCTGCACATGCCGGCGCGTCGGGTAAACCGCGAAGACCTGATGCACTTCGGCAATCTGTTCAGGAAACAGCCGCACCAGCCTGCCGGCGGCGATTTCGGGATCCGCCACGAACGACGGCAGCGAACCGATGCCCAATCCCGCCACCAGCATATCCCGCAGCATCAGGCTGTTGTTGGCGATCAACCGGGGAATGAACGTCACGCTCAAGCTCTCCTCGCCGGCGGTGAACTGCCACTGCCCCGGCCGTTCCGCCAGGGAATAGGCCAGACAGCTGTGCCGCTGCAAGTCATTCGGCGTTTGCGGCACGCCGTGCTGCGCCAAATAGCCGGGCGCGGCGCAAATTCGCTGGTGCACTTCACCCAGCGCCCGGGCGCTGAGGGAAGAATCCGGCAGCCGTCGGCGAATGCGCAAGGAAATATCGAAGCCGGCCGCCACCACGTCCAATACCCTGTCGTCCAGCGTCAGCTCCACCTGCAGCTGCGGGTAACGTTGCATAAACGGCGGCAGCAGCGGCGACAGCACCGTCAGGCCGAACGAAAGCGGCGCATTGACCCGCAGCGTGCCGGAGACCTGCTGCACGCTGGCGGCAACCGTCTGCTCCAGCGCGTCGAACTCGCCGAGCAATCGGCAGGCTTCCTGGTAATAGAGCTGCCCGGCTTCGGTCAGGCTCATGCTGCGGGTGGTGCGTACCAGCAACAATGTCCCCAACCGGTTCTCCAACTGTTTAATCTGCTTGCTCAACGCCGCCGGCGTGATCGCCAGATCCTCCGCCGCCTTATAGAAACTGTTGCGCTCAACCACGCGGCGAAAGGCGCGCATCGTCAGTAGCACGTCCATATTATGTCCTACAAGTTAATTATTAATTCAATAAACCATAGATTATTAACCTCAACAACCTCAGTAGACTTTATTCAACCACTCCCCTGAATGGGAAGTGAATTTAATCTGCTGATAAATATGGAGTTAATAATGAAAAAGACCCTGTTCGCATTGATGCTCGGCCTGAGCGCCGCCACCGCCCCCGTCGCCGGGCTGGCGCAATCCCCCGCCGCCGACAGCCGCCAGGCGGGTTATGTGCAACCGCTGACCGCCGACAACAGTCTGCTGCTGCTGGTCGATCTGCAGGACATGTTCGGCATGACCATTTCCTCTATCGACCAAACCAATCTGGTGAATAACGCCGCCGGTATCGCCAAGGCCGCCAAGGTGTTCAACGTGCCGACCATTCTGGCCTCGGCTAACGCCAAAAGCTTCGCCGGGCCGGTATTCCAGCCGGTGACGCAGGCACGCCCGGACCTGCAGGTGTACGATCGCACCGCCATCAACGTCTGGCAGGATCGGCGCGTGGTGGATCTGATCAAACAATCCGGCCGCAAGAAAATCATCATCGGCGGGCTGTGGACCGCCAGCTGCGTGATGCTGCCGGCGCTGTCTGCCCTGGGCGAGGGTTATGAGGTTTATATCCTGTCGGACGTCACCGGCGACATTACGCCAGACAGCCAAAACAACGCCATGCAGCGTCTGATACAGGCGGGCGCCACCCCTATCAACTGGGTGGCATTAATGCTGGAATGGCAGCAGGACTGGAGCCGCAAAGCCACGGCGGGAGGCGTATTGCAGATCGCCCGCGACCACGGCGCCGCCTGGGGGATGGGCGCCAGCTACGCCGGAGCAATGAAAGTGGGCAGCGAAGCGAAATAGCAGACGAAAGCCCGCCGCCGGCGGGCTTTTTTCAGGTGTGGTGATAGCAACGGCTATCCTGTGGCGCCTGATCGCGACTCTCCAGCCCGTAGTCCCGCACCACCTCCGCCACCCGCAGCCGATACTGCGCCAGCACCTCGCCACGGCCGCGCGCCTGCGCCGCCCGGTGCTGCTCGAGATTGCGCCACTGCTGCACCGCCGCCTCGTCGCGCCAGAAGGAGAGCGACAGCAGGCGCGCAGGATCGGCCAGGCTTTGAAAACGCTCGATGGAAATGAATCCGTCGATCTGCGCCAGCAGCGGCTTCAGCTCCGCCGCCAGCGCCAAATAGGTATCGCGCTGCCCGTCGGCGGCCTGCAGTTCAAAAATCACGGCGATCAATATCGTTTCCTCTCAACGGTAACATTCAGGTGCGCGCACATTGTAGCCATCGCACCGATTCTAACGCCCGCTCATCAATATCCAGCGAACACAGACGCACAGGCCCAGAGTGCGATAACCACAGGCTAGCAATGGACGCGCAGTCATACTTCGTCTAACCTCGAAGTATGCATAACATCGACATCGAAGATCGTTTCGCGGCGCTGAGCGCCGCCATCGCCGACCGCACCCGGGCGCGCATGCTGTGCCTGTTGATGGACGGGCGCGCCTACACCGCCACCGAGCTCAGCGCGGCGGTCGAGGTCGCCCCGTCCACCGCCAGCGCGCATCTGGCGAAACTGCTGGAACAGCGGCTGATCGCCTGCGTCAAACAGGGGCGCTATCGCTATTTCCGGCTGGCCGGTCAGCCGGTGGCCGACGCGCTGGAAGGCCTGATGGCGCTGGCGGGCGTACCACGCCCGTCGGTGAAAAGCAGCACGCCCACCACGCTGCAATATGCTCGCACCTGCTACGACCATATGGCGGGCGAGGTGGCGGTAAAGCTGCACGATCGGCTACATGCGCTGAACTGGCTGGTCGGTGAAGAAGACTACCGGTTAAGCGACGCCGGTCAGGCCGCGCTGACGCGGTTAGGCGTCGATTGCTCCCCCGCCCCCACCCGCCGCCGTTTCGCCTGCGGCTGTCTGGACTGGAGCGAACGCCGTTCTCACCTCGGCGGCGCGCTGGGCGCCGCGCTGTTGGTCGCCTTTATTCAACGCGGCTGGATCGTGCGCCAACTCGACAGCCGCGAGCTGCAGCTGACCCCCGCCGGTAAAAAAGCGCTGGCCGCACATTTTGACCTCACGGTGTAACCCGGCGGCGGGGTAGTTTTACTGCAATACTCAAAGGGTACGCTTAAGCGCCCCCGCCAACCCGAGGAGTTTCCATGCTCGATTCCACCCAATTCCCGATCGTCAAACGCTGGCCGGCTCAGCACCCGGAACGGCTGCAGCTCTATTCCCTGCCGACGCCGAACGGTGTCAAAGTGTCCATCATGCTGGAAGAGATCGGCCTGCCCTATGAGGCGCACCTGATCGACATCGGCAACAACGAAACCTGGACGCCGGAATTTCTGGCGCTGAACCCGAACGGCAAGATCCCGGCGATCATCGATCCCGATGGCCCCGGCGGCCGGCCACTGCCGCTGTTCGAATCCGGCGCCATTCTGCTCTACCTGGCGGAAAAGAGCGTCCGTTTCCTGCCGCAGGATCCGGCGCAGCGTTACGAAACCATTCAGTGGGTGTTCTTCCAGATGGCCGCCGTCGGCCCGATGTTCGGCCAGCTCGGTTTCTTCCACAAATTCGCCGGGCGCGAGTATGAAGACAAACGGCCGCTGGAGCGCTACAAGAACGAATCGAAACGCCTGCTCGGCGTGCTGGAAACGCGCCTGGAGGGCCGCGACTGGATCATGGGCGCGGACTACACCATCGCCGATATCTCGCTGCTGGGCTGGGTGCGTAACCTGATCGGCTTTTATGAGGCCCGCGAGCTGGTGGAGTTCGACAGTTTCCCCCGCGTCGCGCAGTGGCTGGAGCGCGGTCTGGCGCGGCCGGCAGTGCAGCGTGGGCTGGCTATCCCGGCGCGCGCGGCCTGACGCCAAACGGGGTGGCCGCCGGGCCATCCCGTCTCTCGCTGTCATAAAATTGTCATCCCCCTGCTCTACTCTCCTTACGTAACAATTTGATGTTATTTACATTGTTGTATTACGACAAGGAGCTTACCCCATGCAACCTGCTGTATCCCTGATCGCCGGCGCCGTGCTGTCCGCCCTGCTCTGTTCCTCCGCCATCGCGGCGGAAACCTCGGCCAATGTCGATGGCCTGACCGAGCGCGCCGCGCGCGGCACCCTCACCGAGCCGGGCGGCGCCCGTCGCCTGGCCGGCGATCAGACCGCCGCGCTGAAGGCGTCGCTGTCGGACAAAACGGTGAAAAACGTGATCCTGCTGATCGGCGACGGCATGGGGGATTCCGAGATCACCGCCGCGCGTAACTACGCCGAAGGCGCAGGCGGTTACTTCAAGGGCATCGACGCTCTGCCGCTGACCGGGCAATACACCCACTACTCGCTGGACAAGAAAACCCACAAACCGGATTACGTGACCGACTCCGCCGCCTCCGCCACCGCCTGGGCCACCGGGGTGAAAACCTATAACGGCGCGCTCGGCGTGGACGTGAACGGCAAAGACCAGCCAACGCTGCTGGAGATCGCCAAGGCGGCCGGCAAGGCCACCGGCAACGTCTCCACCGCCGAACTGCAGGACGCCACGCCGGCGGCGCTGGTGTCGCACGTCACCTCGCGCAAATGCTACGGCCCGGAGGAAACCAGCGAGAAATGCGCCGCTAACGCGCTGGAAAACGGCGGCCGCGGCTCCATCACCGAGCAGCTGCTGAAAACCCGCGCCGACGTCACGCTGGGCGGCGGCGCGAAGTCCTTCAACCAACTGGCGAAAAGCGGCGAATGGCAAGGAAAATCGCTGAAGGACCAGGCGGCAGCGCAGGGTTACCAGTGGGTGAGCAACGCGGATGAACTGCAGGCCGTTACCCTGGCCAATCAGCAAAAACCGCTGCTGGGCCTGTTCGCCGACGGCAACATGCCGGTGCGCTGGCTGGGGCCGAAAGCCAGCTATCACGGCAACCTCGACAAGCCGGCGGTAACCTGCGAAAACAACCCGGCGCGCACCGCGGCCACGCCAACGCTGGCGGCGATGACCGAAAAAGCGATCGCGCTGCTGAAAGACAACCCGAACGGTTTCTTCCTGCAGGTAGAGGGCGCGTCGATCGATAAGCAGGATCACGCCGCCAACCCGTGCGGGCAGATTGGTGAAACCGTCGATCTGGACGAAGCGGTGCAAAAAGCGCTGGCCTTCGCCCGCGCCGACGGCAACACGCTGGTGATCGTCACCGCCGACCACGCGCACTCCAGCCAGATTGTCGCCGCCGACGCCAAAGCGCCGGGCCTGACCCAGACCTTGACCACCAAAGACGGCGCGCCAATGACCCTGAGCTACGGCAACTCGGAAGAAGAATCGCAGGGGCACACCGGCACCCAGCTGCGCGTCGCGGCCTACGGCCCGCACGCCGCCAACGTGGTGGGGTTGACCGATCAGACCGATCTGTTCTTCACCATGCGCGATGCGATGGGCATCAAGTAACCACCTTGTGAATCCTGGCCGCCCGTAGCGGCGGCCATTTATTATGGGTTACCGATGTATATTTGCAATTTAACCGCAATTATTGTGTGATAACGAAATAACGTTTAATCGCGCGACAATTAGCCCCTGAAAATAACGCGGTTATACGCCCTTTCCCCCCTATCTGTTTATTCCTGCGGCAGCAACCGGCCTATTTTTGCTTATATTCATTTTTTTTAGTTACAAAAGTAGTTTTTAACATTCTCGCAAACAATAATACCCCGCCAGTAACGTGAACCGATCAATTTGCATCCGGACGGCCTGCAATAGTTCACTTTTCGTTAAAAACCCTATTAACAAAAAGGCATTATCGCTGCCTATCGGCTCACGCCGGGCGGTCGGCTTCACTATTTTCCAGGGTAACTCCCGCTAAATTCTTTCACCTGCAATGAGTAGAATTTACACACAAGAGATTTAATTCAATGAGAAAATTACTCGTCCTGATTTTCAGCCTCAGCCTGTTTAGCGTTACGCAGCAGGCAGCGGCTGAAGAGAAGAATAAAACCGTCGACGTGGTGTTGATCGGCGGCGGCATCATGAGTGCCACCTTGGGTACCTATCTGCATGAGCTGGAGCCGACCTGGACCATCGACATGTACGAGCGCATGAACGGCGTGGCGGAAGAGAGCTCCAACGGCTGGAACAACGCCGGTACCGGCCACTCCGCCTTCAGCGAAATGAACTACACGCCGGAAAAAGCCGATGGCACCATTGACATCAGCAAGGCGGTGAAGGTCAACGAGTCTTTCGAAATCTCCCGCCAGTTCTGGTCTTATCAGGTGAAGAACGCTGTCCTGAAAGATCCGAAATCCTTCATTAACAGCGTGCCGCACATGAGCTTCGTGTGGGGTGACGACAACGTCAACTTCCTGCGTAAACGCTACGCGGCGCTGCAGCACAGCACCCTGTTCCGCGGCATGGAATACTCCGAAGATCCTGCGCAAATCAAACAGTGGGCGCCGCTGGTGATGAACGGCCGCGATCCGGCGCAGAAAATCGCCGCGACCCGCATGCCGCTGGGTACCGACGTCAACTTCGGCGTGATCACCCACCAGCTGGTTGACGCGCTGAGCACCAGCGACAAGTTCAAGCTGAACCTGAGCCACGAAGTGCGCGACATCAAGCGCAACGCCGACCAGACCTGGAGCGTGACCGTTGCCGATCTGAACCGCGACGGTAAAGAAACCACCGTTAACGCCAAGTTCGTGTTCATCGGCGCAGGCGGCGCGTCCCTGACCCTGCTGCAGAAATCCGGCATCCCTGAAGCCGACGGCTACGGCGGCTTCCCGGTCGGCGGCCAGTTCCTGGTCACCACCAACCCGGCGATCGCCAACCAGCACCTGGCCAAAGTGTATGGCCTGGCCAGCGTAGGTTCGCCGCCGATGTCCGTGCCGCACCTGGATACCCGCATGCTGGACGGCAAGCGCGTGCTGCTGTTCGGGCCGTTCGCCACCTTCTCCAGCAAGTTCCTGAAGAACGGTTCGCTGTTCGATCTGCTGCACTCGCTGAGCACCTCGAACCTGATGCCGATGACCCACGTCGGCCTGGATAACTTCGATCTGGTGAAATACCTGGTCGGCCAGCTGATGATGAACGACGACGATCGCTTCGCCGCGCTGAAAGAGTACTTCCCGGACGCCAAGCAGGAAGACTGGAAGCTGTGGACCGCAGGCCAGCGCGTACAGATCATCAAGAAAGACGCAGATAAAGGCGGCGTGCTGCAGTTCGGCACCGAAGTCGTCAGCTCTGAAGACGGCAGCATCGCCGCTCTGCTGGGCGCTTCGCCGGGCGCTTCCACCGCTGCGCCAATCATGCTGCACCTGATGGAAACCGTGTTCAAAGACAAAGTGGCGACGCCGGAATGGCAGAGCAAGCTGAAAGAGATCATCCCGTCCTACGGCCACAAGCTGAACGGCGATATCGAGATGACCAATAAGATCCGCGGCTACACCAGCAGCGTACTGGGTCTGAACTACATTGAAGTGAAGCCGGAAACCAACTGATTTTCCACTCGTTTCCTGCTGAAAAGGCCGCTTTATGCGGCCTTTCCTTTATCCCCCTGCGATTCAAAGAGCATTTTTGGTCACCTTTTTACCCCCGGTTTACCCTTGCGTAACGGCGCACTCACGCCTATTATCAAAGCATATTCTTGGATAATTAAGCTAAGTCACTGTGACCTGAATGTCGTTTTTGCGGGAGAACTAAAACCATGGATCGCGTCAATATCATTCACGATTTACTAGACTGGATTGAAACTCATCTGGACCAGCCGCTGCTGCTGGATAACGTCGCCGCCAAGTCGGGCTACTCCAAATGGCACCTGCAGCGCATGTTCCGCAGCACCACCGGCCACGCGCTCGGCAGCTATATCCGCGAGCGGCGTCTTTCGCAGGCGGCGCAGGCGCTGCGTTCCAGCCCACGCCCGATCCTGGATATCGCCCTGCAATACCATTTCGACTCTCAGCCTTCGTTCTCACGCGCCTTCAAGAAACAGTTTGGCAAAACCCCGGCGGTCTATCGCCGCACCACCCGCTGGGACGTCGCGGAATGGCCGGCGCAGCCGGTAGAGGCGGAGGCCGAACCGCGCCACGATGCCCCTACGCTGCCTCGTTGGTATGCGGGCAAGCCGCCGGAAGGCGTTTGCATCAGCTGGATGGGGCTGCGTTAAGCGATAACGCAAAAAAGCCAATGGATAAACCCCATTGGCTTTTTCGTCGGAACGCGACTTAGTTGTACTCGATGGTAAAGGTGGCGGTCGACTTGATATTGCCGCCTTTAATCGTCGAACCGGTACGATAGTAGCGTGCCTTCAGCGGCAGCGTTAAGGTATTGGCCTGGTTGGGAATGGTACGTCCGGCATTGACCGCATCGCCATTCTTGATCGGCTGGGTCGTATTGCCGGTCAACAGCTGGACGGCAACACCGGATGCTGTGTTGGCGCCAGGCTCGGATTTGATCACCCCAGGTGCATTGGAAGCATCCTGCGTATAGTCAAAACGCACATTGACGATCCCTTGTCCCGCACTGCCTGGCAACAGATCCTCGCCAACGCCGCCAACGCAATTGATATTGATATCAAATGCTTTTTCACCCTGTGTTGAACCTACGCCGCCAAACGAAGCTGCAGTGACGGTATCCAGATTAACCACCTTGTTCTTGGAACCGCTGTCCACGTTGCAAGTAGACGTCACGATCGTCAGGCTGTTGGCGTCGACGATCGATTCCAGCATCGGCAACCCCTGACCGGAACCATCCATATAGTAAGTCGTGTACTTGCCTGGGACCAGTTGGCCAGTGCCGGTTTGCGCGGCGGTTTTCACAATGTCGATCTTAAAGTAACCGCCATTCAGGTTGACGGTTGTATTACCCCGTAATGCCAACGTGTGGGGATAATAAGTACTTATTGTCCCCGCTTCACGGTATAAACGAATCCCGATACCTGGAATATTGGTGCTCCAGACATTGCTGAAGCTGGTCCGGCTGCCCTGGAGGATCTGCCCAATCGCGCTACCGCCGTTATAACAACGACCATAACCGGAGACCGGGTTAATCGCGAACTGACCGGTGACCAAGGTGTCTCCAACCTGGCTGCTTGGCGTAACCAGCACGCGCCCAAGCTTCATGTTGATCACCTGCGCCTTGTAGCCATTATTAACGTAACAGGCGGCATAAGCGCTCTGGCCGCCCGCCATCAGCAGTCCGAGCAGCATCAGGCATTTCGCTGACGCTTTATTCAGCGGTGGAACACGCGTAAACTTTATCATTTGCAACTCGCTTCAATAATTTCGTAGTCAGGATTATTGCTTTGCGCCTTGGCGCTATAGCTGACAGAGCACTGCTGCGTTGGCTGTGTGCCCCACTTAATCTGCAACAAACCTTTCTTAGCTTCGGTACGCAAGTAGATACGACTGCCCTGCCCAACAATGCCGACCACCTGATTACGGGTATCCAGCACTTCAGCACCAAACGGCAGCGCGTTGCCATCAGGGCCGAGCGCATGAATGATCAATGCCTGGCCTTTCGTTGTTTTGAATTCCAGCCGGGCAACCGCGCCGGCATATGGCGCAACCTGTTGGCTGCTACTTTCCAATTCAACATCGCGCGACATGCCGCTCGGATCGAGCGTTACGCTCGTCATGCGATATGGTGCAACATAAGGAACCACAGCATAACCGTTGTCATCGATACGAACGCCTGGCGAGTTGGTCACAATCGCGCCAGCGGCGTCTGGCGCTTCCACCAGCACCATAGTCTGTCCGCGTTGCGGTGTCAGCGTGACGCCGCCGCTATGGGCAACCACGCTGCCCGATGCGCCGATCGACGACTGACGGTAATCTTTACCATAGCTGTAGGACCCGTTCATCGTGGCGAAACGGCTACGGTATTCACCGCTCACGCTGCTGTTGGTGCCGCCAGAGCGATCGTTGGCTAACGTAGCGCTATAGCTGATGTTGTTGTCTTCGCCGGTTGAACCGTTCATGCCCACACGGCTGCTGTCGTAACCGTTGTCGGTGTAGCCCAGTGAACTGTTCAGGCTCAGGGTTTGCGAACCGACGCTGAATGGAATCGACAGTGTCAGGTAATAGCGAGTCTCATCTCGGTTGTACATATCCGAAGTACGCATGGCGGAAAGGCCGTAGGTCACGCGACCATAATAGTTGTTATAGCCCACCTGGTACTGCTTGGTGCTCCCGCCACGGTTCCAGTAGTCACGTACCGAACCGGTGATGTACAAGGAACCGTAATTGTCGCCCAGCCCTTGGTTCAGCGTCAGCTGGTATTCGCTACGCTGGCGGTTAACCGCATCTGCGCTTAAACCCTTGCGCTCATTGTCACGGGAGTAGACGGCATCCTGCAAAGAGAGGTAGCCGGAAGTCGAATAGCGATAAGCGGCGATCGTGAAGTTGGTGTTGGTTTCGGTCATCAACTTGCTGTAGCTGAGCTTATAGCTCTGGCCCGATTGGTCACCCTGCTTCAAGCGGGTATTGGACTGCGTGACGTCCAGCGCAAATGCGCCAACCGGTGTCGCGACCGCGCTGCCCACCAGCACTGCACCATAGCCATCGCTGACGATCCCGCCTGTGTATCCCGTAAGAATGTTGGTAAAACCGCGCTGATAAGTCGCCTGGAACATGTCGGGTTCCTTGCTTAAATTATCATCGCGTACTCGACCCGCAGTGATGGCATAACGCTGAATACCTGGACGAAGCATCTGCGCTACCGAAGCATAGGGTACGCTGAACTGGCGTTTGCTGCCGTCGGCCTCGTTAATGGTGACATTCAGATCGCCGCCGTAACCCGTAGGGTAGAGGTCGTTGATGATGAACTCGCCCGGAGCGACGGTAGTTTGGTAGATCAGCTGGTTATTCTGACGTACTTCCACCAGGGCGTTGCTTTGCGCGACGCCACGCACAACCGGCGCATACCCGTTCAATGAATCAGGCAGCATGCGATCGTCCGTGGCGATCTGCACGCCGCGAAAACCGATGGAGTTGAAGAAATCACCGCTGGTGTAACTGTCGCCCAACGTCAGCATACCGCGGATAGACGGCATTGCCCGCTGCGCATAAGTCGCGGTGTTTTGCCAATGGGTGCTGTCGTTAGAACGCCAGTTCACGTTGGAATCGTGACGCAGCTGCCAACCCGCCACGTTCAACCCGGCATTCAACGTTAAATATGCATTAGTTGAATCGGAGTTGCTGCCGTTGGCAGAGCTGTGGGTATTGAACGCATTGAAGTTATACGACAGGCTGCCCGCGGTAATACCGCGATCCCAGAAGCGCGGATCGACATAGCCGCGAGCGCTGCGGCGCAGCGCTGCCTGAGGGATGCTGATATCCATGCGCAGCGTACTTGTGTCCAAGCGGTAATAGGCTTCCGGCACCCATTGAGTCAGCGTTTTGCACGTCTCGGTATTAACGGCAGGATCCGTGCTCATTGTGGAGGTATCCACACCGAACTCATCCAACGACAGTAAGCTAAAACAGGTATCGGCGCTGTTTTTCCCCGGCACGTTTTTAAAGTCGATACTTTTTTTGCCTTTCCACTCGCCGTTCACATACACGTCGAGCGAATATTTTCCAGCCAAGATCGGGTTACCATCGCGGAATCGTGAAAGATCCACGCCCTGCGCTTCCCCAATCAGGAAGCTGCTGTTAAAAGTCGCTTCAACCGGTGCCGCCGGCTTTTTGCTATCGGCCCCCCCCTCCGCCCAGGACGCCGCAGGGGCCGCCAGACAGAGCGCGCTACCGGTTAACAGCAGAATCGATTTATAATTGGACAGCGCCATTTTAACAGCTGCAGAGATAGGTAACTCTTTCATATCAAGCATTCCTTTACCAAATTAAGCTCGCCCTCTGAAATAAATTGCTCTGGGCCTGAGGCTCTGTTCCAAGAGTTACTTTTGCTTATTCTTAGTACGGGACACGCGTCCGCCAAAATCATTAATAGTGGTGTAGGCAATGTCAGCAATGCGCGCGCTGTCGCCGGAGAAGGACAATGTCTTTTCCTGTCCGGGTGCCAACATGTCGCCGTGCGGGGCCAACGGCACACGCTTTTGGTTTACGACGGCATTAATCTCGGTAAATGATACATAGTACGGCGTTGGGTTTTTCACGCTGACGCCCGCAGCGCTGAAGCGCCACTGCAGTTTTTCCGGCGCATCATTCGCTTCTCCCGCTAGACCGGTCGGCCGATACAGCAGTTTTACGCGGGTACGGAATGCCACCTGTAAAAAGTTTTCAGGTGCGCCATTGTTTGCCCCGGTTGGTGCTGGCGGGATCTCCAGTACGTTCAACCAGAACAAGGATTCTTTGTCTTGCGGCAAACTCGCCGTGGTCAATGAAACGCGCAGCGCTTGGCCGGTAGCCGGTTCAACACGGCTGATTGGCGGTGAAACGATAAATGGCGCTTTGCTGTTTTCTGGTGTGGTTTTTGCGTCGCCTTCATCAATCCAAGACTGAATAAGTGCCGGTGAAGCACCATTATTTGATAATTGGACGGTAACTTCCCGTTGCTTTCCCGGATAAATAATACGAGTACCGTTAATAATGACACTGGAAAAAACGCTGCTACTGAAAAGCATGGCGCTCAGCAATATGCTGTATTTTTTAAATGAGTTCTTCATTATCTTATCGCTACGGTAAGGGAAAACGGTGGGGGTATAACTCCCCCACCCGAATAAGAATATTACTTAAAGAAATATTACTTACTGGTAAATGATGGTGTACTGAACGCTAGAAGTCACATCACCAGCGCCGGCAGCGTTGGTAGCGTAATATTCAGCGTAGTAGTTCAGGTCAGCAGAGTCGCCTTCGTTAGCAACGGTAACCCACTGGGAGTTATTCTGCGCGCCATTAGCACCAGCAGCCAGGATAGGCAGGAATTGGTTGTTACTGCCCAGCAGCTGGATCTGCACGTTAGTTGCAGCATCAGTCTGCGCCTGGTTGTTCAGACGGCCAGTATTGAAATCAACAGTAGCGCCCGGTTCGAAATAAGTAGCTACCTGGCCTTTAGAGCATTTGGTCAGGTTGATCGCGAACGGAGTACGGCCAGCAGTTGCGCTCTGAGTTGCCAGAGTAGAAGCAGAAACAGTTGGCAGAGTTACGGTGAAATCTTTACCGCCTGGGGTGCTGATAGTACAAGTTTGGTCAGTCACTTTACCGTTGAAAGTAATAGTACCGTCAGCAGCTTGAGCAGAGAAAGAAGAAATAGCAGCGGTGCTTACAGCCAATGCCAATACAGCAGACAGTTTAGAGATTTTCATATTTAGACTCTCGATGAATTAATACGCTTATAAAGTACATTCAGCGATGCTACTCCTTGTCAGGAATGAAGCCCGATGAATCCATTGCCGGACGAAATATAGACTAAGCATATTCTTAATGTTAAATCGTTTAAAACATTCATAAGGCCCCTCTTGATAGGAATAAACTATCGGCGGATACCTATCGATCGATGTTGACGATTCATATGAATAGGAATAATCTGTGTTTGGGAAAGCTGCAGAGTTCAAGATTTTGCATTAAGGCCTGAAAATCAGAATATTATCCCAAATATTTACATTTAGTAACAGATTGCGACGTTTGGACTTCGGCACGAATTACGCGTTAAATGGTCTGTCGACACGCTTCGGCCATCCTGAAGCTTTAAATAAGAAATTTACCAATAAACCTGGAGTAACTTTCTTTTTAAACATTTAAAATCAATAAGTTAAATATCAATCCAAGGATTGGGAAATGAGCAGTTCTTTCAGAGAGAAAAATAACGGCATTAATTATGTTTTTCAGCCAATGTTCGCGAAATCGGGACAATTGCTGGCCGTTGAATGTCTGTCTCGCTTTACGTTTAATAGCGAGTACGCCCATTTTTCTCCCGAACAGTTCTTTCGTCACGCGGACAGCGCCACCCGGATTGAGATTTTGATGGATCAGATCAATCTGATCGATAAATACAAACACTGGTTTCATGAAAACCAAGTGATAGCCACTTTGAATGTTGACGATTATTCCCTGCAATCGCTGGCGAATACTCACTTTGCCGAAAGAATTAATGCCCTGCGCTGTATTCATTTTGAGATCAGCGAGAATTCAACCCGGCTGGTGAAAGATCGCGTGCACGGCGATCCGTCATTGAATAGTTATTCATTTTGGCTCGATGATTTTGGTTCTGGCTATGCGGGTTTTTCCGCGTTGTACAACAGCCAGTTCCGCTTCGTTAAGCTCGACCGTTTTCTGCTTTGGGACTTCATGAAAAAGTCCGGCGGTGAGGGCTTGATGCGCGCGTTGCTGCGCTTCTTTTACCTTAATCATTACAAGGTAATTATCGAAGGAGTTGAAACTCCCGAACACAAGAAATGGCTGGATGAAATGCCATATTACGCACTGCAGGGAAAGCTGTGGAAGGAATCCAGCATCAAGGATTTGAACTCGCTTCTTACAGCTGAATACTTTTAACTCGGTATTGGTGTTTGCCCTATGTCTAAAAACAACGTTCTTGTGATTAGTGAGTGTAAGTACAGCTATGTTGGCCTGTCGGTGCTGCTGAAGAAACACTACGGCGCGTACGATATCCGCCTGTTTTCCGATTTCATGCACGGCGGCGCCAAAGCTGAGAAGATCACCAAGCACGATATCGCGCTGATTTTCACCTCGCAAAATCTGGAACAGAGCGTCAACGTGATCGAAAGCCTGGTGTCCCTGCACCAGCAGTACAACAGCAAGACGCGTCTGCTGGTGTTTTATGACGACGAGCGGGTAGTGAAACTGTTGTCGATCCTGGGGATTTCCGTTGAGTTGGTCTCTACCCGCATTCCGCTTTATTCGCTGCAAGAAAAAATCCAGCGGCTGCTGGAAAGCAAAGAACCGGGCGGCATCAGAGTGCAGAAAACCCGCGAGCTCAGCCCGGCAGAAAGCGACGTGATCTTCAATCTGCTGCGCGGCGACAGCCTGTTGCACATTGCGGAAAAGCGCGGTACGCACCCGAAAACCATCTTTTCGCAGAAATACAGCGCGATGAAAAAGCTGCGGCTGCGCAGCATGAGCACCATCTTCGTCGCCGGCAAATAACCTGCCCAGGCTTGTTGCGCGGTACGCCGCGCGGCAACCTGCCCTCTCCCGCCAAGTTAAATTAATGTAACAACCGGCGACAAAGCAGCAACAGACACACAACATCCCCTCCTGTTGGTTACGATTTGCACACGGATTATCCGTGAGTCATGTCGTGTGGATTAAAATAAACATCAGGAGATGTTATGAAGTCGTCCTTATTCAGCCGCTACACCTGCTTTGTGCTGAGCATCTTGCTCACCCTGGTTTTCTTGATCATGATGCGCAACTATCCGTGGTTTTGGCTGCCGGCCCTGGCCTGCGGTGGCTTGATGGTGCTGGGCATTTACGATCTCACGCAACAGCGCCACGCCATCTGCCGCAACTACCCGATCATCGGCCGCCTGCGCTTCTTCTTCGAATTCATCCGTCCGGAACTGCGCCAGTATTTCCTCGAGCAGGACAACGAAGAGATCCCGTTTTCGCGCACCCAACGCACGCTGGTGTATCGCCGGGCGAAAAACGAGATGGGCGACAAACCGTTCGGCACCCTGCTGGACGTCTACCAGACCGGCTATGAGTGCATCGGCCACTCCATGCGGCCGGTGGAAGCTGCCGACCCGACCAGTTTCCGCATCACCATCGGCGGCGCCGACTGCCGCCAGCCCTACTCCGCGTCGATCTTCAACATTTCGGCCATGAGCTTCGGCGCGCTCTCCGCCAACGCCATTCGCGCACTCAACCTCGGCGCGGCCAAGGGTAACTTCTACCACGACACCGGTGAGGGCAGCATCAGCCGCTATCACCGCGAAAACAACGGCGATCTGGTGTGGGAACTGGGCAGCGGCTATTTCGGCTGTCGCACCGCCGACGGCCATTTCGATCCGCGGCGCTTTGCCGAACAGGCGCAAAGCCCGCAGGTGAAAATGATTGAAATCAAGCTCAGCCAGGGCGCAAAACCCGGCCACGGCGGCATTCTGCCGGCGAAAAAGGTGGATGCGGAAATCGCCGCCACCCGCGGCGTGCCGGAAGGGGTCGATTGCATCTCGCCGGCGTCGCACAGCGCCTTCACCACCCCGCTGGAAATGATGCATTTCATCCAGCAGCTGCGCGAGCTGTCAGGCGGCAAGCCGGTCGGTTTCAAGCTGTGCATCGGCCATCCGTGGGAGTTTGTCGCCATCGTCAAGGCGATGCTGCACACCCGCATCCTGCCGGATTTCATCGTGGTGGACGGTAAGGAAGGCGGCACCGGCGCCGCGCCGCTCGAGCTTTCCAACTATATGGGCATGCCGCTGCGCGAAGGGTTGCTGTTCGTGCATAACACGCTGGTAGGCTGCGGCCTGCGCGACCAGATCAAGATAGGCGCCAGCGGCAAGATCATCAGCGCCTTCGACATCGCCAGCGTGCTGGTGCTCGGCGCAGATTGGGTGAACTCGGCGCGCGGCTTTATGTTCGCCGTCGGCTGCATCCAGTCGCAAAGCTGCCACACCAACCACTGCCCGACCGGCGTGGCGACGCAAGATCCGCTGCGGCAAAAGGCGCTGGTGGTGCCGAACAAGGCGGAACGCGTCTACCACTTCCATCAAAATACGGTGAAAGCGCTGGCGGACATGCTGGCGGCGGCCGGCGTCAGCCGCCCGGAGCAGCTGACCTCGCACCATATGCTGCGCCGCATCACGCCGACCGAGATCAAAGTGTACGCCGATATCTATTACTACCTGGAGCCAGGCGCGCTGCTGCAACCGGAGATCAAAAGCGAGTTCTACGCCCGCATGTGGCGTATGGCGACGTCCACCAGTTTCGATCAGGCGATCTCGCTGCCGGCGGCATGATGGGATAAGGAATAAAAGAGAGTTGCCCCCTCGCCTTGGGGGAAGAGCATATGGAGAGGGGTTGCTTGCTACGGCGGCCCTCCCCCTCAACGGCGAGAGGGCGTGTCGGTTACTGCTTGCGCACCGGCGCATCGCCGGCGACGTAATAGTCGGCGGTGCTACGCGGCAGCGGCGCGCGCTGGCGAATGCGATCGGCTAACTTCTCGGCGATCATGATGGTGGTGGCGTTCAGGTTACCGGTGATGATCAGCGGCATGATCGACGCATCCACCACCCGCAATCCTTCCATGCCATGCACCCGGCCCTGCCCATCGACCACCGCCATCTCATCCTCGCCCATCTTGCACGAGCAGGACGGGTGGAAGGCGGTTTCGGCGTGCTCGCGCACGAAAGCGTCCAGCTGTTCGTCGGTCTGCACCTCAGGCCCCGGGCTTATCTCGCGGCCACGGTATTCGTCCAAAGCCGGCTGCGCCATGATCTCGCGCGTGATGCGAATAGCGTCGCGGAACTCCTGCCAGTCCTGTTCGGTCGCCATGTAATTGAACAGAATGCTCGGGTGCTGGCGCGGATCTTTCGATTTCACCTGCACCCGGCCGCGGCTCGGCGAACGCATCGAGCCGACGTGCGCCTGGAAGCCGTGCTCTTTCACCGCGTTGCTGCCGTTGTAGTTAATCGCCACCGGCAGGAAGTGATACTGAATGTTCGGCCAGGCGAACTCTGCGCGGCTGCGGATGAAACCGCCGGCCTCAAACTGGTTGCTGGCGCCGACGCCGGTACCGTTGAACAGCCATTCCGCGCCGATCTTCGGCTGGTTGAACCATTGCAGCGCCGGGTACAGCGACACCGGTTTCTTACAGGCGTACTGCAGGTACATCTCCAGGTGATCCTGCAGGTTTTCCCCGACGCCCGGCAGATCGTGCACCACCTTGATATCCAGGCTGTTCAGCAGCGCCGCCGGGCCGACGCCCGAACGCTGCAGGATCTGCGGCGAGGCGATGGCGCCGGCGCACAGCAGCACTTCGCGCCGCGCTTTGGCGTGAGTCAGCTGATTGCTGTCGCCCTGCAAATAGTTGACGCCCACCGCACGCTTGCCGTCGAACACGATATGGTCGGTCAGCGCATGGGTAACGATCTTCAGGTTCGGCCGTGAACGCGCCTGATCCAGGTAACCGCGGGCGGTGCTGGCGCGGCGCCCTTTCGGCGTCACGGTGCGATCCATCGGGCCGAAGCCTTCTTGTTGGTAACCGTTCAGATCGTCGGTGCGCGGGTAACCCGCCTGCACGCCGGCTTCCACCATCGCGTGGAACAGTTCGTTGTTACCGGCTTTCGGCGTGGTGACACTCACCGGGCCCTCGCCACCGTGGTAATCGTTCGGGCCGATATCGCGCGTTTCCGCCTTGCGGAAATACGGCAGGCAGTCCAGATAGGTCCAGTCTTCCAGACCCGGCGCCTTGGCCCAGTTATCGAAATCCATCGCGTTGCCGCGAATGTAACACATACCGTTGATCAGGGACGAACCGCCCAGCCCTTTGCCGCGGCCGCATTCCATCCGGCGGTTGTTCATGTGCGGCTCAGGATCGGTTTCATACGCCCAGTTATAGCGGCGGCCCTGCAGCGGAAACGCCAGCGCGGCCGGCATCTGGGTACGGAAATCCATCCGGTAATCCGGGCCGCCGGCTTCCAGCAGCAGCACGCTGACGTCGGCGTCCTCGGTCAATCGAGTGGCTAACACGTTGCCGGCAGAACCGGCACCGATAATGATGTAGTCAAATTCCATTCATTATCTCCTAAATATTCGTATGCCTGAATGATGCGAATGGCTTGAATTCCGCATGCTGAATATAACAAGGCAGTTTTGGATGCGAAAAAGATATATCCCCTATGGATTTCGAGTTACAGCTAGGCGGCAAGGGCGCAGAGCCCCAGGAGCTTACTCAAGTAAGTGACTGGGGTCTGCGCTCGCAGCCAACAACGCTGTAGCTTGAAAGACGACGGGGATAGTTAAAATACCGAGGCGTATTCGCCCAGCTCGACCTGCACCGATTTGATCTGGGTGTAGTGTTCCAGCGTCGTCAGGCCGTTCTCGCGGCCAACGCCGGACTGCTTGTAGCCGCCGACCGGCATTTCCGCCGCCGACTCGCCCCAGGTGTTGATCCAGCAAATGCCGGCTTCCAGCTGGTGGATCACGCGGTGCGCGCGAGCCAGATCGTTGGTCACCACGCCCGCAGCCAGGCCGAAGGTGGTGTCATTGGCGCGGCGCACCACTTCCTCTTCGCTCTGGTAGCTGAGAATGCTCATCACCGGCCCGAAGATCTCCTCGCACACGATTTCCATGTCGTCGCGGCAGTCGCTGAATACCGTCGGCGCCACGTAAGCGCCCTTGCCGAATTCGCCGTGGGTGACGCGTTCGCCGCCGCACAGCAGGCGCGCGCCGCTGTTCTTGCCGCTCTCGATAAAGCGCAGCACCGACTCCATGTGCGCGAAGCTGACCAGCGGCCCGAAGTTGGTCTGCGGATCGGTCGGATCGCCGAGGCGAATGCGCTTCACGCGCTCGAGGATTTTCGCCTCAAACTGCGCCTGCAGCGCCGCCGGCACGAAGACGCGGGTGCCGTTGGTGCACACCTGGCCGGAGCTGTAGAAGTTGGCCATCATGGCGATATCGGCGGCGCGATCCAGATCGGCGTCGTCGAAAATAATCAGGGGCGACTTGCCGCCCAGCTCCATGGTGACTTCCTTCAGCGTCGACCCCGACGCATTGGCCATCACCTTCTTGCCGGTTTTGACCCCGCCGGTGAAAGAAACTTTGGCGATGCCCGGATGGTCGGTCAGGTACTGCCCCACTTCCGCGCCGCTGCCGGTCACCACGTTGAAAACGCCGTCCGGCAGGCCGGCTTCGGTGTAAATCTCCGCCAGCTTCAGCGCCGTCAACGAGGTGACTTCGCTCGGTTTGAAGATCATCGCGTTGCCCGCCGCCAGCGCCGGCGCGGACTTCCACAGCGCGATTTGGATCGGGTAGTTCCAGGCGCCGATGCCGGCCACCACGCCCAGCGGTTCGCGGCGGGTATAGACGAATGAGGTTTCGCGCAGCGGGATCTGTTCGCCTTCAATGGCCGGGATCAGGCCGGCGTAATACTCCAGCACGTCAGCGCCGGTAACGATGTCCACCGCGGTGGTTTCCGACATCGCTTTGCCGGTATCCAGCGTTTCCAGCGCCGCCAGTTCATCGTTGCGCTCGCGCAGAATATCCACCGCGCGACGCAGGATGCGCGAACGCGCCATCGCCGTCATCGCCGCCCACACCTTCTGCCCGCTGGCCGCGCTGGCCACCGCACGATCGACATCTTCAGCGCCGGCGGACTGGACTTCAGCCAGAACTTCGCCGTTCGCCGGGTTAATGGCGTTGAAGGTTTTTCCAGCGGTGCTGTCTACATAGGCGCCATGAATATAGAGCTTCTGCAAGCCAAAACGGGACATAGGATCTCCTTGGGTTATCCTCCGGGCGGCGTCTGCCCCCGGAGTTGGAACGTGATGTATTCGGTCGTGAGCGCCAGCGCCTGCGCCTGATTGAACGCCGAGCCGCGCAGCGCGCTGCGCAGCCACAGTCCGTCGATCAGCGCCGCCAACCCCTTGGCCGCCAACCGCGCCTGCGGCTGCGGCATAACGCGGCGAAACTCGGCGCACAGGTTTGAATAGAGCCGGCGGCCGTTCACCTGCTGCAGCCGGTTGAGCTGCGGTTGGTGCAGACTGCTGGCCCAAAAGGCCAGCCAGGTCTTCATCGCCGCGCTGTTGATCTGGCTGTCGTCGAAGTTGCCGGCGACGATCGCCTGCAGCCGCGCCGACGGGCTGTTATCGGTCAGCGCCTGCAAGCGCAGCTTCACCGCCTCGCCCAGATGGCTGATCAGATAGCGCATCGTGGCTTCCAGCAGGCCGTTCTTGTCCTTGAAATAATGGCTGATGATGCCGTTGGAAACGCCGGCCCGCCGCGCGATCTGCGCGATGGTGGCGTCATGCATTCCCACTTCGTTTACCGCGGCGAGCGTGGCATCAATCAACTGCTGCCTTCTGATTGGCTGCATTCCTACCTTTGGCATATTTCGACTCTCACAAAACCGACTTCGGCCTTATCTCAGCGGGCAAATTTCACTGCCGTTTCGCCCGTGATTCAGGTCATCATGAGGACTATTAAACTTTTTTTTGATTGAACGTTCAATAAAAATTGCATATATTTTATTGCCGCCTGGTTAAAAAATTGTACTATCTGGTTGTGGAACTGGCTGATTTTTGTGAGGTAATTAACGAATCTGACCAAAATCAGTGGCTGTAAGCGGTTCCCGCCGCGAAGCGCGTCGGCGCTTCATTAACAGGCGAAAGCGGTATCATTCAGGCCCTCCTCACGGGGATGGCCACCGCCTTCATTCGCCCGTTTTCCAGAGGCCAACGCGCCCCGGAATGCGGAGCGGCACGATTTTTTCAGTTCAGAGGATGACGATGACAACCCACGAAACCTCCTCCAAACCGCAGCAGGACCGCCTCAACCCTGTGGTTTTCTTCACCTCGGCAGGGCTGATCCTGGCCTTCTCGCTGATGACCATCTTTTTCACCGACTTCTCCGGGCAGTGGATCACCCGCACGCTGAATTGGGTGTCGACCACCTTCGGTTGGTACTACCTGCTGGCGGCGACGCTGTACATCGTGTTCGTGGTGTTTATCGCCGCTTCGCGCTTCGGCTCGATCAAGCTCGGGCCGGAACAGTCCAAGCCGGAGTTCAGCCTGATGAGCTGGGCGGCGATGCTGTTCGCCGCCGGCATCGGCATCGACCTGATGTTCTTCTCGGTCGCCGAGCCGGTGACCCAGTACATGATGCCGCCGGAAGGCGACGCGCAAACGCTGGAAGCCGCGCGCCAGGCGATGGTCTGGACGCTGTTCCACTACGGCCTGACCGGCTGGTCGATGTATGCGCTGATGGGCATCGCCCTCGGCTACTTCAGCTATCGCTACAATCTGCCGCTGACCATCCGCTCGGCGCTGTACCCGATCTTCGGTAAGCGCATCAACGGGCCGATCGGCCACAGCGTGGACATCGCCGCGGTGCTCGGCACCATCTTCGGCATCGCCACCACGCTGGGCATCGGCGTAGTGCAGCTCAACTACGGCCTCAAGGTGTTGTTCGAGATCCCGGAAAACCTGACGGTGCAAGGCTCGCTGATCCTGCTGTCGGTGATCATGGCCACCATCTCGGTCACCTCGGGCGTCAACAAGGGCATCCGCATCCTGTCCGAGCTGAACGTGCTGCTGGCGCTGGGCCTGATCCTGTTCGTGCTGTTCTTCGGCGACACCGAGTTCCTGCTCAACGCACTGGTGCTCAACGTCGGCGATTACGTCAATCGCTTTATGGGCATGACGCTCAACAGCTTCGCCTTCGATCGGCCGGTGGAGTGGATGAACAACTGGACGCTGTTCTTCTGGGCCTGGTGGGTGGCGTGGTCGCCGTTCGTCGGCCTGTTCCTGGCGCGCATCTCGCGCGGGCGCACCATTCGCCAGTTCGTGGTCGGCACGCTGATCATACCGTTCGTGTTCACCCTGCTGTGGCTGTCTATCTTCGGCAACAGCGCGCTCTACCAGATCATTCACGGCAACGCCGAGTTTGCACAGGAAGTGATGCAGTTCCCGGAGCGCGGCTTCTACAGCCTGCTGGCGCAATATCCCGGCTTCACCTTCAGCGCCTCGGTGGCCACCATCACCGGCCTGCTGTTCTACGTCACCTCGGCGGACTCCGGTTCGCTGGTGCTGGGCAACTTCACCTCGCGCCTGGCCGACATCAATAATGATGCGCCGAACTGGCTGCGTATTTTCTGGTCGGTGGCCATCGGCCTGCTGACCATCGGCATGCTGATGACCGACGGCGTGCCGGCGCTGCAGAAAACCACGGTGATCATGGGCCTGCCGTTCAGCTTCGTGATCTTCTTCGTGATGGCCGGGCTGTATAAATCACTGCGGGTGGAAGACTACCGCAAGGCCAGCGCGCTCAGCACCCTGGCGCCGGTGCCGGTCTCCAGCCACGACGTGCTCAACTGGAAACAGCGCCTGTCGCGGGTGATGAACTACCCGGGCACCCAGTACACGCAGAAGATGTTGGATAAGGTTTGTCGTCCGGCGATGCAGGACGTGGCGCGCGAGCTGGAGTTGCGCGGCGCGAAAGTGGAGTTCAGCGAAGTGCCGCCGACCGAAGACGAGCGTCTGAACCACCTGGAGCTGCTGGTACGCCTGGGCGAGGAACAGAACTTTATCTATCAGATCTGGCCGATGCGCTACTCGGTGCCGGGCTTCACCTACCGCGCCCGCTCCGGCAAGTCGCACTACTACCGGCTGGAAACCTTCCTGATGGAAGGCACCCAGGGCAACGACCTGATGGACTACAGCAAGGAACAGGTGATTGGCGATATCCTCGACCAGTACGAGAAGCACCTGAACTTCCTGCACATTCATCGCGAAGCGCCGGGGGGCACCCTGACCTTCCCGGATATGTGACGGTCGATAAATCACGAGAGGGCGTAGCCAGGCTACGCCCTTTTTTATGCCTGCTCGGCCGGCAAGTCGGCTTTCAGCAGCACCAGGGAACCGGCCAGCAACACCAGATCCTTGATTAAAAAGCTGGTGGCGCCGGCCATGGCCGGAAAACCGCCGGCGGAAGGCTCCCAGGCCCCCGGCGTGGAAAAGATCAGCGTCAGCGTGGTCAGGTAGGTCACCGTCGAACCGATCGCCCCCAGCAACCCCAGCCGCCGTGACCAGAATCCCGCCAGCAGCAGCAAACCGAAGCTCCACTCGGCAACGCCCAGCGCATAGCTGGCGCCGCGGATGCCGAACGCCTGATGCATCCAGCTCAGCAGCGGGCTGTTGCCGATCAGCGGTACCAGCCCCTGCGCCTCGTAATCAAACCACTTGGCGTAACCGAAGGCGGCGAAGATCACCACCAGCGCCGCGCGCATAAAGATAACGTCCCCGTTCGAGCGCTGAAAGCGCCGCAGCCATGTCGCCAGCATCATCCTCTCTCCTTATGTTGCCCACGGCCGCCGCGGATCGCCCGCTTGCGGCCGCGGGGTACGGCGGCTTAGTGCCCCATCGCGTCCTTCTTCATTTCGTCTTTCTTCATGCCGTCTTTGGCCATACCGTCTTTCGCCATGCCATCCTTTTTCATCGCGTCTTTGCCCATCTTGTCTTTCTTCATGCAGTCCTTGCCCATGCACGCTTTCTTCATGCCGTCTTTGGCCATGCCGTCGTGCGACATCTGGCTCATGCCGTCCTTTTTCATCGCGTCTTTGCTCATGCCATCGGCGGCGTTGGCACCGGCCACGCCCAGCATCAGCGCGCTGCACATCATCATTGCGAATAACTTTTTCATGGTATTTCCTTTCGTCATGTCAAAGGCACCGAAGTGCCGGAGAATGGCCGGCGGCCGCCTCAGCTGCCGCCAAACCAGTTGTAACCCTGGTCTTCCCAGTAACCGCCCGGGAAGCGGTTGGTGACCTCGATCACCTGAATGTGTTTCGGGTTCTTGTAGCCCAGCTTGGTCGGCATGCGCAGCTTCATCGGGTAGCCGTACTTGCGCGGCAAGATCTGGCCGTCATAGGTCAGCGCGATAATCGTCTGCGGGTGCAGCGCGGTGGCCATGTCGATGCTGGTGTAGTAATCGTCGGCGCATTTGAAGCTGACGTAGCGGGCGCTCAGATCCGCGCCGATCGCCTTGAGAAAGGTCGCGAACGGCACGCCGCCCCACTTGCCGATGGCGCTCCAGCCCTCGACGCAAATATGGCGCGTCACCTGGCTGACCTGCGCCATCCGGTGCAACTGCGGCAGGCTCCAGGCGCGTTTGTCCCGCACCAAACCGGCCACTTCCAGCCGGTAGTCGTCACCGTTGATGTCCGGCGCGTCCTCCTCGGCGTAGAAAGCGTTGAACGGGAACGGCCGGGTGATCATCGATTCCGGGTAGACCGGCGCCAGGCGATCGCCGTTGAACAGCCAGCCCTGTACTCGATCATTGAAGCGCGAGATGCGGCTCAGCGCCTGTTCAACGTTGGCGTTATCGCTGAGATCGCAGCCGGTGAGCATGGCGATGCCGCCCAGCGTCAGGCCGTTGCGCAGAAAGCGGCGGCGCGAAGGCGCGCTCAACAGCCGCTGCGCTTCTTTGACGATCGCCTGCCCTTCACCGATCGTCATGATCCGTTTATCCTTTTCCATCATTCACTCCTTAGCGTCCGCGCAGCATGGCCAGCAGCGTCCGGGGCACCAGCGCCACCATCACCAGGTGAATCGCGACGAAGGCCACCAGCGCCGACATGGCGAAAAAGTGGATATAGCGCGCCGCCTCATAGCCGCCGAGCAGCGTACGCAGCAGCGGAAACTGCACCGATTTCCACAGCACCAGCCCGGACAGCGCGCTCAGCGCACCGAGGATCATCACCGACAGATAGGCCACGCGTTGCACCATGTTGTAGTGGCGCAGGTCGGCGTGTTGCAGCCTGCCACGCAGCGCGGCGCCTATATCGGCGAGAAACTGCCGTGGGCTGAGCGGCCAATATTTGCGTTTGAAACGCCCGCTGGCCAGGTTGATCAGCAGGTAGCACAGCCCGTTGATGCCGAACAGCCACATGCCGGCGAAGTGCCACTGCAGCGCGCCGCCCAGCCAGCCGCCGAGCGTCAGTTCATTGAGAAAGCTGAAGTTGAACAGCGGTGAGGCGTTGTAGATGCGCCAGCCGCTGGTCACCATGATCAGCATCGCCAGCGCATTCAGCCAGTGCGTCAACCGCAGCCACAGCGGATGCACCGTCTGTCGTTGTTCCGGGGTGAGAGTGAGGCTCATAAAGATTCCTGCCAGCTAACGATGCGATAAGCCGAGTATTCCCCGGATTTGTTCCCCAAGACCTCACGCAAAGTTAAATAAAATGTGATAACTCCGCCGGTGGGGGTTGTGTAGACTTCAGAGAGAAACGGGCAATCGGCGGTAATGAGAATGGACAAGCCAAAACGAATTTTGATCGTCGAGGACGACGGCGACATCGCCGAACTGCTGCAGCTGCATCTGCGCGACGAAGGTTACGCCATCAGCCACGCCGCCGACGGCAACCGAGGAATGGCGATGCTGGAACAGGGCGGCTGGGACGCCCTCATCCTCGATCTGATGCTGCCGGGCGTGGACGGATTGGAGATTTGCCGCCGGGCGCGCACCATGACGCGCTACACGCCAATCATCATCACCAGCGCGCGCTCCAGCGAGGTGCACCGCGTGCTGGGGCTGGAACTGGGCGCCGACGACTATCTGGCCAAGCCCTTCTCCATGCTGGAGCTGGTGGCGCGGGTCAAGGCACTGTTTCGCCGCCAGGAAGCGATGAGCCGCAACCTGCGCATGGACGCCGGCGTGCTCAGCTTCAACGATCTGACCATCGACCCCATCGCCCGCGAAGTGCACCTGCACCAGCAGCCGGTCGAGCTGACGCCGCGCGAATTCGACCTGCTGTACTTTTTCGCCCGCCACCCGGGCCAGGTGTTCTCGCGCCTGAGCCTGTTGAATCAGGTTTGGGGCTATCAGCACGAGGGGTATGAGCACACCGTCAACACCCATATCAACCGGCTGCGTATCAAGATCGAGCGCAACCCGGCGGAACCCGAGCGCATCCTCACGGTGTGGGGCATGGGCTATAAATTCGCGGCCGCGCCGCAAGAGTGAGCCATGAAAAACCTTACGTTAGCGCAACGCCTCACGCTGATCTTCGCGCTGCTGATCGTCATCGGCTGCGCCTTTTCCGGCTGGATGCAGGTGCGCAGCAGCACCCAGTACAGCCAGGCGGTGATCCAGCGCCTGTCCGGCAACCTGGCGCAGCATATCGCCGACAGCAACCCGCTGCTGGGGGTGAACGGGCCGGATCCGCAGGCGGTGCATACCCTGTTCGATCAGCTGATGGCGGTGAATCCCAGCGTTGAGGTTTACCTGCTCGACAAGCAGGGCGCGATTATCGGCCACGCCGCGCCGGCCGGGCATCTGAAGCGGCAGCGGGTCGCGCTGCCGCCGCTGCAGGCGCTGCTCGGTGGCGCGCCGATGCCGGTGTATGGCGACGATCCGCGCAGCGTGGACGGGCGCAAGGTGTTCAGCGTCGCGCCGCTTAAGGTCGATGGCCGGATCGAAGGCTATCTGTACGTGGTGCTGCTCGGCGAAGAGTACACGACGCTGGCCAGCAACGCCCAGTTCAACTCGGCGGTCAGGATGGCGCTGTGGACCTCCGGGCTGATGGTGCTGTTCAGCCTGCTGGCCGGCGGTTTCGCGTTTTATTGGGTGACGCGCCCTATCCGTCGCCTGACCCGGCAGGTCAGCGCGCTGGACAACGGCGGCATCGAGGCGGTGCAAGCTTACGCGGCGCTGCCGGCGGTACGGGCCGGGCGCGACGAAGTCAGCCAGCTGCAGCAGGCTTTCCACCGCATGGCGCAGCGCCTTGCCGAACAGTGGCAAACGCTGGCGCAGCAGGATCGGCTGCGGCGTGAGTTCATCGCCAACGTCTCGCACGATCTGCGCACCCCGCTCACCTCGCTGCACGGCTATCTGGAGACGCTGTCGGTCAAGGCTGCCACCCTGAGCGAAGCCGATCGGCGGCGCTATCTGGAGATCGCGCTGGCGCAGAGCCGCAAAGTGGGCAAGCTGGCACAGGAGCTGTTCGAGCTGGCGCGGCTGGAGTACGGCGTAGTGAAACCGCAGAAAGAGCCTTTTTCCCTCAGCGAGCTGTTGCAGGACGTGTTCCAAAAGTTCGAGCTGGCGGCGGAGGCGCGCAACCAGCGGCTGCATGCCGACATTCCCCCCGGCATTCCGCCTGTGTTCGCCGATCTCAGCATGATTGAGCGGGTGCTGACCAACCTGTTGGACAACGCCATTCGCCATACGCCGCCCGGCGGCGACATCGGCGTGCGGCTGTGGCGGCAGGACGATCAGGTGATGGTGCAGGTCAGCGACAGCGGCCCCGGCATTCCGCAGACGCTGCGCGCCGATCTGTTCGTGCGCCCGTCTGTCCTGAGCGGCGCCCGGCGCCCTTCCGGCGGACTGGGCCTGATGATCGTGCGACGCATTCTGCAGCTGCACGACAGCGATATTCAGCTGATCGAACAAGCGCAAAGCGGCGCCTGCTTCCGCTTTGCCATTCCGCCGCGTTAATCGAGGCAGCTGCGATCGACGCTGATAAATTTGTCGTTATAGATAATGAATTTCTGCCCCTTCAGCCGAATACCGGCATGGGTCAGCGTATCGCCGGGGCGCAGGTATTCGGTGACGCCCTCTTCATCCGTGCTGTTGCAACCCGGCTTGAGCAGGAACTTGAAGTAGGTGTTGCCGGTGTTGGTGAGCGTACCGCGCTGGGTATCGAGCCGATAGGCAAAGTTTACCTGACGCGGGCGCACCACCAGAATGGTGTCCATCACCACGATCGGCTCCAGGTTGACGCCGGCGCCCCGACGCGGCCCCGGCTCGAACAGTCGGGTCGGCACTTCGCGAAATGATACCCGGTAATAACGCTCGCGATTATCCTGCGGCCCGCGGTAGAAAAACTTATAGTACTCCGCCTGCCCGGCCTGCAGCGTCAGCTGGCGCGGCGCGAACAGCAGCTCGCCGTCCGCCGGCCGGCTG
Source organism: Serratia sp. TSA_105.2 (assembly GCF_052692115.1). NCBI lineage: Bacteria > Pseudomonadati > Pseudomonadota > Gammaproteobacteria > Enterobacterales > Yersiniaceae > Serratia > Serratia sp. TSA_105.2. The sequence goes on from NZ_JBQZFT010000002.1 coordinate 314,408, forward strand.
CGCACCTCGCGCTCTCCCGGCCGATCGATGGCGCGAATGCTCACCTGATACAGGCGCGCGCTGCGGTTGTTGTTCAACACCCGCTTGGCGGTGAATGAGCGGTCCTGATCCATGGCAAACGTCAGGGTACCGACATTGATCGCGCCGGCAGTAAAGGGGAAGGACAAACACAGCAACCCTATCAGCACAAGTTTCACGCCCTGCCCTCAATTGATGTTGCGCCAGGTGGCTTCGACATGAATTTCACCGGCGGCGCTGACGTCGCCATACCAACCGTTACCGTCGACGGTTCTCAGCGAGATCGGATTGTTCATCGGAATGCTAAAGGTCACGCGGGTCTTGTTCAGCACCCCCACTTCGCCGGAGATATCATTCCACGGCGTGCTGCTCCAGAGCGCATTGGTCATGTCGTGCCACTGGCCATCGCAGCCGGCGGCGAAGCTCTGCTGGCCGTTGGTGCTGGTGGTGATGCCGAGGGTGGCGGGGAACGGCACCTGGGTACTGTTATCCGCCGAAGAAAAGAGGCAATAGTTCACCCCGTTGATCGCCTGAGTCGGCCCGGTCGCCATCACTCTCACCTGATCGGCGGCGGTTTTGCCGCTGGTGGTCACGAAGTAGCCGAACTCCAGCGCCGGCTCCGCCGGGCCGACATAACCTTCACGGTGTGGGCTGTTGTCGTAATCATCGGAAATAATGCTGATGCTGAAATCGCGCGGCTTGATAATCAGCTGGTTTGAGGTGGAAAACTCATACCATCCCGACTCCGGCGAAGTGGTGTTCTGAAAACGGAAATTGATCAGATCGCGAGTGCCGCTGTCGGAAATCCCCAGCGCGACCATCTGTTTGAAGAAGTTACTGGAGAAGAACACATACACGGCGTTGCTGCTCTTCAACTCGTTAAAGGTATAGTAGCTGCCGGTGCCCGACGTATTTTTCCAGGTGTTGCCGTTCAGACTGAACTGCAGATCGGCGGCGTTCACCGCTGAAGACAGCGCCGCATGGTTAATCGCCGGGAAAATATGAATCGAGGTATTGCTCACGCTGCCGTCGGTCTGCAAATCGTAGCTGACCATCTTGCACATGATGCCTGAGCGGGCGCCGATGGTCTGGTTCTTGCAATCGGCATTGCCCTCGCCGATGATCGGCACCCCATCGCTGTTGACGAACACCTCCGATACGGCGTTGGTATTGATAAAGCGCAGGTGGGCCGCCTTGCTGTGCGTGACGGTGCGCTTGTACCAGCTGCCGCTGGCCTGATCCCGACAGCGGCCGCCGGCCGCGGCGTCGTAAGCCACCGACGTTTGGCAGCCGTTGATCTGCATGCTGAATGCGTCACCCGCCGCCATCTGCTTCAGATACTGATAGAAGCTCGGCGACATCATGCCGTGCATCCATTTTGCGCCGCCGGGCGTGACCACGGCACCGTAAAATCCCTTTTCGTCGGTAGTCTGCGGCAGAATCAAGCTGGTATCCATATTGCAACCGGCATACCAGTTGATGCAGCGCAGGCCGAGGAACGGATTCTTTATCGGCGCATTTTCCAGCCACATGTCATAGCGCCAGTTGGCATTCAGCCCCGTGTTGTAACCATTATCCACGTACCCCAGGCTCTGCTGATAGACAGTGCCGGAACCGCCGTATTTCAGCCCGGTCCACTTATTGGCGCCGGTCATGCGCGGATCCAGCCCGCCGGCCGGCGTGACGAAAAAGTTGTCGTCGGCGTTGTTCTCCACGAAGACAAATTTCATGACCGCCGCATCCGGCCAGTTGGTCTGGCTGACCGCCGCCTGCAGCGCGGGGGCGACCAGCGCCAACAACAACAGCGCAACGTTAGCTTTCATGGTCAGACTCCCCGGATGACATATTGCCCGCATAGGTTTTCAGCCCGGTGCAGATCACGTCGCCGACCCACACGGCGCCTTGCGCCTTGCTGAGATCCAAATCCACTTCGCATGTCTGATTGCCGCCGTGGGTAAAATCGATAACCGGGAATTTCTTGTCGACGTCCATGATAAATTCGCCTTTCTCATCGGTGCGGGTGCGGCCGATATGGTTCTTGATATAGGCGTTGGCCAGCAGCGTGCCGTCCTCCGCTTTGATGCGGCCGAACACCGTCACCATCTGTTTTATCTCCGGCGAGATCACCGCCACGTTGCCCGGATACAGGGTGAGCTTGCTCTTGCGCCTGGTGACGATGTCGAAGCTCTCCGCCGAGTTTTTGTTGTTCATCAGCTCAACGTCGTACTGACCGTAAGGCGACAAAGGCAGGTAATTCTTATTGCCGCTCAGCTTCACCATCCGGCCGTCAACCCGAGCGGTCAGCAGGCCGTCGTTTTCAATGCCGGTATTGAAGATAATCCCGGCGTTGCCTTCGTTGCGGCCGCTGATGGCAATATCGCGCCCTTGCCAGCCCATGCTGCCGCTCGCGGTCAGGCTGCTGTTAACGTAGCCGTCGGCGGAGCTGCTGACGTTGAGCGTGCCGGCAGAATACTTGGTGTCGAAGCGCGCATAGCCACCACCGTTGAAGCGGTTGTCGCCGCGGGTATCACCGGAAATCGCCCGCGACAGGTTGGCGCCCAAGGTGCGGATCGGCCCGTCCTTGATGTCCTTGCGCGCCGCCAGGTTGGCGGTGGTGTAGCCGTTTTGATTGGAAACGCCGGCGCTGAGCCAGTTGCCCATCGGCAGTGAAAAATCGAGCGCGATGTACTTGCCGGTATTGGCGTTGCTGCTGCCGTTGTTGTAGCGTTGCACGCCCGCACGTACGCCCAGCGTGCCGAAGCGGCCGGTAAAGATGTTCTGGTAATAGTCGGCGTTGTAATAGTGACTGTCGTTCTTCTTATCGTCGTTGTAGCTGGCGCTCAGGGTGCCCAGCGGAGACCACAGCGCCCCCAGATTAAGGCTGCCGCCAACGGCGCGGTTATAGGCGTCATTTTGCAACAGACGATCGCCAATCTGCGTTTTCTCCTGATTGATCCATACGCTGCTGAAGCCGCCGGGCAACGCGGCGCTGACGCTGTTGACCAGGCTCCAGGAGCGATCGGAGGCCGCCATGTTTTGCAGGTTGATCTGAATCGACTCGGTCACCGGCAGGCTGATGCGGCTCTCGCCGACGGCGTTGCCGTCAAACGAATACCCCGACAGCGCCCAATTAAGCGTTTGCAGATTGCCGGTAGCCGAAGCGCCAAGCAAATAAGAGTCCTTTGCCGGGCGGTGGCGCTCCCGTTCGCCGCGCCAGTCGTCCATGCGCAGCATCCCGCCCCAGAATTGCCAGGCCAGCGGCGCATTCGCACCGCGATTGGGGCTGAACAATTTATTCACTCGCTGCATGCGTTTATCGACCACTTTGCCGTTGACCACGACCTCCACCTCTACGTCATAGATACCGTAGGGCAAACTGCCGGTGTCCACTTCATGGTTGCCCATCGTGAAGTTTTGTACGCTGAGCAGCCGCCCGTCGCGCGACAGATGCACCTCGCCGGCCGAGGGGAAAAAAACCACGATCGGCGTCAGCGATTGGGAATTATCGAAGACCGTCGAGTTGGCGCGGTTACCGTAGGACAGACCATAAATCTTGCTCGAGTTGATGGTCGTGACCGGCCCCAGCGACTGCAGATTCCAGCTGTCCAGCATGCCGGCGGCGAAACGGCGGCCGGCGAAATCACGCTCGTACATCGCTTTGTACAGCGTGGCGTTTTCATCGCCGCTGCCGATACCGTAGATGGAACCGTTCAACTCCACGTGGTGTTCACGCAACGCCGTGACGCTGTTGAGCGATAAATAACTGGAGGTGTTGCCTTCGCTGGCGCGGGCCCGGTTATCGTAGACCCCGAGGTTATAATCCAGCGTGCTGCTTACGGCATCCACGCTGGACGCGCCGATGTCGCTGGAACGAGCGCGCAGCACCGTCCCCAACGCGGATTCCTTCACCACCAGCTGCAGGTTGAGCTGCCGGAAATCCAGCGCCAGCCAGGCGTCGTCCGCGATCCGGATATGCTGCTGCCGATCGAATGGCGCATCCTGCAAAGCCTGCAGCTGACCGGCAATCGCCGCCGTCAGCCGGGCGCCGTCGTCGTTATCCTCCAGCGTCACCCGACGAATCTTTAGCCTGTCCTGATCCAGGTAGAGAAAGGCATGGCCGATGCGGCTGTCGTCTTTGACGCCATCGCTCTTTTCATAATGCAACAACAGCGGAATACTCATCCCCTCGCGCAACGCCAGGCTGAAAGTGTGCGGGATCAGCACGCCGTTAATCTGCGTCAAACCGGCCGCCATCGCCATACGGCCAGGCAACAGCGTCGGGAGCGCCAGCGCACCGGCAGCCAAAAGCGTTCTCAACAGCACAGCGTTCACATGCCACTCCTTGCGTGATTGTTTTGCATCCATCGTGGATAACGCGCGCATTACTTCACCGGGATAAACTGTTCGCCGTGCCACAGCGCGACGCGTCCTTTTTTATCGTTGACGTCAACCTTGCTGAAGGCGCGATCCTTCCCCGGCATCACGAAATAGTTTTCCTTGCAGTCGCTGCCGTCTTGCTTGTTCCTGCAATTGCCGTAGGCCACCACTTTGAACGTGGCGTTGCCGGTGTTTTTGATCCGTCCGTTGGCGAACTGATAGGCGAAGCGATCCTGCCGAGGCGCCACCACCAAAATAGTGCCGATGCGCGCCGACGTGGTGGCCACGGCATTACGCCGAGCCGAGTTTTGCCCCGCCTCGCTCAACGCCTGATCGAACCAAACGATGCGGTAGTAACGCTCCTGGGCATCATTCGGCCCCTTGTAGTAAAAGCGGATCACATCGCTGGCGTTGGCCGGCAAGATCAGGCTGGCGGGCGACAGCAACATTTCATCCCGGCTGCTCATCGGGATCACCGTGCCGGAGGCCAGGGGACTGGAAATGCGTTCGATCTTGATGGTCACCAGCCGGCCGCTGTCGGTGGTGTTTTTGATTTCCTTGCTCAGGCGCGCGCTGTCGCCAGGCATGAAGGCGCTGATCTCACCCACATCGAGCGCCAAAGCCGGCCGCAGCAGCATTAACATCAGGGTGACGGCGAGAGAAAAGCGTGTCATTGCGGTATTCCACTGGCGTTGATGAGCGATAAATAGCAGGAGGTCTCCCCCCTGCCAGATGCAGATCGTTCGGGGGATTAGGAAGTCCAGGTCGCGTTGAACTCGACGCTGACGTCGCCGCTCCAGATACCTTCCGGCAGCGTGCTGAAATCCGTGACGGCGGTGGTGCCGTTTGACGTCGCGCCGATGATGCTGAAGGTGAACTGATCCTGCGCGCTGGTGCGGCCGGCCTGGTTGTAGGCGTTGGACAGGGCGCTCAGATTGCCGCCCAAAATGCCGGCGGTGGTGTCGATCATGGTGGTTTCAGCCGTTTTCCCGACCACCGCACCGTTATAGTTCACCCCGACTTCCAGCGTAGAACCGGAAGTATCCAGCTGAGTCAGCGTATTGGAGACCAGTTTTGAGGTCAGTTTGAAAGCGGTGGCCGTGGTATCGCCTTCCACGGTGACGTCAAACAGGCCTTTCTGGCTGTTGAAACCCTTAATGCCTTCTGCATAGTTGAAGGCCAGACTGCCAATCGGCGTCACAACCAGTTTGCTGGTGGTGTCTTTCTTGGCGGTCGCAGACCAGGTTGCCAGCGCCTGAGCGGTAACGTCGGCGGCTTGAGCAGTGCTGACCGCTGCAAAGGCGGAAACGATCGCCAGAGCCAGTGTCATTTTCTTCATGGTATAACTCCCTTCAATGTTGAATATGTTTTCTTTCTTTCGTCCATTCTCAGCCAGCCGTTTGCATCACTGCGTTTAGCCAGTCTGCTTGACGCCACAAGAATATCCCCGGCCGGTCAAAAAAGAATCATTAACTATTAAAGTTCAAATATTTAGATTTAAATCCCGCAATTAATGTTTTATCCCCCATCAATCACATTAAAAAACGGGTTAAGCCTTCGATGAAAGCACAATCACATTGTGGTTTAACCCGGCAAGGCGGGTATTGTTTAACCACAAATACGCTCTGTTCGCCCTTCCCATGGCGGTGAAAATTTCAGCGCTGGCGTTGTTCGCTGAGGGAAAAGATTGATTGGATTTACACAAGGGGCAGCAGCCAATCAAGATCGGCCGCTGTAGAGAAAAGGGGGGCTTATCGCCACGTGTCAGGAAGGGTATCGGGTTCTCAGGGTATGAATAAGCCGCATAAATCCGGCCTGATTGAGGCCCAGTTTTCGCATAATATTCAGTTTATGGGAGCTTATGGTTTTGTAACTTCGCCGGGTCACGTTGGCGATGCTTCGTGGAGATGCGCCGGCAACCATCATGGCCAAAACTCGCCATTCAGTGGCAGATAATGCGGCTGCAGAGTGCACCAGCCGGGCGCGAATATGCGGGGAACGATAGCCGGAGAACTCACCCGCAGCCGCAATGGCGTCACTCAGGCAATGCAAAGGCTCCTTCTTTGCCACTATCGCTATGCGCGCATCCGTCGCCAACAACGCTAATATACCGGGATGTTCTACAGCGGTGAAAATCACCAAGGGAATTTCCGGCCAGACATTTTTTGCCGTTAGAATGAACCGTAATACATCATACAAATATTCTCTCTGATGATATAACTCCATAATAAGCACGCGAGGCTTTCCTTCTTTCAATGCCTCCTCCAGCTCCCTCAAGGTATCGATAAAATGCCTGCCATTTGTTCGGGTAATGAGAAATGCTTCCATTCCTCTTCTCACTAAATAGCTGGGTTCGAAAAATAGCAGCGCATCAGCGAAATCGGCTTTAACCATACATAATCACCATAATTAGGTAGAAAGCGGTAGAGAAAGAGAAATAGCTCTCGATAAACGCCACACGGCAGCCCGCCAAATGAAAATCAAACGTTTAATTTCAATACTGTCATATTTTTGTCATATCCATCTTCCTCTCAATCGCGTTGGGCGGCGGCTATCAATGGTCAATTAATAAACTCGGCATTGTCGCTTTCCAACCCTGAACAGATCTCCATTTTATGTTCACGCAAAATCTTGCAGCGCAGCAGGAATAAGCGGGAAATGCCGGAAATGTAAGTTCTGACCTGATTGCTGCGCACCACCAGCAAAAACTCATCGCCGCTGCATTCTGCCGTTTGGTGAGCGGCGTAAGCCAGAATGTCTCGATTCAGGCTGGCGTTGACCGACGCCGAGGCAGCAGGCAACGAGATGAAAACCTTACAGTTGCCGGACTTTCCCAGGTAGCTCTCCTGCCGGGCCTCCGAGCCGCTGAAATAGGCGGTGACAGCAATGGCCATGAGGATCCCCCCCAGGACCAATGCAAAGATCATCAGCCAGCCGCGGCGGAAATCACCAAAAAAAGAGGTGGCCCGGTTGATGACGGTTGCGGACGGCGGATTTATCGCCGCTTCGGTCACAGACTCCGGCAAAGAGACGACGGGTTCTGCATCGTGAATATCTTCCGCTTCCTCATAAGACTCGATGGTAATCTCATCACGCAGCATAAAACCCACTTTAGGGACCGTGACAATAACCTCTTCCTCGACGCCCAGATTTTTAATCACCCGACGTAACTTGCTGACGCACTGATTAAGATTATTATTGCTGGACACCATGCCGTAATCGTCCCAGACCTTCTTGAATATCAGTTCACGCCCTACGGCCTCACCATGGTGGGCAATCAACAGCAGCAACAACCGTTTGGAAGGACTGGATATGGATATGGGATCGTCAGAAAAATCTGTTGGGCTAAGGGTTCTGGTGTCTGCGTCAAAGAGAATATGGTCATTAAATCTATATTTCATTTTATTCACATGTATTCACTATAGCGATCATTTATAGTTTGGCGTCAAATGTTAATGAAATATTAAATAAATATTTAATCAGGTAATTCGCGAAAATACCCAAGTGCAGGCAAGAAAAACCACTCAATTAACGCCACGAAATACGCTTTGTCACCTCACCATCGTTTATATAGGATTTTTCTTGCAAACCATAACCAAAGGTTAACCAATCACCACATTCATTGATATATTGACGCGACAAAAACCACAAAATTAGTTTTTTGTGTTGCAAATTATCAATTTTAAGGAAAATCATCTCAAAAAAAGACCGCAGAACTAAATTTTAATAAAAAAATAATAACACGTGAATGTTGAGCGTAATCACAGACCGCAGTCCATCTGCATTAGCCCGATGAATTAACGCGTTTGCCGCGACGCAAATGTTAAATTTGCGGTTCAGCCAAGGCTGATGGGAAACAATAATGAAAGGAAAAACTTACGAATGACGCCTGTCGCATTTTCCGCAACAGGCGAAAACATTCGCTGTAGCTCATTGAACTGATGAAGGGAATATCAGGCTAAAGGTCAAGCAAGCGGAACCCCGGCCATCTGAACACTGCGCGCGAACCTCACCGCCGTGCAGCGTCATGATGGCGCGCACGATAGACAGCCCCAGCCCACTGGCATGATTGCCAGCGCTGCGCGCAGGATCGGCGCGATAGAAGCGATCGAACAATTTTTCCAGCTGTGCCGGCGCGATCGGCGGCCCCTGATTGATAACCTGCACCCACCAGGCATCGGCGCGCCGTTCAGCCCGCAGGACGATCCGGCTGTTTTCGTCGGCATAACGCACTGCGTTAGCCACCAGGTTGCTCAACGCCCGCTGGAACAGCATTGCGTCCGCCTTCAACCCGCCCTCACCTTCGCAGCTCAGCACGATGCCGCGTTCTTCCGCCAGCCCCTCGAAGTAATCCGCCACCCGCCGCAGCTCCAGCGCCACATCCAAACGACTGTAGTTCAGCGCAGACTGCGCCTCGCCGGCACGCGCCAGGAACAGGATATTTTCCACCATGCGGGAAATGCGCTCCAGCTCATCCATATTGTTCGACAGCAGGGTTTCGTACTCCTCCACGCTGCGGGGCTGGTAAAGCGCCACCTGACACTGGCCCATCAACGCCCCTACCGGGGTGCGGATTTCATGGGCCAGATCGGCGGAAAACTGCGTCAGCCGCTGGTAGCCTTCATTCAACCGATCGAGCATCGCATTGAACGAACGGGTCAACTGCTGCAACTCCTTCGGCGCCCCCTGCTCGCTGAGGCGTGTCGACAGCGTATTGGGCGCAATCTGCGACGCCTGCGCCGCCATGCGCCATAACGGCTTCAACCCCCGGCGCATGACCCCATACCCCAGGAGCGCAATCAGCAGGAAAGCCACCGCCACCGCTGCGACGATGCGCCACAGGTAACGCGCCAGCATCTTCTGTTCGTTGACCATCACGTGCGCGGCGGAGATCTGCAACAGGCTGCCGTCTTCCAGGCGCACCATCGCCGAAGCCGCGCGCAGCGGCACCCCCTGCGCCGTTTCCCCACTGCGGACGGCGGCCAGCGTCTGCGCCTCGCCGGCCGGCGTCGGTGCGATCGGCGGCAATGCTACCCCGGCCGGGTTCACGTTGATGAGCGGTTTTTGTCCCGGGATTTGGAAAATCAGCACGTCCTGTTCATTACCCAGCATGTTTTCAAACAGGCCGTTATTGGCGGTAAGACGCGCCAAAGGAAAGCGCTGCCCCAGTAGATGGCGGAAATACTCTACGCGCCCGGTCACCTGCAGATCGCTGCGCAGCGTCATTTCCTGGCGCATGGCGCTATACAGATACCCACCCGTCCCGCTCACCACCAACGCGGCCACCAGCGCGAACAGCGTGGCGGTGCGCAGCGTCAGCGACACCGGCCGACGCGAAGTGCGCCCGCTCACGAGCGTGGCTCGCAGACATAGCCGATGCCGCGCACGCTGTGGATCAGCTTGACGTCGAACGGCCGGTCTATTTTAGCGCGCAGGCGTTTGATGGCCACGTCAACCACATTGGTGTCGCTGTCAAAATTCATGTCCCACACCTGAGAGGCTATTTGCGTGCGCGACAGCACTTCGCCCTCGCGCCGCACCAGCAGATGCAGCAGCATGAACTCCTTGTTGGTCAACGGGATCACCTGATCCTGGCGCACCGCCCGGCGGCGCAGCACGTCCAGCTGCAGATCGGCGATGGCGTAATGATCGGCTTCGCGCGCCGGCCCGCGGCGCAGCAAGGTGCGCAAACGCAGCACCAGCTCGGTGAACGAGAACGGCTTGATAAGATAGTCGTCCGCGCCCAGCTCCAAACCGTGGATGCGATCCTGCACGCCGTCGCGGGCGGTGAGAAACAGAATCGGCACGTCGCTTTTCTTGCGCAGCACCTCGATGATCTGCCAACCGTCCAGCCCCGGCAGCATCACATCGAGTACGATCGCATCGTAGTCCTGCTCCAACGCGCGAAACAATCCGTCGGTGCCGGTGCGCGCCAAATCGACGCCGTACCCCGCTTCACCCAGCCCTTTCTTCAGGTAATCCCCTGTGCCGATATCGTCTTCAACTACCAGTATTCGCATGCTCACCACCTCGTTACGTCTGCAAAAATACTAGCAGCTTCGGCGGACAAACTTGATGACATTAATGTCATCAAACGGCCATGGCGCTGACCCAATGGCTCAACCATGCTTAACCGGCAAACTCATTTCAGGAGAACGTTATGATTACCCGTCATCGTATAGCCGGTTTACTGTTATCCACCCTGCTGCTGTCCAGCGGCCTGGCCGCCGCCGCCCAAACGCCGGGCAAAGTCATCGCGCCGCTGCGCGGCACCATCAGCCAGGTGGCCGACGGCAGTCTGCAGCTGACCGATCGCAAAGGCGAGACACTCAGCGTCAAGCTGAACGATCAGACCAAAGTGCTCAGCGTGTCCAAAGCCACGCTGGACGACATCAAACCGGACAGCTTTATCGGCACCGCCGCCGTGCCGCAGCCGGACGGCACGCTCAAAGCGCTGGAGGTGCACGTGTTCGCCGCCAGCCTGCGCGGCACCGGCGAAGGGCACTCGGCCTGGGAATCCGCCGACGGCAAAGTGGACACCATGACCAACGGCACCGTCGGCAAACTGGTGAAATCCAACGGCCGCACCCTGACCGTCACCTACGGCAACCAGCAGAAAACCGTCGTCGTGCCGGAAGATGTGCCGATCGTGACGCTGGATCCAGGCGATTTGAGCCTGCTGAAGCCGGGCGTGCACATCGTGCTGTTCTCCGCCGTCAACGATAAGGGCGAGCGCATCGCCACCCGCATTTCCGCCGGCAAAGACGGCACCGTGCCGCCGATGTAACCGGAGAAAGCCATGAAAACCAACGCGTCGCGGCCGGTGCATCGCTGGCCGGTTCGAATCACTCATTGGATCAACCTGTTCGCCATGGTGTGCATGTTCATGAGCGGTTGGGAGATCTATAACGCCTCGCCGCTGTTCGATTTCCGCTTTCCGTCACAGATGACGCTGGGCGGTTGGCTGGGCGGCGCGATTGGTTGGCATTTGGCGGTGATGTGGCTATTGGCGCTCAACGCCCTCTGCTATTTGCTGTGGAGCCTGTTCAGCGGCCATTTTCGCCGCGATCTGTTGCCGCTGCGCGTCGGCGCGCTGCGGCAGGATATCTGGCTGGCGTTGACGCTGCGTCTGCGCCACCGGCATGGCCACTACAACGCCATTCAGAAACTGATGTATCTCGGCGTGCTGGCGCTGGGCCTGTTGCTGGTGCTGTCCGGCCTGGCGATCTGGAAGCCGGTTCAGCTGCAGGGATTGGTCGCCCTGTTTGGCGGCTTCGATTTTGCGCGCTACGTGCATTTCTTCGCCATGGCCGGCATCGGCCTGTTCGTGGCGATCCACGTTTTCATGGTGATCGTCGTGCCCAAAACGCTGTGGGCGATGATAACGGGTGGCAAACATGAATGAGAAAAAACCGCGGGCAACCGCGCCAAAACTAGAACCGGACCAAAAAAAGCAGCTGGTCAATCTGCAGCGCCGCCTGATGCTGCGTTCCGGCCTGACGCTGGGCGGCATCGCCATGCTCTCCGGTTGCAACCTGCAAGACGGCGATCGGGTGGATAAGGTGCTGTGGGCCATGTCGCGCTGGAACGACCGGGTGCAGGCCTGGCTGTTCAGCGGCCAGCGGCTGGCGCAAACTTACCGGCCCGATCAGATTACCCACCCTTTCCCTTTCAACGCGTTTTACCCGGAATACAACGTCCCCGAGATCGATCTCGCCGGCTACCGGCTTGAGGTCGCCGGGAAGGTGGAGAAGAAAGCGCCCTGGACGCTGGAACAGCTGCAGCGGCTGCCGCAGCAAAGCCAAATCACGCGTCTGATCTGCATTGAGGGCTGGAGCGCCATCGGCCAATGGGGCGGCGTGCCGCTGCGCACCTTTCTGCAGCACGTCGGGGCGGATCTGAATGCCGGTTACGTCGGCTTCAAATGCGCCGATCGCTATTACTCCAGCCTCGACATGGCCACCGCGCTGCATCCGCAGACCATCCTGGCACTGGATTTCGGCGGCAAGGCGCTGCCGGCGGACTATGGCTACCCGCTGCGACTGCGGGTGCCCACCAAGCTGGGGTTCAAAAACGCCAAACATATCGCCGCGATCTTCGTCAGCGACGTCAATCCGGGCGGGTATTGGGAGGATCAGGGCTATAACTGGTTCAGCGGCATTTAGTTTTGCGCAGCGCTGCGCATAAGCCTCATCGGCGGCTGGAGGATCTTCTCCGCCGCGGTTAATAATTTGTTCGTCACAACGGAGATAACTATAGGAAAAATAATAGTAAAAAGGATTTTATCATGGAGATTGATGTGAGGGAGATCAATGCGCGACCGGTCACAGAGTATAGATACCGAATAACAGTTTATAAAAATGCCGGCAGCGTTGCTGCGTATTACCTTGATTTTAAAAAAGCGACGTTAAGGATGCGTCAATGGCTGATTGGGGCCTATCCTGCCTCGGAAGTATTAGACAATGCTTATGCCATGGAACTGTACGATGTAAGAGCATTGGAAACCCGGGCCCAAGTAGCCAGATCCTTATTTGATACCTATACCAGGATGGCGTACACCCGATATGAACGAGAACAACTCTTCATTAATGGCATCGGCCTGGCGATTGTCACTTTTGTGGTGCAATACCAAGCGAGATTGATTTTCAGCGTACCGCTCAGGCCGGCATTAGCCAGAATTTATGACTCGCTCTTGAAAAAACATGCGCATCACGTACATTATTTGTACAACACAGAGCTTATTGAGGACGGATTATATGTCATCGAAATCCCGCCTGTTAACGGCAGAATCCCACCCAACCCCTATGAGCATGAAGGAACGGCACCAAAAAGAGATGCAAGCTTTCCACGAGGAATGGGCTGAACAAAGGCGCCGCGAATGGCATGAACGCGGCGGCGTTGAAGCCAGTGAAGCGCCCGCACGTGGCATCGATACCGAACTTTCATCCTGATTCCGGTTCGTTCTTACTCTTCTTCCCCTGCCGTCAATAACGCAAGCCCCGCTTGCTCGATGGCTTCCCGCGCGGCGGCGGGCAGCCCCTCGTCGGTAATGACGGCGTCAAAGGCGGCGATCGGCAGCGCCAGGTAGGTCGCGATCTTGCCGTATTTCGAGGTGTCGCTGAGCAGAATGCAGCGGCGGCTGGCCTCGACGATGGCCTTCTTTACCATCACCTTGTCTTCGTTCGGCGTCGACAGGCCGCGCATGCTCCACGAAGAGGCGGAGATAAACGCCAGATCGATAAACAGACCGCGCAGCGCCTGCGCCGCCGCTTCGCCGACGCAGGAACGATTTTCCCGGCACACGGTGCCGCCGGTGTGGATGATTCTGCACTGGCTATGTTCAATCAGGAAGCCGGCGATGACAAAGTCGTTGGTCACCACCGTCAAATCGTCACGTTCTCCGATCTGTTTCGCCAGCGCCAGCGTGGTGGTGCCGGCATCCAGATAAATACAGCTGTTGGCGGGAATTTGCCGCGCCGCCAGCCGGCCGATGGCGATTTTCTGCCGGCTGAACATCCCCTCTTTAGCCTGGTGCGAAGGTTCGCTCGCCACCCGCTCGGGCGCCTGCACGCCGCCCGAGACCGACTGCACCGCGCCCTGTTCCTCCAGCTTTTGCACATCGCGGCGGATCGTCATGTGCGACACCCCCAGCCGTTCAGTCAGCTCGGCAATGCTGACGACGCCGCGTTCGGATACCAGCGCAAGAATTTGTTGATGGCGTTCTACAGGTATCACGGTTCCCTCTCGTTGCTGCGGTGATAATAATTGTGATTTTACGTCAATTTTCGTTCGCCGATAGCCCTAATTTTTCACGGCGTGACGGCGCGCGCAGTGGCGCCAGACAAGCATAAACTTATTTAAAAACATAATAGTAATGTTGATACAGGCCAGAAACCGCACAAAAAACTCGTCTCACGCATTGTTAATTATTGTGATAACGATCGCGGATAAACGGCCGCCAAGCGCTTACATTTAACACAACAAAACAAATTATCACTAAAATTAACAGGAGTGCAGTATGACACACCCAGGGAAATATGCCGTCTGCATCATTGGGCTGGGCGCGATGGGCATGGGCGCGGCGCGCTCGTGCCTCCGCGCCGGATTGACCACCTACGGGGCGGACCTGAATCCGCAGGCGCTGGCGGCGCTGCAACAGGCCGGCGCGAAACAAACGTCTACCAGCGCGTGCGACTTCGCGGCCGAGCTGGACGCCGTGCTGCTGCTGGTGGTGAACGCCGCCCAAGTGAAGCAGATCCTGTTCGGCGAACAAGGCCTGGCGCCAAAGCTCAAGCCGGGCACCGCGGTGATGGTCTCTTCGACCATTTCCGCCGATGACGCCAAACAGATCGAGCAACGGCTGCTGGACTACGGGCTGCCGATGCTGGATGCGCCGGTTTCCGGCGGGGCGGCCAAGGCGGAGGAAGGCCAGATGACGGTGATGGCCGCCGGCGGCGACGCCACCTTCGATCGCCTGCAACCCGTGCTGGACGCCATCGCCGGCAAGGTGTACCGCATCGGCGAGACGATCGGCCTGGGCGCGACGGTAAAAATCATCCACCAACTGTTGGCTGGCGTGCACATCGCCGCCGGCGCGGAAGCCATGGCGCTGGCCGCCCGCGCCGGCATCCCGCTGGACGTGATGTACGACGTGGTCACCCACGCCGCCGGCAACTCCTGGATGTTCGAAAACCGCATGCGTCACGTGGTCGACGGCGACTATGCGCCCAAGTCGGCGGTGGATATCTTCGTCAAGGATCTGGGGCTGGTAGCGGATACCGCCAAGGCACTGCACTTCCCGCTGCCGCTGGCCTCCACCGCTTTCACCATGTTTACCGCCGCCAGCAACGCCGGTTACGGTAAAGAAGACGACAGTGCGGTGATCAAAATCTTTGCCGGCATCGACCTGCCGCAGAAAAAGGAGGCAATCTGATGCTGCTCGGCGTAATCGCAGATGACTTTACCGGCGCGACCGATATTGCCAGTTTTCTGGTGCAAAACGGCCTGCCGACGGTGCAGCTGAACGGCGTGCCGCAAGACGAAACGCAGGTAAACGCACAGGCGGCGGTCATTAGCCTGAAATCGCGCTCCTGCCCGGCAGAACAGGCGGTCGAACAATCGTTGCAGGCGCTGGCCTGGTTGCAAAAACAGGGCTGCCGTCAGTTCTACTTCAAATACTGCTCCACTTTCGACAGTACCGCACAAGGCAATATCGGCCCGGTGACCGACGCCCTGCTCGCCACGCTGGGGGAAAGTTTCACGGTTGTCTCACCGGCGCTGCCGGTAAACGGCCGCACGGTCTATCAGGGCCACCTGTTCGTCGGGGAACAGCTGCTGTCTGAATCCGGCATGCGTCATCACCCGGTCACACCGATGACCGAGAGCAACCTGCTGCGCCTGATGGAGTCTCAGGCCGCCGGGCGCTGCGGGCTGGTAACGGCGGCGGAAATGGATCGCGGCGCCGAGGCGGTCAGCGAGAAACTGCGGCAATTGGCGCAGGACGGCGTGCGCTACGCAGTGCTGGATACGCTCAACGAACGGCATCTGCTCATCCAGGGTGAAGCGTTGAAAACGATGAAGCTGGTGACCGGCGGTTCGGGCCTGGCGATCGGCCTGGCGCGGCAATGGGCGCAGAACGGCGAACGTTCGGCAGAGGCGGCCGGTGCGCCGCAGGGGGAAAAAGCGGCGGTGCTGTCGGGCTCGTGTTCTGTGATGACCAACCGGCAGGTGGCGCACTATCGCGAACGCGCTTCGACGCAGGCCATCGATATCGGCCGCTGCCTCGAGCCACAGGCGCGCGCCGCCTACGCCGCCGAGTTGGCGCATTGGGCGCAGCGCCACGCCGGGGAGGCGCTTGCCCCACTGATCTACGCCACCGCAGCGCCGGAAGCGCTGCAGCAAACGCAACGGCAGTACGGTAGCGCCGCCAGCGAGGCGGTGGAGGCATTGTTCGCCGAGCTGGTGGTGCAGCTGCGCCAGTTGGGATTCAGCCGCTTTATCGTCGCCGGCGGCGAAACCTCCGGCGTGGTCACGCAGGCGCTGGGCATTCGCGGTTTCCATATCGGCCCCAGCATTTCCCCCGGCGTTCCCTGGGTGCTGGCCAACGATCGGGCCATTTCCCTGGCATTGAAGTCAGGCAATTTTGGCGATGAAGCCTTCTTCGTGCGCGCGCAAACGGAGTTTCCAGTATGACCATCGAACAGCAGGCACGAGAAGAGATGGTGCGCCTGGGCGCTTCGTTTTTCCAACGCGGTTACGCCACCGGCTCTGCCGGCAACCTCTCGCTGCTGCTGCCGGACGGCGCGCTGTTGGCAACGCCGACCGGCTCCTGTCTCGGCGAGCTGCAGGCCGATCGCCTGTCTAAAGTGAGCCTGAACGGCGACTGGCTCTCCGGCGACAAGCCGTCGAAAGAGATCAGCTTTCACCGAGCGCTGTATCTGAACAATCCGGAATGCAAAGCGGTGGTGCACTTGCATTGCACCTACCTCACGGCGCTCTCTTGCCTGCAGGGGCTGGACGTCGACAACGCCATCAAACCGTTCACCCCCTATGTGGTGATGCGCGT
Organism: Serratia sp. TSA_105.2; assembly: GCF_052692115.1. Lineage (NCBI taxonomy): Bacteria > Pseudomonadati > Pseudomonadota > Gammaproteobacteria > Enterobacterales > Yersiniaceae > Serratia > Serratia sp. TSA_105.2. The sequence goes on from NZ_JBQZFT010000002.1 coordinate 331,368, forward strand.
CGGCAAGGTGCCGGTGGTGCCCTACTACCGCCCCGGCGACGAAAGGCTGGCGCAGGATCTGGCCCGCCTGGCGCCCACCCACCGCGCCTTTTTGCTGGCCAACCACGGGCCGGTGGTGACCGGTAAAGACCTGCGAGCGGCGGCGGACAATGCCGAAGAGATGGAAGATGCGGCGCGGCTGATCTTCACCCTCGGCGATCGTCCTATCCGCTATTTGACCGATGATGAAATTGCCGAATTACGGAGCTGAACCATGCCTAAATTTGCCGCCAATTTATCGATGATGTTTAACGAAGTGCCGTTCCTCGAGCGCTTCGACGCCGCTGCCGCACAGGGCTTCAGCGCGGTGGAGTTCCTGTTCCCTTACGACTATCCCGCCGAGCTGTTGGCCGAAAAGCTGCGCGAACACGGCCTGCAACAGGTGCTGTTCAACACCGCGCCCGGCGATGCCGCCGCCGGCGAATGGGGGCTGGCGGCGCTGCCGGGCCGCGAGCAGGACGCACGCGCCGATATCGACCGCGCGCTGGCCTACGCCATCGCCCTTTCCTGCCCCTGCGTGCACCTGATGGCCGGCGTGGTGCCCGCGGGCGCGGATCGGCAGCGTTATCTCGACACCTTTATCGCCAATGCGCGCTATGCCGCCGACGCCTTCGCCCCGCACGGCGTCAAGGTGCTGCTCGAAGCGCTCAGCCCGCCGGTCAAGCCCGACTACCTGTTTGCCAGCCAACACCAGGTGGCGGAAGCCGTGGCGGCGATCGGGAGACCGAACGTGTTCATTCAGTTCGACTTTTTCCACGCGCAGTTAGTGGACGGCAATATCAGCGGGCTGCTGGAGACGCTGGCCGGGCGCTACGCGCATATCCAGATAGCCTCCGTGCCGGATCGCCATGAGCCGGACGAAGGCGAACTGAATTATCCGTGGCTGTTCGACAGACTGGATGCGCTCGGCTATCAGGGTTGGATAGGCTGCGAATACCGGCCGCGCGGCGACACCGCCGCCGGGCTCGGCTGGCTGAAGCCTTACCGCTAACGCCGCCGCCGACACCAGGAAATCGATTTTATAACAATGAAACGCACCCGTATCGCCACGCGGCGATCGCGGTGCCCAACGCTTACCCAACGAAAGGCTTTTTTCATGTCTACCTCTCTGCTGTTGCTGATTGCCGTACTCGGCGTGGTGCTGCTGTTATTGATGGTCATCAAGGCGAAGGTGCAGCCCTTCGTCGCGCTGTTGGTGGTCAGTCTGCTGGTGGCGTTGGCCAGCGGCATTCCGACCGGCGAAGTGATGAAAGTGATGACCGCCGGGATGGGCGGCGTACTTGGCTCGGTGACCATCATCATCGGTCTGGGCGCGATGCTTGGCCGCATGATCGAACACTCGGGCGGCGCCGAGTCGCTGGCGCAACGCTTCAGCCAGGGGCTGGGGCCGAAACATACCGTCGCCGCACTGACCCTCGCCGCGTTTATTCTCGGCATTCCGGTATTCTTCGACGTCGGTTTTATCATTCTGGCGCCGATTATCTATGGCTTCGCCAAGGTCGCTAAAGTGTCGCCGCTGAAGTTCGGCCTGCCGATGGCCGGCGTGATGTTGACGGTACACGTCGCGCTGCCGCCGCACCCTGGCCCGGTCGCCGCCGCCGGTTTGCTCAACGCCGACATCGGTTGGCTGACCATCATCGGCCTCGCAATCTGTATTCCGGTCGGCGCGATCGGCTATTTCGCCGCCAACTACCTCAACCGCAAAACCTATCCATTATCGATAGAGGTGCTGGAACAGCTGCAGCTGGCGGCGCCGGAACCGCGGCCGGAAGGGCAAGCGCCGCTCAGCGATCGCATCAACCCGCCCGGCGCCGGCCTGGTGGCGGCGCTGATCGTCATCCCGATCGCCATCATCATGCTCGGCACCGTCTCCGCTACGCTGTTGCCGGCCGGCTCGGCGCTGCGCGATACGCTGTCGCTGCTGGGCTCACCGGCGGTGGCGCTGATGATCGCCCTGCTGCTGGCCTTCTATTTTCTGGCGCTGCGCCGCGGCTGGAGCCTGCAGCACGCCAGCGACGTGATGGGCGCCGCGCTGCCGACCGCTGCAGTGGTGATCCTGGTGACCGGCGCGGGCGGCGTGTTCGGCAAGGTGCTGGTGGAATCCGGCGTCGGCAAAGCGCTGGCAGAAGTATTGACGGCCATCGGCCTGCCGCTGGTGCCCGCCGCCTTTATCATTTCGCTGGCGCTTCGCGCTTCGCAGGGGTCCGCCACCGTGGCGATCCTGACCACCGGCGGCCTGTTGTCGGAAGCGGTCAGCGGCTTGAATCAGCTACAGCTGGTGCTGGTGACGCTGGCGACCTGTTTCGGCGGGCTGGGGCTTTCCCACGTCAACGACTCCGGTTTTTGGATCGTCACGCGCTATCTGGGGCTGTCGGTGGCCGATGGCCTGAAGACCTGGACGGTGCTGACCACCTTGCTCGGCCTGAGCGGCTTTCTGTTCACCTGGCTGTTGTGGCTGGCGGTGTGATTTCTCTGGCATACTGAACGCCGTTGTTTTTCATCGCCTTTCACCCTGTGCAGGAGCAGCAACATGACCGTAATCAACACCGCGCCAACGCTTGTCACCGAACGCCTGCGGCTGGACGCGCATACGCTGGACGACTTCGACTCGCTGGCCGCTCTGTGGGCCGATCCGCTGGTGGTACGCTATATCGGCGGCACGCCGCGCGACCGGGAAGACTCCTGGGGGCGCCTGATGCGCTACGTCGGCCACTGGGCGCTATTGGGGTACGGGTATTGGGCGGTGCGTGACAAACAGAGCGGCGAGTATCTCGGCAGCATCGGCTTCTCCAACTTCCTGCGCGACATCACCCCGGCGCTCGACGCGCCGGAAATGGGCTGGACGCTGGTGAGCTCGGCGCACGGCAAAGGCTACGCCACCGAGGCTTTGCGGGCGGCGCTGGCCTGGGGTAAAACACACCTGCCGGGCGAGAAAACCGTCTGCATCATCTCGCCGGAAAACCAGGCCTCGCTGGCGCTGGCGAAAAAAGTCGGCTTTAGCGAAAGCCACCGCAGCGAGTATCACCAGAGCCCGATCGTCGTGATGCATTGCCCACTCTAAAACTTAACCGCGTTGCAGCGCCAACGCCGTCTGAATGAAGTTGTCCCGCAGCGCGTCGGCGCGTTGCGGGTCCCAGGCGATACCGACCTGCCACTCCGTTTCCTCGCCGCTCAGCGGCAGAATGTCGATGCCAGCCGGCGCGATATGCGTGATGCTGTGCGGCAACAGCGCGACGCCGACGCCGGCGGCGACCAGCGCCAGCAGCGTCTGGATATCGCCGGCCTGCTGCACCACGTTCGGCGTCAACCGGTGAGCGGCGATAAACCGCAGCGACTGATCGCTCAGCCCGCGCCCGCGTTTAGGGGTCAACTGCAGCAGCGGCAGCTGATTGAAACGCGCCATCAGATCGTCGGCGTGCAGCGCCAGCGCGCCCGGCGCAGCCAGCACCAACCGGTCACTCAGCATTGCCACGCCGCACAGCGGCGTAGTGACAGGCAAACGCACGAACCCCGCCTGCAACTCCCCCTGTAACAGCAGCTGATACTGCCGTTCCGACGGGATATCCTCCAGGCCGATCGCCACCTCGGGAAAACGCTGGCGAAAGGCGGCTACCAACTGCGGCGCCAGATGAAAGCTGGAAAGGCCAAAACCCAGCGCCAGCCGCCCCGCTTCCCCGAGTGCCACCCGCCGGGCGCGCCGCTGAAACTGCTGGTACTGTTCCACCAGCGCCTGCGCCTCCGGGTAAAGCCGCTGCCCGCCGGCGGTGAGCACAGCCCCCTGCCGGCCACGCTCGAACAGCCGAACGCCGAGCTGGGTTTCCAGCGCCTGAATCTGCTTGCTCAGCGCCGGTTGGCTGATGTACAGCCGGCTCGCCGCCTGCCGATAGTTGCCTTGTTCGGCCAGCGCCACCAGGGCGCGCAGTTGCTTTATATCCATTCCATTAGGTTATCAAATAGGGAATTTAATTGATTATACAGTAATCAATCTACCTGCTGTAATCAACGCAGACCCTAACCGGAGAGATACCATGACCATCTCATTGCGCGCCGCCACGGTGCAATTCCAGCATCGCGCCAACGATAAGAATTACAACCTCTCGACCATTGAGCGCTTTATCGCTCAGGCGGCCGAGCAGCAGGTACAGCTGCTGGCCTTCCCGGAAATGTGCATCACCGGCTACTGGCACGTGCGCCATCTGTCCGACGCCGAGGTGCGCGCGCTGGCGGAGCCGATCGCGAGAAGCCCTTCGCTGGCGCGCATTCGCCCGCTGGCGGAGCGTTACAACATGGCGATCGGCGTCGGGCTGATCGAGCTGGGCGACGACGGCCGTTGCTACAACGCCTATGCCGTTTGTCTGCCGGACGGCGCGCTGCATGTGCACCGTAAACTGCACGCCTTCGAACACCCGGCTATCGCCAGCGGTGATCGCTATACGGTGTTCGATACCCCCTGGGGCGTGCGCGTAGGCGTATTGATCTGCTGGGACAACAATCTGGTGGAGAATGTACGCGCGACGGCGCTGCTGGGCGCGGAAGTGCTGATGGCCCCGCACCAGACCGGCGGCACTCATTCGCGCAGTCCGCACGGCATGAAGCCGATCCCACAGGCGCTGTGGCAGCGGCGGGCAGAAGATCCGCAGGCGATAGAAGCCGCCTTTCGCGGTGAGCACGGCCGCGGCTGGCTGATGCGCTGGCTGCCCTCGCGCGCTCACGACAACGGGCTATTTTTGCTGTTCAGCAACGGCGTGGGCCGCGATGACGATGAGGTGCGCACCGGCAATGCGATGATCCTCGATCCCTACGGCCGCATCGTGGCGGAGACCTGGGCGGCGCAAGATCGGATGGTCAGCGCCGATCTCGACCTGGCGCTGATCCCGCTCAGCACCGGCCGCCGCTGGATTTATGGACGCCGCCCCGAGCTGTACGGTTCACTGACCGAACCGCAAGGCTATGAGCGCGATGCCCGCAGCGCGCGCTTTTCGACGCAGCCGACGGGGCGCGGCGGCTAATGACAGATAAAAAAAATCCGCCCGAAGGCGGATTTTTTATCCGCGCAGCAACCTGTGCCGCGCATTCACGCCCGCAGGCATGAAGAAATCTTAGAAGCGGTAGCCTACGCCAACGTTCCAGCTGCCAACGTCCACGCTGCGGATGCGGCTCTGCTCGTAGCCAACGTCCAGGGCAACGTTTTCGATTGGGTTGAACTGCAGACCGGCACCGTAGGTGAAGCCGTAGTCGCTGTTGCCACCTTTGTTACCGCCAGCCTGGGCGTTGTCGATGTTTTTGCCGTAGCCAACACCGATCACACCGTAGATGCTCGCCCAGTCGTTGAAGCGGTAAGCTGGACCTGCGGTGATGGAATCGTACTGAGATTTCTTGTAGAAACCGTTTTCAGAACGATTTTTTTCCAGGTGGGTGAAAGAGCCGATCACACCCAGTGGGTTGTTGTCGAACTCGTAACGGTATTTCAGGTTGAAACCGTCGGCCTTGTTAGCAACGCCTTGGAGATCACCCTGCGCATAGCCAGCGGATACGGTGCTCTGACCAGCGAATGCGGTACCTGCGCTAACTGCTAATACGCAAGCTGCTACTGCGGAAAGACATGCAATTTTTTTCATAACCACCTCAAACGCGTTTTATTATTAAATACATCCATTTGTTCATGCTTTGAAAATATAACAAAAATTAGCGTGAAACTCTGCCTTGAAATGAGTGTCTAATGCTTTATATCGTGTAACAGAAGATTTCAAGAACAGTGTATCTGCTTCTTTTCGCTCTATTTTCGGCCGTATTCTACGGCTTTCTGTGACAAAAATCACCAATTTAATATCCAGATAATTCTTAAGAAAAAGCGCACTTTTTGACCAAATTCGCCACATCTCATCCGAGGATCGGCGGATTTCACCGCGATGCGCGCTTTTCTCAGACAGATTTTCGCCATTTCATTTACACTGCTCGCATCCCCGTTTCGACCGTTTTCTCAAGGCTGAGGAACGGCGCAAAAAAGGCCCGTTAAGGATGTCGTTATCTACTTCCGGCAGAGCGCCCTCCGCGCTGCTGCCCATCTGTCTGTTAATCATCGCCATGGTGTCTATCCAAAGCGGTGCCTCGTTGGCCAAAAGCCTGTTCCCGATCGTGGGCGCAGAAGGCATTACGACGCTGCGTCTTTTCATCGGCACCCTGATTCTGTTCATTATCTTCCGCCCGTGGCGTATGCGCATCGTCGCCGGCAGCCGCTTGCCGCTGCTGATTTACGGCCTGTCGCTCGGCGCGATGAACTACCTGTTCTACCTGTCGCTGCGCACCGTGCCGCTCGGCATCGCCGTAGCGCTGGAGTTTACCGGCCCGTTGGCGGTGGCCATGTTCTCTTCGCGGCGGCCGATAGACTTCCTCTGGGTGGCATTGGCGATCGCCGGGCTGTGGTTCCTGTTGCCGCTCGGCCACGACGTAGGCGGGATCGATCCGTTCGGTGCCGCCTGTGCGCTCGGCGCCGGCGCCTGCTGGGCGGTCTATATCATTTTCGGCCAAAAGGCCGGCGGCGATCACGGCCCCGGTACGGTGGCGCTCGGTTCTTTGATCGCCGCGCTGGTGTTCTGCCCGATCGGCGCCTGGCAAACCGGCAGCGTGCTGTTCAACCTCGATATTCTGCCAGTGGCGCTGGCGGTGGCGATCCTCTCCACTGCGCTGCCTTATTCGCTGGAGATCATCGCGCTGCCCAAAATTCCGGCGCGTACCTTCGGCACCTTAATGAGCCTGGAACCGGCGATGGCGGCGCTGTCCGGCATGCTGTTCCTCGGCGAACACCTGAGCGGCGTGCAATGGTTGGCGCTGGCGGCGATAATCGCCGCCTCCATGGGTTCCGCCCTGACCATTCGCCCCAAGCCGCGCCTCGAAAGCCTTTCCTGATCGCCTGACTCGCCTGCCGACCGCAACGCCGGAATGCAGGCGGGTTAACTGTTTTCCTCGTGACAAATCGGCATACTTCCCCTTAGCCTGTATCGCAGGCTCTTTGGACTTTCGCTCACATGGAGAATAACAGTGATTCACAACAGCCTGTTCAACCCACGCTTCGGCCGCGGACTCGCGCCGGCGCTGGTTTCAACCCTGACCGAGTTGCGCCGATGCGACCTGCCCGAACTGGCGCTGGGCCATCACCCGATCGACGGCGACAATATCTTTATGGACGTGATGACGCTGACCACCGTGCCTACGGCGGAAAAGCGCGCCGAAATGCATCAGGAGTACATCGCGCTGCATCTGCTGATCAGCGGCGAAGAACGCATCGAATACGGCCTGGCGGGCGACGGGCATCGCGAACATCCGCACGCAGAAAATAGCGACCTTCTGCTGCTGGATATCAAACGCCACCCGCAAACGCTGCACATGACGCACGGCATGTTCGCGATCTTTTTCCAGATGGAACCGCACAAGACCGGCTGCCTGTGGCAGCGCCCGCAGCAAATCAAGAAAGCGGTGGTGAGGATCCATCACCGTCTGCTGCTGTGAACCTGCGGCAGCGTCCGTAGAAAATCGGCGGCCTGGCGGGGAGAGCGCAAGCGCTTGAAACGGCGCCCTACATCGGTACGGGCCATCTCCGCCAGGTATTTTCGCCGGTTCTTCGAGTAAGTGCGGATCGTCCACAGCACGATCGACTCGCGGCTAAAGAAAGAACGGCGGAAACTTTCCCGATTGCCGGTGCCCGGCCACAGCTCGCTTTTGCTGGCCGCGCGCCGGCACGCGCGGCGCACGGCCTGCCACAGCGTGCGGCAGAAACCGTAGTCCAGCCACAGGATATAATCGACCTCGCGCCACTTGATCGGTTGCGTGCGGCTGTAGTTGCCGTCCAGCACCCAGCCTCCTCCCGCTTCGGCCAGCGCCTGCTCAAGCCGCGCCAGGAACGCGGCATCGGGCGTCCCCTGCCACTCAGGCCGCCAATAGAGTCTGTCCATCTCGATATAGGGAACGTCAAGGCGTTCCGCCAGTTGACGCGCCAGGGTGCTTTTACCGCTGCCGCTGGTGCCGACGACGTTAATTTTCATCACTCGCCAATAAAGACTGGGGATAATTCCCTTACTTTAGCCGTATCATTTATGGCTATCAATCTGAATAGGCTTGAAATTAACACCACGATAACAAAGTGGATATTTATCCGGAGCAGTATGCATGCAGAAAATAAGATAACAGGGATAAATCGTCACTGATCTAAATAATAACCAAGTACAAAAATCGCAATAAAATTCATCAGATTACACAAAAACAAAAATCAAATAAAAATAGTGCCATTAGGCCATTCCTATTTGTGCAATAGCCATTTTCGTGCGGCAAAAATAAATACCCCTGCTATAATTGATCCCGTAACGAAATAGGACAACGACTAATCAAGAGGATATCTGATATGAGTACCGCTAAACTGGTGAAAACGAAATCTTCTGATCTGCTGTATACCCGTAACGATCTGGACGAAAAAGTTAAACTGGCCGCCATCAAGGCGCTGAACCATCAGGTCGTGCAATTCATCGATCTTTCATTGATCACCAAACAGGCGCACTGGAACATGCGCGGCGCGAACTTCATCGCGGTCCATGAAATGCTGGACGGCTTCCGCACCGCCATCATCGAGCATCAGGACACCTTCGCCGAACGCGTGGTGCAACTGGGCGGCGTGGCACTAGGCACCGTACAGGTGGTCAACGATCGGACACCGCTGAAAAGCTATCCGACCAATATCCACAGCGTGCAAGAGCACCTGAAGGCGCTGGCCGACCGCTACGGCGCGGTCGCGAATGACATCCGCAAAGCCATTACCGAAGTGGAAGACGAAGACACCGCCGATATGTTCACCGCCGCCTCGCGCGATCTGGACAAGTTCCTGTGGTTCATCGAATCCAACATCGAATAACGCGAAAGCGTTGCAGCGCGCCCGTCGTTCCGGGCAGAACAGGCCGGGCTTTGCCCGGCCTGTTTTCTTTTGCGCGACCGTTGCATTGTACAAAAAACGCCCCATATTAAACGGTGAGGTTCCCTTGTCAGGAGGTAATGATGGCCAGCGGCTGGGCGGCGGACGGCGCCGTACAAGATCAGATTGATTCCACCGTCGACGATGCGGTGCAGCGCGCGCGTGAAGCGCTCGGGCACGGCGAGAGCGAACGCTATTGCCAGGAATGCGGAGAGGCGATCCCCGAGGCGCGCCGCAAGGCGTTAACGGGCGTGCGTTTTTGCCTCGCCTGCCAGGCAGAACAAGACAAAAAACACGCGGCCGCCAGCCTGTACAACCGGCGCGGCAGCAAAGATAGCCAGTTGCGCTAGCATTATCTGCTCCCCCTTTTCTCCCTTCGCGGCCCCGCGTGCACCGTCAGTGCATCATGAAAGTTAGAGTTAGTTATCAATATTGAAGCAAAAACGTTAAAGAACGGTTGTTTCACAGCCAAATTTTGGTTAATGATAGCCCCGTGCACCAAGATAATTCTTACGCACCATTTTGGTGCCCCGCTTTGGTGCGTAACCATAACAATTTGCCTTTCCGGCACAACATCACGCAATAACTCTTTGTTTTTATGGTAGTTGAAAACATGGCACGATTTTTTCATGGCACCAACTGCAATATAAAAAATGGGTAATCCGCAACCTGTACAGGAATTCCTCTCATGAAGTCGATTTTTAAAGTCTCCCTGGCCGCACTCTCTCTGGCCTTTGCCGTAAGTTCCCACGCAGCAGACAAACTGGTGGTCGCCACCGACACCGCTTTCGTTCCTTTTGAGTTCAAACAAGGCGACAAATACGTCGGCTTCGACATCGACCTGTGGGCCGCCGTCGCCAAAGAGCTGAAGCTGGACTACACCCTGAAACCGATGGACTTCGGCGGCATCATTCCGGCGCTGCAGACCAAAAACGTCGACCTGGCGCTGGCCGGCATCACCATCACCGATGAGCGCAAAAAAGCCATCGACTTCTCCGACGGCTACTACAAGAGCGGCCTGCTGGTGATGGTCAACGCCGACAACAACAGCGTGAAAAGCATCGACGATCTGAACGGCAAAGTGGTGGCGGTGAAGAGCGGCACCGGCTCGGTGGATTACGCCAAGCAGCACATCAAAACCAAGGATCTGCGTCAGTTCCCTAACATCGACAACGCTTACATGGAGCTGGGCACCAAGCGCGCCGATGCGGTGCTGCACGACACGCCAAACATCCTATACTTCATTAAGACGGCCGGCGCCGGCAAGTTCAAAACCGTAGGCGATTCGCTGGAAGCACAGCAGTATGGCATCGCCTTCCCTAAAGGCAGCGACGAGCTGCGCGAGAAGGTGAACGGCGCGCTGAAAACCCTGCGCGAGAACGGCACCTATAACGAGATCTACAAGAAGTGGTTCGGCACCGAACCTAAGTAAGCTGTGAATTTGGCAAGCTATTAACTTAAGCACAGGGGGCGCTTAACCCCCTGCGCTTCGTTGTATCTGATACCCACGTTTGGGATCACCGGGAGAAATATCATGCAGTTCGACTGGAGCGCCATCTGGCCCGCCATTCCTATCTTGTTAGAGGGCGCCAAAATGACCCTGTGGATTTCGGTCCTCGGTCTGATTGGCGGCCTGATCATCGGCCTCGTCGCCGGCTTTGCCCGCACCTACGGCGGTTGGATCGCCAACCACATCGCGTTGGTGTTTATCGAAGTGATCCGCGGCACGCCGATCGTGGTGCAGGTGATGTTCATCTACTTCGCCCTGCCGATGGCATTTAGCGACTTGCGCATCGATCCGTTCACCGCGGCGGTGGTGACCATCATGATCAACTCCGGCGCCTACATCGCGGAAATCACCCGCGGTGCGGTGCTGTCGATTCATAACGGTTTCCGCGAAGCCGGCCTGGCGCTCGGCCTGTCGCGCCGCGAAACCATCCGCTACGTCATTATGCCGCTGGCGCTGCGCCGCATGCTGCCGCCGCTGGGCAACCAGTGGATCATCAGTATCAAAGACACCTCGCTGTTCATCGTGATCGGCGTGGCGGAGCTGACCCGTCAGGGTCAGGAAATTATTGCCGGTAACTTCCGCGCGCTGGAAATCTGGAGCGCCGTGGCGGTTATCTATCTGATTATTACCCTGGTGCTGAGCTTCGTGCTGCGTCGTCTGGAAAGAAGGATGAAAATCCTGTGATTGAATTTAAAAACGTCTCCAAGCATTTTGGCCAAACCCAGGTGCTGCACAACATCGATTTGAAGATCGACAAAGGCGAAGTGGTGGTGATCATCGGGCCGTCCGGCTCCGGCAAATCCACCCTGCTGCGCTGCATCAACAAACTGGAAGAGGTCACCAGCGGCGATCTGATCGTCGACGGCCTGAAAGCCAACGATCCTAAAGTGGACGATCGGTTAATCCGCCAGGAAGCCGGCATGGTGTTTCAGCAGTTCTACCTGTTCCCGCACCTGACGGCGCTGGAAAACGTCGCCTTCGGCCCGATCCGCGTGCGCGGCGCGAAGAAGTCCGATGCGGAAAAGCTGGCGCGCGAACTGCTGGCCAAGGTCGGTCTGGCGGAGCGTGCCCACCACTACCCGTCCGAACTGTCGGGCGGCCAGCAGCAGCGCGTGGCGATTGCGCGCGCGCTGGCGGTGAAGCCGAAAATGATGCTGTTCGACGAGCCGACCTCCGCGCTCGATCCGGAGCTGCGCCACGAAGTGCTGAAGGTGATGCAGGATCTGGCCGAGGAAGGCATGACGATGGTCATCGTCACCCACGAAGTCGGTTTTGCCGAAAAAGTGGCGTCGCGCCTGATCTTTATCGATAAGGGCCGGATTGCCGAAGACGGCAACCCGCACGACCTGATCAACCATCCGCCGAGCCCGCGTCTGCAGGAGTTCCTGCAGCACGTGTCCTGATCCCGGCGATTTAACGGCGGGCGCGCCACGCGCCCGCCGCTTTCATTCCGCACGCTCTCCCACGTCCCAGCGCGCCATCTTTCCTACTATATTGATTGTTTTCATCGTATTGCTTTTACATCCGCCGATCACAGAACGCCAAAGAGAGGAACAATGCCGCCAAACGCAGACTCCCGACGAGGTTCTCATCTGCGAGAACACCTGCTTTTCCTGCTGCTGTTGCTGACCCTGAACGTCTTCGCACCACCGGCGCTGGCGCAAAACGCGTCGCCGGCACCCGCCGACAAAAGCGAGCAGCAGAAGGCCGCCTATGCCGCGCTGGCCGATCTGCTGCAGGACGACCAAGCGCGCGCGGAACTCATCAACCACCTGAAACAGACCGCTGGCGACGCCCCCACCGCCCCGGCAACGCCGGAGGAATCAACGCCGGCCACGCTGAGCGACAGCCTGAACTCGCTGGCGCAGGAAGGCATCGGCACCTTTAACCAGAAGCTCGGCGCGCTGCAAAAGCTGATCGACTCCGGCCCGAAGCGCGTTTTCAATCCCGCCGGCTTTTTCCGCGCGCTGGGCTACTTTCTGCTGACGGTGGCGGTCACCTTTGCGCTGTTCCACCTGATCCGGCGGCTGATCGCGCCGCTGTACAAACGCATGGGCAGTTGGGGGCACAACGCCCGGCTGCAGCGTGGCCCGTGGTATAAGCGCCCCGCCGCCATTCTCGGCGCTTTCGCCGTCGATCTGCTGGTCCTGCTGCTGGCGCTGGCGGCGGGCAACCTGTTCGCCCGCCACGTCCACGCCGACAGCGCCACCATTCTGCGGCTGCAGACCCTGTTTCTCAGCGCCTTCGCGGTGATTGAATTCTTCAAGGCGGTGCTGCGGCTGATTTTCGCCCCCAACTTCGACTACCTGCGCCCCTTCCCCTTCAGCGACCAGAGCGCGCGCTACTGGAACACGCGCCTCGCCTGGCTCAGCGGGCTGATCGGCTACGGCCTGATGGTGGTGGTGCCGGTGGTAGCGGTGCAAATAAGCTACCCGGCCGCCGCCGCCGTCAACCTGGTGGTGATGCTGGCGCTGACGCTGTATGCCATCTGGCTGATCCTGCACAACCGCAAGCCGATACAGCAACAGATCAACCTGTTGGCCGAACGGTCGATGGCGTTTTTCAGCGTGATCCTGCGCGGCCTGGGGCATATCTGGCATCTGCTGGCGATCGCCTATTTTCTGGTGTTGTTCGTGCTGTCCCAGTTCGACATCGGCAACAGCCTGCGCTTTATGATGAGCGCCACGGTGAAAAGCCTGCTGGTGGTCGGCCTCGGCGCTCTGCTGTCCGGCATGCTGACCCGCTGGATTTTCCGCCGTATTTCGCTGCCGACCGACGTCAATCTGCGCTATCCGATGCTCGAGCGGCGCATCAACTCCTATATTCCCAACGGGTTGAAGATACTGCGGGTGATGGTGGTGCTGGCGGTGACGCTGTTCCTGCTTGACGCCTGGCACCTGATTAATCTGTACCAGTGGGCAGACAGCGAAAATGGCCAGCGGACGCTCGGCGGGCTGGTGCATATCCTGCTGATCCTGCTGATCGCCGTCTTCAGTTGGACGCTGATGGCCAGCATCATCGAGCACCGCCTGGCGTTGGAGCTCAGCAACGGCGTGCGGCCGAGCGCGCGCGAGCGCACACTGCTGACGCTGTTTCGCAACGTGCTGGCTATCGTTATCAGCACCATTACCGTGATGATCGTGCTGTCGCAGGTGGGGCTGAACATCGCGCCGCTGCTGGCGGGCGCCGGCGCGCTGGGGCTGGCTATCAGCTTCGGCGCCCAGACGCTGGTGAAAGACGTGATCACCGGCGTGTTCATCCAGTTCGAAAACGGCATGAACACCGGCGAATACGTCACCGTCAGCGGCATCACCGGCACCGTGGAGCGCATGACCATTCGCTCGATCGGCCTGCGCGACGACTACGGCGTCTACCACATCGTGCCGTACTCCTCGATCACTACGCTGGCCAACTATGCGCGCGAATTCGGGGTATACCGCGCCAACTACACCGTCAGCCGCGACGAGGATATCGATCGGGTCAATGAGGTGCTGCATCAGGCCATCGCGGCGCTGAAGCAAGATGAACAGGTGAAGCATTTCCTGATTGGCGAGCCGGTCTTCAACGGCGTGGTGGCGCTGGGCGACCGCTCGTTCACCACCCGCGTGACGGTGCGCACGCAGGCGCTGAAACAGTGGGTGGTCCAGTACGCCCTCGATCGGCTGGTGAAAATCCATTTCGATCGGGCCGGCATCGGCATGCCTCAGCAAGCGATGCAGATCTTCCGCGCGCCGCAGCTGCACGAAGAACAGGCGCCGCCCGCCGCTCCCGGCGGTTAGCGTCCGCGCCCGCAGGGCTGAGCGGCCAGGAAGGCCGCCACGTCCTGTCGGTAGGCGTCGTATTGCACCGAGCGCGGGGCAAACAGACCCACCACGTTGATCAGCCACGGATGGCGGGCGAACAGCGGTTTGATCATCACATGATCGGCTTCGTCGATGCGCGTCACCGTCAGCAGCGAGGCCGGGATCGTCTGCCGATACACGCGCTCGGTTTCGTCCGCGTCCACGTTGACGTCGCGCCCGCCCAGGATCAGGTGCACCGGCGTGGTGAAATACCGCAACCCCGCCGTCGCGTCGCTGGCCATGTTGGCGCGGATAAAGCGCCAGCGGTCGGTGCTCAATGCAGCGGCGGCGCCATACTCGCGGCGGTACTGCGCGTAGCCGTCCGGTTGCTCGAGCAGCGTCTGGATATGGCGCCAATACGCCTCGCGCGCCTGGATTTTAGCTTCATCGTCCCCCGCCGCCGCCATCGCCGCCCGGGTGTTATAGCGCCCCTGCCGCAGCCAGTTGATCGCCGGCGCCAGCGCCAGCGTGAAGGCGATGTCGGGGCGCAAACGCGCCACCTCCGGCATCACCCATCCCGCCTGGCTGGTGCCCCACAGCCCCACGCAGCGCGCATCAAAGCGCCCGTCCCGCCGGGCCCAGTCGATGATATCGGCGGTTTCCCGCGCGCGATCCGCCATGGTCTGATGCAGCCAGTTGCCACCGGAGCCGCCAACGCCCGGCTTATCGAAGGATAAAACCGCGTAACCCTGCTGCGCCATCGCCTCCCAAATGCCGTAATAGCCTTCGTCGCGGCTGGCGTTGGCCGGCCCATCGCCATGCACGAACACCACGACGCCGGGCTTGATCGGCGCATGCTGCGGCAACACCAGCATGCCGGTCAGCCGGTTGCCGCCGGCGGTCACCGTGACCGGTTCGGTGACAAAACGAAAGTCGTTGACGTCAATGACCCAGCCGAGCGCCAGCAGGAGCAGCGCCACACAGCACAGTCCTATTTTGCGCACGTCGCCTCCCCGCAGCGTCTCTCCATCAACACCCAGTCGGCCTGACCGAACAGCAATCCTAACGAAGCGTAATGCTCTTCGCGCCGCACCTGAAAACCGCAGCGCCGGTACAGGCGCAGCGCATCCACGTTGCGCCGGCTGACGTGCAGGCTCAGACGCCGGCCCGCGCCTTGTTCGGCAGCGTAGTCGTTCATCCACTGCAGCAGACGCTTGCCCACCCCTTTACCACGCTGACTCTCGGTCACCGCCAGGTAGGAGAGATACAGTTCATCGGCCGCCGGGGTGTGCTGCAACACCGCCATTTGCAGATACATGCGCCAAACGTTCAGCCAGCCATAGCGGCGGCACAGCCGCCAAATCGGCAAGGTGCACGGACGCCGCCCGGCGTTATTCTCGCCAGGGGCCACATTGAGGGCAAAGGCCGCCACCACCTGTTCATCCTGCTTCATCACGAAGCTGCGCTCCCGGCTGCCGCTTTGCTTCCAACGCCACAGCCGATAGAACAGACGCCACTGAAGGCGGGCGCTCAGACGGCGCGCGCGCTGAAACTTGTCGCAGAACGCGGCGTAGATCAGCGCCGCCGTTTGCCGGCGGTCAGCATCGCGGTACGGCTCAATGTGCAGCATATCCACCTCGACTAGGGATGCCGGTAGAGCAGCTGTTCCAACAGCCGCACCGGCGTGGTCTCCTCCGGCGCAGACGACGCAAAGATCGCCTGCCGCCAGGCCTGACTTTCGATCACGTCCAGCACCAGCTGCGCGAGCGGCAACGGCGCTATCGCCGGTGCGATCTCACCGGTTTGCTGCGCCTCGGCGATAACCGTCGCCAGCGCCTCAATCAGCTGCCGCTGGTTGGCGCTGAACGGCTCGGCCAACGCCGGGTTGCGCGCCACCTCCGCCACGATCTCCGCCGACAGCTGCACATTGGCCGGTTCGGCGACAAAGGCGTGATAGCCGGTGAAAAAGGCCGACAGCGCCTGTTTCGGCCGCGTTCTGTCGGCCCGCAGCCCGGCGGCAAACTCGGCGAATACGCCGTTTTCCAGCAGCGCAATTTCGCCGATCAACGCCTCCTTGCCGGTAAAGTGGTTATAGAGGTTGCCGACGCTGACGCCCGCCGCCTGCGCGATATCCCGCATACTGGTCTGGTGAAACCCCTTATGGGTAAAGCTGTGCAGCGCGGCCTCGACAATCTTTTCTCGGTTTCCCATCGGCAACTCCCGAAACGGTGAAGGGGGCGCCTGGCGCCATCGAATGGATATGAACGAACGTTCGTTCATATTTAAGGATAGCATAGGCCAGTAAAATTGAACCGCGGCTCAACGGCGTGTGAATCGGTGGGAAGATAAAAACGCCGCCCTCATTTTCGGCGGGCGGCGCGATGAAAACTCAGTGCAGCGCGTCGCCCTGCTTCACCGACGTAAACGCCTGCATCAGTTTCACGACGTCGTGCATGCCGATGTTGACCTGGTTGATCACTTCCCCGGCATCGTTGGTCAGCGCCACGCCGCCACCGGCCTGCTCCACACAGGTCGCCATGCCGGTAATCGCCGCCGCCACGCCTTGCTGGATGGACTTGGTCATGCGTTCAATCTCGGTCGCCGCCTTGCGCGACTGTTCCGCCAGCGTGCGCACTTCATTGGCCACCACGGCAAAACCGCGCCCATGCTCACCGGCGTGGGCGGCTTCGATGGAGGCGTTAATCGCCAGCAGGTTGGTTTGGGAGGCGATTTTACGAATGGCTTCGACGATGGTGCCGATCTGCTGAGAACACTTACCGAGCTCGGTGACCACGTCCGAGGTTTCGCGCGCCGCCGCTTCGACCTGCTGCATGCCTTTCACCGCCTGTTGCACGATGATCGCGCCCTGCGCCGCCTGCCGATCGGTGTCGAGCGACAGATGATGCGCGTTACGCACCATCTCTTCTTCGTGCTGCTGCTGTTGCATCAGCCGGGTGATGTCCTGGGCAATCTTTACCACCTTCACCACCTGGCCGTCGTTGTCGAGGATCGGGTTGTAACTGGCCTCCAGCCATACCCGTTCACCGCGCCGGTTGAGGCGTTCAAAACGCCCGGTGATGAATTCGCCACGCGCCAGGCGCTGCCAGTGCCGCCGATAATCGTCGGAATTGGCGAACGCCGGCGGGCACAGCACCGCATGCGACTGCCCGCACGCCTCTTCCAGCCGATAGCCCATCAGCGCCAGCATATTGTCGTTGGCGCTGACTATGGTGCCCTGCGGCGAGAAAGCGATCATCGCCATCGAACGATTCAGCGCCGCCAGCAGGCTGCGGTGTTCCTGCGCCTGGGTCACACGCTCGGTCACTTCGCTGGCGATCTTGACGATTTCCACCACCTTACCCTGTTTATTCAGCACCGGCGCGTAGGTGCCCTGCAGCCATACCGCCTCGCCGTTTTTCGCGATGCGTTTTATGGTGTCCGTGATGGGTTGGCCCTTATTCAGCGTCTCCCAATGTTTGCGGTACTGCGGGCTGGCGACATAGTTCGGATCGCAGAAAATACGGTGATGCCGGCCAATCACGTCATCGCGTTGAAATCCCAGCGTGCTGAGGAAAAGATCGTTGGCGCGCAATACCGTGCCGTCCGGCGAGAATACGATCATGGGAACGGCGTGTTCTATCGCGCTCAACTCGGCGCCTTTGTGGGTAGTTAACTGACTGAATCGTAACAGCATAAGGTGTAGTCCTTGTGGCAGATGATGGCGCTTTTCTTATTTTTGCCTGGCCACATGCCGCGCCCACACGCAGACGTGCCATCGCGGAAGGAACGGGCAGCGCCGTTCCTTCTGGTTATTGCTATTAACCGGATTAAATTTATTTATTCAGTAAAGTAATTATTAGAATTTAAATAAACCAACAGCCTAAGATTTTTATTATTAAACCCGTATTGAGAATAACGTAAGTGATGAAAATTGAAAGGTAAAATGCGGATTTTTGTCGGCACCGGCAGGATAACCGGCGCCGTTGAGCTAAAACGTCTCCTCTTACGCGACCAGCGGCTCCGGCTCAACCACCGTGCCGTTGAGTATGATTTCCGGAACATAGCGCAGTTCGTTGAGCAAACTTTGATGATCCTGCCCCAAGAGCAGGATGATGCTGTCCGCTTCATCCAGACGGTGATCATCATTGTTATCGACAATGAGATAGCTGCTGTTTTGCTCGCCGAGAACGCTACTGACCCCGACCTTGGCGCTCAATGCGCCAGGCTGGCCAAGATCGAGCAACGCGGCCAACAGCTGGCTGGCACTGCCGCCTTGTTCGGCCGTCAGGGCGCCGATTCTCGTCTCCACGCCTTGCACATCGCTGACACCATAATCTGCCAGCACGCCGCCGCCGGTACCATGAACGATCCGCAGGCCTGAGAGCACATCGTCGATGCTGCCCTGCGTCAGCGAAAAGTCTTTTAACGTCACGCCTGACGCCGCCGTGCTGCTGTGCAGCGTCACGTGGCTTTTCCCTGCGCCGGCCACGATCGTCGTATCTCCCAGCACGTTAAATTGATCGCTGCCTCCCCCGCCTTTGACCAACAGCTGCTCTCCCTGTAGCCCAAGATCTTCCAGCAGCGGCGCCAATTTGGCCTGCGCGTCACCACTTAACGGCAGCGAATCCAACATTTGAATGATCGTGCCGTCACCGCTGCCGCCATGAGAGGACGTCAGGGTAAACCCATTACCGGCGAAGGCCGAAGCGTCAACCAGGCGGACCTGAGTATACCCCTCGGTCAGCGTCAGGTTGAAATTCGCGCCGCCGGACAACGTAATGTCTTGCACCTGATCATTTTGCCCCGTCAGCGTCAGCGCGCCATTGCCCCAGGCCCCGGTGGTGACGGCGATCAGCGTCAATGGGTTTTCATCGCCATGCGAGTCAAGCGCCAATAAGCCGGCGTTACCGCGCCCGGAGAACAACAGGTCGAAACGATCGGTGGCATTCTCAAGGAAGGCTATCTCCAGCCGGCTGTCCGCATGATCACCGATGCCGCTGATTTCAAGGCGTGCCGCATCGGCATTGGCGTTGATCACCTTGACGTTATCCGCCCGGCCGGACAACAGCAATCCCTCACGGCCAAGCGCCTGCGCCGCCCAGCTCTGCACGATCGTCCCTCCGTCCGTTCCCTCTACGGTGGCGTTGCCACTCAATACCCCGTAGTCAAACACATGAGCACTCGTCGCCAGCGCTTTCGTGCTGTAACCGTTCCAACCGATTTGCGTCAACGTGGCTTCCGCCTGGCCGATATAACCCGCCATATCTATCTGTTCGAAATGACTGAAATTGGCGGCATTGCTGCTCACCGTACTGATGCGCGCGCCAAAAAGATCGAGCGTCGAGGTCATTTTGACGATCAGGTTGGCGGACAAAATATCGTGCCCGTCACCGCCATCGGCGCTGAACACCCACCCCACATGATTGGCGCCGCCATTGGCATTGCCTCCCCACAGCAGACTGTCATTACCATGGTTCAGATAAAAGTGCCCTTGGGCGGCGGCGAGGTCGGCCTGCGAGGTGAGCTGCACCCGATCGTCGCCATAGGTGCCATGCACTATCACATTGGCATTGTTTACCGTCATGTCCACCCCATACCGAGCCGCAGGGTTATTATGCAGCCAGATATCCGCCGCAGCGTCGCCATTGACGATCAGATAAGAAAGCTGCGAGGCATAGCTCAGGTCAACCATAACGTCTGCGTCAGCATGCAGGAACACCCTGAACAGCACGGCGGTTTCCACATTGCTCAGCGTATGGTGAGCATGCGTATTCACCGAACCCGACGCGTTGCCGCCACCCTCGCTGGTGGCGAGAGAAGCGGTCGTTTTATACGCCAGGCTGGCGCCGACATCGCGCGCGAACATCCACTGTTCATACTGAACGTCACCTGCCGGCGGCGCATTGATCAGATCGGCAATCACCGCCTGCGTGACCAGTGCCTTGTCGCCGCCCAATGCCCGATAGTGTTCCAACTGCTGTTCATCCACCGCCCGGCCATGCACCGCCTGATAGACGTGCTGAATAAAGTCGTCGCCCTGCAAACCACCGACCTGCGCCTGAAATTCCGGCGTCGCCAGAAGGGCCGTGACCAATTCGGTATAGCTCAACGTGCCGGAGGCCAGCGTCTTGCTCCAATTGTCCAACGAGACGCTGTCCACCGCCCGCTCGGGCAATGCACGGAACAGCGCCGCTATCTGCTCCAGATACTCGGTCGCCGGCAGTTCGCCCGGCGAATATTCCTGGCCCGCCGCATTGAAATGCTGTTGAGCCACCGCATCTTCCGGCGCCACCACGCCGCGCAACTGCGCGATCATATCCACCAGCAGATCGCCACGCGTCGCGCCTTCCGCCAGCCGTTGCTGGTAAGCGGCCAGTTCAGGTACCGTCGGTGGCCGTTCGAATCCCTGAGCGAACAGATGCAAAATGAAGTCATGATCGGAAAGATCGTTGAGTGACAGAGTGGCAATCTTGCTCTGCGCCAACGCAGCCAGATCGCCGCCCTGATTGAGCAGCTTGCCGTCATGGGCAATTTCATCGGTCTGCCAGGACGCTCGCAGCAGATAAAACATCGCCTGCGCGTCGCCGCTTCCGCCGGCGGCATCGGCGGCCGTGCCGGGATACAAACCTTCTGCAATACGCTGATCGAGCACATCACGCTGCGCCAGCATCACCGGATCGTCCCACAGATAGTTAAAGAGGTCGATGACAACGCTGGCGACAGCGCTGTTGAAATGCCCCTGCTGTAGCAAGGCATTGATGTAATCCGGATCGGGAGCGGTATTGTAAACGGAGAAATAAACCTGGCTGAGAATGTCGTATTCGCTTTGGCCGCTCATCCAACCGGCATCGGGTTGGCTCATTAAAATACTGGCCATATAGGCGGGCGGCTGGCTGCCGATATCAAATGCGCTGTCGTAGTAATCGATTTCCGCCGCCGTCGGCAAACGCCCGAAAATCCCGATGATTAAGGCGCCGACCTCTTGTTGCGTAGCTAAAGGAATCATAATAAATCCCGTCAGTGTGATGGATTACGTTCGCGGCATGGCTGCACCGCGGCCTGTCTCCTACATAGGGAAGAGAGACATTGCACACTGCCTGAATGGGTTTTATTGGTATTTCTACAGTTAAGAAATGCTGATGCGATAAGTCAATAAAACGGGGAAAACCGGTCCTCGGTATGGGACTTTGCTCCCATACCGAGGCACCTGAAGACCTAACGCCAGCGTTCGGCTGCCCAGGCGGCTTGTTGCTCGGCGTCGTGGAAGGTCCAGGCGACGAAGCGGCTGATCTTCTGCCCTTGCGCCATCTCGATGGTGCGTACCTCTGCCGCGCCCGCCACGTTCAGCGCATGGTAAATGGCCGGCAGCGTGGTGTTTTTCGAGATGAGTGAGGTAAACCACAGGCAGTGGTTGGCCTTGCCGACGCTCTCTTCCACCATCTTGCGCACGAAGGCTTCTTCGCCGCCTTCGCACCACAGCTCGTTGTTCTTGCCGCCGAAGTTTTGCACCGGCTTGGCGGCCACTTCCCCTTTGCCCAATTTATGCAGCTTGCGGCGGGTGCTGGCGCGCGCTTCCTGCTCGGACGCATGGAACGGCGGGTTGCACAGGGTGGCGTCGAATTTCTCGGCCGCGCCGATGATGCCGCTAAAAATCAGCTCAGGCTGTTTTTGCAGCCGCAGACGCACGCTGTTACGCAGCGTCGGGTTCATCTCGACGATCATCTTGGCCGAGTTGAGCGACACCGGATCGATTTCAGACCCGGTGAAACGCCAGCCGTATTCGCGCAGGCCGACGATCGGGTAGATGCAGTTGGCGCCGACGCCGACGTCGAGGATCGCCACACCCTTGCCGCGCGGGATCTCACCGCCGTTGCTGGTCGCCAGCAGATCCGCCAGGTGGTGCAGATAATCGGCGCGGCCGGGGATCGGCGGGCACAGGTAGTCCGCCGGAATATCCCAGTGTTCAATGCCGTAAAAGTGTTGCAACAACGCACGGTTGAGCATTTTCACCGCCGCCGGATCGGCGAAGTCCACCGAGACATCGCCCCAGGCGTTCGGCTTCACGAACGGCGCCAGCGCCGGGCAGCTGGCGATCAGCGCCGGGAAGTCGTAGCGCGAACGATGACGGTTGCGCGGATGCAGGCCGCTTTTCTGCTGCGGGAAGGTTTTCTTTTTTTCCACCGTGACGGGCTCTCTTGAAGGTATTTCCGACGCGTAAGATAACACATCCCGCCCGCAATGGCGCAGCGACGGGAAACCCGGCACAATGAAAGCTTCATCGATTGCCACAGGGTCCCCCATGAGCCGTGAATCTCGTTATTATTATGAACCCGCCGCCGGCCACGGCCTGCCGCACGATCCGCTGAACGCCATCGTCGGCCCGCGCCCCATCGGCTGGATCTCTTCCCGTAGCGCCGCCGGCTTGCGCAATCTGGCGCCCTACAGCTTTTTCAACTGCTTCAACTATCGCCCGCCGATCATCGGTTTCGCCAGCACCGGCTGGAAAGACAGCGTGGCGAATATCGTGGAAACCGGCGAGTTCGTTTGGAATCTGGCGACGCGCTCGCTGGCAGAAGCGATGAACAACAGCGCCATCAACCTGCCGCGCGGCGAGGATGAATTCGCCTTCGCCGGCGTCACGCCGCTGCCCGGACGCAGGGTCAAAGCCGAGCGCGTGGCCGAAAGCCCGGTGAACTTCGAATGCCGCCTGACCCAGTGCATTCAGCTGCAAACCGCCGCCGGTGAACAGGTGGAAACCTGGCTGGTATTGGGCGAGGTGGTGGCGGTGCACCTCGATCCGGCTCTGCTGGACGAACACGGCGTCTACCAGACCGCCGCCGCCGAACCTATCCTGCGCGCCGGCGGCCCGACCGCCTACTATGGCATTTCCGAACAGCACCGTTTCGATCTGGCGCGCCCGACGCGCTGATCGTCTCCCCCCGTTTAGGCAGAAGATGAACGGGGGAATAAATAATCAAAAAATCTGAAAAAAACCATCAACACTCTCCGATTTCATCCCGCCTGTCACTGCGCAATAATCTTCCCATCGAAAGGCAACCCCCTTTCTCCCTAATTCACTTTGACAGGAATGACGAACATGAAAACCATCAAAACTTTTGCTGCTGCTATCGCCCTGGCCACCGCTTCTTTCACCACTTTCGCCGCTGAGCACGTCAGCGCCCAGGATGCCGCCCAATTCGAAAAAGCCGGCGTGATCGTCGCCAGCGGCGCGACCGACCTGAGCAGCCTGAAGTCGCAGCTGGCCGCCAAAGCCGATGCGGCAGGCGCCAAGGCCTTCACCATCACCTCCACCAGCGGTAACAACCTGATGCACGCCACCGCGGTTATCTACAAATAATCACCGCCCCAAACGTCAAAAAGCCCGCCGGCTATCACCCCGGCGGGCTTTTTTTATGTTCAAGTGCATTAGCGCTGAATGGGTACGACAGCGAGTTTCTAACCGTCCGCTTCTTCAGCACCCCACGCGTAAACGAACCGGACAATGCTGCCGAAAACGGGTAGAAACCCCGTATTTAATGGGGTTTGCAGGGGGGATGAGCACACATTTTTTTACCACCCCATTGCTGGACTAACGGGAGAGGATGATTATCATGTTACGCAGACTACAGATGCAGAGAGCGTTGTATGCAACATATCATTGAAGGTTTCCTCAGTTTCCAGAAAGAGATTTTCCCGCAGCGTAAGGAACTCTTTCGCAGCCTGGCCTCCAGCCAAAATCCTAAAGCGCTGTTTATCTCCTGTTCTGACAGCCGCCTGGTGCCCGAGCTGGTGACGCAGCAAGAGCCTGGGCAACTGTTCGTTATCCGCAACGCCGGTAACATCGTCCCTTCCTTTGGCCCGGAGCCGGGTGGGGTTTCTGCCACCATCGAATACGCGGTGGTGGCGCTGGGCGTGACTGATATTGTGATTTGTGGCCACTCGAACTGTGGCGCCATGAAGGCTATCGCGTCCTGCCAATGCCTCGACCCTATGCCTGCCGTTGCCCACTGGCTGCACTACGCGGATGCGGCCAAAGCGGTGGTGGAGAAGAAAACCTGGAATAGCGAAACAGACAAAGTTAACGCTATGGTGGAAGAGAACGTTATCGCCCAGCTAAATAATATCAAAACCCACCCTTCTGTTGCGGTGGGTCTGCGCAACAGCGGGCTGCGCCTGCACGGCTGGGTGTACGACATCGAAAGCGGCGAAATTCGTACGCTGGACAGAAACACCAAGAGCTTCGTTTCCCTGGCCGATAATCCCGACGTCTATTTCGAATAAAATAACGCCCGGTTTTAACCATTAAATAAAATCCACGCTGCCGCGTGGATTTTATTGTCAGCCTTAAACCAAACGCGCCTCTATCGCCGCGGCGAAGTCGCGGCACATCCGTTCGTCACCGTCGGCGTTATCCGCCAATACCGTCTCGCCGTCCACCACCCGAATGTGCGCCTCCAAATCGAAATCCGCCGGCGGCTGCGGGCGCTTGGCGGCGGCGGCCATCGTCTGCTGCGCCTCATGCCACGCCTGTGCCACCGTATGGTTACAGGCCTGCGCCAGAGAGTCCGGATTGAACCCTTCGCCGGTCAGGCTGCGCAGCGTGTCGTCATGGCTGACGCTGTTGCCCGGCAGCCAATAGTGTTGCGCCAGATCCGGGCCGATGGCCGGGTTGTCCGTCAGGTAACCGTCGCGCTGCAGGAAGAACTGGCGGGTTTGTTCCACCGCCATCATCGCCAGCAGATAGCCCTGGTAAGAGCAGGCGGACTCCAGCGACAGCAGATGCGGGATCGCCAGCGTCGGGCGCGGGCTGCCGCTGATGCCGAGGATCTTTTGCTCGACCTCGCGCGCCAGCGCGGTGATGGCTTCCGGCGTGCGCTGCTCGTCATCCCATTGATACAGCGCCCACTCGAAGTACGGCACCAGCAGGATATGGCGTTCGTTGAACGCGCGCATCGGCTGGCGCGCCGCGATGCCGGCTTCGATCAGCGCATCGGGCACCGCTTCGCCGGCGGCGTTTTTCGCATAGCGCTTCAACCAGTCGGCGTCGTCCAGCAGGCTGTCGCAGAACATCGACTGGGTTTCGGCATAGGCCATCGAGGTCGGCGGGAACTCCTGCGAGAAGCACGGCGCATTCTGGCGAATGTTGGCAAAATGCGCCGCGTGGCCGCCTTCATGGAACAGGGTGTTGAGCCCGTAAGCGCCACTGCCCACCTGCCCCGGCTGTGCCAGGCTGGTGAAGTTGATGCGCGCCGGTACCCATTCCCCCTGGCGCACAAACGGCGGCACCGGGCCGTGCATAAAGCCATTCTCATACTTGCCTTTGCGCACCAGCAGATCGAGGTTCATCTCGGCGCCGCCAAAGCCGATGTGCAGGCGTTTGAAGCTGTCGACCCAGCGTTCCAGCGAACGCGAAAACGGGAAGTAAGGATCCAATTGACGGGTGACGTCGCCGGCGCTGGCGAAGCGCACGTTCCACGGCTCCAGCGCCTGGCTGCCCTTGTCGGCCGCCAGCTGCTGCAGGCTACGCGCGTTGGCCTCGCGGGTTTCCCGCTCGAAACGATCCAGAATGGCGAACAGCTGCTCCGGCGTCATGCGCTCGGTTTTGTTCACCTTGTAGTCGAAATAGTTGCGATAACCCATCTGGCGCGCAAAGCGGTTGCGCAGGCCAATCAGCGCCGGCAGGCCGTTATGCAGCAGCCATTGCTCCAGGTCGCGTAGCGCCTGCTGCGAGCTGCGGCGATAGTCTTCGTTCGGATTGGTCGCCTGGTTGGTCAACAGCTCGCCGAGCGAGGCTGCCACCCGCTGGCCCTCGGCGTTCAGGTGCGTGACCTGGTAGCCCTTGCGGCGCGAGTAGAGATCGGATTCGGCGTGGATGATCTGATCCAACAGCGCCTGCGCCTGCGGATCTTCGATGGCGTTACAGTCGAAGAAACGCAGCCAGCCTTGCAGGCCGTGGATCAGCGCATCGCGCTGCGCCTCCTGCGGCAGCGTTTCCAATCCGGCCAGCAGATTGCGGATCTCCGCCAGCCGGCGCGGTTCGGCGATAAAGCGCTTATAGGCGCTTTCCGCGGCGGAAAAGCGCGCCGACACGTCTTCACTGCCGGTGCCCATGTAGTTTTGCCAGAACAGCTCTTCTTTGGCGCGGTGTACGTCGAGGTAATCCTGGTTCAATTGATTGAAGTAATCGAGAGCCTGTTGCATAACCGTCCTTCTCAGCCGATGAGGAAATATCCCAGTATAGTCGCGCTCAGGCCTGACGCAGGCGCTGCAGTCCCTGTTCCAACGTCTCGCTCTCGCCGGCGGCCACCAGGCAACAGGCGATCTGCCGCTGGATGGCCTGCGGGATCGCCACCTCGCCCGCCAGACAGCGCTCGGTCCAGCGCGCGGTGGTTGCCGCGTCTTTCGCCGCCGGCAACGTCGGCGTTTCATCCTGCAAGGTGCGCTCCAGCAATACCCGCTGTTCGCCGCCGGCAATATAGTGAATCTGCGGGCAGCGCAGCGGGTTGGCGTAGGCTTCGCCTTCGGTGCCGTGCATCAACAGCCCGCGAGCACCGATCTGGCGGAAAAACGACGCCACCCGGCCGACATACTCCGGGTGTGAGACGCTGGCGAGGCGCAGCACATCCTGTTCGCCGAACGGCGTCGCCAGCTTGGCCAGCGTATGGGCGCTGTTGCGCACCCCCATGCGCCAACGCAACCCGAGCTGCCGCGCCAGCGGCGCCGACAGCGTGGAAACCGGCATGAATACCGCCTCGCCGTTATCGAGACGCTGCTGGGCGTGAGCGGCCTGTTCCGACCACGGCAGCCCGAGGGCGCGAAAAATCTCGGCGCTGGTCACGCGGGTACTGTCGTCCAGCACGCCGTGCACCACCACCGGCAGGCCCACTTTCGCGAGCAGCAGCGCCAGCAGCGGCGTCAGGTTGGCCTGCTTGCGCGCGCCGTTGTAGCTCGGCAGCACCACCGGCAATGGCCGCCCCTGCGGCGCCTGCAGCGGCAACACCTGCTGCTGCATCGCCTGGTAGAAGCCCAGCATCTCCTCTTCGGCTTCGCCCTTGATGCGCAGCGCGATCAGAATGCCGCCCAGCTCCAGCTCAGGAACCTCTCCGGCCAGCATCGCCTGATACAGCTCAAAAGCGGTCTGCCGGTCCAGGTCGCGCGCATGATTTTTGCCGCGGCCTATTTCTTTGATAATTTTGGTGTAATCCATCCGAAGGTTCCCCTTGCTCACTCTTCGGTTAGCATACCCTATCCGCGCCGCCGCTCAACCTCCGCCGCCAGCCGCCGCTGCGTTTCATCGCCATCGCGCAGCCCGGCGATCACCCCGCCGGCATCGTCGGCGCTGCGGTTTTGGCTCATCTTCCATTTGCCTTCGCGCCGGGTGACGGCGATCTCGATACCGACGATGCCTTTAAGCTGCGCGGCGATGTAGTTGGCCGGCGCGTCGTCGAGCCGCCAGGGCGCCGGGCGGCGCCCTTCCTGTTGCGCCGTCAGGTCGATCAGCTGGCGGCGCAGCCAGGCCGGGTCGTCCATCACCGTCGGCACGCCATACAGCTGCACCACGCTGTAATTCCAGGTCGGCACCACTTTGCCGGTCTGGCGCTTGCTCGGGTACCAGCCGGGCGACACATAACCTTCCAAACCCTGAAAAATCACCAGGCATTCCGCCGCGTGCTGCAGCCGCCGCCAGTGCTCGTTGGCGCGCGACAGGTGCGCCCGCAGCCGGATCTGCCCCTGTTCGACATCGGCCAGAAACGGCAGCGGATCGGCCGTCAATCCCTGCTCGCCGTGGCTGACCAATAGCCCCAGCGGGTGGGCGCGCACCAGCGCCAGTTGGGCATCCAGATCGTCTTCGCGAAATGCGGCGGGTTGAAACATCAGTGTGGCTCCTTACGCTCTCTCATGATGACCACAGTAAAGCACCCGCCGGCGGCCTACTTAAGATCCGCTTTCTGACTATTTCGAGTGATCCGGTTTAACAAGATCAGGGCAATGCCCATCGCCACCAAATTACAGAGCATCGCGCCGGCAAAGGCCTGTGCATAGCGTTCCGCCGCACCGCCGCTCGCCAACAGCGGCACGAAGCCGACGCCACTGACCACGATGCCGAGCGCGCCCCCCACCTGCTGCACGGTGGCGACCAGACCCGCCGCCATGCCCGCCTGCCGCTCCGGCGCCAAACCGAGCACCAGATTCAGCAGCGGCGTCATGCTCAGCGCCTGGCCGAATCCCAGCACCACTAACCCCGGCAGCAGCCGCAGCGGATGCGCCAGCGCCGCGCCCCACAGCGCCTGGGCCATCAACAGCGCCAACCCGGCGGCGTAAATCGCCACGCCCACGCTCAGTACGCCGTTGCCCCAACGCAGCGCCAGCCGGGGCGCGAGCATCGACGCCAGCATAAAGGCCGCGCTGGCCGGGGCGAACAGGCTGCCCGCCTGAAAAGGCGTCAGCCCCGCCCCCGCCTGCAGCAGCAGCGCGAAGCACAAGAAAAACGAGGAGGCGGTGGCATAAATCGCCAGCACCACCGCCATACCCGGCGCGAAGCCTGCCTGGCGGAACAGCGCCGGATCGAGCACCGCATCGCCGCCGCGCTGCGCCAGACGGCGCTCCCAACGCAGGAAGCCCCACAGCGTCAGCATTGCCAACGCCAGCATCGGCGCGATCCACCACGGCCAGCCGCGCGCCGGCCCTTCCAGCAGCGGCAGCAGCAACAGCGACAGGCCGGTCGCCGCCAGCCACAGGCCAACGCCGTCCAGCCGCTGCGCCTGCGCCACCCGCGATTCGGGAATGCGCCGCGCCGCCCACAGCGCCAGTGCGCCGATCGGCAAATTGATCAGAAAGATCATGCGCCAGCCGCTGCCGAACAGGTTGGCCTCGATGATAAAACCACCAAGGATCTGGCCGAAGATCGCCGCCAATCCCAGCGTCATGCCCAGCCAGGCGAAGGCGCGCCGCCGCTGTTGCGGCGCATACAGCACCAGCATCAAGGCGTAGATCTGCGGGAACAGCAACGCCGCCGTCGCCCCCTGCAGGATACGCGCCACGATCAGCAAGTTGAGCGATCCCGCCAACCCGCACAGCAGAGAGCTCAGCGTGAATCCCAGCATGCCGAGGCTGAACAGGCGCCGGCGTCCGAAGCGATCGCCCAGACGCCCGCCGGCGATCAGCAGCACCCCAAACGCCAGTTCATAACCGGCGACGATCAAACCGACACCGGCGAAATCGGCGGCGAACTGCCGCTGGATCACCGGCGCCGCCACGTTGACCACAAACAGATCGAACACCGTGACGAAGCCGCCCAACAGCAGTACCGGCAGGCCGGGCAGCGCTCGCCGCTCACGAGATAATGAATATTCCATACCACCTCCAGAGATTATGATGGTCGCAGTATGGAACAGGGTTTAAACTGTTACTATATAGCCAGTTATACTATTACTGACAGCAACAGGACGGCCGCCATGCCCCCACGCACCCTCGAGCGCACCCGCCACGAACTGGCGGATTTTCTACGTCAAAAGCGAGAACAGCTGTCGCCGCAGGCGGTCGGTTTGCCGAGCGGCAGCCGCCGCCGCACGCCGGGATTACGGCGCGAGGAGGTCGCGGCGCTGGCCGGCGTCGGCCTCACCTGGTATACCTGGCTGGAACAAGGCAGGGAAATCAATGCGTCGGTGGCATTTTTGGAAAACCTGGCGCGGGTGCTGCAGCTCGACGCCGCCGGCCGCTACCACCTGTTTTTATTGGCGCATCAGCGGCCGCCGGTGCCGGTCGGCCATCAGTGGTGCCAGGTCTCGCCGCTGGTGCGGCGGCTGCTGGACGACCTTGTGCTGCGACCGGCCTACGTCATGAACCTGAGTTGGGACATCATCGCCTGGAACCCGGCGGCGCAGCGGCTGTTCGCCATCGGCGAACGCCCGGCGGAAGAGCGCAACATGTTGTGGATGCTGTTTGCCGATCCGCAGCTCAATGAACGCCTGTTGGAGTGGGAGGCGCAGGCACCGCAAATCCTGGCCAGCTTCCGCCGCGACTATGCCCGCGCGCCGGAGGATGAGGTAATGTGCCAACGGGTACAGGCGCTGGA
Source organism: Serratia sp. TSA_105.2 (assembly GCF_052692115.1). Lineage (NCBI taxonomy): Bacteria > Pseudomonadati > Pseudomonadota > Gammaproteobacteria > Enterobacterales > Yersiniaceae > Serratia > Serratia sp. TSA_105.2. The sequence continues at coordinate 361,730 of NZ_JBQZFT010000002.1, forward strand.
GCGGGTATCGCCGCCGTTCCGCCGGCTCTGGCGGCAGCACGATATCCACGGGCGCTGCCAGGGGCGGCGCAGCTTCATCGTTCCGGAGATCGGCCCGATCACCTTTGACCACGCCTCTTTCATCGTCGACGAAGAGAACCACCTGCGGCTGGTGATGTACAGCGCGCTGCCGGACGAACCGGCCAGCGCGGCGTTTGAAGCGCTGCTGCGCGAAGGTTAACGGCGGCTGTCGAAAATGAGTTTGCAGGCCAGCCCGGCGAACACCCCGCTCAGCAGGTAGTTCGGCCAGCGGGCGCTGAAGCGGCGGCCGGCGAAGCGGCTTTTCATGCCGCTGACCGCCAGGATCACCCCGCCGTTAATCAGCAACCCCACCAGATTCAGCACCGTCGCCAGCGCCAGCATCTGCACCACCACCGAGCCTGAACGCGGATCGATAAACTGCGGGAACAGCGCCAATACGAACAGCGCCATTTTCGGGTTGAGGATGTTGGTGAACAGCCCCTGGCGGAAGATGCGCGCCGTCGGCACCGCCTGCAACCCGGCAGAAGCCTGCAGACTGCTGCCGGATCGCAGCGTTTTCCACGCCAGGTAGAGCAGATAGGCGGCGCCCAGCATTCTTACCGCGTCGTAAGCCAGCGGCACCGCAACGAACAGTTGCGACAACCCCAGCGCCGCCGCCAGCGCGTGGCAGTAAGTACCGAGCTGAATACCCGCCAACGAAGCAAAACCGGCACGCCGCCCCTGGCTGACGCTGCGCGAAGCGATCAGCAGCATATCCGGGCCGGGGGTCAGCGCCAGCGCCACGCAGGCACCGGAAAACAACAACAGCGTTGCGGCATCAATCATGAATCACCTGATAAGAAGATGGACGGGAATGGAGCGTCCATCATAGCGACGCCGACGTGGCTTGTCAGCGTCGCTCGCGTCAGATCACCCACAGATCGAGGTATTCGTTGACCGGCATCTGAGCCAACCGTTGCCGGTCCAGCGACACCTCGAGAATGCGCTGCTGCTGCAGGGCCGGGAACTGGCGCGCCAGGTTGGTTTTGAACTTCTCGATCAGCAGCGGAATGCCCTCTTCGCGCCGCCGCGCATGGCCGATTGGATACTCCACGGCCACCTCATCCAGACGGCTGCCGTCGGCGAACTCTACCGTCAGCGCATTGGCGATCGATCGTTTTTCCGGATCGTGATAATCGCGGGTGAAGGCGGGATCTTCATGGCAATGGATCTTGCCGCGCAATGCGTCGATGCGCGGATCCTCGGCCACCCGATCCTCGTAGTCCGCCGCCGTCAGCCGGCCGAACAGCAGCGGGATCGCCACCATATACTGAATGCAGTGATCGCGATCCGCCGGGTTATCCAGCGGCCCCTGCTTGTCGATAATGCGCAGGCAGGCCTCGTGGGTACGGATGCTCACCCTGGCGATGTCGGCGGCGGTTTTGCCGGCGGCCTGCATCTGGCGGTGCAGCGTCATGGCCGCCTCCACGGCGGTCTGGGCATGGAACTCCGCCGGGAACGAAATTTTAAACAGCACGTTCTCCATCACGTACGCGCCGTACGGCCGCTGGAAGCGGAAAGGCTTGCCGTTGAAAGAAACGTCGTAGAACCCCCAGGTCGGCGCCGTCAGCGCCGAAGGGTAGCCCATTTCGCCGGTGGCGGCCATCAGCGCCAGCCGCACCGCGCGGGCGGTCGCATCCCCCGCCGCCCAGGATTTGCGGGTGCCGGCATTCGGCGCGTGGCGATAGGTACGCAACGACTGCCCGTCCACCCACGCCAGCGACACCGCGTTCAGGATCTCCGCCCGGCTCAGGCCGAGCAGCTGCGCCACCACCGCGGTAGACGCCACCTTCACCAGCAGCACGTGATCCAACCCTACCCGGTTGAAGGCGTTTTCCAGCGCCAGACAGCCCTGGATCTCATGTGCCTTGATCATGGCGATCAACACCTGCCGCATGGTCAGCGGCGCCTTGCCCGCCGCCACCGCCTGGCGCGAGAGCCAGTCGGCCGCCGCCAGGATCCCGCCCAGGTTGTCCGACGGGTGGCCCCACTCCGCCGCCAGCCAGGTGTCGTTGAAGTCGAGCCAGCGGATCATGGCGCCGATATTGAACGCCGCCTGCACCGGATCCAGCTGGAAGCGGGTGCCCGGCACCCGGCTGCCGTTCAGCACCTCGGCGCCCGGCACCACCGGCCCCATCAGTTTCTTGCAGGCCGGATAGCTCAGCGCCTCCAGCCCGCAGCCGAGGGTATCGAGCAGGCAATAGTGGGCGGTGCGGTACGCCGCCGGGGTATCGACGGCCTCTTTCATCACATAATCGACGATATCGACCATTTCGCGATCGAACGGCGGACGGCGGGTATTGGCAGACTCAAGCATCATGATTCCCAAACGCTCCATAGTGAATAACGATCGGCGCTCAGCGCTGATCCAGCGGTACGAACGCCCGCGCTTCCGGCCCGGTATAGTTGGCGGACGGGCGAATGATTTTGTTGTCCTGCCGTTGCTCGATGATGTGCGCCGACCAGCCGCTCACCCGCGCCATGACAAACAGCGGCGTGAACATTTCGGTGGGCACCCCCAGTTGGTGATAAGACACCGCCGAGAACCAGTCGAGGTTGGGGAACATGTTTTTAGTGTCGCGCATGACGCTTTCCAACCGATCGGCGATGTCATACAGCTTCATCGCCCCCGCGTCCTGCGACAGGCGCAGCGCGATCTCTTTGATCACCTGATGGCGCGGATCGGAGACGGTGTACACCGGGTGCCCGAAGCCAATCACCACCTCTTTGTTGTCGATGCGGCGGCGAATGTCGGCTTCCGCTTCATCCGGCGTTTCATATCGTTGCTGGATCTCCAGCGACACCTCGTTGGCGCCGCCGTGTTTCGGCCCGCGCAGCGCGCCAATGGCGCCGACGATCGCCGAATAGACGTCGGATCCGGTGCCGGCGATCACCCGGCCGGCGAAGGTCGAAGCGTTGAACTCATGCTCGGCGTACAGGATCAAGGAAGCGTGCATCGCCTGCTCCCAACTGGCGGAAGGCGCCTCGCCGTGCAGCAAATGCAGGAAGTGACCGCCGATGGAATCGTCGTCGGTCTCCGGCTGAATGCGCTCGCCGTTGTGGCTGTAGTGATACCAATACAGCAGCATCGATCCCAGCGACGCCAGCAGCCGATCGGCGATGTCGCGCGCGCCGGCCGCGCCGTGCTGCTCTTTTTCCGGCAGCGTGCAGCCGAGGGCCGAGACGCCGGTGCGCATCACGTCCATCGGGTGAGACGCCGCAGGCAATGCCTCAAGCACCGTGCGCACGCTGGCGGGCAGGCCGCGCAGCGCTTTGAGACGGTGTTTGTAGGCCTGCAGCTCGTCGCGGTTGGGCAATTTGCCGTGGATCAGCAGGTGGGCGACCTCTTCAAACTCGCAGTGGCGCGCGAGATCGAGAATGTCGTAACCGCGATAGTGCAGATCGTTGCCGCTGCGCCCTACGGAGCACAGCGCGGTATTCCCGGCGGGTACGCCGGATAACGCCACGGATTTTTTCGGCTTAACGCCAGTCGGGCTTTGCGGGGGGATCGCTTGGCTCATACTGTCCTCATTTGGCTTCTGCGTGAATGGCGCCTATTCGTCGCGCTGGCGAGCGAACAGGGCGTCGAGTTTCTCTTCGAACAAATAGTAGTTGATGCTTTCGTACAGCTCGTTGCGGGTCTGCATGGTGTCGATGACGCTTTTCTGCGTGCCCTCCTCGCGCAGGGCGCGGTATACCCGCTCCGCCGCGCGATTCATCGCCCGGAAGGCCGACAGCGGATACAGCGCCATATCCACCTGGGCGCTGCGCAGCTCGTCGGTGGTAAACAGCGGCGTCGCGCCGAACTCGGTGATATTGGCCAGGATCGGCACCTGCGTCGCCTCGGCGAAGCGGCGGTACATGCCCAGTTCGGTGATCGCTTCCGGGAACAGCATGTCGGCCCCGGCCGCCACATAAGCCTGAGCGCGCTCGATGGCCGCCTCCAGCCCCTCCACCGCCAGCGCGTCGGTGCGCGCCATGATCACGAAGTCCGGATCGCTGCGCGCATCCACCGCCGCCTTGATGCGATCCACCATCTCTTCGGTGGAGACGATGGCCTTATTGGGGCGATGGCCGCAGCGCTTGGCGCCGACCTGATCTTCAATATGCAGCGCCGCCGCCCCGGCCTTGCTCACCGATCGCACCGTGCGGGCGACGTTGAACGCCGAAGCGCCGAAACCGCTGTCAACATCCACCAGCAGCGGCAGCGGGCAAACGTCGGTGATGCGGCGAATGTCGGTCAGCACATCGTCCAGGGTCGAAATGCCCAGATCCGGCAGCCCCAGCGAACCGGCCGCCACGCCGCCGCCGGAAAGGTAGATGGCCTGGAATCCGGCCCGCTGGGCCAGCAACGCATGGTTGGCGTTGATCGCGCCGGCGATTTGCAGGGGGTTTTCTTTACTCAGGGCCTGACGAAAGGCGAGCCCGGGTGAGCGCAGCGTCATGACGTTTTCTCCGATTAGCCAGATGAAACAGACAGAGCAAGGGGCGGGCCAGGTTGTACTTCGGTGAGGAAAAAATTAAACGCGATAAAAATAAGTGAGTTACAACATATTCAGCGCCATTGGCCTGGCAAAGGGGTAAAAAACGTTTCAGTTAACGTTTCAATCGTTGTTTCACGCAGTAAATTTGAAACATCACTGAAACCGGGCTACACCTAATGCAGCCACTTCCATTCGGTAACCCACCATGAGCGATCACGTCACGCCGGACAAACCGGTGATCTGGACCGTCTCCATCACCCGCCTGTTCGATCTGTTCCGGGACATCAGCCTCGAGTTCGACCATCTGGCGACCATCATCCCGATCCGCCTCGGCTTTGAGGAGGCGGTGCAGCACATCCGCGCCCGCCTGGCGACCGAGCCTTGCGACGCCCTCATCGCCGCCGGCTCCAACGGCGCCTACCTGAAAAGCCGCCTGTCGGTGCCGGTCATTTTGGTCAAGCCCGGCGGCTTCGACCTGCTGCAGGCGCTGAGCAAGGCGCGCAGAACCGCCGATCGGATCGGCGTCATCACCTATAAGACCCCTCTGCCCGCGCTGCTGGAGTTCCAGCAAACCTTCGATCTGCCGCTGGAGCAGCGCAGCTACGTCACCGAAGAGGACGCCCGCGGCCAGATCGCCGAGCTGAAAGCCGCCGGCATTCAGGCCGTGGTCGGTGCGGGCCTCATCAGCGATCTGGCGGAAGAGGCCGGGCTCACCGCCATTTTTCTCTATTCCGCCGCCACCCTGCGCGCCGCCTTCAGCGATGCGCTGGACGTGACGCGCCTGATGCTGGGCGGCGGCAAACGCGGTGGTGATTACGCCGCACGCAATACCCTGCAACCGCGCTACGGGCTGGGCGATTTGCAGGGCAATTCCCCGCAGATGGAGCAGGCGCGGCGCACCATCGTGCTGTACGCCCGCTCGCCGGCGGCGGTATTAATTGAAGGAGAAACCGGCACCGGCAAGGAGCTGGCGGCGCAGGCGATCCACCGGGAATACTTTTCCCGGCGCGGCGCACCGGCCAGAGGCGCGACGCCGCCGTTCGTCGCCATCAACTGCGGCGCCATCGCCGAATCGCTGCTGGAGGCGGAGCTGTTCGGCTATGAGGAAGGCGCCTTTACCGGCTCACGGCGCGGCGGCCGACGCGGGCTGCTGGAAACCGCCAACGGTGGCACCCTGTTTCTGGATGAGATCGGCGAAATGCCGCTGCACCTGCAAACGCGACTGCTGCGCGCGCTGGAAGAGAAAACCATCACCCGGGTGGGCGGGCAACAGCCGGTAACGGTCGACTTTCGCGTCATCAGCGCCACCCACAACCACCTGGAGCAGGCGATTCAACGGGGCGACTTTCGCGCCGATCTGTTCTACCGCCTGAGCGCCCTGCGGCTGCAGCTGCCGCCGCTGCGGGCGCGCGGCGACGATATCGCGATGCTGGCGGAGCACTTTCTGAAACAGTCGCTGGCGGCGCTCGACGTGCCGCTGACGGAGCCGCTGCGCGCCGCCCTGGCCGGCTGTTACGCAGCGCTGAGTCATTACGCCTGGCCCGGCAACCTGCGCGAACTGCGCAACATGATGGAGCGGGTGGCGCTGATGCTGAGCACCGGCGCCGCGCCGAGCGGCGAGACGCTACGCTGGCTGTTGCCGGAGCTGGCGGCGGCCACGCCGCTCGAGACGCCGGTAGCGCCCGTCTCCGCTCATGAGGCACTGGCGCGGTGCGGGGGCGACCACGCCGCCGCCGCCCGGTTGCTCGGGATCAGCCGCACCACGTTATGGCGCCGGCTGAAAAAAACGAACTGAGCATCAGCCGGCGCGCCGGCCGTCTGAGGCCGGCAGCAGCCGCGCTCGCCGCTCGCCCAGCAGGTTCATGCCCGCCGCCGCCAGCAGAATGATCGCTGCGCCCAGCAACTGCCATGCAGACAGCCGGTGGCCAAACGCCAGGCGATCCACCAGCATGGCGGCGATCGGGTAGATGAACGACAGCGAACCGATCAGGTTGGTCGGCAGCTTCTGCAAGGCGCCGTACATCAACACATACATCAGGCCGGTGTGCAGCACGCCGAGCGTCGCCAGCATTCCCCACTGCCCAACGCTGGCCGAAACGCGGAAATCCACCAGCGGCAACAGCATCACCGCCCCCACCGCCACCTGGATCAGCGCGATAAGATGCGGCGGCGTGCCCTTCAGCCGCTTGGCCGCCAGCGCCATCAGGGCGTAGAAAAACGCCGCCCCGAGCGCCAGCGCGATGCCCGCCAAATAATGACTCTGTTCCCCCGCCTGCCGCGGCTGCGCCAGCACCACCAGCATCATGCCGCCGAACGCCAGCCCCAGCCACAGCAGCTTGCGGGCGGTCAGCCGTTCCCCCAGAAACAGCGCCCCCAGCCCCACCAGCATAAACGGCTGGGTGTTGTACACCGCCGTGGCGATGGATATAGACGCATAGGAATAGGCGGCAAACAGCAGCAGCCAGTTGATCACCAGCGCGACGCCGCCGGCGATCGCCAGCAGCAGTGTGGCGCGCGTCAGCGCATCGCGCCGCAGCTGCCCCAGCGCGCCGCACACCGCCAGCAGCACCAGCGCCCCCACCGCGCAGCGCCAAAACACCACGTTGATAACCGGCTGGCCGGACATCAGCACAAACCAGCCGATAGAGCCGGAAATCAACATCGCCGCCGCCATCTCCAGCGATCCGCGTTTTATCTCTGCATTCATTCTGCGTTCCTCCAAACTTGCCCAGAGGCATAGCTTGCGGCTTCGCGGCACGGCTTTCCATAGCATAAAGAAGGCAGATATGCTTAACTGCCTTTTTCTCGTAGCTATAATAAAGATAATACCTAACGGAGGCGTTATGGATGATATCGATCGCCAAATCCTGACCATTCTGGCGGAAGATGCGCGTGCATCGTTGAAGACGCTGAGCGCGCAGGTGGGGCTGTCGTCGCCGAGCACGTCGGAAAGGCTGCGGCGGCTGGAGGAAAGCGGCGTGATCCAGGGCTATACCCTGAACGTCAATCTGCAGGCGGTGGGCTACGCCTTCGAGTCGCTGGTGCGTATCAAGCCGCTGCCGGGCATGCTGAAAAAGGTCGAACAGCTGATTCAGGCGATCCCGGAAGTGGTCGAATGCGATAAGGTGACCGGCGAAGACTGCTTTATCGTGCGGCTGGTGGCGCACTCGATGGAACAGCTCGACCACACCCTCGATCGGCTGGCCGAGCATGCGCAGAGCAACACCTCGATCGTGAAAACCACGCCGGTCAAACGCCGCCTGCCGCCGCTGCTCTGATTAACGCCGCCGCTTGCGGGCAAACGGGTTGCCGCGCTTCTTCTCTTTTTTGGCCGCGTCGGCGGCGGATTTCAGCGCCGCCAGATGCGCCTTGTCGGCCTCCGGCACCGCGCGCTGTTCGATCGGAAACACCGGCAGCGACGCCAACAGCCGCGAACCGTAGTTTTTGGTCAGCAGCCGACGATCGTAGATCACGATCTCGCCGTAGCATTGGTTGCTGCGGATCAGGCGGCCGACCTGCTGGATCAGGTTGAACGAGGCGCTCGGCAGGCTCTGCACTTCGAACGGATAGCGCTTCAGCGATTTCAGCCACTCGCCTTCGGTAATGATCACCGGGCTGTCGATCGGCGGGAACGCAATTTTGTGAATGTGTACCTGGGTCAGCAGCTCGCCTTTCAGATCCAGCCCTTCGGCGAACGATTGCAGCCCCACCAGCACGCTGGCGACGCCCTTCTCCACCCGCTTGCGGTGCTCTTCCACCAGCCGGTAGCGTGGTTGGTCGCCCTGCACCAGCAGCATCAGCCGCAGATCAGTCACGTAGCTGAGGAAAGTCTGCATCGCCCGGTGGCTGCTGAACAGGATCAGCATGCCTTTGTGTTTGCCGCTCGCCTGTTCGGCGCGGAAACATCGCGCCATCTCCTCGAGGTGCTCCGCCTCGTTGGCGAGCGCCGGTTCGTAGCGCATTTGCGGAATGACAATCTTGCCCTGTTCGACGTGATTGAACGGCGAAGAGAGCGTTTCGAAGCGATCGCCGGCCTTCTCGCTCAACCCGCTCATCTCCTGCAAACGCGCGAAGCTGTTCAGCGAACGCAGCGTGGCCGAGGTGACCACCACGTGCGGCACCTTGCGCCACAGCAGCTTCTCCAGCTGGTCGCTGACGCGGATGCCGACGCAGTGCAGGTAGAGATGGGTAACGTTATCGCGCAGCTCGCGCGTGACCCATTTGGAGATCGGCGCGTTGGACGATTTGTCGAGCGCCGCCAGCCGCCACAATTTGCTCATCGCCTCCAGATAACCCAGCGTGCGGCTCATCTGAATGATCGACCGGTGCAGGCGCATGATGTCATGCTTGCCGGTCTGCTCGGTGAGATCGTTAAGCACGAACTCCGCCAGCCCGCGCAGCGCATCGGTCAGTTTGAACAGCCGCGCGCAGCTCTCCACCATCTCCGCCGGCAGCTCGCCCATCTCGAAACGGTGCTCGGCCGCCACGCTGTCGCCGGGCAGGTAGGCGCTGACCTGATGCTCGAAGATCTGCACCAGCTCGCGCAGCTCCTCGCAATGGTTCTTCAGCCGCTCGCTGTTGGCCAGCCCCGGTGGATTCTTCGGCCGGTACTGCGTCATGCACTGCTCGACCTGGCGCACGATCATGTCCAACTGCAGGTTGGTCGACAGCGCGGTGATTTCCCCGTCGATCTCCAGCGCATCGCGCGCCACCTCCGGCAAATGGTGGCCTTCGTCCAGCACCAGCAGCAGCTCTTTCGGGTTCGGCAGCACCGATTCCGTCTCCAGCGCCGCCATCACCAGGGCGTGGTTGGCCACCACCACGTCGGCGCTCTCGATCTCTTTGCGGGCGATATAGAACGGGCATTCGCGAATGTAGTGGCAGTTGCGCCCCAGGCAGTTGGCCTTGTCGGTGCTCAGCTTGGCCCACAGCGGATCGTCGATGCTTTGTTGATAGTGATCGCGCAGCCCGTCCCACTCGAAGCGGGCCAGCGCCTTGGTCAGCTTCTGGCACAGCGCCTGCTCTTCGCCGCTGGACGGCGCCAGCTCGTCGTCGAGGAACAGCGTCAGATCGCCCTGTTGGCTGACGTCGGTGCTCATCGCTGCCAGGTTGCGCGGGCACACGTAGCGCCCGCGGCCAAAGGCGCCGGTAAATTTCAGATCGGGGATAATCTTCTTCAGCAGCGGCAAATCCTTGCTGTAGATCTGGTCTTGCAGCGCCACGTTGGCGGTGCTGACCACCAGCGGTTTGCTCTCCGCTCGCCCGACGGCGATGCCCGGGATCAGGTAAGACAGCGTTTTGCCGACGCCGGTCGGCGCCTCGATCGCCAGATGGCGCGGGTAGTAACCGGCCAGCGTCTTCGCCACCTCGGCGATCATCTGGCGCTGGGGCGCGCGGGAAATGAAATCCGGTATTTGCTGCTGCAGGGCTTTGTACCACTGGCCAATCTGATCTTTAACTGCGGAGGAGAGCGCCATTCAACTCTTATCTAAACGAAATGATGGCGCTATTGTCCCACAGACCGCCGGCGGCGTCAGCCCGAGTTACGCCTGCAGATCGATCATCGAGGCGCGCCCGGCGCTGAATGACCACTCGTCCAACTGGGTGGTAGTGATCACCACCATCACATCCTCGGGGCGCAGCCGCAGGTTTTCCGCCAGCAGCGCCGCCAGCCGCCCGTAGAAGCGCCGCTTGGTGTCGGTGTCGCGCGGCCGCCCGGCGGTGATGTAAAACAGCACGAAATCCGCACTGCGCGGCCCGCCGAGATAGTCGCGATCGTAAATAAGTTCACCGGGACGGTATTGATCGATCACCTGAAATTTATCCGTCGGCGGCACCTCAAAGGCCTCCACCAGCGCCTGATGCAGGCTGTCGGACAAGGTTTGCAGATAGTCGGCGGATTTTCCCTGATGCAGGGCGATGCGGCTAAACGGCATGATTGACCTCCGGTTTCAGCTCGCGCAGGCGCGCCACGGCCGACGCCGCCGCGGGCCAGCCGGCGTAGAACGCCAGATGGGTGATGAGCTCGGCCAGCTGCTGACGCGTCACGCCGTTACGCTGCGCCAGTTGCAGGTGAAACGGCAGCTGTTCCACGCGGTTGAGCGCCACCAGCGCGGCGACGGTGATAAGGCTGCGCTCGCGCGGGCTCAGCGCCGGCCGCTGCCAAATATCGTCAAACAACACGCGGTCGCTGAGCTGCGCCAGCTTGGGGGCAATATCGCCGAACGCCTGTTGCCCGGCCTGGGATTCTGATGGCATCACACTCTCCTGTCAGTTGCGGATAGCCTTACGCTACCCGCCGCCGCAGCGAGTGAAAATCGGGATTTTCGGCAGTCTCGGTTCAGAAAAACGGGAGGGTTCCCCGCCGGACGGCGGGGAGGATTCAGGATTCCAGCGGAGCAACGCCGTCGAACTGCGCGCTCAGCAGCGCATTCAGCGCCGGCCGCTGTTCCACCCGTTCAGCGATGGCGTACAGCCGCGGACAGTGTTGCCGGAACCACGCGCGGCCCGGCCGCCAGTGGCACATCACCGCCACGTACAGATCCAACGCGCTGAAGCTCTTGCCGAGAAACCACGGGCCCGCTGCGCCGGCGGCGGCGTTCAGCTGCTGCAATAAACGCTCACGATAAGCCATTACCGCGTTTTTCAGCTGTTCCGCCCCCGCCGCCTGCGGCTGCCAGCGCTGCGGATGGTCGGCATAGGTGAAGGTGGGGTAAATCTCCGCGTTGATGAACAGCAGCCAGCGCAGAAAACGCGGCAACAGCGGCGAACCGCCGGGCGGCGCCAGCTCGGCATGGGGTGCGCGATCGTGCAGCAGCAGAATAATCGCCGCACTCTCCGTCATCACTTCGTCATTGGGCAACACCAAGGTGGGCACCTGACCCAGCGGGTTCAGCGCCAGCAGGCGATCGCGCTCCGGGCCATCCTGCGTGTAGTCCACCTCCTCATAGCCCCAGGGGAAAGCGGTCAACGCCAACGCGGCGGCCACGATCGTCGAGCCGCAGCCCTGCGTACCGAACAAAGTATAAGTATCGTGCATGATTCCTCCCGCAGCGGAACAAGGTATCGGTAACTGTAGACCAGCCGCCGACCGTCGGCCGAAGAAAAAATTCACCCTTTGCGCGACTTTTTTAATCGTTCGACATGAAAATGAATTTTTTGTCATAAATAGATCACATTACTACGGTAAAAATTCTCCGCCGCAAAGAATCGGGCGGCACAGTAAAACAGCAATGCAACTGATGATAAGCGTCTTTCAATCGAATAAAGCAGGGTAACTCATGAAACGTAATCTTCTGGCCGTTATTATTCCGGCACTTTTACTTGCGCAAGCGGCACAGGCAGCAGAAATCTACAATAAAGACGGCAACAAACTCGATTTTTACGGTCGTGTGAAAGCCCTGCATTATTTCTCCGATGATGCCGGCAACGACGGTGATAAAACCTACGTCCGTATCGGCTTTAAAGGCGCGACTCAGATTAACGATATGCTGACCGGTTACGGCCAGTGGGAATATCAGATCGCCGCCAACCATTCTGAATCCGACGGCACTAAAGACACTAAAACGCGTCTGGGCTTCGCCGGTCTGAAATATAAAGACTTCGGCTCTTTCGATTACGGTCGCAACTACGGCATTATTTACGACGTCGGCGCCTGGACGGATATGCTGCCTGAATTCGGCGACGATGCTTACGTCAAGACCGACAACTTCATGAACGGCCGCACCAACGGCGTTGCCACCTACCGTAATAACAACTTCTTCGGTCTGGTTGACGGCCTGAAATTCGCCGTGCAGTACCAGGGCAAGAACGAAAACGACGGCCGCTCCGCCAGCAAGGCGAACGGCGACGGTTGGGGCCTTTCCTCCAGCTATGAAATTATCGACGGCCTGAGCGTGGGCGCCGCCTATGCCTCTTCCAACCGTACCGCCAGCCAGAAAGCGGGCACCTTCGGCAAAGGCGACAAGGCCGATATCTGGGCCGCCGGTATGAAATACGACAACAACGATGTCTACCTGGCTGCCACCTACTCGGAAAGCCGCAACATCGCGCCTATTTCCGGCACCGCCACCATCAATAACCGTTCCGCCTCCGTCAGCGGCTTCGCCAATAAAGCGGAAGGCCTGGAATTGGTTGCGCAATATCAGTTCGATTTCGGTCTGCGCCCATCGCTGGGTTACGTTCAGCAGAAAGGCAAAGATATTGAAGGCATCGGCGATGCCGACCTGGTGAAATATATCGATGTCGGCGCGTACTACTATTTCAACAAGAACATGTCGACCTATGTCGATTATAAAATCAACCAGCTCGACAGCAATAACAAGCTGGGTCTGAAAGACGACAACGTGATTGCCGTCGCCCTGACCTACCAGTTCTGATGTGATGAATGAATAACCACCACTGCAAACTTTAGCGTCACTTGATACCCAGAGTTTTATTTCGCCGGGCGGCTGCGTCCGGCTTTTTTGTTTTTATTTTCCCGCCAACGAATGCCCTCGCTTGCCTTGCAAAACAAACGGGTCTACATGTATAGCTTTCCCCCGAGCGGAATCAGCCATGCATAACGACGGACGCTTCGACTTCCACAACGCCCTGCGCTACAGCAGCGACGAGCTGGCAAACATCCTCAACCACTGTTTTGAAAACTACATGGTGCGCTTCGTGCTCGACGGGCCGACCTTCGCCGCCCGCTTCGGTGCCGAAGATCTCAGCCTGAACGACAGCCTGATCGTCACCCATCGCCAGGAACCAGTGGCGGTGGCGCTGATCGCCCGCCGCGGCCGGCACAGCCGGGTGGCGGCCTTTTCCGTGCGCCCGGAGATGCGCGGCCAGGGGCTGGGCAAGGCGTTGATGCAGCACCTGGTGGCGGATGCCCGCCAACGCGGCGACCGGCGGCTGTCGCTGGAAGTGATAGAAGGCAACGAAGCCGCGCTGGCGCTGTATCATCGCGCCGGGCTGCGCATCGTGCGCACCCTGACCGGCCACCAGGCGCCGGCGGAAGTGCCGCCTGGCACGGCGGTGCTGCAGGCGGTCGATCCGCTGACCGTCAGCCATCGCCTGACGGCGGAAGGCGCCACCGACCTGCCCTGGCTGATCGCCCCCGAATCGCTGTTCAAGCTGCCGGGCAAACCGCAGGCCTATACGCTCAATCGTCAAGCCTACGCCGTGGTGATGCCCGGCGCCGAGCACTGCTGGCTGCGCCTGATCTACGTGCCGCCGCAGCACCGCGGCCAGGGGCATGCGCGCGCCTTGCTGGCCGCCCTGCAAACACGGTTCGCCCCTTTGCCGCTGGCCGCCAACGTCTTTGTGCCCGAGGTGGCCGCCCCCTTCTTTACGCATCTTGGCTGGCGGCAGGATCCCCTGCGCCAGTTCGAGATGGATATGTTGCTGGACAGCCCACAAGACTAAAACCAAGAGAGATAACGATGGCAGGAAAACAGGCAAGGAAACTCACCCTAGGCGCGGCGGTTGGCGTCGCGCTGCTGACGTTGGCCGGTTGCGCGCAGCCGCCGCACACCGACGCTCAGGCCCAGCAGCGGCTGGCGGATCAGTCAGTGCTGGCAGTGAACTGGTTCCAACAGTCCGGCGAATACCAGGCGTTGGCGCATCAGGCGTTCAACAGCGCGCAGCGCGCCTTCGATCAGGCCAAGGCCGCACCGGGCCGTAAAAAGGCGGTGGTGGTCGATCTGGATGAAACCATGCTGGACAACAGCGCCTACTCCGGCTGGCAGGCGCAGCAGGGCCAGCCGTACGACGGCGCCACCTGGACCCAATGGACGCAGGCCGAACAGGCCGGCGCGGTGCCGGGCGCAGTGTCGTTTGCCCGTTACGTTAACGCCCATCAGGGGACGATGTTCTACGTATCGAACCGCAAGCAGAGCGAATACGCCGCCACGGTGGCCAACATGCAGAAGCTCGGTTTCACCGGCATGTCGGAAAAGACCGTGCTGCTCAGCACCGGCACCTCCAATAAGCAGGCGCGCTTCGACGCCATCAAACAAGCCGGCTATGACATCGTGGTGTACGCGGGCGACAACCTGAACGACTTCGGCGCCGCGACTTACCACCAGGACAATGCGCAGCGCCGGGCATTCGTCAGCGAGAACCAGGGCAAGTTCGGCACCGAATTCATCGTGCTGCCCAACCCGCTGTACGGCGATTGGGAAAGCGGCCTGGCCCGCGATTACAACAAGTTGACGCCGCAGCAGAAGCTGCAGGTGCGCCAACAGGCGATCAAAGCCTGGCGCGGGCGCTAAGCCTCACAGCAGTTTGTACATATAGCAGGTGGCCTCCAACACCCCGCCGTCGCTGGCGCGGGCGTATTGTGGGATGTCACCTGCCGCTTCGAACCCCAATTGGCAGTACAACCCCTGCGCCGCGCTGCCGCTCAGGGTATCCAGCACCAACAGGCTGCGGCGATGACGCGCCGCCAGCGCCTGCACTTCCTGCATCAACAGCCGCGCGACGCCCTGCCGCCGCGCCTGCGGGTGCACCATCAGCTTGACCACTTCCGCCCGGTGGCGGCCATTGTCCGGCATCGCCAACAGCAGCTGCACGGTGCCGACCGGCCGCCCGTTCGCGAGCGCCACCAGCATCGCGCGCTCGCCCCGCGCCAGGGCCGGCAGCAGCCCCTGCCAAAACGCCCGCGCCTGTTCCAGCGTAAAAGGCATGACAAAACCGATGCTGGCGCCGTGCGCCACGCTGGCGTGCAGCATTTCGGCCAGGTCGGCCAGGGCGTTGTGCGCCGCGTCGGCGTCCCACTGTTGTAATTCAATCATGGCTATGGCCTGCAGATAACGAGCGTGTAATGGGCCGGCTCATCGCCGGGGACATGGAAACGGGAAGCGCCGAACAGGCGGTAGCGCAGACAATCGCCGGGCGACAGCTGGAAAACACGCTCTTCCAGCGTCAGCTCCAGCTGCCCGGACAGCAGCCAGAGGTGATGCTCCAGCGCCGGAATCGACGGCAGGTCGTAATCGATCTGCGCGCCGGCATCGAGCCGGGCTTCGATAAATTCGGCCTTATACAGCGCGGCAGGCGGGGAAACGGAGCGACGGTGAAAACCGCTGGCGCGATCGATCCATACCGGCTGTTGCGGCGGCCGCAGCAGCTCCGGCGGTTCGTCTTCGATTTCGCTCAGCAGGCGCGACATGGTCAACCCGTAGGCGGCGCACAGCCGGTTCAGCAGCGACGCCGTCGGGCTGGTTTCGGCGCGCTCCACCCGCGAGAGCGTCGCCCGGCTAAGGCCGGTGCGTTGCGCCAGCGCCTCCAGCGACCACCCCTGCTGCTGGCGCAAATCCGCCAACCGCTGCGCCAACCTCAGGTCAGCCGTCTCCAAACCGTTATCCATCGCTCACACTCCGCCGAAAAATCCCACATAAGAGAAATAATCTCAAATTAGAGATATGGCAAGCGAATTTTAAAAAATGCCGCGCAGCGCGATGAAAATCAGCAGGCTCAGCAACACCACCGCCAGCATGTTGCGCAGAAAGAACGCCAATATCACCGCAAACACCGCCCCCCACAGGTAAGGGTTATCCGGCGCGGCGCGCAGCTGGTCGCCGCTGAAGGCGATAATCGGTCCGCAAATTGCCGTCAGCACCGCCGGCACGGAAAAGCTCAGCAGGGTTTTGACGCGCGGCGATAACCGCAGCGGCAATCCCGGCGCCAAAAAGCAGTAGCGGTTGAAGAACACCACCAGCCCCATCAAAACGATCGTCAGCCAGATCATCGGCGCCCCCCGCTGCACAGCAGCCCGACCAGCATCGCCGCCACGGTGGCGATCACCAATGCGCCCGGCGTCTGGAAATGGTGCAACACGATGGAAAGCAGCAGCGCGGTCAGCACGCAGGCCAACACCGGCAGGCTGCGCACCAGCGGCACCACGATGGCGATAAAGGTGGCGGCGATGGAAAAATCCAGCCCATAACCGTCCAGATCCCCGGCGCTGCCGGCGGCTACGATGCCGAGCAGCGTGGAGAGAAACCAGCACAGGTAAAAGGTCAGCCCGGCGCCCAGCGCATACCAGCGGTTGAAACGCGCCGGCGTCTGTTCGCCGGTCAGCGCGAACAGTTCATCGGTGAGCAAGAATCCCAGCGCCAGCCGCCAGCGTAACGGCAGCGGCGCAATGCGCTCCCGCAGCCGCAGCGCATAGAGAAAATGCTGGGCGGTAACGAAAAAGGTCGACAACAGGATCGCCAGCAGCCCGGCGCCGCCCTTGATCATGCCCATCGCCACCAGCTGTGCCGCCCCGGCGAACACGATGGCCGACATGCCCAGCCCCTGCGCCGGCGTCAGGCCGTTTTGCAGGGCCATCGAGCCCGCCAGTATGCCCCACGGCACCACCGCCAGGCACAGCGGCAAGATCGCCACTCCCCCCTGCAGCGCGGGGCGCAGGCGGGCAGACGGCGGCGTGATGAGAGGGATTGAATCAGTCATGGGCTTCTCCTTCGGTTGAAGAAGCCAGCTTACGGCGCACGCGCACAAGGGTATTGCACCCGATTGCCCGACTATTTCAGCGATTTGACGTAGTCGCCCGGCGTGATGCCCATCGACTTGCGAAAATGGCGATGGAAATGGCTTTGATCGTGAAAACCGCAGCTCAGCGCGCTGTCCAGCACGCTGCTGCCGGCCTTCAGCATGCCGCGCGCTTTACGCAGCCGGGCCTGAATTTGATAGGCGTGCGGCGGCAGACCGGTGGCCTGCTGAAACTGCCGCAGCAGGTAATAAGGGCTGAGCGCCACTCGCTCCGCCAGCTCCAGCAGCGAAATGTCCGCCTCGGGGAAATCGTCGAGAAAGGCTTTAACCCGCGCCACCTGACTTTGCGCTCGGCTCTGCGGCGTGGGATCGATGCGGCTTTTACCGTGCCGCAGCATCAGCCAGGTCAGCGCCGAGAACACCATGGTCTCTTTCATCAGCCGGTTCTCATCGCTGCGCAGCAGGCTGAACGCCATCCGCAGCTGGCCGGCCAGGCCGACGTCGTGCACCACCGGGTTGGGGAAATAAGGCGTCGCGCCGGCGCCGGTTTTCAGATCGCGCGACAAAAACGCCAGCAGCTCCGGCGTCGGGTACATCGCCTGATACGACCACCCCTCTTCGGTGGCGGAGCTGCCGGTGTGGATGTCGTCGGCGTTGACCAGAATGATGCTGCCCAGCGGCGCAACGTGTTCGCCGCCGGTGCGGTAGAAGCGCTGGGCGCCGTCGTCGATGACGCCCACGCAGAAGCCTTCATGGCTGTGGCGCGAGAAGGTTTGGCGGCGGTAGGTGGCCTGCAGCACTTCCAGCCCGCCGAGATCGTCGACGTGCATGAAATGGGCCTGTTCCCGGGATGCTTTGCGCGCTGCGCCTTCCACCTTCATCTTGCCTACCTCCGCTGAATGAGCGCCATTCTAGCACTCGCGCGAGGGCGGGGTTTGTACAAAATTGCCCGTCTCGGCGCCCGGCGGCGCGATCGCCGCGCAGCGCCAGGCGCTGAATACCGCCAGCAGCGGCGCCAGCGCGAACGCCAGGAACAGCCAACGCGCCGCCGACGCCGCGCCCACCGCCCCGCCCGGATCGTTCAGCCCCGCCAGATTGGCCGTCATCCCGGCCAGCGCCGCCCCGAACGCGGTGGCGAACAGCTGCACCGTGGTAATGGAAGCGCCGGCGATGTCTTTGTCCGCCTCAGGCGCCACCTGCAAAATGCGCGTCAGCAGGTGCGGCCAGCCGAAGCCGATGCCGAACCCCACCAGCAACAGCGCAATGACGATCGGCGCCAGCGCCTGCCAGTGGCCACCGGACGGCACCGGCATCAGGATCGCCAGCGCCAGCAGCCCCACCAGCACAAACAGCGGCCCGCTGACGATCGCCCGGCGAATACCCGCCCCGCGCCAGCCGGAGCTGAGGATCTCGGACAGCGTCCAGCCGGCGGCCATGGCGGCGGCGATATAACCGGAGATCAGCGGCGACTGGCCGTGCAGCAGCTGCAGGAAATAAGGCACGAAGATCTCGCTGGTCATGCCGATCACCAGCAGCGCGGTCGTGATGTAGAGCGCCGCCAACGATGATCCGCGCCGCAGTGCGCCGTGCGGTAACAGACGGGCCCTCGAGTGCGCTTCACGCTTCAGCAGCCAGGCCATCAGCAGCAGCGAGAGTGCGATGCCCGCCAGGTTAATCCAGGCGCTGTGCGCCAGGCTGCCGGCGGACACCACCAGCACCGCCACGGTCAACAGCAGCAGCTGCGCGGCCGGCAACGGCGCGGCCGCCTGCTGCGCTTTGCCCTTGGGCAGGATCAGGAAGGTAAACGCGGCGTACAGCGCCATGATCGGCAGCAGAATGCCGAAGGCCCAACGCCAGGCGTTCAGCTCGGCGAAAATACCGCCTACCGCCGGCCCCACCAGGGTGGCGATGCCCCACATCGCCGAGATGAGCGCCATGGCGCGCGGCCACAATCGCTGCTCGAATACCAGGTTGATCATCGCGTAGGAGAGCGCAAAGATCAGACCGCCGCCGAAGCCCTGCACCGTGCGGCCAACCAGCATCACCGGCATGCTCGGCGCCAGCGCACACAGCGCCGCCCCGGCGATGAAGAACAGCGAAGCCACCAGATAGGCGCTGCGCGCGCCGTAGCCGCTGAGCAAGCGAGCAGACAGCGCGGAGCCGAGGATCGACGCCACCACGAACAGCGTGGTGTTCCAGGCGTAGAGATCCAGCCCGCCGATATCCTGCACCACCGAGGGCAGAATGGTGGTGGCGACCAGAATATTGATGGCATGCAGCGCTACGCCGAGCGAAAGCGCGATCGCACTGGCCGCATTTTTGCCGGAGAAAAGGTCGCTCCAGCGGCTATCGTCATGGGTTATCACGGTTGTCGTCCTGTTTTCAGAGGAATGGCATTGAGTTGATCATAAGATTGCGTTAAATTTAACAAGAGTTATCTTGGAATAAGTTAGGGCGAGGCGGAGAAATATGTCAAGAATAAACTTGGAAAATAGCGGCAGCACCGCACAATCGGTCAGTGACCGCTTGCTGACGCTATTGAAAACCCGCGGCCCGCAGCAAGCTTCTGACGCAGGAAAGGTGCTCGGCACCACCGGTGAGGCGGCCCGCCAGCAGTTCGTCAAGCTGGCGAAAGAGGGGCTGGTCGAAGCGGTGGCGGAAACGCGCGGCGTAGGCCGCCCGGTGCAGCTGTGGCATTTGACCTCGGCTGGCAACGCACGCTTTCCCGACACCCATGCGGATCTGACGGTGCAGCTGCTGCGCACCGTGCGCGATAAATTGGGCGAACAGGCGCTCGACGTGCTGATCGAGACCCGCGAGCAGGAAAACCGCATCAACTACAAGCAGGCGATGATCGGCGCCACCGATCTGCGCGAACGCGTGGCGCGGCTTACCGAGATCCGCTGCCGCGAAGGCTATATGGCCGAATGGCGCCAGGAGGAGGACGGCACCTATCTGCTGGTGGAAAATCACTGCCCGATTTGCGCCGCCGCCACCGTCTGCCAGGGCTTCTGCCGGGCGGAGCTGAGCATCTTTACCGAAGTACTGCAGGCACAGGTGGAGCGCGCCGAACACATTCTGGCCGGCTCGCGCCGCTGCGCCTACCGCATTTCGCTCCTGTAACACCGGTTTTTGCCCACGTTTTCAACCGGTACAGATTATTCTGCTTGTGCACCCCGCACCTTCCCTTCTAAGGTTGAATTAACGAACATTCAGGCAAACGGCGGGCCTCACGCCCGCTCTGGCAAATCCGTCGGCGCTTGGCGCGCAGCGGCAGAGTAACCCCACGGGAGTTGAACGATGAAGAAGCCGCATGCCGGATTCTGGCTGGCGACGCTGGGACTGGGCGTTTGCTGGCTGCTGGCGCTGCTGACTCGCGATCGGCTCAACGGCATACTGCTGGCCGGCGCGGCGCTGGCGCTGATCTTTACCCCCGCCGCCCGCCGCAAAGGCGCGGCCCTGGCTGCCCTGGGCGGCATCGGCATGGATGGGCTGTGGAGCTACAGCGGCGTGCTGCACTACAGCGGGGAACACGGCCTGCCACTCTGGGCCCTCGCACTGTGGATTGGCTTCGGCTGCTGGTGGTATTGGCTGCTGGACGTGGTCAGAGCGGCCCCCTGGCCGCTGGCGGTGCTGGGCGCCGCCGTCGGCCCCTTCGCCTACGCCGTGTCCTGGAAGCTGGACGCGTTGCTGCCCGGCGTGCCACCGGAGTTCATGCTGCTGCTGCTGGCCATCGGCTGGTCGATTTACCTGCCGGCCGTCAGTTGGCTGCAGTGGAAACGACGGGACAGCTGAACGGCGGGCGGCGGCCGGGTAAAATAATGCCGAAAGCCATTGCTTATCCGCTACCCGATCGGGTTTACTGAGCATTCTAATAATAATCATCCCTGCAAAAATACAATCCCTATGCTTAGCCAACCAAGCCGTAGCGTCCTGCCGTTGATCGGGGCGTTGTTCACGTTATATATCGTTTGGGGTTCAACCTATTTCGTCATTCGCCTCGGCGTCGCGCAGTGGCCGCCGCTGATGATGGCCGGCATTCGCTTTCTGACCGCCGGCATCGTGCTGTTCAGCTTCCTGGCCTGGCGCGGCCACGCGCTGCCGACGCCGAAGCAGTGGCTGGCCGCCGGCGTCATCGGCATTCTTCTGCTGGCGGTGGGCAACGGCCTGGTGACGGTGGCGGAGCACCAACACGTGCCGTCCGGCATCGCTGCGGTGATGGTGGCGACGGTGCCGCTGTTCACCCTCTGCTTCAGCCTGCTGTGGGGCATGCGCAACACCAAACTGGAATGGGCCGGCATCGCGCTCGGGCTGGTGGGCATCGTGCTGCTCAACACCGGCAACAACCTGGTGGGCAACCCGACCGGCGCGCTGCTCATTTTGCTGGCGTCGGCCAGCTGGGCCTTCGGGTCGGTATTGGGATCGCGCATCTCGCTGCCGGCCGGGCCGATGGCCGGCGCGGCGGAGATGCTGGTCGCCGGCGTGGTGTTATTGGTCGCCAGCCAGCTGAGCGGCGAACACCTGACTCAGATGCCGAGCACCAGCGGCTTTCTGGAGCTGGGGTACCTGATCGTCTTCGGCTCGATGCTGGCGATCAGCGCCTATATGTTTTTGTTGAAGAACGTGCGCCCGGCGGTCGCCACCAGCTACGCCTACGTCAACCCGGTGGTGGCGGTGCTGCTCGGCATCGGCTTTGCCGGCGAATCGCTGGCGCCGCGCGAGTGGCTGGCGCTGGCGATCATCGTGGCGGCAGTGGTGCTGGTGACGCTGGGGAAATACCTTTTCGCCCGCCCGGCCCGCGTGCAGGCCATCGACAGCGAACGGTAGCGATCGCAAAGGGCGGTCTGCGGGCCGCCGTTAAAAACGATTCTTGTTTCACCCGGCGAAGGGGCTATAATTCCCGCTGTTCCAAGCAACCTGCGAAATTATTCCTATGCTGAAAAAAGCGTTCGTCATCGTCATCGCCCTGTGCGCCTTCGGTTCTTTGGGCGGCGTATTTCTCGCCGGGCTGAACATCTACACCCGTTCTACTACCCCGCACGAAGAAAGCGCGCCTGCCGGGGATGCCGCCGCCACGCCGGCGCAAACCGAAACCCTTCAGGCCAAGTGATCGTCCATCCAACGCTGGCAGCGCTGCTGTAAAAAGCGCTGCAGTTGCCTGACGCGTTCCGACACCTGCGAGCGATGCGGGCAGACCAGATTGATCGGCACCGCGTCGCTGCGCCATTCCGGCAGCAGTTGCACCAGCCGTCCGGCGCGAATATCCGCCGCCACGTCGATCGCCGACTTGCGCACCACCCCGTGGCCGGCCAGCGCCCAGCGCCGCGCGATCTCGCCGTCATCGGTAAAATAGCTGCCGTTCAGCGGCACTTCGACCAGCTCCTCACCGCGCCATAGCCGCCATTCCACCTGCCGTTTGCCGCTGGGCTGATACACCAGAATGCTGTGCCGGGCCAGATCGGCCGGCGTTTGCGGCACGCCATGCCGCCGCAGATAATCCGGGCTGGCGCAAATCAGCCGCCGGTGCTGCGGCAAGATCGGCAGCGCCACCAGCGAAGAGTCGGCCAGCGGCCCGAAACGCAACGCCACGTCCACCGGTTCGCGGAACAGATCGGCCTGCCGATCGTTGATCAGGAGCTGCAGCTGAATATGCGGATGCTGTTGCCGGAACTCGTCCAGCCAGCCCAAGAGCAGATTACGGCCGAAATCCGACGGCGCGGAAATCTGCAGCACCCCGGACAACCCCTGATGCTTCTCGCGGATCGCCTGCTCTCCCTCGGCCAACGCGCCCAGCGCCAGGCGGGCGCTGTCGAGATAGCGGGCGCCCTCCTCCGTTAACCTCAGGCTGCGGGTGGAACGCACCAACAGCCGCGCGCCCAGCTGCTGCTCCAGCCTTTTCACCGCGATGCTGGCCGCCGCCGGCGTCATATCCAGCGCACGCGCCGCGGCGGAAAAACTGCCGCCGTCCACCGTGCGGACAAACACCTCGAGATCGACAAATGAGGTCATCAGCTTCCCCTTCTTTAGCGCAATCGATTATTAATATTAATTTACAAGTGTTTGCTATTAGGCGGGGTTTTTTCATCATTTTCAATCAGGAAAGATAGATCCCGTTGAAACTTACCCTAAAAGAGGCCTTAACATGACGATTCCCGATTCCCCTCTGAAACGACAAAAAGTGGTGATCCTCGGCGGTACCAGCGGCATTGGCGCCGCGGTGGCCTACGCAGCGGCGGCGCGCGGCGCTGAAGTGGTGCTGGCTTCGCGCCGCCTGCCCCACGCCAGGGAGAAGAACGACGCGCTGCGCCTGATGCAGGCCGACCTGACCGATGAAGCGTCGCTGCACGCGCTGTTTGCCGCCGTCGGCGCTTTCGACCATTTGGTGATCACCGCCGGGCCGCTGGTGGAGGCCAAGCCGCTGGCTGAAACGGCCATCCAACAGGCGCAGGCCGACTTCAACGTCAAATTCTGGGGCAGTTTGCGCGCGGTGCAGGCGGCGCTGCCGACGCTGGCGCCGCAGGGCTCCATCACCCTGACTTCCGGCCAGCTGTCGCGTAAATACCTCGGCGGTCAGCTGGTCAAAACCGCCATCAACGCCGCGCTGGAAGCGGCCGGCAAGCAGCTGGCGAAGGAGCTGGCGCCGCGGCGGGTGAACGTGGTCAGCCCCGGCATCACCGCCACCGAAGCCTACGATGGCATGAGCGCCGCGCAGCGTCAGGCGCTGTTCGAACGGGTTGGCGTAAGCCTGCCGGTCGGCAGGGTCGGCCAGGCGGCCGACGTCGCGGCGGGTTACCTGCTGGCGATGGAGAACGGCTTCGTGACCGGCAGCGTGATCGACATCGACGGCGGCGGCCTGTTGTAACGGCGGCTAGAGCGCCGTCACGCCCTGCGCGGCGGCCTGTTGTTCCAGCACGGTGATAATCTGGTAGGCCGAACGCGGCACCAGGCTGAAATCGCCGATCAGCAGGCGGTCGCTGACCGCCTCATCCAGCATCGCCCGGGCGCCGGCGCGCAGGATTTCCACCTGTTCCGGCGGCGTACCCGCCGCGGTGATCAGCGGCAGGCCGGGCACCGCCGCCGTGCGGCCGATGATTTTCAGCCCCTCCAGCGCCTGCGGCTGCGCACGGCGCAGCAGTTCCATGCTGATCGAATCGATGGCGGCGATATCCGCCTGCCCGCTGCGGATCAGCTTCAGCGACTGATAATGCGCGCCGGAAGCGATAGCCGCACCAAAGAATTTCCCGTCCTGCGCCAGCGGCGCGATCAGCGCGCGCAGGCCGTTGTAGCCGGACTGGGAATCGGTGCTGTTATAGGCCACCGTCCGACCGCGAAAATCC
Source organism: Serratia sp. TSA_105.2 (assembly GCF_052692115.1). Lineage (NCBI taxonomy): Bacteria > Pseudomonadati > Pseudomonadota > Gammaproteobacteria > Enterobacterales > Yersiniaceae > Serratia > Serratia sp. TSA_105.2. The sequence continues at coordinate 386,088 of NZ_JBQZFT010000002.1, forward strand.
GCCAGCCGTTCGCCGGGGTCGCCCGCGCGCACCACCAGCCAGCTGCGGTAATTCGGCCCGTCGCACCCTTCAACCCGGTAATGGTAGGTGCCGATCAGCTGCACCTGCGACAGGGTGCTGACCAACGGGTAACCGCAGGTTTGGCTGAGCAGCAGATCGTCGCGCCGCCAGTGCTGCGCCAGATCGTCCGGCCAGCTGAGCCGCTCCGGCGCCGCCGGCAGCCCCAGCCGCAGCAGCTTGTCGCGCAATACCTGCCAGAAGGATTCGGCCTGCTCCCGGCCAACGCCGTACATCGGTAGAGACACCTGCATCATTTCCCCCTTACCCCGCCGGAGTAGTCGCCAGCGTCTGCTGACGCCAGGCGGTGAGATAACGCACCCAACGTTCGAACAGCATATCGGTGATAATAGCCAACAACGCCACCACCGCCGCGCCCTGGATCACATAGGCGGTGTTAAACCCGCTCAGACCGATGATGATCGGCGAGCCGAGGGTTTTGGTGCCGACGGTGGAAGCGATGGCCGCCGTGCCGATGTTAATGATCACCGACGTGCGGATCCCGGCAACGATCACCGGCGCCGCCAGCGGCAATTCGACCCGCCACAGAATTTGCCAGGCGCTCATCCCCACGCCGCGGGCAATCTCGCGCGTGGCGGGCGGCACCGATTCGATGCCCGCCAGCGTGCCCTGCAGGATCGGCAGCAGGCCGTACAGCACCAGCGCAATGATCGCCGGCTGTTCGCTGAAGCCCATCACCGGCACCGCCACCGCCAGCACCGCCACCGGCGGGAAGGTCTGCCCCACCGCCACCACCGTTTCCACCAGCGAACGAAACTCCCGACCGCTGCGCCGGGTCACGGCCACGCCGGCCGCCACGCCGAGAGCCACCGCGATCAGGCTGGAGATCGCCACCAGCGACAGGTGCGCCCCCACCAGCGCGATAAAGCTGTCCTGCTGATAAATGGGCCGCTCCAGATCGGGGAACCAGGCGGCGAACAGGCCGCGCAGATGATCCATGCCGAACACCAGCGCCAACAGCAGCGCCAGCGTCCAGGGCAGCGGATCGCGCAGCAGGCGCCAGACGCGCCCGCTCATGACAGCGCCTGCCCGGCGATCAGATCGTTGAAGTGCAACACCCCCAACGCTTCGCCCCGTTCATCCACCACCGGCAGGCAGTCGCTGCCGCGCGCCACAAACACCGACAGCGCCTCGCGCAGGCTCATGGCGGCGGCGATCGGTTCGCCCTCGGCGGCGCCGGGCCGCACTCGCTCCGCCACCGTTCCCAGCGACAGCAGCTTGATGCCGCGATCGCTGCGCCCGAAGAAATCCCGCACGAAGTCGTTGGCCGGCGCGGTCAGCAGCGCCAGCGGCGTGCCCTGTTGCACCACCCGCCCCTGATCGAGCAGCACCAGGCGATCCGCCAAGCCCAGCGCTTCATCGATATCGTGCGTCACCAGCACGATGGTGCGGCCGGAGAGCTGATGGATGCGCGCGATCTCCGCCTGCAGCGCCGCACGGGTGACCGGATCCAGCGCGCCGAACGGTTCGTCCATCAGCAACACCTCGGGATCGGCGGCCAGCGCGCGCGCCACCCCCACCCGCTGCTGCTGCCCGCCGGACAGCTGATGCGGGTAGCGGCGACGAAACAGATCCGGCTCCAGATGCAACAACTCCAGCAGTTCGGTCACCCGATCGCGAATGCGCGCGCGCGGCCATTTCAGCAGCTGCGGCACGGTGGCGATGTTCTCCTCCACCGTCCAGTGCGGGAACAGGCCGATCGACTGGATCGCATAGCCCATGCGCCGCCGCAGATCCTGCGGTTTGAACGACTGGATCTCTTCGCCGGCAAAGAGAATCTTGCCCCGATCGTGTTCGATCAGGCGATTGATCATTTTTAACGTCGTGGACTTGCCGGAACCCGAGGTGCCGATCAACACGGTGAATTCGCCCTCGGCGATGTGCAGCGTGAGATCGTCAACCGCCGGCTTGCCCTGAAAAATTTTACTGACTTGCTCAAAGTGAATCATCGGCGCGATACATCCAGGATTGAAACCCAAAATTTAAACAGCGAATCGACGATGACCGCCATCATGACTACCGGGATCACCCCCAGCAAAACCAGATCCAGCGCACTGCTGAGCAGCCCCTGGAACACGATGGCGCCAAAGCCGCCGGCGCCGATCAGCGCCGCCACCACCGCCATGCCGACGGTTTGCACCGCCAGGATGCGCACACCGGTCAGGAACAGCGGCAGCGCCAACGGCAGCTGCACGCGCAGGAAGATTTGCCCACGCGTCAGCCCCATGCCGGTGGCAGATTCGATCACCCCGGCCGGCACGCTTTGCAGCCCCGCCACCACGCTGCGCACCAGCGGCAACAGCGCGTACAGCACCAGCGCCACGATCGCCGGCGCCATGCCGATGCCGCTGACGCCGTGATCCGCCAGCCAGGGCACCGCCGTCGCCAGCCCCGCCAGCGGCGCGATCAGCAGGCCGAACAGCGCGATGGACGGCACGGTCTGGATAATGTTCAGCGCGGAGAAAATCGGCCGCTGCCAGCGTTCAGAGCGAAAACACAGCACCCCGAGCGGCACGCCGATCGCCAGCGCCGGCGCCATCGTCGCCAGCAGAATCGTCAGGTGTTGCAGCAGCGCGGCGTCAAACACCTCCTGGCGATTGTGGTACTCCTTCAGCAGCGACAGCTGATCGAGCTGATGCCCGAACAGCAGCAGCGCCGGCGGCACCAGCACCAGCGCGTTGCCCAGCATGCGCCACAGGTGCGACGCGGTGATGCGCGCCAGGGCGTCGGCGGCGATCAGCAGGCTCAGCGCCATCGTCAGCCAGCACCCGCTGCCCCAGGAGGTGCGCGCCAGGCGCGATCCCTCCTGCGCCAGGCGTTCGGCGGCCTGCCCGCTGATCCAGAAAGCCAGCGTCAGCACCCCACAGGCGGCCAGCGCCGCCAGCAGCGCCCGCCCCCGCGTCGGCGGCAACAGGCTAAGGATCGCCAACGCCGCCAGCGGCAACAGCAGCCACAGCGCCGGGCCGTGCAGCAGGGAGAACAAGGAGAGACTTTTGCCCGACAACAGGCGATTGGGGGCATAACTGAGGAACGGCAGGCCGAAAACGGCCAGCAGCAACAGCATGAACAGCGTCAACAAGACGCGATGTTTTACGACGATAGTCAAAGAAACGCTCCGGCTTCCTCGGTTTACCCCCTCTCCCGACGGCAGAGGGGGCACCTCGGCATTATCCCTTAACAAACCCTTTCTCTTTCAGGTAAGCGGCCGCCACCTGTTTGGCGTCCTGGCCTTCCACGGCGATCTGCGCGTTGAGTTTTTGCAGCGTCGGCCCGTCCAGCGAGGCGAACACCGGCTTGAGCAGCTCAGGCAGATTGGCGTGCGCCTTCAGCGCCGCTTCGCGCACGATCGGCGCCGGCGCGTAGATCGGCTGTACGCCTTTCGGGTCCGCCAGCGTCTGCAGCCCCAGCGCCGCCACCGGGCCATCGGTGCCGTAGGCCATCGCCGCGTTGACGCCGGAGGTCTGCTCCGCCGCCGCCTTGATGGTCACCGCCGTGTCACCACCGGCCAACGACAGCAGTTGGTCCTGATTCAGTTTGAAACCGTAGGCGTTCTGGAACGCCGGCAGCGCATCCGGCCGCTCGATAAATTCCGCCGAGGCCGCCAGCTTGAACTTGCCGCCGCCGTTGATCCACTTGCCGAGATCCGACAGCGTCTTCAGATGGTTGGCCTCCGCCACGTCCTGACGAATGGCGATGGTCCAGGTGTTGTTGGCCGGCGCCGCATCCAGCCAGACGATTTTGTTTTTGTCGTAGTCGAGCTGTTTCACCTTCTCGTAACCGGCCTGGGCGTTCTTCCACGCCGGATCTTTCTCATCGGAGAAGAAAAACGCGCCGTTGCCGGTGTATTCCGGGTAGATGTCGATCTCGCCGGAGGTGATGGCGCCGCGCAGCACCTTGGTGGTGCCGAGCTGCAGCTTGTTGGTGGTCTTGATGCCGTTGGCTTCCAGCACCTGCACGATGAGGTTGCCGAGCAGCGAACCTTCGGTATCTATCTTGGAGCCAACGCGCACCGAGTCGGCCGCTTGCGCCAGACCGCCGGTGGCCAGCAGGGCCAGCGCGACGGCAAAGGAACGTCCGCGTGATAAGGTGATTGCCATACTTTTTCCTCTGGTTATATGTTTTCCGGCTCATGGGTCGGTTAGGTTGGAAAATCCTGAGAAACGCGCTTCCAGCGCGCAATAAATTTTTCCGGCGGCAGGGCATCGCCTTCCCCCTGCGGTTCATCGGCGCGCAATGGATGCACGCCAACGTCGATCGGCGTCAGGGCGTAATCGCGCAGCCACTCGCCATAGCCTTGCGCGACAAATCCCTGGCTGCGCCGCTGATACGCCTCGCGCTCCGCCAGATAGACTTCGCGCAAACCATACCAGGGCAGGCCGGGCAAATCGTGATGCACTAAATGGTAGTTCAGATTGAGAAACAGCAGCCGCCACGGCCAGCCCGCCTCATTAATAATAGAACGTGCCTGCGGTGCGTCCACGGCGCGATGCTCAAAAAACGATCTTACCTTGGTCAGCGCCAGCGCCGGGTAGCTGATGGCCAGCAGGTAAAACGCCGTGCCGATACCCTGCGCCTGCAGCCAGTTCAGCAACATCGCCAACAGCGACAGGTGCACTCCCCACATGCCCCAGGCGCGCCACTCCCCGGCGGCAAGTGCTTTCACCGCCCCGGCCAGGGTCGCGGCGATATCCAACGCCGGGCCGAGGAGCACCCGGCCGATCAGCGTATTGCGTACGGCGACCAGCAGCGGCAACAGGCGGGGATAGCGCCGCCACTGCGCGGCGCTGAAGTAATAGCTTTCGGGATCTTCGTGCGGGTCGGTCAGGTGATCGTTACGGTGATGGCGCAGATGCGAATCGCGATACAGCCCATAGGGATACCACACCGCCAGCGGCAACAGGCCGAACAGCTGATTGACGCGCGGCCAGCGCGTCGGATGGCCGTGGATCAGTTCGTGTTGCAACGACAGGTACCAGGTGGTCAGGAGAATCAACAGCGGCGCGCCAAGCCACGGGCCCAGCGTTTGCCACCCCAGCACCACGCCGAACCAGCCGCCGTACACCGCCGCCATGATCCCCCAGGTGGGCAATTCCATTCGCCAATAGCGGCGCCGATAAAGCTGCCTGATTCGTTCGCGCTGTTCGGGGTGCAAATAGTGGGCATGGGACATGCTGCGGCTCGCGGTGAGAGATTTTCTCCCAGTATCCGCGAGCCGTAGCGGCGTTCAAAATAACGAAAATGGCAAAGCTAAGTGAAAATTCAGCGGGTTGCGTACGCGTAAAAGCGAAAAAACGGGCCGCGCAGACGATAATATCAGTCAGTTAAACCTGACTGGCATTTTTTATCCCATCTTTGTATGTTTTGTGTAGCCTGAATTGCCGTAAATGTTCCGCATTTCTCTGTTACTACAATGAACGGCAATTGGAGGGGCCGAAGGCGCGGCCCCTCCACCCGCGCCTTCGCTTAACACCGTCTGTCCGCTGTGCGGATACCCTCGCCGCGTCTGCATTGTCGGGCGGGTCGGCTGCGACAAACGTCCCTGTTAGTCTCGCCTCAACCGGCCTTCCCTGGCCGGTTGCCCCTGACAACGCCGTCTTGCTCGGCAGCCGGTGATGCGCACCAAAGGTCAACCCCCGTGCTGGCAGCTGCTACCAGGCAACCCGTCTTTTATGAGGTTATGGCAGAGAAGAGGAATCGGAGATGAGCACCGTATTGGACGCCCTTGAAGACGCCGAACGCAGGCATAGCGCATTAGGCGAAACCGCCATGGACGGCGGTTTCAGGTGAGACAGGCAGGGACGCCTGTCGTAACCGGCCTCAATGCGGTATGGCGGAGGGAGGGGAGTTGGCAAAGCCAACCGTCTGATAGGGCAAAGGCGCGGGTTGCCAGGGGCCGCGCCTTTCGGCCCCTGGCTCGGTCGAGGTGCAGGAGCCTCATGATGCACCTCTCATTTATCGACCGAAAACGTCACGAGTACTTCAAAAAAACGCTAACTGACAAGCATTAGCCGCGCAGGCGGCCCGTCCGTTACCTCCCTTCAGGGAACGAAATCGAGCACCACAGCCGCTCAGCAGCAACAGCGCCAACAGGCTTAGCGTCTTTTTCATTCCCTATGTCCTTATTGGGGGGATTTATCCTTATCGCGTGGCCCTCACTGCGCCGCCGGGTAAGCCTCGCCGTCATCCGCGTAACGCTGCAGCCGTTCGCGCCACCACTTGGCCGCCAGACCGCTGGCGCTTTCCCGCCAGCCGAAATAGGCAACGTCGCTGCAGCGCTCAGATTCCACGCGTTTCGCCACCAGTTCGCCGCTGTTCAGGTAAGGTTCCGCCAGAGAACGCGGCAGATAGCCGCAGCCCAACCCGGCCAACTGCGCCTGCAGCTTGGCGTCGAAGCCGAAGACCGTCAGCGTATCCTGCTCTTCGAGCAGGTTCAGGCTCTGCGGCGCATTGACCCGCGAGGTATCGCGCACCACCACCGCCCGGTGCTGACGGATTTCGTCCTTCGGCAACGGTTCCGGCAGCGTCGCCAGCGGATGCTGCGGCGCGACGGCGAACACGTAATCCAGCTGCCCCAGCCGGCTGAACGCATAGCCCACCCGCGACGGCGGCTCGCAGATGGCGCCGATGATAATGTCGGCGCAGCCATAAACCAGCGATTCCCAGGAGCCGGCCAGCACCTCGTGGCTGAAACGTAGCCGGGTATGATGATGTTGCCGATAGAACTCGTCGATCAGTGGCAACAGGCGGGCGAACGGGAATGAGGCGTCGATCCCGAGCGTGATCTCGCTTTCCCAGCCGTTCTCCACGTAGCGCGCCTGCTGCTCCAGATCCTGCGCCGCCCGCAGCAACACCCGGCCTTTTTCCAGCATCAGCTTGCCGGTATCGGTGAACTTCGCCCGATGGCCGGAGCGGTCCAGCAGGGTGATGTCGAGATCGTTCTCCAGCTTTTGCACCATATAGCTAAGTGCCGAAGGGGTTTTAAACAGTGCGGCGGCCGCGGCGGCGAAAGATCCGTGCCGGTCCAGCGCGTCCAAAATCAGCAGCGCTTCCAGGTTTAATCTCATGCTTTCTCCCGTGTATAAAAAAACTCAACAAGTCGGCAAAAATTCTGCGGTATCTTTGAAATCGCCCTCTGCCTACCATGCGTTTTATCGGCGTTACACTCATCAGATGTTCAACCGAAATATCACTGGGAAGGTAAATTATGTCCAAGTTTCAACTGCTTGATAAAGACAACTCCGCACTGATTTTTATCGATCATCAACCGCAAATGGCCTTCGGCGTGGCTAATATTGATCGTCAGCAACTGAAAAACAACGTTGTTGGCTTGGCGAAGGCGGGCAAGATTTTCAACGTGCCAACCCTTTTCACCTCGGTAGAAACTGAAAGCTTCAGCGGCTATATCTGGCCGGAACTGCTGGCGGTACACCCTGAAATCACCCCGATTGAACGCACCTCGATGAACTCCTGGGAAGACGCGGCCTTCGTTAAAGCCGTGGAAGCTACCGGCCGCAAAAAGCTGGTGATCTCCGCGCTGTGGACCGAAGTGTGTCTGACCTTCCCCGCGCTGATGGCGCTGGAAGCCGGCTATGAAGTGTATGTGGTGACCGACACCTCCGGCGGCACCTCCGTCGATGCGCACGAGCGTTCGATCGATCGCATGGTGCAGGCCGGCGCCGTGCCGGTGACCTGGCAGCAGGTGCTGCTGGAGTACCAGCGCGACTGGGCGCGCAAAGATACCTACGACGCGGTGATGGCGCTGGTGCGCGAACACAGCGGCGCGTACGGCATGGGCGTCGACTACGCTTACACCATGGTGCACCACGCACCGGCTCGCACGGTGAAATAATTCCCTTGCCCCGGCCCTGCGCCGGGGTATTTTCAGGAGTCGGTTTTATGGCCCATCCGCAGCATGTCACGCTGGTGATCACCCACCGTTTGGCGCCGGGGAACGAGCAGGCCTATGAGGCCTGGCTGAACCGCATCATGCCCGACGCCGCGGGCTTCACCGGCCATTTGGGCGTCAACGTGATTCGCCCTTCCGGCGACGAACAGGCCTATACGGTGTTGGTCCGCTTCGACAACCTCGACAACCTGTACCGCTGGATCCACTCGCCGCTGCGCAAGCAATACATCGAAGAAGTCACCCCGCTGCTGCTGGAGAGCGACCATATCGAGATCCGCCCCGGCGCGGAGTTCTGGTTTACCCCGCCCAACCCCGGCGTGCGCCAGCCGCCCCAGTGGAAGCAGTTCATCATCACCCTGCTGGTGATTTTCCCTTCCACCAATCTGGTGCCCTGGTTTTGGGGGTTGGTGCTGCCGCAGCTGGACGGCACGCTGCTCGGCCATTTTCTCAATGACGCCACCGTGGTCGCCCTGGTGGTGTACCTGTGGATGCCTATCGTGACTCGCGTTTTTCATCAATGGCTGACCCGCCGCTAGGCGGTTCGCCGGGAGAATGTTATGAACCACCACGCTTCATTGATCATCACCAACGGCAAGTTTCACACCGTCGATCGCCAAAATCCCACCGCACAGGCGGTCGCCATCCGCGACGGCAAGTTTCTGGCGGTCGGTAGCGAAAGCGAAGTCATGCAGCACGCCGGGCCGGAAACCCAGGTGATCGATCTGCACGGCCATACCGCTATTCCAGGCCTGAACGACTCGCACCTGCACCTGATCCGCGGCGGCCTGAACTATAACCTGGAGCTGCGCTGGGAAGGCGTGCCTTCGCTGGCCGACGCCCTGCGCATGTTGAAAGAACAGGCGCTACGCACGCCGAACCCGCAGTGGGTACGGGTGGTCGGCGGCTGGACCGAATTCCAGTTCGCCGAGCGCCGCATGCCGACGCTGGACGAGATCAACCAGGCGGCGCCGGACACGCCGGTGTTCATACTGCACCTCTACGATCGCGCGCTGCTCAACCGCGCGGCGCTGAAGGTGGTCGGCTACACCAAAGACACGCCGAACCCGCCGGGCGGCGAGATCCAGCGCGACGCCAACGGCAACCCGACCGGCATGCTGATCGCCAAGCCCAACGCCATGATCCTGTACGCCACGCTGGCGAAAGGGCCGAAGCTGCCACTGGAACAGCAGGTTAATTCCACCCGCCAGTTTATGCGCGAGCTGAACCGTCTGGGCCTCACCAGCGCCATCGACGCCGGCGGCGGCTTCCAGAACTACCCGGAGGATTATCAGGTGATCGCCGAGCTGCACGAGAAAAAGCAGCTGACCATCCGCATCGCCTATAACCTGTTCACCCAGCGGCCGAAGCAGGAGCTGGAAGACTTCGAGCTGTGGACCGACATGCTCAAGCCGGGTCAGGGTACCGACTTCTATCGCCACAACGGCGCCGGCGAGATGCTGGTGTTCTCCGCCGCCGACTTCGAAGACTTCCTGCAGCCGCGCCCGGATCTGCCGCCGGGCACCGAAGACGAGCTGGAGCGGGTGGTGCGTCATCTGGTCGAGCACCGCTGGCCGTTCCGCCTGCACGCAACCTATGACGAGTCCATCAGCCGCATGCTGGACGTGTTCGAGAAGGTGAACCGCGACATTCCGTTCAACGGGCTGCACTGGCTGTTCGACCACGCCGAAACCATTACCGAGCGCAATATCGAGCGGGTCAAGGCATTGGGCGGCGGCATTGCGGTGCAGCACCGCATGGCGTTCCAGGGCGAGTATTTCGCTGACCGCTACGGCATCGAAGCCACCAAACATACGCCGCCGGTGGCGAAAATGCTGACGGCCGAGCTGCCGGTCGGACTGGGCACCGACGCCACCCGCGTCGCCAGCTACAACCCGTGGACGGCGCTGTACTGGCTGGTTTCCGGCCGCACCGTCGGCGGCATGGCGATGTACGACGACAGCGCCCGGCTGGATCGCGAAACGGCGCTGATGCTGTGGACGCAAGGCAGCGCCTGGTTCTCCACCGAACAGGGCAAGAAAGGCCAGATCAAGGTCGGCCAGCTGGCGGATGTGGCGGTGCTGTCGCAGGACTATTTCAGCGTGCCGGAAGAGCAGATCAAAGGCATCGAGTCGGTGATGACGGTGGTGGACGGCAAGGTGGTCTACGCCGCCGGCAGCTTCTCGCCGCTGGCGCCGCCGCCGCTGCCGGTGCTGCCGGAGTGGTCACCGGTCACCCAGGTGCCGGGCCACTACCGCTCCGCGCCGCCGTCGGCGGCGGCCAAAGTCGGCGTGCTGAGCCAGGCGCACCAATGCTGCGGCCCGTGCGGTGTACACGCGCATCAGCATGACATTGCGCGCCGCTCCAGCATCCCGGTGTCGGACGAGAATGCCTTCTGGGGCGCGTTCGGCTGTTCGTGCTTCTCATTCTAAGTTGCCAGGTCAGTAACTTATTATGCAATTAGCTTAATAAGATATTAAGCTAGCAACATAGCAAACTAATGGCGCTGTCCAGGGGAGAGCGCCATTTCATTTTCAATCGCGGTTGATCTCCAGCCAGCGCCGCTGCTCGGCAGAGGCGGCTATCGCATCCAGCACGCAAGACACCTTCCAGCCTTCTTCAAAGTCCGGCCGCATGCGATCGCCCGCGGCGATGCCGTTGACCAGATCGCGGATCTCCACCGTCTTCTGATCGTTAAAGCCGATGCCGTGCCCGGCGCTGATGCAGAACGCCGCGTAGTCCGGGTGCTTCGGCCCCACCAGCAGCGTTTTGAACCCCTGCCGCTCCGCCGGCTCATCGTGCCGATACAGCTTCAGCTCCGCCATCCGTTCCTGGGTATAGCTCAGCGTGCCCTTGGTGCCGGTGACCACATAGGTCAGCCCCATCTTGCGCCCGCAGGCGATGCGCGAGGTTTCGAGAGTGCCCATCGCCCCGCCGGCGAAGCGCAGCAGCGCGCTGGCCTGATCTTCGTTTTCCACCGGCAGCAGGCGCGCCGGGTCTTGCGGATCCGGGCGCTGTTTGATCACGGTCTGCATATCGCCGGAGACCGCCACGATATCGCCCACCAGGTAGTGGGCCATATTGACGATATGCGCCGCCAGATCCCCCAGCGCGCCCAGCCCGGCGCTGGCGCAGCGGCAGTGCCAGTCAATCGGCGTGCGCGGGTCGGCCAGATAATCCTCATTGTGGGTGCCGTAAAAATGCACCACCTCGCCGATTTCGCCGTTGGCGATGATCTCGCGCGCCAGCTGGCTGGTCGGGTTCTTCATGTAGTTGAAACCGACCAGCGTTTTCACGCCCTTGGCGCGGGCGGCCTGCACCATCTCCGCCGCGTCGGCGGCGTCCAGCGCCAGCGGCTTTTCCGAATACACGTGCTTGCCGTGGCGGATCGCCTCCAGCGCCATCTCTTTGTGCAAGAAGTTGGGCGCGCAGATGTCCACCACGTCGATCGCCGGATCGGCCACCAGCTGCCGCCAATCGCCGGTCGAACGCGCAAAACCGAACTCGCCGGCGCGCTGCGCCGCCAGCTCGGGCGTCACTTCCGCCAGCATCTCCAGCACCAGCTCCCCTTTCAGAGGAAAGACCGTGGGGGCCTGCGCATAGGCGATAGCGTGACAACGCCCGATATAACCGGTGCCGATTAACCCAACGCGTACCTGTTTCATCATTTTCTCCCGTGATCGAAATCCTGCGTAGAACCAGGCGCCGTTCAATGAAACGCGCCGTCTGATAACGGGTTTATATGGAATATAAATTTCAATAACAAGCGCGCGGGAAAATAAAGTTCATATTCGTGATGCCGTTCATGAAACGTTGACGGGATGATGCAACGCAGAAAGCCCAGACACGGCTTGCCGTATCCGGGTGAGATAAAATGAACCGTTTATTTCATATCACGGTAAACCGTTGGCGCCGTGCTGCACGTAGCCGGGGCGTTGCAGCAGGCGCTGCTGATAGGCCGCCAGCGCCGCATAATCCGGCCGCTCGAACGGCGTCATCAGCCAGCGATTCAGCGACAGCCCCAGCACCACGTCCGCCAGCGTGAAGGCGGCGCCGGCGGCATAAGGGCCGTGCTGCGCCAAATGCCTGTCCAGCAGCCCCATCAGCCGGTTCCACTCACGCTCGGCGGCGGCCAGGCTGGCGGCATCCTGATAATCTGCATGCCCTCGCACCCGCGACATGAACACATAGCGCCAGGCGCTGTTCAGATCGGTGGCCTGCCAGTCCATCCACATCTCCACCGCCGCGCGCGCACCGGGTTCCTGCGGCAGCAGATCGCGGCGCCCTTCCCGCCCCGCCAGATAGCGGCAAATGGTGTTCGACTCCCACAGCACCCGCTCGCCGTCGATCAGCACCGGCACCAGGCCGTTCGGGTTCAGCGCCAGAAACGCCGGCTCCTGCGTGGAGCGGAAGCCGCTGCCCCAGTCCTCCCGCGCCAGCGGCAGCCCCAGCTCCTGGCAGGTCCACAGCACCTTGCGCACGTTGATCGATGAAGCCTTGCCCAACACTCTCAGCATCGGTTTTCCTTATTCTTTCCAGAACGGTTTATAGCCTTCACGCCGGGCTTCCACCTGCGTCAGGCCGATGTCCGCCAGCTGCCTGTCGTTCAACAGTAACAGCTCCTTTCTCGTTCTGTGCCGCAGCAGATACAGACGCCAGCGTGACCCACCGAATGAGCGCCGCCGCGGCGCGCCAGTAAACAGAGCCATCTTGTTATTCTCCCTGATGTTTTCGCGTTGCAGTCATCATGCTCGCCGAGAGAAAAACAATACAGATTCACGCCGGCGCTATTTTTTTCATACAGCTGCACCAAAAAACCCGCTGAATGGTTTACTTTGAAAGCATCTGTACCGGTTTTTTAACCCTTATCACCGATGAGAGGCCTCTGTATGACACGCTACGCCACGCTGGCCGCCATTCTCAGCCAACGCATTCAGCAAGGGTTGTATCCGGCCGGCCATCGCCTGCCTTCGGTGCGCGCGTTGAGCCAGGAGCACGGCGTCAGCATCAGCACGGTGCAGCAAGCCTACCGGCTGCTGGAGGAGCAGCGCCTGGTGGAGGCGCGGCCGAAGTCGGGCTACTTCGTGCAAACGCGGCGCGCGCAGGCCGAGCTGCCCGCCATGACGGCGCCGGTGCAGCGGCCGGTGGACATTTCGCAATGGGAGCAGGTGCTGGAGCTGGTGCGCAGCCGGCCGCGCGAAGGTCTGATCCAACTGGGGCGCGGCATGCCGGATATCGCCGAGCCGACGATGAAACCGCTGATCGTCGCCCTGCGCAACGCTGCCCGCCACGGCGACCTGCGCAGCCTGTATTACGACAGCATTCAGGGCGTGGCCGCGCTGCGCGAACAGGTCGCTCGTCTGTTGCTGGATTCCGGCTGCCAAATCAGCCCCGATCAGTTGCTGATCACCACCGGCTGTCAGGAAGCGATCTCCGCCGGGCTGCGCGCCGTTTGCCAACCCGGCGACATCGTGGCGGTCGATTCGCCCTGCTTCCACGGCACCATGCAGACGCTGAAGGGCCTGGGCATCAAGGCGCTGGAAATCCCCACCGATCCGCTCACCGGCGTCAGCCTGGCGGCGCTGGAGATGGCGCTGGAACAATGGCCGATCAAAGCGATTCTGCTGACGCCCAACTGCAACAACCCGCTGGGCTACATCATGCCCGACGCCCACAAACAGCGGCTGCTGACGCTGGCGCAACGCCACGACGCGGCGATCATCGAGGATGACGTTTACGGCGACATCGCCTATCACTACCCGCGGCCGCGCACCATCAAGTCATTCGACGACGACGGCCGCGTGCTGCTGTGCAGCTCGTTTTCCAAAACGCTGGCGCCGGGGCTGCGCGTAGGCTGGATCGCGCCCGGCCGCTACCTGGAGCGAGTGCTGCACATGAAGTTCATCGGCTCCGGCGCCACCGCCACCCAGCCGCAGCTGGCGATCGCCGAATTTATCCGCGGCGGCCACTATCTGCAACACCTGCGGCGCATGCGCGCCCGCTACCAGCAGAATCGCGACCGCATGACCGACCTTATCCTGAAGCACTTCCCGGCCGGTACCCGCGTCAGCCGGCCGCGCGGCGGCTTTATGCTGTGGATCGAACTGGACGAGGCGTTCGACACCCTGCGGCTGAATCGCCATCTCGAGCCGCAGGGCGTGCAGATCGCCGTCGGCAGCATCTTTTCCGCCGCCGGCAAATACCGCAACTGCCTGCGCATCAACTATGCGCCTAAGCTGACGGCGGAAATCGAACAGGCGGTGCAGCGGGTCGGCGCCACCATCCAGCGGCTGATGCCGAGCGGCGTGCTGCAACCTCAGACGGACTGAAGCAAAAACTCCGCCACCCGGCGGCGCAGATGTTCGATGCCCTGCGGATGGTGAATAAACTGCGCCACCGGCATCATCTGCCAGCGCTGGCCCTCGTCGCCGAAGCGAATGGCGGCGATCTGCGCCGGGGCGATCTCGCCGGCCATAAACCAGGTCGACGGGGAGCCGGGCAGGATGCCGTCGTAGCGCCGCCGCCAGGTCACCTGGCATTCGGCGATCGCCACGCCGAATTCTTCCAGCGTCTCCCGCTGCACGCACTGCAGCGGCGTTTCGCCGTTTTCCCGCCCGCCGCCGGGCAGATCCCACAGGCCGGGCCACGGAATGCCCGGTTTGTCGTCCCGCTGGTAAACCAGTAAGCGATCGTCGCACAGCAGCGCGATCTTGGCCCCGCCAAATGCATGATCCGTCATGTTTTCTCCGCTCCCCGTCCATCCTCTTTGACTGAACATCATACTTCATCCCCGCGCGGCCTGGTGTATAGTGAAAATCCGTTTTCACAACAGGCGAACAATGACGATGAACTCTCCGTTTCTGGTGACTCCCCAATGGCTTGCGCAGCATATCAACGATGAAAATCTGGTGGTGATCGACGTCCGGATGTCGCCGGTCGGGCTGACGCCGAAGAAAGACATGCTTGCCGAGTTCGAACGCGGCCATATCCCCGGCGCGGTTTATTTCGATATCGACGAGGTGGCGGACAAAAACACCGCGCTGCCGCACATGCTGCCGACGGCGGCGGAGTTTGGCGCGGCGGTGGGCAAGTTGGGCATCAGCGAGCGTGACACCCTGGTGATTTACGATGAGGGCAACCAGTTCTCCGCGCCGCGCGGCTGGTGGACCTTCCGCAATTTCGGCGCCCGGCATGTTTACGTGCTGGACGAAGGGCTGAACGGCTGGACCGCGCTGGGCCAGGCGCTGGCAACCGGCCCGGCGCAGCCTGAGCCGCAGACGTTCAACGCCCGGTTCAACGCCGACGCGGTGGTGGATATGCGGCAAGTGGAACAGGCGTTAGGCACGCCGGTGCAAATTCTCGACGCGCGCGCCGCGCCGCGCTTTTATGCCGAAGCACCGGAGCCGCGCCCCGGCCTGCATCGCGGCCATATTCCCGGCAGCATCAACATTCCGTACGGCGAGCTGCTGGAGAACGGCCGCTTCAAATCGCTGGAAGCGCTGCGCCAAACCTTCAGCGACAAGGGCGTGGACATCAACGGGCCGATCATCACCAGCTGCGGCTCCGGCGTGACGGCGGCGGTGCTGGCGTTCGGCCTGCTGTCGCTCGGCGCGCCGCAGGTCAAGCTGTATGACGGCGCCTGGAGCGAATGGGGCCAGCTGAGCGGCAAGCAGCCTATCGCTAAAGATAAAGATTAAGTGCCGATCCGCTCGACCACGATCTGCGCCAGCCGTTGCACGGCGGCGGAAGGCTGATCCTCGGCGCGGTGCAGCACCACGCCGAGCTGGCCGAGAGCGGGCAGCAGTTCGGGCGCCAGCGGCGCCAGGCCAGGCGGCAAACCCGCCGCCGTGCGCACCGTAACGCCCAACCCGGCGTTCACCGCCGCCCAAACGCCGTTCAGGCTGCGGCTGGTAAAGGCAATGCGCCAGGGAATGCCGGCGCGATCCAGCGCCTGCGTTGCCGCGCTGCGCATCAGGCAAGGCGCGTCGAACATCACGAGCGAAAGCGGCTCATCCCCTTCTCGCCAGGGCGCCAGCGCGAAGCCGGGCGAGGCGATCCAGTGCAGCTGCCGCTGACCCAGCGCCTGATGAAACGGCGTGTTCAAGCCGCCATCCCACGCCAGCGACAGATCCAGCTGGCCTTTCAGCACCCAGTCGATCAGCTCGGCATTGCGGGCGATGCGCGCCTCGATGCGCACCTTCGGATTGGCGCGCGCGAAGCTGCCCAATACCTGCGGCAGAAACGTCTCGCCGAAATCCTCCTGCAACCCCAGCCGCACCGTGCCCTGAAGATCCAACCCGCGCACCGCGGCGGCAGCTTCGTCATTGAGCTCCAGCAGGCGGCGCGCGTAGCCGAGCAGGGTTTCTCCCGCCTCGGTCATCACCATGCCGCGCCCGGCCTTGCGCAGGATCGGCGCGCCGACCTGCTGTTCCAGCTTTTTCAGGTGGGCGCTGACCGCTGAAGTCGAGCGCCCTAACCGTTCAGCGGCCTTGGCAAAGCTGCCCAGTTCGACGCCGGTAACAAAGCTGCGCAAATCCTCGAGATCGAACGTTATTCGCCCCATGCTGACCATCCTGATTTTCTGAACCATCAATCAAAATAATACCGATTTTACTGATAAAGATGGCGTGTCACGCTCTCCCGGTCAATGTCTTTCCGGAGAATCCTTATGCTCGCGATGCAATACCGTTTCACCCTGCCCGCCGATTACGACATGGCGATCGTCCGCCGCCGCATCGCCGATTTCGGCCACCGGCTCGACGCCTGCCCGCAGCTGATCGTCAAAGCCTATCTGTACGCGCAGCGCAGCGAAGGCAGCGCCGAGAACCTCTACGCGCCCTTCTACCTGTGGAACAGCAGCGCCGGCATGAGCGACTTCCTGACCGGCGAGGGTTTCAGGGGGCTCAGCCAGGCGTTCGGCTGGCCGCGCGTCAATCATTGGCTGCCGTGGCTGGCGCATTTCGATCGCCCTCATCTGGCCGGGACGGCGTGGGCGAGCTGCCAGGAACGGGCCATCGTCTCCTACAGCGATCTGCCTGCGCTGCGTCGGCAACAGCAGGCGGCCCCCGGCGCGCTGGCCTCCATCGTGGCGTTCGATCCCGCCGAGTGGCGATTAGTGCGGCTGGATTTATGGCGTGAACCGCCGCAGTCCCCCGTGCAAAACGGCCAGCTGTTCCGCGTCGGCCATCTGTCCGCCCCCTTTGACCACACTGCACCGCGGGTTGACAGCCAAACTTGATATTGATAATCATTATCAACACTAAACATTCATTTGCGGTTCGCGGGATGCGGGCCGCTCTCCGGGGTCAACCGCCATGCCGTCATCACCGATCACACCTTACGCCACCACCTGCTGCATCGTGGGAGGCGGCCCCGCCGGGCTGATGCTCGGCTATCTGCTGGCGCGGGCGGGGATCGACGTGACGGTGCTGGAGAAGCACGCCGACTTCCTGCGCGATTTTCGCGGTGACACCATTCACCCGTCGACGCTGGAAGTCATGCACCAGCTGGGCCTGCTCGACGAACTGCTGACGCTGCCACACCAGCGCGCTGAATCCCTGCACGCCGAAGTCGCCGGGCGCGACATTAAGCTGGCGGATTTCACCCGCCTGCCGACGCGCTGCAAATTTATCGCCTTTATGCCGCAGTGGGAGTTCCTCAACTTTTTGGCGCAGCAGGCCGCCGCATTCCCCCATTTCAGGCTGCTCACCTCGACGCAGGTTCATCAGCTACTCTACGACCGCGGCCAGGTATGCGGCGTGCTGGCCGACACGCCGGAAGGCCCGATCCGCGTGCGCAGCCAGCTGGTGATCGGCACCGACGGCCGCAACTCGGTGGTGCGCGAACAGGCGGCGCTCAGCAGCCGCTCCTTCGGCGCCCCGCGCGACGTATTGTGGATGAAGCTCAGCAAGCAGCCGGGCGATCCGGCCTGGTCGATGGGCCATACCGGACCGAAGCAGAACTTCATCATGATCGATCGCGGCGACTACTGGCAGTGCGGCTACTCGATCGATAAAGGCAGCTTCGACGCGATCCGCCGCAGCGGCCTGGAGAAATTTTTGCTGCACCTCGCCGAGGTGGCGCCATTCCAGGACGATCGCCTGCAGGAGATCGTCGAGTGGGATCAGGTGAAGCTGCTGAGCATCCGCATCGATCGTCTGGATCGCTGGGCCAAGCCGGGGGTACTGTGCATCGGCGACGCCGCGCACGCCATGTCGCCGATCGGCGGCGTGGGCGTCAACCTGGCGATTCAGGACGCGGTGGCCGCCGCCAACGCCCTGATCCCGCCGCTGCGCCAGCATCGGCTGCAGCTGAAGCATTTGCTGAGCGTGCAGCGCCGCCGCGAATTGCCCACCCGGGCCATCCAGTTTTTGCAGATCAAAATGAGCCAGCGCAAGCCGGGTGAACGCCGCGCGGCGGGCGGTTCGCGCCTGATCGCCCGCGTCGGCAACAGCCGCTGGCTACCGCGCCTGTTCGGCCGCATCATCGGCCTGGGTTTTCGCCGTGAAACGCCGCGACATCTGTCCAACGAAACCTGCCCGCCGGAATAATATTGGTTGTTTTTCCATCGCACCGTATAATGGTTAAATCGAACGATTTAATTAACTGGAGCGATTAAATGTACGCACTCAGCGCGAACGAGGCCAAAACCCAATTCGGCGATTTGCTGCTCAAGGCGCAGCGTGAGCCGGTGCAAATCAATCGCAACGGCAAACCGGTCGCCGTTGTCATGTCGGTAGAAGACTACCAGGCGCTGGAAGATCTCAAATTACGCGCGCTGCAGCAAAAAATCGCGCAGGCTACCGCCGAGGAAGACGCCGGTAAGGCAGTAGACGGCGATGCCTTCTTCAACCGTCTGTTCACCGACGAAACCGACTGATATGCCCGCGTTTCGCCTCACCCCGCAAGCCCAACAAGATCTGCTGGCTATTCGTCATTTCACCGTCGAGCACTGGGGAAAAGCGCAATCTCGCCGCTATCTTGAGCAGTTGAGAGAGGTCATGCATCATCTGGCGGACATGCCGGAAGCGGGTAAGGCCCACTTTCACGATTTGGGCGAAGAGATACACAGTTTTCCTTACGCCAGCCATAGGATCTACTACCGCAGTCGCCCTGCCGGTATCACCGTGCTTGCCATTCTGCATCAGGCGATGGTGCCCCACCGGCATCTGGAACAACGGCTGTAACTTTTCTTACTCAAAGGGGCACAGATGTTCACCGTCCGTCAGGCATTGCTGGAAGATTTAACGCAGGTGCGCGATATCGGCATCCGCACCTATCGCGCGCACTTCGGTGAGCTGTGGCGCTACCCGCACGAGCTGGAGGCCTTTCTGGCTGAGGATTTTTCCGTCTCCGCGCTGGAACGGACGCTGCGCGATCCCGACGTGTGCTGGCTGTTGGCCTATGAGGATGACGCCCTTGTCGGCTATGCGCGGCTCAACGTCGACAGCCTGCTGGCGCCAACGCAAACCCGCGGCGCAGAGCTGCAGAAAATCTATTTCCTGCCGGGCCATGCCGGCAACGGCTATGGCCAGCGCCTGTTCGAACAGGTGCAACAGCGGGCCATCGAGCGCCGGCAGAAGACGCTGTGGCTGGAGGTGCTGCAACGCAACACCGGCGCCCAACGCTTCTATCAGCGCCGGGGATTGAGCATTTGTGGCGAGACCTGCTACACCAGCGCCCAGGGCTCGATAGGCATCTGGTATATGAGCAAGGCGCTGTAACCGCGCCCCGCTCCGCCGTCGTCAGCGCGGCTCCCGCTGCAGCATCAGGTACAGCAAGGCAAACGCATTGGGCGCCAGGTAGATCAGCGCCCCCAGCTGCACCGCCAGCGGATCCTGCTTGGCCTGCCAGGCCATGAACCAGTCGCCGGCGACCACCATAAAACCGATACCCCACACCGCGATCGCGCAAAGCGCCCCCAGCATCGCCCAGGCTTTACCCTTGGCGAAGGCGGCGTAAGGGCCTTTCAATCGCCCGATCATCAGCACCACGCCTGCGGCCGCGAATAGGCCGGCCAGCGTTTCCAGCGTGGTGATGACAGCCAACCCCAACATGCAGGCCCAGTCGGCGCTGATCGCGCGCCACATCAGCCCCGGCGTTTGATAGGTATCCTGCATGGCGAGCAGCGGCCCCACCGCATTGCGCGCGGTGCCGGCGAAATCCGCCGTATTGTTCAACAGGCTGAACAGCCCCCACAGGGCCGGAAACAGGGACAGGACAATGCAACCGAGGCGTGACACAGTGATTTCGTTCATGGTTATCCTTAATGAATAAACGGGTGACTCCCGCCCTCATGACGGGACCGCTATTGAGATCCTGAGAGTTTGACGTGCACAATGTAAGAACTAATCTTACAATGACGCAGCATAGCCGAAAGTGAGGAGGAACAATGGGCAGAACATTAACGGTAGATCTGGGTGACGAGCTGCGTAGCTTCGTCGAAGACCTGGTGGCCAGCGGCGATTACCGCACGCCCAGTGAAGTCATCCGCGAATCGGTGCGCACCTTGCGCGAACGTACCGCCACCTCAAAGTTGGAAGAGCTTAGGCGCTTGATCGCCGAAGGAGAAAACAGCGGTGAGGCCGTCGAATGGGATCGTGATGTGTTCATGGAAAGAATACGGAGCAAAGCAAAAGGATGCGCAGAAAAGTAACCATTCGTCCAAAAGCGTTGGACGATATGGAAGAGATCTATTTTTACGGGTTGGCGCGCTTTGGCTTACAGGTGGCCGAAGATTATCTGCGCCGCCTGCATCAGGCTTTCGATAACCTTAGCCACCACCAACTCGGCAAAAACCTCGATGAAACCTGCCCCGGCCTATGGGTATTGCCCGTCGCCAACCACCTGATTTATTTTCGACAGCACAGGCGGGAGGTGAATATCATCAGAGTGCTGCATCATTCCCGCGATCCGCTCAGCCGATCCTTTTTCAGCTGATCCAACGTCAAATCGCCACCAGCCCGCGTACGCCGTCCTGTTCCATATTGCTGCCGGCGCCGCGCTGCACGATGCTGCCGCGCGAC
Organism: Serratia sp. TSA_105.2; assembly: GCF_052692115.1. Classification (NCBI taxonomy): domain Bacteria; kingdom Pseudomonadati; phylum Pseudomonadota; class Gammaproteobacteria; order Enterobacterales; family Yersiniaceae; genus Serratia; species Serratia sp. TSA_105.2. The sequence continues at coordinate 407,094 of NZ_JBQZFT010000002.1, forward strand.
ATCACCAGATAGCTGTCCGCCAGATCGGCGGCAAAGTCATAGAACTGTTCCACCAGCAGGATCGCCATATCGCCCTTCGCCGCCAGCTGCTTGATCACCGCGCCGATCTCCTTGATCACCGAAGGCTGGATCCCTTCCGTCGGCTCGTCGAGGATCAACAGCTGCGGCCGGCAGGCCAGCGCCCGGCCGATCGCCAGCTGCTGCTGCTGCCCGCCGGAGAGATCGCCGCCGCGCCGATCCTTCATTTGCCGCAGCACCGGAAACAAGTCATAGATCGGATCCGGCACCGTGCGTGCGGCGGCGCCGGAAAAGCGCGCCAGCCCCATCAGCAGATTTTCCTCCACCGTCAGGCGCGGGAAAATCTCCCGCCCCTGCGGCACATAGGCGATGCCCGCCTGCACCCGCTGATGCGGCTTTTTACCGGTGATGGTTTCGCCCTGCCAACGGACGCTGCCGCTGCGCGCCGGGACCAGCCCCATCAGGCATTTCAGCAGCGTGGTCTTGCCCACGCCATTGCGCCCCAGCAGGCAGGTCACCTCGCCGATGCGCGCCTCGAACGACATGCCGCGCAGAATGTGGCTGCCGCCGTAATACTGATTCAATTCCTCTACCTGCAGCATCGTTACGCCTCCTCAGCGCCCCAGATATACCTCAATCACCCGTTCATCGGCCTGCACCTGTGCCAGCGATCCTTCCGCCAGCACCTGCCCCTGGTGCAGCACCGTCACGCGATCGGCGATGGTTTCCACAAACCCCATATCGTGCTCCACCACCATCAGCGAATGCTTGCCTGCCAGCTCGCGGAACAGTTCGGCGGTGTAGTCGGTTTCGGCGTCGGTCATGCCGGCCGCCGGCTCGTCGAGCAGCAGCAGGTGCGGCTCCTGCACCAGCAGCATGCCGATCTCGAGAAACTGTTTCTGCCCGTGGGACAGTAACCCGGCGGGCCGGTGGCGCTCATGCCCCAGCCGCAGGGTCTTCAGCATCTCGTCGATGCGGTCGCGCTGCTCGCTGCTTAACCGAGCGCGCAAGCAGGCCCACACCGACTTGCGGGTTTTCTGCGCGATCTCCAGATTCTCGAATACCGTCAGCGCCTCGAACACCGTCGGTTTTTGAAACTTGCGGCCGATGCCGGCGTGGGCGATCTGCATCGGCGCCAGCCGGGTCAGATCGACGGTCTGATCGTAAAACACCCTGCCGCTGTCCGGCCGGGTCTTGCCGGTGATCACATCCATCAGCGTGGTCTTGCCGGCGCCGTTGGGGCCGATCACGCAGCGCAGTTCGCCGACGCCAATGCGCAGCGACAGATCGGTCAGCGCGCGAAAACCGTCGAAGCTGACGTTGACGTTGTCGAGCTGCAGCACCGGATCGGTTTGCTGCCGGTATTTATCCGCCGGCAGCGGGTGGGTAAACAGCTCGTCGGTCACTTGCATCGCTTTCATGAGGTTTTCCTCCGGCGCAGCAGGCCGATCACCCCTTTGGGCAGAAACAGCGTGACGACGATAAACATCAGGCCGAGGAAGAACTGCCAGTATTCGGGAATGGCCATGGTGAACCAGCTCTTGGCGCCGTTGACGATGCCGGCGCCGAGCAGCGGCCCCACCAGCGTGCCGCGCCCGCCGAGCGCCACCCAGATGGCGGCCTCGATCGAGTTGGTCGGCGACATTTCGCCGGGGTTGATGATGCCGACCTGCGGCACATAGAGTGCGCCGGCCAGCCCGCACAGCACCGCCGACAGCGTCCAGACGAACAGCTTGAACCCCTTCGGATCGTAGCCGCAGAAGGTCAGCCGGTTTTCCGCATCGCGCACTGCGGTCAGCACCCGGCCGAATTTGCTGCGCGCCAGCGCAAAGCCGATGGCCAGGCTGGCGGCCAGCAGCAGCACCGTCGCCAGAAACAGCGCCACCCGCGTACCGGCGGCGGTGATGGGAAAGCCGAGCAGCGTGGTGAAACCGGTAAAACCGTTATTGCCGCCGAAGCCGGTCTCGTTGCGAAAGAACAGCAGCATGCCGGCATAGGTCAGCGCCTGGGTCATGATCGAGAAATACACCCCTTTAATTTTCGAGCGGAAGGCGAAGTAGCCGAACAGGAAGGCCAGCAGGCCCGGCACCAGCACGATCAGGCACAGCGCCCAGGCGAAATGCTGGGTGCCGCTCCAGAACCACGGCAGCTCATTCCAGGAGAGGAACGCCATAAACGCCGGCAGCCCGTCGCCCGCCGCCTGCCGCATCAGGTACATGCCCATGGCGTAGCCGCCGAGCGCGAAGAACAGCCCGTGGCCGAGCGACAGCAGCCCGGCATAGCCCCATACCAGATCGAGCGCCACCGCCACCACCGCGTAGCACAGGATCTTGCCCGCCAGCGTCAGGGTATAGGTGGACACCGCCAGCGGATGATCCGCCGGTAACAGCGTCATGAACGGCATCACCAGCAGCGCCAGCAACGCCAGCGCGCCGATGCTCAACGCCAGCCGAGGCGCTTTCTGCACGCCGGTTACGGTCAATGGTTGGCTCATCAGTCAATCACCCTGCCCTTGAGGGCGAACAGCCCCTGCGGACGCTTTTGAATAAACAGAACGATCAGCACCAGGATCAGGATCTTGCCCAACACGGCGCCGATCTGCGGCTCGAGGATCTTGTTGACGATGCCGAGGCCGAAGGCCGCCGCCACCGTCCCCGCCAGTTGGCCGACGCCGCCGAGCACCACCACCAGGAACGAATCGATGATGTAGCCTTGCCCCAGCTCCGGCCCGACGTTGCCCAACTGCGACAGCGCCACCCCGCCGAGCCCGGCGATGCCGGATCCCAACCCGAAGGCCAGCATGTCCACCCGCCCGGTGGGCACGCCGCAGCAGGCCGCCATCGCGCGGTTTTGCGTCACCGCGCGCACGTTCATGCCGAGCCGGGTCTTGTTCAGCAGCAGCCAGGTCATCGCCAGCACCAAGAGCACGAACGCGATCACCGCGATGCGGTTCCACGGCAGCACCAGGTTCGGCAGCAGCTGCACGCCGCCCGACAGCCACGCCGGGTTGGCGACCTCCACGTTCTGCGCCCCGAACAGCACCCGCACCAGCTGGATCAACACCAGGCTGATGCCCCAGGTGGCCAGCAGGGTCTCCAGCGGCCGGCCGTACAGGTGGCGGATCACCGTGCGCTCAAGCAGCATGCCGATCCCGGCGGTGATGGCGAACGCCACCGGCAGCGCCGCCAGCGGGTAGAGCGCCAGCCAGTGCGGCGCAAACTGCTGAAACAGCCCCTGCACCAGGTAGGCGGAATAGGCACCGAGCATCAGCATTTCGCCGTGCGCCATATTGATGACGCCGAGCAGGCCGTAAGTGATCGCCAGCCCGAGCGCCGCCAGCAGCAGGATTGAACCGAGCGACAGGCCGCTGAACGCCTGGCCGAGCAGATCGCCGATCATCAGGCGATGCTGCACCTGCTGCAGGCTGCGTTGCGCCTCGGCGCGCACCGCGGCGTCCGGTTCATTGGCCACGTCGGTCAACGCTTGCAGCCGCGCGCGGGTGTCCGGCTCGCCCGATTCGCCCAACAGCCGCACCGCATTGAAACGCACCTGCGGATTGCCGTCGGCCAGCTGCAGGTTAGCCAGCGCCAGGCTCAGTACCTGATGCACCTGCGGGTCTGTTTCCCGCGCCAGCTGCCGGGCCAACAGCGGCAGCTGTTCGCCGTTCGCTTCGCGCTGCAGCGCGCTCGCCGCCTGCAGCCGCACCGCCGCGTCCGCGCTGACCAGCCGCTGCGCCGACAATGCGTTGGCGATCAGAATGCGCAGCCGGTTGTTCAGCCACACCTTCTTCGGTTCGCCAACCGGGGCCGCCTCGCCCTCGAGCGGCAGATAGCGATCGCCCTGGCGGATAAAGGCGCGCTTCGCCCCGTCGATCGCCACGGTTTCCTGCTGCAGCCCCTGCAGCAACGACAGGCGCGCGGCGTCCGGCTCGGCCGCCCACGCCTGCAGCAGTTTGGCCTGCTGCGCACGGTTGGCCGCCGCAAACTCATCGGCCGGCCCGGCCTGCGCCAGCAGGGGCCAGGCGCACAGCAGCCACAGCCCGACGCGCAGAGAGGATAAAAACGGAGATTGCATCAGCTGCCTCTTCTGTTGGGCCGGCGGGCGTTGGGCCGCGCCGGCGCTGAGTGACGTTACTTGCTGCCCTTCACCGGGTAATCCGGCTTCTTGTCGTTGCCGGCGATATACGGACTCCACGGCTGCGCGCGCACCGGCGCTTCGGTCTGCCACACCACATTGAACTGGCCGTTGCCCTCGATCTCGCCGATCATCACCGGCTTGTGCAGGTGGTGGTTGGTCTGGTCCATGGTCAGCGTGAAGCCCGACGGCGCGGCGAAGGTTTGCCCGGCCATCGCCGCGCGCACCTTATCGACGTCGGTGGTGCCGGCCTTTTCCACCGCCTGCGCCCACATGTGCAGGCCGACGTAGGTGGCCTCCATCGGATCGTTGGTGACCGCGGTGGCGTAATTCGGCAGGTTGTGCGCCTTGGCGTAGGCTTTCCACTGGCTGACAAACTGCTTGTTGGTCGGGTTATCCAGCGATTCGAAGTAGTTCCAGGCCGCCAGGTTGCCCACCAGCGGTTGGGTATCGATGCCGCGCAGCTCTTCCTCGCCGACCGAGAAGGCGATCACCGGCACGTCGGTGGCCTTGACGCCCTGGTTGGCCAGCTCTTTGTAGAACGGTACGTTGGAGTCGCCGTTGATGGTGGAGATCACCGCCGTGTTGCCGCCGGCGGCAAACTTCTTGATGTTGGCGACGATGGTCTGGTAATCGCTGTAACCGAACGGCGTGTAGACCTCTTCAATATCCTTGTCCTGCACGCCTTTGCTGTGCAGGAAGGCGCGCAGGATCTTGTTGGTGGTGCGCGGATAGACGTAATCGGTGCCCAGCAGGAAGAAGCGTTTGGCGCCGCCGCCGTCCTCGCTCAGCAGGTATTCCACCGCCGGGATCGCCTGCTGGTTCGGCGCCGCGCCGGTGTAGAACACGTTCGGCGACATCTCTTCGCCTTCGTATTGCACCGGGTAGAACAGCAGCCCATTCAGCTCCTCAAACACCGGCAACACCGATTTGCGCGACACCGAGGTCCAGCAGCCGAACACCGCCGCCACCTTATCCTGGCTCAGCAGCTGGCGCGCCTTCTCGGCGAACAGCGGCCAGTTGGAGGCCGGATCCACCACCACCGGCTCCAGCTTTTTACCGAGCACCCCGCCTTTGGCGTTGATCTCGTCGATGGTCATCAGCGCCACATCCTTCAGCGGCGTTTCGGAAATCGCCATGGTGCCGGAGAGCGAACTCAGAATGCCGACCTTGATGGTATCGGCGGCCTGCGCGCTCCAGGCCAGGCCCAGGCCGATCGCGGCGGCGGACAGCGCAAAAGCTTTGATAAAACGACGACGTTGCATAGTTCAAACTCCTGATGTGTGTGAAATCAAAATCATTGCGCCGAGCGCGCGGGCTGCTGGGCCCGCGCCTGATGCAACATGTGCAGCGTTATTTTTCGTACCTCTGCCTTGCTGACGGCAATATGCTCGCCGAGCAGCGCTTGCGCCGCCCCACTTTGCCGCTGCAGGATCGCCTGCAAAATGGCGGCGTGTTCGCGGTAGGTGGCGTCCACCCGCGCCTGCTGGGTGAAATCCAGCCGGCGAATGATGCGGATCTTTTCGGTCAGTTCGCGGTGAATGCGCGCCATCTCGCCGTTGCCCGCCGCGGCCACCAACGCCTGATGAAACTGCTCATCGTGCTGCGACACCGCCTGGCCGTCCGCCAGACGCGGCGCTTCGGTCCAAAAACGGTTCAGCGCCGCCAGCGCGGCCGGCGTTTCCCCGGCCGGCCATTCGCATAGCCGTTTCACCGCCTCTTGTTCCAGCACGATGCGCAGGTCGTACAGCTCTTCGAAATAGGCGAAGTCGAACGGCCGCACCTGCCAGCCGCTGCGAAACAGCACCTCGACATAGCCTTCGCGCTCGAGCCGAAACAGCGCCTGGCGCACCGGCGTGCGGCTGGCCGCCATGCGCTGCGCCACGTCGCTTTCGCTGAATCGATCGCCCGGCAGCAGGCGAAACTCGAAGATGTCGGCCTTGAGCTGCAGATAAATGCGCTCCGCCAGCCCCTCGGGCCGTGCCTTGTGCTCCCCGTTGGTGATTTGCATCATCGCCCCTCCGTTCAGACCGCTTTTTCCAGCCACAGCAGGGCGTCGCCCGGCCCGACCGGTCGCCCCTGCCGGCAACTGATGCGTTTGACGATCCCGGCGCGCGGCGCGGTGACCGCCAATTCCATCTTCATCGCCTCGACCACGATCAGCGGCTGCCCGGCCGCCACCGCCTGCCCCGGCTCCACCAGGATCTTCCACACGCTGCCGTTCAGATCGGCGCTGACCAGATCGCCGTCGATCGCGTCTTCTTCAACCGGCGGCAACAGCTGCGCCTCGGCCTCGTCGTCATCGCTGCGCCAGCGCGCCACTTCGGCGCTGAACGCCTGCTGCTGGCGATGCTGGAAGTCGGCGATCGCCTCGGCGTTATCGGCCAGGAAATCGGTGTAGGCGGCGAAGTCGAATTCGCTCTCTTCGATGCGCACCTGCATGCGCCCTTCGCGGAACGCTTCGCGCTGCTCGTCCAGTTCTTGCTCGCTGACCGGGTAGAAGCGCACCTGATCGAAGAAGCGCAGCAGCCAGGGCTCACCGGCGGTGAACTGCGGGTTTTTGAGGAATTTGTTCCAGATCGGCAGCGTGCGCCCCACCAGTTGGTAACCGCCCGGCGAGTCCATGCCGTAGATGCACATGTACATGCCGCCGATGCCGACCGTCCCTTCGGCGGTGTGGGTGCGCGCCGGGTTATATTTGGAGCTCAGCAAGCGATGGCGCGGATCGAGCGGCACCGCGCAGGGCGCGCCGAGGTAAACGTCTCCCAATCCGAGGATCAGGTAGCTGGCGTCGAACAGAATGTCGCGCACCTGCTCGCGTTGGCTCAGGCCGTTGATGCGCTGGATGAAATCGACGTTGTTCGGCAGCCAGGGCGCCGAAGCGCGCACCGTCTGCTGATAGCGATCCACCGCGCCCAGCGTGGCCGAATCCTCGAACGCCATCGGCAGCCAGACGGTGCGCGTCGGCACCTTCAGGCGGCTTACGTCCCCCAGCGCCCGTTCGCGCGCCAGCAGGCGCTGCAGCAGATCGGCCTGGCTTATCAGCCGGCTGTCGTAGCGGATCTGCAGCGAACGCACGCCCGGCGCCAGCTCCGCCACGCCCGGTATCGCCTCCTCTCGCAGCGACTGCATCAGCAGATGGATGCGCAGCCTCAGCGCCAGATCGAGCACGTTGTCGCCGTACTCCATCAGAATGTAACCGTCCCCCGCCTGGCGATACGCCACCGCCGGGCGCCCTTCCGCCGCCGGCAGTGCCGCCAGCACCGCGGCGGAAACGGTCTCCGCCGGGGCCAGATCCGGCGGCGGCAGGGTGATGGCCTTCACCGCCGCCAGCGCTTCGATGCTACCCAGCTGCGCCTGCTCCAGCGACTGCGCCTGGCGAAAGCCGATCGGATGAAACCGGATGCGGTCGCCCGGCTTCACCTGCCCCACTTTCCACAACTCGGCCTTGGCGATGGTCACCGGGCAGACGAAGCCGCCGAGGCTTGGCCCGTCGCGGGTCAGGATCACCGGGAAGTCGCCGGTGAAATTGATGGCACCGATCGCGTACTCGCAGTCGTGCACGTTGGAAGGATGCAAACCGGCTTCGCCGCCGTCCTCTCTCGCCCACTCGGGCTTCGGCCCCGACAGGCGCACGCCGAGGCGGTTGGAGTTGTAATGCACCTGCCAGTCGGTGGCGAAGAAGGCCTCTATTGATTCAGTGGTGAAAAAGTCCGGCGCGCCATGCGGCCCGTACAGCACGCCGATGTGCCACTGGTCGCCGTAGTGCGGGATCAGGCTGTCGTCCATCGCCTGCGGCGCGGCGATCGGCGCCGGCGTGGTGCTGGCGGCCAGCGCCGGTTGAGCGATCGCCAGCATGTCCGCCACGCGCAGGGTACGCCCGGCGTGGCCGCCAAACTGCCCGAGCGCAAAGGTGGAGCGGCTGCCGAGATACACCGGCACGTCGAAGCCGTTGCGTACCGCCAGATAGGTGCGGCAGCCGTGCGTGGCGCGCCCCAGCGTCAGCACCTGCCCGGCCCGCACCGCGATCGGCCGCCAGTAAGCGATCGCTTCGCCGTCCAAATCGGCCGGGCAGCTGGCACCCGTCAGCGCGATAGTGGCGTCGCAGTGAAAGCGCAGCGTCGGCCCCTGCAGGGTAAACTCGAGCCCGGCGGCCGCCGGGTGGTTGCCGACGATGCGGTTAGCCAGCCGGAACGCGAAGTCGTCCATCGGGCCGGACGGCGGCACGCCGATGTCCCAATAGCCGAGGCGGCCGGGATAATCCTGCACGCTGCTGTAGGTGCCGGGTTGCAGCACTTCGAGGCAGTGCGGTTGGAAACGCACCTCGTCCAGCAGGCGCGTCCAAACGTCGCCGCGCTGAAATTGCGGCGTGGCGATCACCTGCCGCAGATAGTCGAGGTTGGTGGCGATGCCGTGCAAACGGGTCGCCGCCAGCGCCACGCGCAGTTTTTCCAGCGCCTGCTCCCGATCCGCGCCGTGCACGATCAGCTTGGCGATCATCGGGTCGTAAAACGCCGAGACTTCGCTGCCGGTCGCTACCCAACCGTCGAGGCGCACGTCGTCAGGGAAATGCACCTCAGTCAGCACGCCGGGGCTGGGCTGGAAGTTTTTCAGCGGATCTTCGGCGTAGAGACGCACTTCGATCGCCACGCCCTGCGGCGCGCGTTGCAGCGCCGCCCAATCCAGCGCGTCGCCCGCCGCCACCTGCAGCATGCCTTCGATCAGATCCAGGCCGGTGACCATCTCGGTGATCGGGTGCTCGACCTGTAAGCGGGTGTTCACTTCCAGGAAGTAAAACTCGTCACGCGCGGCGTCGTAAATGAATTCCACGGTGCCGGCGCTGCGGTAATTCACCGATTCGCCCAGCGCCACCGCCGCCCGATGCAGCGCCTGGCGGGTCGACGCCGGCAGGTGTGGCGCCGGGGTTTCTTCCACCACCTTTTGGTTGCGGCGCTGCAGCGAGCAGTCGCGCTCGCCGAGCGCCACCACCCGCCCCTGGCCGTCGCCGAAAATCTGCACCTCGACGTGGCGCGCCCGATCGACGAAGCGTTCGATAAAGGCGCCGGCGTCGCGGAAGAACTGTTCTCCCAGCCGTTTGACGCTGTCGTAGGCGTCGCGCAGCGCCGCCTCGTCGTCACAGCGCGTCAGACCGATGCCGCCACCGCCGGCGGTGCTTTTCAGCATCACCGGGTAGCCGATGCGCGCGGCGGCGGTAACCGCCTGCTCGACGCTCTCCAGCAAGCCGGTGCCCGGCGTCATCGGCACTCCGGCCAACGCCGCCAGCTCGCGCGCCCGATGCTTGAGGCCAAACTCGCGGATCTGCGCCGCCGTCGGGCCGATAAAGGCGATGCCCGCCGCCTCGCAGGCGTCGGCAAACTCGGCGCTCTCGGACAAAAAGCCGTAGCCGGGGTAGATCCCCTGCGCGCCGGTGGCCGCCGCCGCCGCGAGGATTTTGTCAATGCACAGGTAGCTGTCGGCGGCCTTGTCGCCGCCGAGCGCCACTGCCCTGTCGGCCTCGGTAACGTGCGGCGCATTGCGGTCGGCGTCGGAATAGACCGCTACGCTGGTGACGCCCAGGCGTTTCAGGGTGCGAATGGCGCGGCAGGCGATCTCTCCGCGGTTAGCGATCAGTACGGTAGTAAACATGTTCATGCCCCCTTAACGCCGGCGAGATAGTCACGCCAGCCGCCAAACTCGGTAATATCCGTGGCGCCTTCCAGCGCCCAGGCTTCGCAGATAAACCCCTTAACCCGCCGGCCGTCCGCCAGCAGCAGCGTGCCGATGCCCAAGGGCGACGGGATTTCCGCCACAAACTCGCCGAAACGGGCCAGCGGGATGTCCCACAGCTCAAGACGGATCGCCGCTCCCTGCGCCGCGCGCGCCAGCCCCGGTTTCGGCGGCTCGGTATCGGCCAGCGCGTAGAGGCGGTAACAGGGTGCGGTGACGGTTTGCTCCACCCGCACCGCGTCGCGCTGCGTCAGCTGGACGTTGAGCGGCATACCGCTGAGGTGAGCGCCCACTACCGCCAGACGCACGTGTCCCGCTGACGGGGCCGGCGTGGGCTGCGGCGGCAATGCCCGGCCGGTAGCCCCGAGCGGTAAGGCGCTTTGCCGTTGCCAGCGCAGGCCAAACGCCGCCAGCGCCCGGTCATGCCAGGCGGGCGCAATCAGGGTGATGCCCGCCGGCAGCCCGTCTTCGCGCAGCGGCCCCGGCAGCGCCAGCGCGCTCAGATCGGCCAGGTTGGTGAAATTGGTGTAAGTGCCGAACTGCGAATTGAACAGCACCGGCTCCTGCGCCATCTCCGCCAGGGTGCGGATAGTGGGCGCAGTCGGCACCACCAGCGCGTCGAACGGCGCCAGCCGCTGAGCAATTTGCCGCGTCAGCTCGGCGCGCAGGTATTCCGCCTTGTAGGCGTCGCAGGCGCTGTAGCTCAGGCCGTTGCCGACGATGCCACGCACCACCGGGTCGATAGCCTGTGGGCTCGCTTCCAGCACCTGCTCAATCGCCACCGTACGCTCCGCCACCCAGGGGCCGTAATACAGCTGCTCCGCCAGGGTGCGAAACGGCGCGAAATCGAGGGGTTCCAGCGTGGCGCCGCCCGCCTGCAGCTGCGCCAGCGCGCGGTGAAACGCCCGCTCGGCCTGAACGTCACCGAAAAACTCCAGCTGGGCGGGGATGGCGAAACGCGGCGCGGCGGGAATATCCGCCGGCGCGGTATGCGGATCGGGGCGGGAATACGGATCTGCCGCGTCAAAGCCACTCGCCAGTTCCGCCACCTGCGCCGCATCGGCCACCGTCAGCGCGAAGACCGACACCGTATCGTTCAACCGGCAGGCCGGCACCACGCCGCGGTTGGACAACCGCCCTTTGGTCGGCTTCAGCCCGACGATGTTGTTGAACCCGGCGGGCACGCGCCCCGAACCGGCGGTGTCGGTGCCCAGCGCGAACGGCACCAGGCCGCGCGCCACCACTGAGGCGGAGCCGGAGCTGGAACCGCCGCTGACGTAGCGGCTGTCGAAGCTGTTGACCACCGCGCCATAAGGTGAGCGGGTGCCCACCAACCCGGTAGCGAACTGGTCGAGGTTGGTTTTACCGAGGGCGATCGCCCCGGCGGCGCGCAGGTTCGCGACCACGGTGGCGTCCGCCGCGGCCTGATAGGTGAACGCCGGGCAGGCGGCGCTGGTCGGCCAGCCACCGACGTCGATATTGTCTTTGATGGCGAAGGGCACGCCGAACAGCGGCAGGCGGCTGAGATCGCCGTCGACCGCCGCCAGCAACTGCGCGAGCTGCCGATACTGCTGCTCGCGCTGCGCCGGCGTGGCGAGATACAGCCAGGCGTTATCGTCCGGGTTCAGCCCGGCGATCAGGGTTTCGATCGTCGCGCTGACGCAGGCGAGGCGCTCACCCGCCGGACGGGTTTGATAATGGTGCTGCCATTCACTGAGGGTAAAACCGCACGTTTCAACAGGGTCGCTCATCGGCTGAATTCCATCTGGTACACAAGATGGGATTCAACAGAGCAACCGGCGTGCCAATTTTTAATCTCATGATTTCAATAAATTATAATTAAAACTTATGACGGCAAGGGTGAACGGCCTGCACCAGCGGCGCGCAGCGGGAGAACAAAAAGAGTGCAATAAGGAGATGATACAGAGGAAAATCGGGGCGACGATACTCGCCGCCCCGGGAGGCCGATGGGGATCAATCCTTGATGCGTTTCAAACCGACCGGCGTAATGCAGTAGGTCTGTTGCTTGCCCTTCTCCGCCAGCCGCACGTGCTGCATCTCGTTGACGACCGCCAGACGGTTGTCCGGCTCTTCATGCCGCAGATGGATCACCTCACCGCCGTAGCCTGACAGCGGCAGCACCCAGCTTTTAGCCTGTTGATTTTGGCTGCCGATGACGTCGTAGCTGAGCAAGGTATTACCGTCCGCATCCGTCACGCTAAGGAAAGCGTAGCTGTCGGCAAAGTAGTGGTGAGCAATCCCCGCCGCCAGCGTCACGGTCACGGTTTTCTTCACCAGATCGACGGCGCAGGTCAGAAACTGGCGATCGCCAATCCCTTTGCCGGCCACGGTAAACGCATTGCCGACGTCAGCGCCCGGCGGCGTATTGTCGGCCGGCAGGCAATCCCGATAGGTCGCCAACAGCGGCTCGCGCTGCGGCTCGGCAAAGGCGCCGATCGCCAGATAAATATCGTCCTTGAACGACGACGATGGCGCGTAGTAGGCCGGCAGCAGCCGGCGCAAACGCTGCGCCGCCTGTTCCAGGCGCGTCAGCAGCGCCTGCTCGGGATCGCCGGGCAACGCCGGGTTTTTCAGCCCGCTGGTTTCGATACGCAGCACGTTGGTTTTGTTTTTGTTATCGATGACGCCGGCCGCCGCCGGATTCAAACGCACCCGGCTCGGCTCCACATGATAAATCTCGATGTCATCACCCTCAGCAAACGGCAGCTCGTCGTGACTTAACGTAGCCTGAGTGCCCTGAACCTCTTTGCTGAAGCGCACCGCACCCTGCCGATCGCGCAGCGTCACCCGGGCATAGGTTTCACCCGGGAAGTAGGCGTGCGGCGTGGTGCTGGTCACGTCAACCACCACCGCCCCTTTGGCGCGATCGACGACCACGGTGGCGAAGACCGCATCGCTCAGGCCCAACAGATTGATCTCCTGCGACACGATCGGCGAAGCGGCTTTGCGCTCGAAGCGAAGCGTCACCGCGCTTTTCCCCTGTTTCACCGTCAGGTAACCCGCCGTCGGCCGGTATTTGCGATCTTTACCGGTCGGCAACCGCAGAGTGTACACGCCGATCGGCAACGCATTCAGGGCCAGGGTCGGCGCGTCGATACGGACCTTGTGGGCATAGCGCGCCCCTTCCATCAGCACAAGCTCCTCACCGTAGATCTGCGCAAAGTCATCGATATCCAGACTCAGGGTGACATCGCCTTTCAGGCCGCTCGCCTTGAGCTGAGAGGAATCGACCAGGCGCAGGGAGGAATCCAGCTTCAGCTGTGCCTGCACCGCCGGCAAACTCTGCGCATCCACCAGTTGATACAGCGGGTACACCGCCTTGGCGTGGCTGAACGCGTTGAGATCGCGCTGCGTTTGGGTGATCACGCCGCCGGTCAGCTCGACAAACGGCGTCACGTCGATTTGCTCGCCGGCCGCGGCGAAGCTTGCCGACAGCAGGTCCAGCAAGGTATGTTCGGACGGCACGAAGCCCGGCGTATTGCAGCTTTGGCGATATTGCTGGTTAAAGTGCGTGAAGGCGTTCTTGCCTGCCTTGTCGACCATCAGCATCGCGAAGAACAGCTTGGAGCGCAGATCCCATTGGTTGAGCGGCGTGCCCTGAGCGATCAGATCGACGATTTTCTTCTCGACGCCGGCCGCGTTGCCGTAGTTATACAGCCACCCTTCCTGGTATTTGCGCTCTCCCAGCATCACGTCCTGATAGCAAGCGGCGTAAATATTGTTCCACATCTCACCGGTGGAGAAATATTTGTCGCCCATAAAGTGCCCCTGATAGCCGTGCGCGATCTCATGCAGGCTGCCCCAGTTGCTGTCTTTCGGCGTCAGCCAGAAGCTGCTGACCGAGTCGCTGGTTTCCGCCGTCCAGCGGCCGCCGTAATACGCGGCGCCGGCGCCGTGTTTATCGGCCTTCATAAAGTAGCGGTTGCGAATATTGCGATCGGATTCGTGTTCAGCCTCGAACGAGACGCCGGTCAGCGCATTGTAGAAGGTGAAAATGCGGTCATAGTAGGCGATCAGCCCGTCGATGTTTTTCGCTTCGCCCAGCGACTTCAGCGCCGGTTTACTGATTTTCGGCACCAGCAACACCGCGTATTCCGCATCGACCAGCGCAAACTCGGCGTCCCGATCGTCCCAACGGGCGAAGAATGCGGCTTCGTTTTCGCCGCGGCGATAAACCGGCAGCGCTTTCGCCGTGTCCGGATACTCGAACTCCAGCGCCGGTTCGCCCTGCCCGTACGGCGTATCGATGAACGGCACCGAGACGGCATTGACCTGGGCCTCGACCCAGCTCGCGCCGACGCTGAATTCAGCCTCCGTTTTGCTGTCGTCATTCAGCAAGCGCAGCGTGAGCTTGCCGGTAAACGCCGCGTTGGTCTGCCGCACTCGCAGCACCTGCCCAGCGGCGAGAATGATGCCCAGGTGCTGGCGATCGTGATCGATACCTTTGCTCATGCCTGCCGCATCCAGCCAGACCGGCCGGGTCAACGTGTAAAGTGATTGGGTTTTCGTGATGGTTGGCATCCTGCTTTCCTCATGGTTGGGGTGATTGAATTGACCATGAGAAAGTAACCGGAGGGGCGGCCCGCCCACCATCGATGGTGGATGGCTGAGGGCCTGTACAACAACGGCGGGCGGGAGAGCGGCAATAAAAAAGGCGCAACCTTGCGATTGCGCCTGAGGCTCGGTGAACGCTGCGTATTACTCGCCGCGAACGCGCTGCGCCAACCCTTTGAGGAAGTAGCGCAGCATCTGATCGCCGCATGGGCGGTAGTTCTTGGTGCCTTCTTTGCGGAACAGCGCGCTCAGCTCCGGCTTGGAGATACGGAAGTCCACCGCGGTGAAGATCTGGTGCATGTCGGTGTCTTTCAGCTCAAACGCCACGCGCAGCTTTTTCAGCACCAGGTTATTGGTGATCGGCAGCTCAACCGCCGGCGCCGGGAACTTGTCGTCCTTGCCGCGCTTGAAGAACACCAGGCCGTTGAGGAAGTGCGCCATCACTTCGTCCGGGCACTTCTCGTAGCCCGGCTCGCCTTCTTTGATCACGTAAGCGTCCATCGCCGACACCGCCACCTCGAAATCGTCCAGTTTGATAATCTCGACCATTTTGGCGTTGTTAATGCTCAGCATATAGCGCACGCTGCGCAGCACGTCGTTGTTCATCATGGGATTGCATTGCCTTTACTTGTCTAACGGGGACGTGCGCATTGTAAAAAATGCCCCATACCCAAAATAATTGGAGTTGCATCGCGGCGGCAAATTTGTAAGCCCCCGGAGCATAGTTAACTATGTGACCGGGGCGCGCAAATGCAGCCAACAAAGAGGCAGCTCGAAGTACGACGGGTATGGCCGCACACCTTGAATGTGCGGCAGTATAGGGATCGGCAAGGGGTTTCTCAATCGATTTGGCTTTTTTGCTGATACAGCGGGATGTCTTCGCCGATGATGTACTTGTTGCGCAGCATCGACGAGACCTTATCCATGATCATCACCACCACCACCAGGATCAGGGTGATGAACATCACCACGTCCCAGTTCCACAGCCGCATGTTTTCCGCGTACACCAGGCCGATGCCGCCGGCGCCGACGAAGCCCAGCACCGCCGCAGAGCGGGTGTTGGACTCGATCTGGTACAGGCTGAGCGCCAGGAAGGTGGGGAACGATTGGGTGAAAATGCCGTAGCGGTGCTTCTGCAACCCGTTGGCGCCCACCGCCGTCAGGCCGCGGCTGGGGGATTTGTCCACCGCCTCGTGCCCTTCGGCGTACAGTTTGCCCAGCAGCCCGACGTCCTGCATCACGATCGCCAACACCCCGGCCAGCGGCCCCATGCCGACGGCGCGCACGAAGATCAGCCCCCAGATCGCCATGTCGATACCGCGCAGCACGTCCAGCAAGCGGCGCACCAGCACGGAGATCGGCCGCAGCAGCGGCGTCGACATCACGTTGCGCGCGGCGAAGAACGACAGCGGCAGCGCGATCAGCGACGCGGTGATGGTGCCGGCGAACACGATGGCGATGGTGATGCCGATCTGCTGGAAGTAGTACATGAACGGCCAGTTGACGAAGTCGTGCCAGACGAACATGCGCAGGAAATAGCGCCCCAGCTGCTGACAGCCGTTGATAAACTGCGGCCAGGTAATGCCGAAGACCAGGAAGAAGAACACGTAGTACAGCACGATCGCCAGCGCGATCAGGCCGACGGTGCGCAGGTAGCGCCCCTGCTGCGCGAAGATCGCCGGATGCTGTTGTTTCAACTGGCGCAGCGTTTCCGCCGACGCCGGAGTGCCCGCTATCATTTTGCCCCCTCCACCACGCGCTTGCGCAGCTCGCCCGACACGTAGTCGAGCACGGAAACCACCACGATGATCAACAGCAGCGTCATGCTGACCTGATCGTAGCGGTCGAGTTTAATGTTGGTCATCAGCTCCTGGCCGATGCCGCCCGCGCCCACCAGCCCCAAAATGGTCGACTGACGGAAGTTGATCTCCAGCCGCATGAAGCTGTAGGAGAGAAACACCGGCTTCACCTGCGGCCACAGGCCGAAGCGCATGCGCTGCAGCGGCGTGGCGCCGCAGGCCGCCAGCCCGCGCACCGGTTTGTTGGAGGCGGTTTCTATCGATTCGTAGAACAGCTTGGTCAGGCTGCCGATGGTGTGCAGCGCCAGCGCCAGGAAGCCGGGAATGGCGCCGATGCCGAACGCCATCACGAACATCACCGCCCACGCCAGCTCCGGCATGGTGCGCAAAAACGCCACCAGCGTGCGGATCGCCAGCCGCACCGAGGCCGGGGTATAGGTGTTGCCGGCCGCCAGAAACGCCAGCACGGTCGCCACCAGCACAGAGAAAATGGTCGCCGCCAGCGCCAACTGCAGGGTCTCCCAGATCAGCGGCAGCTGGATATTCAGGCGGTAACCCCAGTAGGCCAGCGAGCCCTCGGTGCGCCCGTCGGCGAACAGTAAATGCCAATGCAGCGTCGGAATGGTTTCGGCCAGGTAGTCGAAGAAGTGCGGAATAGACACCCAGACGGTGTGCAGGTTGAACTCGGCGAGGTTGCCGGCGCCCAGGTACAGCACCACCAGCCCGAGCGACCACAGCAGCGCTTCGCGCTTTTGCTTGCTGCGGATCCGTTGATAATAGTGTGCGAAATCGGTATTCAAAAGAGGTCTTCCATCTTTATGGAACAAGGGGTTCAGCACGCTGAACCCCTTCATTCGGACGGCCGAGGCAGCCGGGAATTAACGGTCGCCTTTGGTCAGCTCGCGCTTCATATCGATGATGTTCTGGTATTCCGCCAGGGTGGTGTCGCCGATGTGCTGTTTGCCGCCCATCGCTTTGATAAAGCACTGGTGATCGTCTTTATCCAGCTTCTTGATCGCGGTGACCACTTTGGCCTTGAAGTCGGCCGGCAGCGAGTTGCTCACCAGGATCGGGCCGTTCGGGATCAGCGGCGACTGCCAGATGATGCGGATCTGTTTCATCAGGTCAGGGTGATCCATGCGGATCATGCGGGTGAACGCGCCGCTGGTGTAGCCGGTGTTGTAGTCGCCGATCATCGACGCCCAGGTCACCGCGCCTTCGAACTGGCCGTTCAACACGCCGAGAATGTCCTGCTCGTGGCCGCCGGAGAAGGTGACGCTGGAGAAGGTGTTGTTGTATTTGTTGTCGACCGTGCCGCCGAACAGCTTTTTAAACGCCTGGTTCGGGATCAGGAAGCCGGAGGTGGAATCCGGATCGGCGAAGCCGATGGCCTTGCCTTTCAGGTCTTCCAGTTTCTGGTACGGGCTACCGGCCTTCACCACCACCACCGAGTGGTAGCCGCGCGACTGGTCGACGTCGTCGACCGCGATGCCGACGATGTCCACCGCTTTCGGATCCTTGATGTAGACCGAAGCGAATGACGACGGCGACATGCTCAGCACCAGGTCAATCTTGCCGCCCAGCAGGCCCTGGATCACGCCGGAATAGTCGGACGAGTTGCGCAGCTTGGTATCGACGTTCAGCTCTTTATCCAGAAACTGCTTCACGCACTGGTTATCGCCGATCTGCTGGGTGGCGTTCTGGCCGCCGAGAATGCCCAGGTTCAGCTCTTTCGGCGCATCCGCTGCGGCAGCATTAAATACCATCATCGCGCCGGCCATCAGGGTGGTCAGACTCAATACTTTTTTCATCAGGTGTGCCTTGTGTGTAAAGGGTAAAGGTCAAAAGTGCTTCAATGGATCTGATTGGCTTCTTCGCCATACAGCTGGTGCAGGATCCGTTCGTTCAGTTGCGAAGGATGCCCGTCAAACACGATCTTCCCGTGGGCGATGCCGATCACCCGCGAGCAATACTCTTTCACCAGTTCGACCGAGTGCAGGTTCACCATCACCGCGATGCCGTCTTCGCTGATTTTCTGCAGCGCGTCCATGATGCGGCGAGTGTTTTTCGGATCGAGCGACGCGACCGGCTCATCGGCCAGCAGGATTTGCGGGTTTTGCATCAGCGCGCGGCAGATGGCGACGCGCTGCATTTGACCGCCGGAGAGGTTCTCGGCGCGTTGCAGCGCGTGCGGCAGCATGTTGAGCCACTGCAACAGCTCGATGGCGCGAGCGCGGTCGGCGTCATCGAACAGTTTGAAGAAGGATTTCAGAGTGGAAGTGTGGCTCAGACGGCCCAACAGCACGTTGGTCATCACGTCCAGCCGCGGCACCAGGCAAAAGTCCTGGAAGATCATGCCGCAGCGCGCGCGCCACTGGCGCATCTGGCGGCCGGCCAGCTGGGCGATATCCTGCGCCGCGCCATCGTCTTCGAAGTACAGCATCTCGCCGCAGCTGGAAGGAATGGTGCCGTTCAGGGTATGCAGCAGCGTGGACTTGCCCGCGCCGGAACGGCCGATCACCGCCACGAATTCACCGGCGTGCAGCTCGAAATTGATGTCATCCAGCACGCGCTGCTGCGCTTTGTAGGCCTTGCCGAGTCCCTTTACCGATAATACTTTGCGGGATGCGGCGGCGTGCTGCCCTGGAAAGTCATGCTGTGCCAATTTTAACAGTGCCTGAGCCATATGATTTCTCTGGTTTCAGTGGCTAATCATTATGGGCACCTATTAACGGATAAGTTTATGACAGTGGGATGATCGTTTTATGGCCGGGGCGTGACGCGTGCCGCCCCGGCGTTCGCCTCACGCCAGGGTGAAGAAGTCCAGCCCCAGCGCCCTCTTGACCTGCTGCAGCGTCTGCTGGCTGACCTGATGCGCGCGGCGGGTGCCGTGCTGCAGGATGCGCGTCAGCTCGCCTTTATCGGCGATGAATTCGGCGCGGCGGGTGCGGATCGGCTCAAGCAGGCTCTGCAGGCAATCCTCCAGCAGCCGTTTGATTTTCACGTCCCCCAACCCGCCGCGGCGGTAATGCGCCTTCAGCTCCGCTACCAACGCGGCGTCTTCGCAGAAGGCGTCCAGGTAGGTGAACACCATGTTGCCCTCCACCCGGCCGGGATCGCTGACGTTGAGATGGCCGGGATCGGTGAACATGCTCATCACCGCCTTGTGCACCTCGTCGGCGCCGGCGCCCAGCGGGATGGCGTTGCCGCGCGATTTCGACATTTTGCCCTGCCCGTCCAGCCCCGGCAGACGCCCGACGTTGCTTAACAGCGGCTGGCACTCCGTCAGCACCGGTTGGCCGACGATGTGGTTGAAGCGCCGCACGATCTCGTTGGTTTGCTCCAGCATCGGCAGTTGATCCTCACCGACCGGCACGTGGGTGGCGCCAAAGGCGGTGATGTCCGCCGCCTGGCTGACCGGATAGATCAAAAAACCGGCCGGCAGGCTGCGGGCGAAATCCTTCTCGGCGATTTCGTTTTTCACCGTCGGGTTGCGTTCCAGCCGCGCCACGCTGACCAGGTTGAGGTAGTACATCGTCAGCTCGGTCAATGCTGGCAGCGCCGACTGCAGGCAGATCGTGGTCTTGTGCGGATCGATGCCCACCGCCAAATAGTCGGCCACGACATTGAGCACGTTGGCGCTGATTTTTTGCGGGTTGTTGCCGTTGTCGGTCAGGCCCTGCAGATCCGCCACCATCACCGTTTGGTTATGCTGGTGCTGCAGTTCGGCGCGCTGGCGCAGCGAGCCGACGAAGTGGCCTAAATGCAGTGGGCCGGTGGCGCGATCGCCGGTAAGAATGGTGTAGCTCATGACAGTGCTCCTGAAGGTCTGTAGACCGCCGGATCAACGCCACAAAAAACAATGCCGCCAAACCGGCGGCATTAAAAGAGATGTGAATACTCGTGCCGCCTCAGAAGAGGCGCCACCATGACT
This sequence comes from Serratia sp. TSA_105.2, assembly GCF_052692115.1. Lineage (NCBI taxonomy): Bacteria > Pseudomonadati > Pseudomonadota > Gammaproteobacteria > Enterobacterales > Yersiniaceae > Serratia > Serratia sp. TSA_105.2. Next base: position 427,281 of record NZ_JBQZFT010000002.1, read on the forward strand.
GATTGTGGGTGGAGTGCATCAATATATTCATGCCATCAAGGTATACCCGCAGCGGCAGCGCGTCAATAGCCCGCCGCCGGCGCGTAAGACGGCGTTACACTCCAGCATTTGCGTTCCTGGCCTGGCGCGCTAGGGTAAAACCTTCAACCTGAAAAAGGAGCGCATGATGAAGATCGGATTTGCCGGACTGGGTGGGATGGGCAGCGCCATGGCGGCCAACCTGTTGCAGGCGGGCTTCGCCTTAACGGTATGGAACCGTTCGCCGCAGGCGGCGCAGCCGCTGGTGAGCGCCGGCGCACGGCAGGCCGAACGGCCGGAGCAGCTGGCCGATGCCGACGTGCTGATCACCATGCTGGCCGACGATGCCGCCACGCAACAGGTGGTGGTGGGCAGCGGGTTGCTGCAGCGGATGAAACCGGGCGCGCTGCATATCAATATGGCGACCATCTCGGTCGAACTCGCCCAGCGTTTGACGGCGCTGCATGCGGAACACGGCATCGGCTATCTCGCCGCGCCGGTGCTGGGGCGGGTCGACGTGGCGGCCGCCGGCAAGCTGAATATTCTGGCGGCCGGCGATAGCGAGCTCCTGAAGAAAGCGCAGCCGCTGTTCGATGCCCTCGGCCAGAAAACCTGGCACTTCGGCGCCGATCCGGCGCAGGCCAACGTCGTCAAAATCGCCACCAACTTTACGCTGGCCAGCGCCATTGAAGCGATGGCGGAAGGCAGCGCGCTGGTGCGCAACTACGGCGTGTCCGGCGCCGACTACCTGCAGATGCTGAGTAGCACCGTCTTCGCCGCCCCGGCCTATCAGGGCTATGGCGCGCTGATCGCCGCCGAGAAGTATTCCCCCGCCGGATTCCGGCTGGCGCTGGGGCTGAAGGACGTCGGGCTGGCGCTGGCCGCCGGGGCCGACAGCCATACGCCGATGCCGTTCGCCGGGGTGCTGAAAGACAACTTCCTCGACGCGATGGCGCAGGGGGATGCGGATCTGGACTGGGCCGCGCTGGCCAAGGTGGCGGCGCGGCGGGCGGGCCTGAAATAACGAACGGGGGCCTCGGCCCCCGTTTTTCCGTTCTCAGAACACGATGTCTGCCGCGGGAACGGCGCGGATCGGCACGCCGAAGCTTTCGATATTCGACAGCGTCTCGTTATGGTGGGTGCGGATCAGCAAACCGTCGGCATAGGGTTTGTCGTGGCAGGTGTGGGCATCCGCCGCCAGCGTCACCGGATAACCGTGCGCCGCCGCGCTGCGCACCGTGGTGTCGATGCAAAACGGCGTGGAGTAGCCGCAAACCACCAGCTGCGATACACCGTTGGCGATCAGTAACGCGCCCAGTGAGGTGCGCAGGAACGAGTCCGGCGTGGTTTTATCCACCCGGTGATCGCCCGGCGCCACCTTCAGCGCCGCGAGCACTTGCCAGGCGGCGCTGCCGTGCCGCAGCTCATCGTCCGGCGTGTGGTGCTGAATCACGACAACCGGCACGCCCGCCAAGCGGGCGCGCTCGCTCAGCTGATTGATGCGCGCAACGGTGCCCGCAGCATCCGCCGGCGGCGGCGTAAACAATCCTTCCTGCACATCGATAATCAACAGCGCGGTGGTCATGGCGGCTCCCGAAGAGAAGATAAGTGGCGTCAGCACACCGGCTGGCGCGGGCGGAAAATATGGTCGACGCCCTGCTCCCGCAGCCGATTCACCAGATCGTGCCCGCCGTTCGGCGTGGCGTGTGCCAGCTGCCGCTCGGCGGTAAACACCGGGCTGGCCCAGAACAGGTTCACCGGATCGCCGTACTGCTGCGGCAGAGCCAGGTGCGCACTATGCGGGTAGAAGGACGACGATAAAATATAACCCTCGTAGCCCAGCGGCGCCACGTCCGACTCCAGCGTATGCCCTTCACCGATCCAGGTCAGCCGCGCCCACGGCGCGTGCGCGAAACCGGCCAACGCGCTGGCCATCTGCACCGCGTTGTCTTCGGTCATGTATTGGCTGTCGATGGCAATCGCCATCTCCATGCGGCGATAGCGCGAAGCCTCGTCGTTGAACAGGATCTCCACCCACGGCATCGGCCGAATGCTGACCCCCATGGTGAGGAAGTAATAGATGCCGTCACGCTCGTGCTGGGTGATGGCCATCGGTGGCCACTTGCCCTGATCGATGGCGTAGTACTTCACCGAAGGGCCAAAATGCGGCTCATAGCGCGCCTGAAAATCGCGCTGCATCTTCGGCCACGGATTGCCCTCTTCACGCTGCCAGCTGCGCCAGAACTGGCGGGTGCTCTCCGCCTGGGCATACTGGGTGTTGGTCGAGGCCGAGCCGAGCGGATAAGCCAACGGGCTCTCCTTGATGCAGCTGGCGGAATAGCACACCGAATGGTCGATATACAGACTCCAGCCGGGGATCACCGCCAGCAGTTGGCCGTAATACCACAGGGCCGCGCCGTCGTCGCTTTCGCTCCACACCACCATCAGCCCTTCCGGGTTCAGCGGCGCTTCGCCTTCCAGGTTGCGGCAATACTCCGCCGCCAGCATCGGCGGCTGCCCTTGTTCCAGCGCGGCGCGATCTTCCTGCAGCGGCGCGGCGGCCAGGTTGCGCAGCCAGCAGGCGCGCACCTGATAGCGATCGCTGTAGGCTTCGGCGGGATAGATATAAAAATAGGCTGCCCGGTGATCTTGCTGAACCACCGCAACCAGCGTCTGGTTCTCATTGCTGACTTCAGCAAGTACGTATGACTCGTTCATATCACCTCAATAGGGTCAGGGCGCGGCAGAATCGGCTGCGCGCCAAAAATGGAATGTGGCTTTGCCCCCAAGTGTAAAACGCATTACTGACCGGATCACCCGTAAAAGTCTCAAAAGCGTCCGTAAACGAAGATAAACAAAGGTTAATTATAGCGGCTGTGGCTCATAACGGCTGAGTGATGCGCCGCACCGCGCGCTGATAGGAGCCGTTGCGCATCGACGCGCCCAGCACCTTGCCGAGGCCTGCGGCGCCCGTTCGCACCAGCCGCCGCCGCAGCGCGCCCGGATGAAAACCGAACTGCCGCTGCGCCCAATCGGGTAACAGATCGATGCCCGCCTGCATCACCACCCCACCGAGCGGGCGCGCCAATGCGCTCGGCGCCGGCGCCTTCAGCAGAATGCGCGCCACCTCTTGCGTGCGTTCATCGCAGACCAGCTGCGGCCGCATCGCCTGCAGGTACTCTTCGACCTCCGCGCAGGACTGAGGAATTGCGGTCGCCCCCAGCGCGGCGGCCACGCGCGCCGCTTCGCGGTAGTATTGATCCTGCAAATCGCGGGAAAGATGGGGGTTGCGGTAGCGCAGGTGGCTGGCCAGAAAACGGCTGCTCTCCGCGACGTGCACCCAGGTCAGCAGCGCCGGATCGCTGGCGGCATAAGGCATGCCGTCGCTGCCGACGCCGGTCACCCGCAGATGGATGGCTTTGACTTTGGCGATCAGCCGCTCCGCCTCGGCGGTCGGGCCGAAGGTGGTGACCGACACGAACTGGCTGGTGCGGCGCAGGCGGCCAATCATATCTTCGCGGAAGTTGGAGTGATCCCACACCCCGGCCAGCGCCAGCGGGTGCAGCATCTGCAGCAGCAAGGCGCTGACGCCGCCGCACAGCATCGGGGTGAAATCGCGGTGAACCTGCCAGATGACCGACTGCGGGCCGAACAAGCCCGGATCGCCCGGTGGGTTCTCAAAATCGACGCCGCCGAGCGCCAGCCCGGTCAGGCTGAGCACCTGTTTTTCTATCGCTGCGCGTACCGCTTCCATCCTGCTGCCCTCTCGCTCATTCAGCGGCCAGTGTATCACGCGGCGGCCGCCCCATTACGCCCCGCGGCGGTTGAAAGCATTAACTTACTGAATTACAGTTGTTATACCGCTGGCAGAAAGGCGGGCCTATTCGATCCACTGCAGAGGCGCTTTGCAGGGCGTTAACCCACGTTAATTCGGCACTAACCCCACAAAACCTCTATCTAGTTTTTTTCCTCCAACTTAGATAGCAGAGAGTTCGATGATTACCATCAGAGCACGCGCGGCGGAAGACAACGCGCAATTGGCAGATATCTGGCTGCGTTCGGTGCGCGCCACTCACCATTTTTTAACCGAAGACAACATCGCGCAGCTGTTCCCGCTGGTGCTGAACGACTACCTGCCGGCGGTTAACGTCTGGGTGGCCGAAGAGCGGCCGGGGCACCCCTGCGGCTTTATCGGCCTGAACGGCAACAAGGTGGAGATGCTGTTTATCGACGCCGATCAGCGCGGCAAAGGGGTGGGCAAAGCGCTGCTGACCCACGCGGAAACGCTGCACGATGAACTGCAGCTGGACGTGAACGAGCAAAATCCGCAGGCCAGCGGCTTCTACCGCCACTACGGGTTTGTCATCACCGGCCGCTCGCCGCTCGACGGCCAGGGCAATCCGTTCCCGCTGCTGCACATGAAGCTGGACAAACGCTAGCCCTCCCACCGGCCGCCCTGCGGCCGGTTTTCTCCCCCCCTGTTTCACCCGCCGTTTTATATATCAAATCAGAATAAGTAATAGAATTTACATTCTTCCTGTCACTATAAACCCTCGGTAGGATTGCCCGGTATTCACCCGCAACAGAGATTCCGTCCGCCACTCCCCGCCGGGTTGTGCCCTGCAGAAAAGCCGAACGATCCCTGTCCGGCGCACCGCGCTCTGGACGGAATACTGTGATGTATCGATAAGGATCCGCTTCGCTATGATCGTTCTTTCGAACGTTTGCAAAACTTTTGACAGCACACAGGGCCGCGTCGTGGCGGTAGACAATGTCAGTCTGGCGGTAGAGGCCGGGCAAATTTACGGCATCATCGGCTACAGCGGCGCCGGCAAAAGCACGCTCATCCGCCTGCTTAACGGCCTGGAAACGCCCACCAGCGGCCGCATTGACGTAGGCGGCTTCGATATCGCCCGCGCCAAAGGCAGCCACCTGCGCCAGGCGCGCCTGAAAATCAGCATGGTGTTCCAGCACTTCAACCTACTGTGGTCGCGCACCGTCAGCCAAAACATCGCTTTTTCCATGCAGATCGCCGGCGTGCCCAAGGCGCAGATTGCGCCGCGCGTGGCGGAACTGATCGCGCTGGTCGGTCTGCAGGGGCGCGAAGACGCCTACCCGTCGCAGCTCAGCGGCGGCCAGAAACAGCGCGTCGGCATCGCCCGCGCGCTGGCCAATAACCCGAGCGTGCTGCTGTGCGACGAGGCCACCTCGGCGCTCGACCCGCAGACCACTGACGCCATTCTCGACCTGCTGCTGGACATCAACCGCCAGCTGAAATTGACCATCGTGCTGATCACCCACGAGATGCACGTGGTGCGCAAAATCTGCCACCGCGTGGCGGTGATGGAAAACGGCCGCATCGTCGAAGAAGGCCCGGTACTCGACGTGTTCACCCGGCCGCAGCAGCCGATCACCCGGCAGTTCGTCAAACAGGTGCCACAGTATGCGGACACCGAAGAGAGCTTCAACCCGCTGCTCACCGCTCACCTGCCGGGGGCGATTTTCAAGCTGACCTTCGTCGGCGTGCAAACCCATCAGGCGGTGATCTCTGAAGTGATCCGGCGCTACGCCCTGACCGTCAACATTCTGCACGGCAAGATCAGCCACACCCTCAACGGTTCGTTCGGCGAACTGTATATCCACGCCGAAGGCAACGAACAACAAGTCGCCGACATGCTCAACCTGCTGCACGAAAGAGACATCGCCGTCGAGGTTATCCAACATGATTGAATCCCTGTTCCCCCACCTGCGTCTGGATCAACTGTGGGACGCCACCTGGGAAACGCTGTACATGACCGGCATCGCCGGTTTGGCCACGCTGGTGCTGGGCATTGTGCTCGGCGTGCTGCTGTTTTTAACCTCCAAGGGCCAGCTGTGGCAGAACCGGGCGGTCTACTCGCTGATCTCCGTACTGGTCAACGTCTTCCGCTCCATTCCGTTCATCATTCTGATCGTGCTGCTGATCCCGTTCACCAAATCGCTGATCGGCACCATTCTCGGTGCGGACGCGGCCCTGCCGGCGCTGATCGTCGGCGCGGCGCCGTTCTACGCCCGGCTGGTAGAGATCGCGCTGCGCGAGGTCGACAAAGGGGTGATCGAAGCGGCGCGCTCGATGGGCGCCAAAAACCGCACCCTGATTTTCCGCGTATTGCTGCCGGAGAGCTCGCCGGCGCTGGTTTCCGGCATCACCGTCACCCTGATCGCGCTGGTGAGCTACACCGCGATGGCCGGGGTGATCGGCGCCGGTGGCCTGGGCAACCTGGCCTATCTGGAAGGGTTCCAACGCAACCACAGTGACGTGACGCTGGTGGCGACGCTGACGATCCTGCTGATCGTTTTCGTCATTCAGTTCATCGGCGACACCCTGACAAGAACGCTCGATAAACGTTAATTAACCAAGGAAAACGATGATGAAAAAGCACCTACTGATGTTGGCTTTCGCCTCCGTCGCCACCCTCGCCTCTTTTGGCGCCACGGCAGCGACCAAGCTGGTGGTCGGCGCCTCCAACGTGCCGCACGCCGAGATCCTCGAACAGGCCAAGCCGATACTGGCGAAGGAAGGCATCGATCTGCAGATCAAGCGCTTTCAGGACTACATCCTGCCGAATACCGCCTTGGCCAGCCACGACATCGACGCCAACTACTTCCAGCACGTGCCTTACCTGAACTCGGTGCTGAAAGACCACGCCGACGACAAGAGCTACGACTTCGTCAGCGCCGGCGCGATCCATATTGAGCCTATCGGCATCTACTCGAAGAAGTACAAGAGCCTGAAAGATCTGCCGGAAAACGGCAAAATCATCATGCGCGACGCGGTGGCGGAAGAAGGCCGCATCCTGTCTATTTTTGAACGGGAAGGCGTGATTAAGCTGAAGCCGGGGGTGAGCAAGGTGGACGCGCGCATCAGCGACGTGGTGGAAAACCCGAAACACCTGAAGTTCCAGGCCAACGTTGAAGGCGCGCTGCTGCCGCAGATGTACAACAACGACGAAGGCGACGCGGTGGTGATCAACGCCAACTACGCCATCGACGCCGGGCTGAATCCGACCAAAGATCCGATCGCGGTCGAAAGCGGCGAAAACAACCCGTACGCCAACATCATCACCGTGCACAAGGCCGACGTGAACAAACCGGAGATCGTGGCGCTGGTCAAGGTACTACACTCCAAACCGATTCAGGACTTTATCCGCGAGAAATACCAGGGCGCGGTGATCCCGGTCAATCAGTAATCGGTTACACGGCCCGGTAAAAGCCGCAATGCCGCTCACTTAAGCCTGAGTGGCATTTTTTTATCCAGCCTCTGGGCGTTCTGTGCAGGGGAATTGCCGTAAATGTCCGCATTTCTCTGTGGCCAATATGAACGGCAATTGGAGGGGCCGATGGCGCGGCCCCTGGCTCGGTCGAGATGCGTGAGCCACATGGGGCATCTCACTTTTATCGACCGAAAATGTCACGAACGCCTGCAGAAAAACGCTAACTGATCAGCATTGCGGTAAAAACCGGGCCGGTTGTTACACCTTATTGCCAATCTGGCTGAGCCGCGGCCACACCAGCATCAACGCCTCCAGCAACCGCAGCAGATCGCTCCGGCTTGCCCCTTCGCGGGCCTGCACCGACATGCCTTCAATGGTGCAAATCACGTATTTCGCCAGCAGTACGGTGTCGGTTTTCGCCAGCAGTTCGCCCTGCTGCACCTTGCGATCGAAGCAGGCCTTCAGCGCCGCTTCCTGCGCATGATGCTTCCTGCGCAGCATCTGGGCGACATCATCGGACGCCGACGACAGCGCGGCGGAGGCGCACACCATAAAGCAGCCTGACGGCGTGTCGGGGTCGGTAAACACCTCGGCGGAAGAACGCACGTAGGCTTCGACGATCTCGGCCACCGGCAGATCCTGCTCCAACAGTTGGTTGGTGCAGGTGGTGTATTTCTGCAGATAGCGCTCCACCGCCGCGCGGAACATCCCTTCTTTGTTACCGAATTCCGCATACAGCGTTGGCGCCTTGGCGCCGGTCACTTCCACCAGATCGGCCAGCGAGGTAGCTTCATAACCGTGCCGCCAGAACAGATCGAGCGCGCTTTCCAGCGCCCGGTCGCGATCAAATTGTTTCGGTCTGCCACGGCTTTTTTTGCCGCAAACCGTTTCATTGATGCTCATCGTTCCTCTCCTATCCCGCTCCACGGCAGGGTTAGCACAAATAACTTAACGATCATTATAAAAAAATATTGCGCCCTCGTCGAGAACCGATTAGCATTTAGTTATCGATCGTTAAGATAATTTAGCGAAGCGGATTAACCCCCTCTATTCACCGTTATCGGAAAGGAAATAACATTATGAAAAACTTAAAATTAACCTTAGCAGCTCTCACTCTGGCCAGCGTTTCCTTCGGCAGCTTCGCCGCTGATTTGGTCCAGAACCAACCGGCAGACCAGCAGAAAGTGGGCGTCATCACCGTCAGCGGCGCATCCGATCTGACCTCGCTGGAAAGCAGCCTGGCCGCCAAAGCCGATCAAGCCGGTGCAAAATCCTTCCGCATCATCGGCGCCGGCGGTAACAACCAGCTGCACGGCACTGCAGAAATCTATCAATAACAACGCATTAAGCCAACAGATTGCCTGTTCTTTTGCTCACAACGCCAGGGCGTAAAAAAAATTAATTAACGAGCATTAAAAAAATACTTGCAATCTGTCAAACCGGCATCTAACATTAAATTATCGATCATTAATTAATTTAACGACCTTACCAAACAAACATTGTAAAGAACACAGATAGGAAATAAGACCATGAAAAACCTGAAAATGACCATCGCCGCCATCGCACTGGCTTCCGTCTCCTTCGGCAGCTTCGCCGCCGAACTGGTCAACGCTCAACCGGCCGATCTGCAAAAAGCAGGCGTCGTCACCGTCAGCGGTGCGTCCGACCTGAGCAGCCTGGAAAACAAACTGGCGGCCAAAGCCGACGCAGCCGGCGCCAAATCCTTCCAGATCATCGCCACCACCGGCGACAACAAACTGCACGGTACCGCGATCATCTACAATTAATTGCCACACCGGCAATCGCGCAAAAGGGCGGCTCAGGCCGCCTTTTGTTTGTTTTGACGCCAACGTTCTGTTGTAAGCTGTAGCAACCTTTTCTTGCTGAGCCGAGCAACGCCATGACTCCCCTGCTGTTTCACAAATATCACGGCCTGGGCAACGACTACCTGGTTTGCCACCGTTCGGTCGCCGATCGTCTGAGCCAGGAACAGATCCGCCTGCTGTGCCACCCGCATTACGGCATCGGTTCCGATGGCCTGCTGATCGACAGCGGCGACGCCGTCAATCCCACCCTGCGCATCATCAACCCGGACGGCTCCGAAGCGGAGAAAAGCGGCAACGGCCTGCGTATCTACGCGCGGTATCTGTTCGACAGCGAGCGCGTGGGGCATCAGCCGTTTCTGGTGCATACCGCCGGCGGCGATGTGCGTTGCCAGGTGGCGGAAGACGCGCATCAGATAACCGTGGAGATGGGGCGCGCCAATTTCAGCCCGGCGGCGCTGCCGGCCTTGATCGATCTGCCGGAGGCACTGAACTATCCGCTGCCCCTGATGGAGGAGACGTTAAGCGTTTCGTTGGTGTCGATGGGCAACCCGCACTGCGTGGTGCCGGTGGAAAAACTGGATCTGGCGCAGGTGCATCGGCTCGGACCGCAGATTGAACGCCATCCGCTGTTCCCGAAACGCACCAATGTACAACTGGTGGAAGTGGTCGATCGCCAGACGCTGCGCATCGGCATCTGGGAGCGCGGCGCCGGTTTTACCCTCGCCTCCGGCAGCAGCAGCTGCGCCGCCGCCAGCGTGATGCGCAAGTTGGGACGAGTCGGCGATCGGGTTAGCGTGCGGATGCCGGGCGGCGAACTGCAGATCGCCTTCAGCGGCGATTTTCAGGTCAGCATGCGCGGACCGGTGCATAAAATCGCCACCCTGACGCTGGACGAAGATTGTTTTGCCGGCGGCGCGGGGCTGTTTACGGGATCCACCCCAGCAGCCTGAACCACAGATAATCCAACGGCACCAGCAGTACGAAGCTGAGCGCGGCCAACAGCAGGCACAGCTTCAGTCCTTCACGCGCCGGCACTTTGCCCATCCCCATCGCCACCACGATCGGCGAGGCCTGATACGGCAGCAGCGGCGTGGCATAACCGATCACCTGGGTCATCAGCACCGTCAGCAGCGGCAGGCCGCTGCCTGCGGACAGCGCCTGCGCCAGCGGGGTAAACAGCGCCGGCACGCCGTTGGCGGTCACCACGAAATTCAGCAACGCGGTGATCCCCACCAACGAACCGAACGCGGTGAACGGTTTGCCGTGCAGATCCGGCATCATCGCCAGCAGCGCACCGCCCAGCCGATCACCAAGCCCCGAGTGGCTGACCAGCGCGGTCAGCCCCAGGATCCCCGCCACGTAAATGCAGGTGCGCACGTTAACCCCGGCGGCGAACTGCTCGCCGTTGAGAAACCCGATGCGCGGCAGCAGGCAAACGCAGGCCGCCGCCAACCCTATCCAGGCGGGAGCGATGCCGTGCCAGCTGTCGGTCATCCACAGCAACACCGTGGTGCCCAACAGCGCGATCAGCCGCCATTCGGCGGCGCTGAGCGGGGTTTGCGCCGCCTCGGCCGCCACCGGCTGTGGCCGCGCACGGAACAGGCCGCAGATGCACAGCGTCAGCAGCGCGCCTTTGGCGATCCCGAGCACCGGGGCGTGCAACAGCAGGTAGGAGAGATAAGCGAAGTGGCTGCCGTAGGCGCTTTCCGCCGCGCCGCTCATCACCAGGTTGGGCACGTTGGCCGGCAGAATGCTGGCGGAGAGCTGGAAGGTGCCGAACCCCACCGCCAGCGCCAAACCGATGCGGCCGCGCGTGCCCTCAGCCAGACCGGCGCGATCGGCCAACGCCATGACGATCGGCATCAGCAGCGTAATGCGCCCCATGTTGGAAGGCATGACAAACGCCAGCGCGTAGCTTATCGCCACCACCCCGCCCACCAGGCGGGGCCAGGAGCCGGCCAGGTGCGGCAAGAGCCGGTTGGCCAGGCGATCCGCCAAGCCGGTGCTGCGGATGGCGGTGCCCAGCACGAAACCGCTGAGCACCAGCCAGAATGCGGAAGACGCGAAACCGGAAAAGGTCACCGCGGCGGGCGCCAGCTGCAACACCATCACCGCCGCGAAGAACAGCAGCGCAACCAAATACTCCGGCAAGCGGGCGCTGGCCCATAGCGCGATGACCACCAGCGTGACCAGCGCGGACAGCGCCATCGGATCCCCCAACATAGTTTCCTCCCTGATAAAACGTTGTGATTGTTATCAAACGGTTAACAGGGTGGCACAAGGCGCGGGCGCTAACCTTGAAACCGCTCACATATCGTCGTTCTTCAGATTTTTCAGCATGCACACGTTGCAGCCGTGATGGCCGGTGTTGCCGCGCCGTTCCGTCAGCAGCGTGAATCCCAGCGCGTAGTACAACCCGATCGCCTCTTTCAACTGTTCGGTGGTTTCCAGGTAACAGTAGCGATACCCCGCCGCCCGCGCCGCCTTCAGCGCCTGCACCACCATATAGCGCGCCATGCCCAGCCCACGCGCGCCGGGTTTGAAGAACAGCTTCTGCAACTCGCAATAGCCGGGCTCTTCGCCCGCCAGCGGCGCCATGCCGACGCCCCCCACCACCTGCCCGTCCCGCTCCAGCACCCAGTAGTGGCCGCCGTTGTCGCGATACAGACCGGTCAGCCGATCGAGATCCGGATCGTGCAGGCTGACGCCTTCCATCTTGTCCATGCCGTACTCGCGAAACACGTCGCGAATGATCGCCGCCATCGCCGCATCGTCGCGCACGGCGATCGGCCGCACCTGCAGATTGGCGTCGCGCTGTTTGCGCGCGCTGCGCAGCGCCGCAGTCATCTTTTTCATCGCCGCAGTGGTACTCGCCAGCTCATCGTCGTCCAATTGCGCCAGCGCCGCCTGCATAAAACCGTCGGCGTCGCTCTCGATGCCGGCCAGCGCCTTGCCGCCCTTTTTACTCAGCCGATGCAGGTTGTGCCGCTTGTCATCCGGATGATCCACCGTTTCTATCACACCGGCGGCCACCAGGCTGCGCAGCGCCCGGCTGGCGCTGGCTTTGTCGATGCAAAGCCGGGCCGCCAGCTCGGTGACACCCAGCGGCTGCTCGCTGACTTCAATCATCAGATGGATCTGCAGCGGCGAAAAGCGCGAGCCGTTGCTCTGCTTGTTCAACATGCCGAATTCTCTGACCAAACTGCGCGCCAATGCTCTGAAATCCCTGATGTTCACGATTGATATCCCCGATTAGCTACCGATGAAAAATGACATTTGGTTGATAGTGTTACCTAATTTTCACTAGCTTAACGGATCATCAAGCCGCCATGAACCCCGAGATAACACAGGAGCTGATGCAAAACGTAACATTAATCAATACAACAAACTGGTTAGTTAAAATATTTCAGGATTAATGGCCATGTATTTACGATTAAAAAGACAATAACCCAGACAAAAAATACACAATCGTGAAAAACGCTGTAATGAAGAGAAAAAATCGAGACTAATCCATTGCATTCCAACGGGTTACAACAATGTTAATAGCGGCATTAATGCCGATATCTTGTTGTAATTTGTTACATATTCATGGCAGGATCGCGGCGTTTCTATAACGGGGACAACGTTCGTTATATCAACGTCGGGCGCGGGTTGCTCCCGCGCTGTTTTATGCTCATGGAGAGATCGCACGCCAATGAAAAAATCACTCGCCGTCTGTTCCGTCGCCCTTTCCGTCACCTTGCTGGCGGGCTGCGCGACCGAATCTTCTCGCACTTTGGAAGTGCCGAAAGTCGCTTCCTACAACACCACTTATCAGGGCCCACGCAGCCCTATCGCCGTCGGTAAATTCGACAACCGCTCCAGCTACATGAACGGCATCTTCTCCGATGGCGTCGATCGACTGGGCAATCAGTCCAAGACTATCCTGATCACGCATTTGCAGCAGACTGGCCGTTTCAACGTGCTGGATCGCGCCAACATGGAAGAGCTGAAAACTGAAGCCGGCATTAAAGGGAAGGCACAAACGCTGAAAGGCGCCAATTATGTAATTACCGGCGATGTCACCGAATTCGGCCGTAAAGAAGTCGGCGATCATCAGCTGTGGGGGATCTTGGGTCGCGGTAAATCACAAGTCGCTTACGCCAAAGTCAATCTGAACGTCGTAAACGTACAGACCTCAGAAGTCGTCTTTTCCTCTCAGGGCGCCGGTGAATACGAACTGTCCAATCGCGAAATCATCGGTTTCGGGGGCACCGCCAGCTACGACTCCACCCTTAACGGCAAGGTGCTGGACCTGGCTGTGCGTGAAGCCGTCAATAACCTGGTCACCGGTATCGAAAATGGCGCATGGCGCCCTGCTAACTAACGGAATAGAAGCAGAAAGATGATAACTAAAAAAATGGGCGGGGCGCTGTTTGCAGCGACCCTGCTGGCCGGCTGCGCCGCGCCGAAAACACTTTACAATTGGGATGGCTATCAAACTTCTCTTTATCAATACTACCAGCAGGAGGGGCAAAGCCCTGAGCAGCAGATCGCCACGCTGAAAGAGATCGTCGAGAAATCCCGCGCCAAGGATAAAGCCGTACCACCAGGTCTGCATGCGCAACTGGGGCTGCTGTACAGCAAAACCGGCAACGACGGACAAGCAATGAGTGAATTCAACACGGAAAAAACGCTGTTCCCGGAATCTGCGCCGTTTATGAATTTCCTGATGGCCAGGGATAAGGGGAGTTTTAAATGAAGCGTGTACTCACTTTACTCGGCGTTGCCGCCACCCTGTTGCTAAGCGGCTGTGCCAAGCAGACGCCTTATGATTATGCGGCGTTCCATGAGAGCAAGCCGAAGTCGATTCTGGTCTTGCCGCCGGTTAACCAGTCGCCGGATATCAAAGCCAGCCACAGCGTACTCGCCAGCGCCACCCTGCCGTTGGCCGAGGCCGGTTACTATGTACTGCCGGTCGCTGTAGTGGAGGAAACCTTCCTGCAAAACGGTCTAACCAACGCCAACGACATTCGCGCCGTCAGCCCGAAAAAACTGCACCAGATTTTCGGCGCCGACACCGTGCTGTACCTGGATGTCACGCAATACGGCACCAGCTACATGGTGATCAGCAGCGAAACCCGCGTTACCGTAGCCGCCCGCCTGGTCGATTTGCGCAACGGCAAACAGCTGTGGACCGGCACCGCCACCGCATCCAGCAACGAAGGCAACAACAACTCCGGAGGCCTGCTGGGCATGGTGATCAGCGCCGCGATTTCACAAATCGCCGATACCATCAGCGACAAAGGATTTGATGTTGGCGCCATCGCCAACACCCGTCTGTTATCGGCGACAGGTCAGAACGGCGCCATTCTTTATGGCCCACGCTCACCTCATTACGCCAGCCAGCGTTAAGCCATCTCTCGGGCGGCCTTCTCGGGCCGCCTATGCCAAACTTGTCCCTTTTGCCAAAAGTAGCCCATGCTTTAACTGCTCCTCTCCTTCTGGCTAACCGGGACGCTGGCTCATGACGAAAAAAACCACCCTGCTGCAATTCTTCCACTGGTACTACCCCGACGGCGGCAAACTATGGCAGGAGGCCGCCGAGCGCGCCCCGCACATGGCCGAACTGGGCATCACCGACCTGTGGCTGCCGCCCGCCTGCAAGGGCGCTTCCGGCGGCTACTCCGTAGGCTACGATACTTACGATCTGTTCGATCTCGGCGAATTTGACCAGAAAGGCAGCGTGGCCACCAAATACGGCGACAAGGCGGCGCTCGAACACGCCGCCAATACGCTGCGCGAACACGGCGTGGGGGTGCTCTACGACGTGGTGTTCAACCACAAGCTCGGCGCGGACGAGAAAGAACAGGTACACGTGTTCAAGGTGGACGCCAACAACCGCAACGACATCGACGACCAGGGCTTCGACGCGCTGGCCTACACCCGCTTCACCTTTCCCGGCCGTCAGGGCGTACATTCCGAGTTTATCTGGGATTACACATGCTTCAGCGGCGTCGATTACGTTGAGCAGCCGGACGACAAAGGGGTGTTCAAAATCGCCAACGACTATGGCGACGACGGCTGGAACGATCAGGTCGACGACGAAAAAGGCAACTACGACTATCTGATGGGGGCCGACGTGGAGTTCCGCAATGCCGCCGTGACGGAGGAGCTCAAATACTGGGCTCGCTGGCTGTTGGAAACCCTGCCGTGCGACGGCTTCCGCCTGGACGCCGCCAAACACATTCCCGCCTGGTTCTTCAAAGAGTGGGCGGATCACGTGCGCGGCAGCGCACAGCGCGACCTGTTTATCGTCGCCGAATACTGGTCGCACGATCTCGGTGCGCTGCAACAATACATCGAGCTGGTGGACGGCAAGGTGATGCTGTTCGACGTGGCGCTGCACCTGAAGTTTCATCAGGCGTCGAAACAGGGCGACGGCTTCGACATGGCGCAGATCTTCACCGATACCCTGACCGCCGCCGATCCGGCCCACGCGGTAACGCTGGTCGCCAACCACGACACCCAGCCGTTGCAATCGCTGGAAGCGCCGGTGGAACCCTGGTTCAAACCGCTGGCCTACGCGCTGATCCTGCTGCGCGAACAGGGCGTGCCCTGCGTGTTTTACCCCGACCTGTATGGCGCCAGCTACCGCGACAAGGGGCGCGACGGCGGCGAGTACCAGATTGACATGCCGGCGATCCCGGAGCTGGAGAAGCTGATTGCCGCCCGCCAGCGTTTCGCCAACGGCCCGCAAACCGACTACTTCGACGACAGCCACTGCGTGGCCTTCAGCCGCGCCGGCACCGCCGAGGCCCCCGGCTGCGTGGTGGTGCTGACCAACGGCGGCGAGAGCGGCAAGACCGTCGCACTGGGCGCCGATTTGGCGCACACCGCCTGGCGCGATTTCCTCGGCAACCGTCAGGAGGAAATCACCACCGACGACCAGGGCAGCGCCCATTTCCCGGTCAACGCCGGCAGCGTCAGCGTCTGGGTGCCGGCCGCCAGCCTGTGAGCGCCCGCCGCCGCGTAATGATGACGCGGCGGCAAAACTAATGTTTGCCTTTCGGGTCTAACTTACGCTATCAACTGCGCAAGCCATTCACACCGGAGCCTAAATAGGGTACAAGGCTGCATGAAAATTCCAAAACGACTCCAGCCGCTGGTTGATGACGGGTTAATCGACGACGTCATCCGCCGGTTGAAAAGCGGCAAAGAAGCCGACGTGTTTATCGTGCGCTGCGGCGATGAGATCCGCTGCGCCAAAGTGTACAAAGAGGCCGAGAAGCGCAACTTCAAGCAGGCCGTCCACTACCAGGAAGGGCGCAAGGTGCGCAACAGCCGCGATGCTCGCGCCATGAGCAAAGGCTCCAAATTCGGCCGCCAGCAGCAGGAAGAAGCCTGGCAAAACACCGAAGTGGACGCGCTGTATCTGCTGGCCAAGGCCGGGGTGCGGGTGCCGCAGCCGGACATCTGCCTGGACGGCGTGCTGCTGATGGAGCTGATCACCGACGAAGAAGGCCTGGTGGCGCCGCGCCTGAGCGATGTCATCCTGACGCCGGAACAGGCACGCGCCGATCACGCCCTGATGATGAACTACGCGGTACGCATGCTGTGCGCCGGGCTGGTGCACGGCGACCTGTCGGAATTCAACGTGCTGATGGATAAAGACGGGCCGGTGATCATCGATCTGCCGCAGGTGGTGGACGCCGCCGCCAACAACCACGCCAAAAGCATGTTCGAGCGCGATATCGGCAATCTGGCCGAGTATTACGGCCAGTTCGCGCCGGAGCTGCGCGACAGCCAATACGCCAAAGAGATTTGGGCGCTGTATCAGGAAGGCAACCTGACGCCGGACAGCGTCCTCAGCGGCCGGTTCAGCGAAACTCTGAAACGCGCCGACGTCGGCTCGGTGCTGGAAGAGATCCAGGCCGCCGGCGAGGAACATCAACGCCGCATGATGGCGCGCAACGCGGAAGAGTAACGCGCCGCGCTATTCGACGCGAAACACGTCCGGCCGCTGCGGCGTCGCCGCCTCGTGATAGATATCCCCCAGATAGCCGGCGATCTCCTCTTCGCGCAGATCGGCCGGCAGCACGATATCGTGGCTGGGGGCATATTTGCGCTCCGGCAGCGTCACGCGGAACAGCCGCCATTCGTCCCCGATGCGCTTCACGCCCAGCAGACGGCCGAACACGTTAAAAATCATCATCCGCCATTCCCCCCCTCGTCGCTTTCAGGCTATAACACTGTGATGCCACCGCAGTGAAAAGGAAAGCGTATGAGTGAAAAAACGCCGCAGTTCTGGCGCGATCCGCAGTTGCCGTTCGTCGAAGCCCGCGCCATCGCGGATGGCCGCCAGGTGTGCTACAGCCTGCACAGCCACGAATTCTTTTCCATCGGCGCCATCACCGGCGGCGTCAGCACCTATGTCAACGGCGAGCGGCGCATGCAGGTCAGCGCCGGCGATTTGGTTGTCATCAACCCGCAGCAGGCACATGCCTGCAACCCCATTGCCGATCGCCGTTGGTCGTACATCATGTTCTATCTCGATCTCGCCTGGCTCGGCGCGCTGCAGCAGGAGCTGCTCGGCGGCGACGGTGACCGTTTTGTTCCGTTCAGCCAGCCGCTCAGCCGCGATCCGGCGCTGTTCCACGGCCTGAACCGGCTTTATGCGCTGCTGACGGATCCGCTGTGCAGCGTGCTGGAAAAACAGATCGCCATGGTGGAGTATTTCAGCGCCCTGCAGCTCGGGCTGGGCGACGTCCGCCAGCCGGAGACACCATCGCATGCCCGACTGGAAGCGGCGGCGGCGTTTATCGACGCGCACTGCACCCGGCCGCTGACGCTGGACGACATTTGCCGCACCGCCGCGCTGTCCCCTTCTTACCTGATCCGCGCCTTCCGCCAGCGCTACGGCATGACGCCGCACGCCTATCTGGTCAACCGCCGCGTGCAGCACGGCCACCGGCTGTTGAAAAGCGGCCTGCCGATCGCCGCGGCCGCCAGCGAAAGCGGCTTTGCCGATCAGGCGCACTTCCAGCGCACCTTCAAGCAGCTGCGGGCCGCCACGCCGGGGCAGTATCAAAAACCCTCCGCCAGCAGATAGCAGGCGCTGGCCGCCAACAGCAGCGCCATCGCCCGGTTGAAACGCCGCACGTTGCGCGCCTGCCTGAGCAGGCCGCGCAGCATCGCGCCGACATAGGCCCAGCAGGCCACCGAGGCATAGCAAATCACGAAGTAGAGCCCGGCGAACTGCCACAGCAGCAGCATATCGCCGTCGCCGACAAAGGCGCCGAGGCTGGCCACCGACGCCAGCCACGCCTTGGGGTTCAGCCATTGCATCAGCGCACCGTACCAACAGGAAGGCACCCGCGCCGCGCCGTTGCCCAATCTGCCGTCGTCAAACGCCAGCCGGTAGGCCATAAACAGCAGGAAGGCCACGCCGGCCCACTGAATCAAGCGGGTCAATGCCGGCCACAGGATCAGCAACT
The DNA here is from genome assembly GCF_052692115.1 of Serratia sp. TSA_105.2. NCBI lineage: Bacteria > Pseudomonadati > Pseudomonadota > Gammaproteobacteria > Enterobacterales > Yersiniaceae > Serratia > Serratia sp. TSA_105.2. The sequence goes on from NZ_JBQZFT010000002.1 coordinate 445,854, forward strand.
GGTGCATGCCCAATCCCAGCAGCACCAGCAACAGGGTAAATCCCAGCGTGGCGCCGAACACATGGCGCTGGGTCGCGCCAAAGCCGAATTGCGCCCCGGTGCTCAAAGCGACGATGTTGACCGGGCCGGGAGTGATGGAGGCCGCCAGCGCAAACGCGGCCATGGAAAGGTAGATGTTCATGATGGGCACCTGAGAAAGTATTCACAGGCGCCAGAATGCCGGCCGCCGCCGACAACGTATTGAACAGAATTGCCCTGTTCGGTTTAACGCGCAATCGCCGCCCGGCGGCGCGGCAGCCCGAAGGTGTTGACCGCCATGCCGGCCAGCACCAGCAATGCGCCGCCGAACTGCGCCGGCGACAGCGCTTCGTCCAGCAGCAGCCAGGCGGCGAACAGCCCGACCAGCGGCACCAGCAGCGTCAGCGGCGCAACCCGCCAGGTTTCATAGCGCCCCAGCAGGCTGCCCCACACCGAATAACCGAACAGCGTGGCGGCGAACGCCAGATAGGCAACCGCCAACCAGGTGCCGACCTGCACATGGCTCAGGCTGCTCAGCACCGCCTCAGGGCCGTCGAACAGCCAGCTGCAGGCCAGGAACGGCACGACCGGGATCGGCGCGCTCCACACCACCAGCGATAAAATATTACGCTGCGGGAAACCGGCCAGGATCTTCTTGTTGGTCAGGTTGCCCAGCGCCCAGGAAAACGCCGCCGCCAGCGTCAGCAGCAGGCCCGCCAGGGGGACCGCGCCGCTGCCCGGCTTATGCAGGCTGGCCTGCGCCAGCACCAGCATGCCGCCGCTGGCGATAGCGATGCCGACGAAATGGTTGACGCGCAGCTTTTCGCCCATCAGCACGACACCCAACAGCAGGGTGAAGAACACCTGCGCCTGCAGCACCAGCGAAGCCAGCCCCGCCGGCATCCCCACCTTGATGGCAACGAACAGAAACGCGAACTGCGCGAAGCTCATGGTCATGCCGTACAGCAGCAGCCATTTCCACGGGATCGTCGGGCGCGGGATAAAGAAGATCGCCGGCAACGCCACCAGCAAGAAACGCATCCCGGCCAGCAGAAACGGCGGCATGCCCTGTAAACCGAACTTGATCACGACGAAATTCACGCCCCAGATCACCACCACCAACAGCGCCAACAGCCGATCGCGCAATGTCATCCTCGCCCCGCTTATCCCATTGAAAATTCGCTTTAGCTTGCAGGTTACAACCAAACCGGGCGCATGGACACCGGCAAACGCCGGCGATTATTCAGGCATCAGGCCGATAAAGGTGGTCTTCTTGCGCGGGCCGGTCATCAGCGCTTCCAGCTTCTCAACGCACTGCAGGTAGTGCGGGGTCTGCTTGTGCGCCGCCACCGCCTGCTCGTCGCGATAAGCTTCGTAGATGTAAAACCGCGTCGGAATCTGTTCGTCCTGCAGCACGTCGAAGCGCAGGTTGCCCGGCTCTTCGATTGCCCCCCGATGATTGGCGCGGAAAACATCGATAAATTCGTCGATTTTGTCTTGTTTAACGTTGATCTCAACCAATGTGACGTGCATGGCAACTCCTTGTTTAAACGGCGTACCGCAAAATGACTCTTTCCAACCATAGGTTTATTCCCGTCGATTGCCCGCCGCAACGGCAATTTTGCCGCCTGGCTCACAAATCGCATCGGCGACGCCCACCTCTGCCCCGGCGGGGTAAGGCGGCGGCATCTATAGTTAACACTCCTCCCCCTGAGAGCATAGGCTATGGACAACTACTTGATGGCGCTGGACGCAGGAACGGGCAGCATTCGCGCGGTGATCTTCGATGTGGCGGGCAACCAGATCGCGCACGGCCAGGCGGAGTGGCAACACCTGGCGGTGTCGGGCGTGCCCGGCTCGATGGAGTTTGACCTCAGCCGCAACTGGCAGCTGGCCTGCCAGTGCATTCGCCAGGCCTTGCAGCGCGCCGGGCTGACGGCGCAGGCGATACGCGCGGTGGCCTGCTGCTCGATGCGTGAAGGCATCGTTCTTTACGACCGCAACGGCGTGCCGATCTGGGCCTGCGCCAACGTCGATGCGCGCGCCAGCCACGAAGTCAGCGAGCTGAAAGAGCTGCACAACCACGGCTTCGAACGCGAGGTGTATCAATACTCCGGCCAGACGCTGGCGCTGAGCGCCATGCCGCGCCTGCTGTGGCTGGCGCACCATCGGCCGGACATCTACCGCCAGGCGGCGACGCTGACCATGATCAGCGACTGGCTGGCCAACATGCTCAGCGGCGAGCTGGCGGTCGATCCTTCCAACGCCGGCACCACCGGCATGCTGGATCTGACCAGCCGCGACTGGCGGCCGGCGCTGCTCGACATGGCCGGGCTGCGCGCCGATATTCTGTCGCCGGTGAAAGAGACCGGCAGCGTGCTGGGGCGCGTCACCGAACAGGCGGCGCAGGAGAGCGGGCTGCTGCGCGGCACCCCGGTAGTGATGGGCGGCGGCGACGTGCAGCTCGGCAGCCTGGGGCTCGGCATCGTGCGCGCCGGGCAGACGGCGGTGCTCGGCGGCACCTTCTGGCAGCAGATCGTCAACCTGCCGGAGCCGGCCATCGATCCGGAGATGAACATTCGCATCAACCCCCACGTCATTCCCGGCATGGCGCAGGCGGAATCCATCAGCTTCTTTACCGGCCTGACCATGCGCTGGTTCCGCGACGCTTTCTGCGCGGAGGAAAAATTGCTGGCGGAGCGGCTGGGGGTCGATGCCTACAGCCTGCTGGAAGAGATGGCGGCCAGAGTGCCGCCGGGTGCCTACGGCGTGATGCCAATCTTTTCCGACGCCATGCATTTCAAAACCTGGTACCACGCGGCGCCGTCGTTCATCAACATGTCGATTGATCCGGAGCGCTGCAACAAACAGACGCTGTTCCGCGCGCTGGAAGAGAACGCCGCCATCGTCTCCGCCTGCAACCTGGAGCAGATCGCCGCCTTCTCCGGCGTGCAGGCGCGCTCGCTGGTGTTCGCCGGCGGCGGGGCCAAGGGCAAGCTGTGGAGCCAGATCCTCAGCGACGTCACCGGTTTGACGGTGCGGGTGCCGGTGGTCAAAGAGGCCACCGCGCTGGGCTGTGCGATCGCCGCCGGCGTCGGCGCCGGGCTGTACGAGTCGCTGGTCGAAACCGGTGAGCGCCTGGTGCGCTGGGAACGCGAGTATCAGCCGGACATGGCCCACCACGCGCTGTATCAGGAACAGAAAGAAACCTGGCGGCAGGTTTACGCCGATCAGCTGACGCTGGTGGATAGCGGCCTGACCACTTCGCTGTGGAAAGCGCCGGGGCTGTAAACGCTACGCGGCATTCGGTCATAACCTTATGCCGTTTTATTCCTTTCCCCTCAGCGCGGCGCAAGCCGCGTTTCCACTCGCCGCCGGCGATTGTTTCCCCTCAGAAACAGTGTAACCACCGCAAACAGATTTATCCGCGGCTTCGGCCTGCCGTAGATTGTGACTTCGGTCACACCGCGCCCCGAGCGCGGCCTGCGCATTCACCCAAGACGAGCGGCATTATGCTGAATAATAAAGATAAACCTGCATCATCCCCGTGGCCGGCGATCTTCTCGCTGACGGTCGCCTGTTTTGTCATGGTCACCACCGAGTTTCTGCCGATCGGCCTGCTGACCAACATCGCCCCTTCGCTCGGCGTCAGCACCGGCACCGCCGGGCTGATGGTCACCATGCCCGGCATCGTGGCGGCGGTGGCCGCCCCTACATTAAGCCTGATTTCCGGCCGCCTGGACCGGCGTTTACTGATGCTGGGGCTGTCGATGCTGCTGATCGTCTCCAACCTGGTGGCGGCGCTGGCGGTCAACTTCCCGATGATGCTGCTGGGCCGCGTGCTGCTGGGCATCTGCGTCGGCGGCTTCTGGTCGTTCGCCGCCAACTACGGCCGTCATCTGGTGCCGGAAGCCAGCCAGGGCCGCGCCACCGCGCTGATCCTCAGCGGCATCTCGGTCGGCGCGGTGTGCGGCGTGCCGGCCGGGGCGCTGATCGGCGATCTGTTCGGCTGGCGCGCCGCCTTCTTCGGCGGTGCGGCATTGGCGGTCGGCGTGCTGCTCGCGCAGCTGCGTTTACTGACCTCGGTGCCGCCTTCCCGGCCGGTCACGCCGCGCGATCTGGTGCTGCCGCTGCGCCTGCCGATGGCGCGCATCGGCCTGATCGCCATCGTGCTGTTGTTCATCGGCCACTTCGCCGCCTACACCTATCTGCGGCCCCTGCTGCAACAGGTGTTCGTCCTCAGCCCGTCGGCGATCTCGCTGCAGCTGTTGGCCTATGGCGCCATCGGCCTGCTGGGCACCTTCCTCGGCGAGCGTTTGGGGGAATACAGCCTTCGCGCCACCTTTATTCTTATAGCCGCCATGCTGGCGGGCATTCTGATCGTTTCGCCGCTGCTCAGCGGCCTCGGCGGCGCCACGCTGATGGTGTTGGTCTGGGGACTGGCCTTTGGCGCGGTGCCGGTATGCGCCACCAACTGGATGTTCGCCGCCGTGCCGCAGGCGCCGGAAGCCGGCCAGGCGCTGCTGGTGTGCGTCATCCAGATCGCGCTGGCCTCCGGCGCACTGCTGGGCGGCGAGGTGGTGGATTGGCAAGGCGTCAGCAGCACCATGCTGTTCGGCGGCGCACTGATCCTCTCCGCCACGCTGGTGTTCGGGCTCAGCTTGCGCTCCGGCGCGATTGGCGCTAAACAGTGTTAATCCTTATTTATCCGCAGAAACACGTCCCGGCCGCCGCCGGGGCATGACGTTGAGAACCTATGGACCATCATTTGCTCGCTATCCGGGTGTTCAACCGCGTGGTGGAAACCGGCGGCTTTACCCGCGCCGCCGATTCGCTGGGCATGCCGAAAGCCACGGTGACCAAGCTGATCCAGAGCCTGGAAGATCACCTGCAGACCAAGCTGTTTCAGCGCACCACCCGCAGCGTGTCGGTCACCCGCGAGGGCGAATGCTATTACCAGAATACGGTGAAATGGCTGGCGGATTTGGAGCAGATGGAAGGCTGCCTGACCGAATCGCAAAGCTCTCCGCAAGGCGTGCTGCGCATCGACACCGGCGGCGGCACCGCGCGCCGGCTGCTGTTGCCCGCCCTGCCCGATTTTCTGGCGCGCTACCCGCAGATCCAGATCGATCTGAGCGTCGGCGACCGCGTTATCGATCTCATTAGCGACAGCACCGACTGCGTGATCCGCAGCGGCCCGCTGGCCGATTCCAGCCTGATCGCCCGCCGCCTGTTCGATCTGGACTGGGTGAGCTGCGCCACCCCGGCCTATCTGGCGCGCCACGGCACGCCGCGCCACCCGTGCGATCTGGAGCAGGGTTTCCCGATGGTGCATTATCGCCACCCGCTCAACGATCGCATTCACCCGCAACGCTATGTCGAACGCGGCAAAGAGATCGCCATCCAGCAACGCTATCCGGTCAGCATCAACGAAGGCAACGCGCTGCTGGCGGCGAGCCTGGCCGGGTTGGGCATCATCCAGACCTACCGCTTTATGGCGCAGCCGCACCTCGACAGCGGTGAGCTGGTCAGCCTGCTGCACGACTGGCAGCCGCCGCCGGAGCAGATGTACGTGGTCTACCCGTCCAACCGCCACCTCAGCGGCAAGCTGCGGGCGTTTATCGACTGGGCGGTGGAGACGTTTCGCTAGCGGCAGGATGAGCTGCACGTTGTAGCCGCACGCAATGTGGTATTATTTGCCGCATAGTGATTCACGACGGACGACCACCATGGCCTATATCCCCAAAAACTATGCGAAGCTGGAAACCGGCTACCGCGAAAAAGCGCTGAAACTGTTCCCCTGGGTGTGCGGGCGCTGCTCGCGCGAGTTCGTTTATTCCAACCTGCGCGAACTGACGGTGCACCACATCGATCACGATCACAGCAACAACCCGGAAGACGGCAGCAACTGGGAAATGCTGTGCCTGTACTGCCACGACCATGAACACTCGAAATACACCGAGGCCGATCAATACGGTTCGACGGTAGTGGCCGGTGAAGACGCGCAGAAAGATGTCGGCGTCGCCACCCACAACCCGTTCGCCAATCTGAAGGCGATGATGAAGAAATAATGTCGGCGACAGCTTAATGGGTCACTAACTTATTAAGCTGTTAAATTAACAAAACCTGCCTCCGCATTGCCACTTCCCAGAGAATTCCTACTTACCCATCCTGCCGATTCACCGCAAAATAAGCTGCGCAGTTAACGACATACTGGCTTGGCAAGCCGCCGCAGTTGGTGCATATTGTTCGCGAGTTGTTCTTGTTAACCTGTTTGATTATCAACCTAATAAGCACATTAACTTAATAAGTTATCAGCTTAATAACTTGAGAGATGGCAGCATGATTGTCCTGATTGGCTCGCAAAAAGGCGGCGTCGGCAAATCGACGAAAGCGGTGAATATCGCCGGGTATCTGATTCTTAAGCAAGGCAAGACGGCGATCATCGTCGATGCCGACGACCAGAAATCGATCATGACCTGGTACAACGACCGCCAGAACGTCGAAGGGTTGCCGCACATTCCGGTGGTGGCCGCGTCGGGCAAAATCAAGGAGACGCTGCTGGAGCTGGATCGCCATTACGACTACGTGATCGTCGACACCGCCGGCCGCGACAGCGCCGAACTGCGCTCCGGGCTGCTGGCCGCCGATCTGTTCCTCTCGCCGCTGCGCCCTTCGCAGATGGATCTCGACACCGTCGGCTATTTGTCGGAGATGTTCTCCACCGCGCAGGAATACAACGAGAAGGTCAAAGGCTACATCGTGCTGAACATGTGCCCGACCAACATCTTCATCAATGAAGCCAACGAAGCGGCGCAGGTGCTGAGCGAATACCCGGAGTTCACCCTGGTGAGCCACCGCCTGTGCGACCGCAAGATTTACCGCGACGCCTGGGGCGAAGCCATCACCGTGCATGAGGCGAACAACGAAAAGGCGCAGAGCGAAATTGAATGCCTGGTGAAAGAGGTGATCCTGTGAAGAAACGCACCCCCACCCACCGCATGTCGGAAGACGAATTCATCAACAGCGCCACCTCGCACACGCTGCCGGTCGCGGCGCCCGCGCCGGAAGCCAAACCGGCCGGCCGCAAGCGCACCTACAAGGCGATCTCCGTCAGCCTGACGGACAACCACATTGAAGCCATCGATGAAGTGATCGTGCAGGCGGCCCGCAACGGCATCGTGCGCATCACCCGCTCCGACATCATCAAGCTGGCGATCGACGGGCTGGCGGAAAAAAGCGAAGCGCAGCTGCTGGAACTGTTGAAGAAGCTCTGACCGCACGGCAGCCGGCGGGCCGTTAAACCGAGGAGAACTCGCGTGGGAACGGCATAGCACGATAGGTTTTGCCGGTGGCCTTATGCAGCGCGCTGGCCATCGCCGGAGCGACCACCGCAGTCGATACTTCCCCGCATCCCTGCGGCGCGCGCGCGCTGTCGAGCACCACCACTTCCACCTTGGGCATTTCGGCAATCGCGAGCAGCGGATAACGATCGAAATTCCCTTCCACCACGCCGCCCCGTTCAAAATGCAGTTCGCTGTGCAGACAGGTGGTCAACGCAAAGCCGATGCCGCCCTCTACGTTGGCGCGCACCAGATTTGGGTTTATCACCTTGCCGCAGTCAATCGCACATACCGCGCGGAGCACCCGCAGTCGCCCCTCCTGAATGGCGATTTCAACCACCAAACCGACGTAGGTGGTAAAAGCGTTATTGCGGCCAAGCCAAATATTGCACGACATACCGCGATAAACGCCCGGCGGCGGTTCGTGCTGCCAACCCGCCGCCGCCGCGGTGGCGTCCAGTACGCGCAGCGCTTCCGGAGTGTCCTGCAGCAGATGCCGCCGATACTGATACTCGTCCCGCTTGGCCTTATGGCTGAGTTCGCTGATAAAGCTTTCCAAAAAGAACAGGCTGGCGACGCTGCCGACGCCGCGCAGATAGCTCAGGGAAATCGGCTGTTCGACGATGCCGGCCTCTACCTTCAAATGAGGGATGCGATACGGCGTGCTGTAAACGCACTCCACCATACTTTCATCCCATCCCCCGGCCTCGTGTACCGTTTCGCGCCGCATTTGCCAGAATAGAGACTGCCCGGCATAGCGCGCCCACAGCGCCTGCGGGTAGCCGTTTTCATCCAGCAGCGCCCGATAATGGCTGATGCAGGCCGGACGATAATATTCATGCCGCATGTCAATCTCGCGCGGATAGATCACCTTGACCGGTTTTCCCACCGCCCGCGAGGCGGCGGTAGCATGCATTACGGCATCCGGCAGATATTTGCGCCCAAAGCTGCCCCCCAGGTAGGTCGTATTCACCACCACATCCGCCGGCTTCAGCCCGAACATTTTCGCCAGAACGTTGCGCACCATGTCCTGCCCCTGGAAAGGGCCCCAGGCTTCGATACGGCCCTCTTCATAATGGCTGGTGGCGTTGCAAGGCTCCAGGGTGGCATGCGCCACATAAGGCGCGCTGTAACGCGCCTCATGCAGGCGCGAACCCTGCCCAGCGTCATGGATCAACGCCGACGCCTCGCCGCGATCGACCGCCGGCACCAAGGTATCGCCGTCCAGCATCGCCAGATTCTCCGCCGCAATCGTGCTATCGGTCAGCGCTTGCCCTGCGCCCGGCAGCCAGTCAACCTCCAGTAAATCCGCCGCCTTTTTGGCCTGCCAGTAGCTCGCCGCCACCACGATCACCGTATTGAGCGACATATCGTGATCCAATCCGACCATGTTGTTCATCGACCACTGCCGGGTCAGCACCAGATCCACCACGCCGGGCATGGCCCGAATCTGCCGTTCATTACGCACGGCGACCAGCTTTCCGCTGAGGTCGGGCACCATCCAGGGGACGCCGATCAGCATCTCCGGCAGGTCGATATCGATACCGTAAATCGCGCTGCCGTCCACTTTCTCCGGCGTATCGACCCGCAACAACGGCTTGCCGATGAAGCTCTCTTGCTCTTGCGCTTCGCTCTTTAAACCAGGCTGCGGATCCAACGGCAGCTCGGCGGCATAGCGCACCAAATCGCCGTAGGCGACCTTGCGCTGCCCGCCCTCCTCAATCACCCAGCCTTTCTCCGTGCGGCACTGCTGCGGTGAAAGCGCGAGATGTCTCGCACCGGCCCGCAGAAAGAAATCTCTCGCCTGCGCGCCGGCCAACCGGGTGCGCTGATAAAATTTGGTCATGGAGGTTGAAGCGGCGACAAATTGCGCGAAAGCCTCGCCCCCGGCAACCTGACGGTAGGCATCGCGGCCGGTGACGAACTTCACCGTCACCTGCGCCCAATCGGCATCCATTTCCGCCGCCACCACTTCGGCCAGGCCGGTGTAAATCCCCTGCCCGACCTCACATTGCGAGACGCCGATAACGATGCGGCCGCCGCTATCAATCCAGATCCAATCATTCAATTCGTACTGACCGTCGGGCGGCGCCGCGTCCTGTGAAACCACGGCCGCCAGGCTGCGCGTCGATATCGGCAGCAGCATGGCGGCCACCGCCAACGCGCTGCCTTTTAGCAAGGTTCTGCGGGTGATCGCCATGCTTAGGATTCTCCCTTGTCGGCGGCGCGGTGCACCGCCGCACGGATACGGTGGTAAGTGGCGCAGCGGCACAGATTGGTCAGGCCCGCCTCTATCTGCCGGTCGTCCGGCTTCGGGTGCTCCGCCAGCAGCGCGCTGACCGCCATGATCATGCCCGATTGGCAGTAGCCACACTGCGGCACATCCTCCGCAATCCAGGCCTGCTGCACCGGATGACTGCGATCGGTGGACAACCCTTCGATGGTAGTCACCTGCCGATCGCGTACCAATTGCCGCGGATAGCAACATGAACGCACTGCCTTGCCGTCGACATGTACCGTACAGGCACCACAGGCGCCGATACCGCAGCCGAACTTGGTGCCGGTTAACTTAAAATGTTCCCGGATCACCCACAGCAGCGGCGTATCCGGCTCGCCGTTAAATTCGACCGCCTGGCCGTTCAGATTGAACTTCATGCCATCCTCCCTCAATCAATGCTTCATCCGACGTTTCACCCACGCCCCGATGACGATCAATGTCAGCAATACACCGCCCCAGAACACATAAGGCAGTGACGCGATCAACAGCGGTTTCTCACCGCCAGCCCGCAGCTGCCCCACCTGCTCCGGCGTTATCCTGACTGCCGGATTGCCGAATTGCTGCAATACATAGTTGCCCAACTCAGCCAGTTGCCGATCATCCAGGCTATCGGCGAATCCCGGCATCCAGGTTTGCAGCGTCTCTCCCTGGCGCTGCACGCCATGCAGCATTACCATGACCAGGTTATTGGCCCGCTCGCTGCCGACGGTGGAATTGTGAGTCAAAGAAGGGAAATGGCCGTCGTAGGCGCCTTCGCCGCCCAGGCGATGACAGCTGGCGCAGGCAGCGGCATACAGCGCCTGCCCGGCTGCACGGCCTTCACCGCCCCCCTGGTATTGATAGGCCGCTTTCGTTCCTTGCACGGTGACGATCGGCGGCGTCTGTTTAAGCCAGTCGGCGATGGCGTCGAGATCGTCGTCACTCAGGAAACGCAGGCTATGCTCCACCGCCTCCGCCATGCCACCGGCCGCCTGGGCTTTGTCATTGCGCCCGGTGCGCAGATACTGCACCAACTCGTCCCGTCTCCAGCCGCCGATGCCGCTGACGGGATCCGAGGTGATATTCGGCGCGATCCAACCGCCGGCCTCCCCTCCCGCCAGATAGCGATCGTCGCGTTCGGCCATCATCCCGTTACGCGGGCTGTGACACGCCGAGCAATGCCCCAAAACATCCACCAGATAGCGACCCCGCGCTTTTTTCTCATCGTCATCGCCGGGCCTTTTTTTCAGAAACAGCCAGTTCCAGCCGTGGATCGCATAACGCCAGGAAAAAGGGAACGTCAGTTGGGTCTCAGGCACCGCACGATCGGCCGGTGCGACCCCGGTCATAAAATAGCGATACAGCGCGTGCAGATCGTCATCGCTCAACCCCTGATAAGCGGTATAAGGCATGGCGGGATACAAGGGTTGACCGTCCCGCCGGATGCCCTGCGTTAACGCGCGGCGAAACTCGGGTTCACTGTAGTCGCCGATGCCGGTTCCTTTGGCGGGCGTGATATTGCTGGCGATGATATCGCCCATCGGCGAAGCGATCGCATAACCGCCGACGTAAGGGGCATCCTGTTGGCTGCTGCCGCGGTGACAAGCCGCGCAATCTGCGGCGATCGCCAGGTATTTTCCGCGTGCGATGAGCTGTTGGTCATTCAGGCTGGCGAAGACCGGGCAGGAAAAGATCCCCAACGCGATAACGCACAGCTGTCGTGCTCTTCGCCAGCCGCCGTTCACGCTTCACCTTCCGGCTTCACCGCTCCCGCGCGCTCCTCCGCCAACAGCGCAAACTCGTCCGGCAACAGATTTTCCTGTTCGAGCATCGCTATCGCGTTATGTTTGATGCCAAACAATACGCGATAAAAAGCCTCCAGATCGCCGGCCGAAATACCGTTGAGCAGCTTTTGCCGCGCCTGTTGGCTGGAGTGATCCAACTGCGCCAGCATCTCCTGCCCGGCCACGGTCATTCTCACGCCTTTAGCGCGCTTATCTTCAGACAGGGCATCGCGAGCGATCAGCCGATTTTTTTCCAAAAACAGCAACGCACGCGACATCGTCGAGACTTCGGCGTTCAAATGCTGCGAAACGTCTTTCAGGGTGCAGCCATCCCCCAAATCGGCAATCGCACTCAGCGCCAGCCAGTGCGGGCGCGTCAGATTGGTCATTTTCACCGACTGGTCCATCGCCGTGCGCCACAGGCGATTGGTCACATCCAGATGGATGCCCAGTGCAGCAGGAAGTTTGCGTGGTTGTGACATACCGGATTGCTCTCGATTATTTATTTGCTTGTGCAAACAAATAATAGATCGGACGTTATGACAGGATCAAGCAGATGTCGCAGAATAAAATAAAATCTAATTAATACAGATCGGTATAGCGCGTTTTAACAGATTCGCTCCCCGGCAACGGGGAGCGATAAGAAAAACTCAGTTGCCCGCCACCGCACATTGGTAGTCCTGAATTTCGCCGGCCGAGCCCAGATTCAGATCGGTCAGCTTCAAACGGTTCGCCAACAGCAGCATCTCGCCCTGTGGGCTGACCGCCAACGCCAGGCCATAATTGCCGATGCTGTCGCCCTGCTCGACCACATAGTTCTGCAGTAACCGGAAAGGATCTTCCTGGGTTAAATCGGTGCCCGCCAATTTTCTGGCCAGATATTGGTGGCCGACCAATTTCACCGCCAGCGGGCGCCACTGCTGATCTAATTGTTCCGCCTGCTGCCCCAGCGCGTTATAGACATCCTGACGCAGGCAGGCAACGTGAATATGCAGCTGATTCTGAGAGCGGCCATATTTCGAATTGACCGCCAGAGAAAGCCACGCATCTTTTAACGGTTTACCCTGCTCGCCGGATATATGTCCCCGGTTATTCCAGGCCTGGGCGAAATAAGGCGGCGCGTGCTCCGTCTGCAATGCCGGGCTCTCGATGCCGCTGACCTTTTCTGTTGGCATCACCAGATCGTGATAGGGGCCTTTACTGTCCTTAAACAGCACATAACCCTCGGTTAAATCAACCTTTAAGCAGGGCGCCGGATCGTTGTTCTGCTGCTGATTGGGCACGCACTGTTGGCTGACGATTTGCCACAGCGCATTCGGATTACCACGCCCGAAGAACCACCACAGCACCGCCGCCAGCAGCAAAATGACAAGCAAAATAATTAATAGTCTGAAAAGTCTTTTCATCGTAACTCCCTGTTTACCTATTCCATCTTGAAAGGAGCGCCAGCATAAACCAAGGCTCTTATCGTCACCAGAATATTATCCTTAGCGTTACCTTTCATTGACGTCTTGTTATCAATAGAAATTAAAAATAAGGGTTTACTTAAGTAATTTAAGGTAAATTAATACCGCAGGTTGAATATGAGTGTGATATAAGCAGCCGGACTCTCTTTATATAAGGAACCGATAAGATGCCAACGATGGGCAAATCCCTGCATTATCTCGACGTGGGCTCAGGCTTTCCGTTGCTGCTGGGCCACAGTTATCTGTTCGATCTGAACATGTGGGCACCGCAGTTCGAAGCGCTGGCGAAACGCTACCGCCTGATCGTGCCGGATCTCTGGGGCCACGGCGACTCACCGGCGCTGCCGGCCGGGCGAAACAGCCTGTCGGATATCGCCGCCGATCATTTGGCGCTGATGGATCATTTGGATATTGAAGAGTTCGGCATCGTCGGCCTGTCCGTCGGCGGTATGTGGGGCGCCGAACTGGCAGCACTGGCGCAGGAGCGGGTCAAGGTGCTGGCGCTGATGGACAGCTATCTGGGCGACGAAACGCCGGAGGCGCGGCAGCGTTATATGGGCATGCTGGCGGCCGTTGAACAGGCCGGCGCCATCACCTCGCCGTTGCTGGAGTATATCGCCGCGCAGTTTTATTCCGACGAAGTACCCGATACGTTGTCGCAACCATTGTTGGTCCATCTGCAGAGCCTGCCCGCCGCTCGCCTGCGCGAGAGCATCGTCCCGCTGGGCCGGATGATCTTCGGTCGCCCCGACAAGCTGCCGCTGCTGAAAAACATTACCGCCGCCAGCATCGTCATCACCGGCGCGCAGGATAAACCGCGCCCGCCGGCTGAAGGCCAGCGCATGGCCGATCTTCTCGGCTGTCGGCACGTGCTGATCCCCAACGCCGGGCATATCAGCAACAAGGAAAACCCGACGGCGGTCAACGAAATCCTGCTGGCGTTTCTGGCTGAAAACACCACCCCGCTGTTCTGGTAAGATGCCCCGGGCCGTCTGGCCCGGACCTGCCTCCTCAGGGTTCAGATAACGCTATTCCCATTATCTCCTCGATTGAAATCACCGAAACGCAGCCACCGATAAAGTTCCGCATCTCGCTGAAAATGCATTTTTTTCATCACCGCGCGCTTATGCGTGCTCACTGTCTTAATACTGACCTTCAGACGGCGAGCAATGGCGGTCGGCGTCATCTCCCAACGCAGGTACTGCATCACCGTTTTCTCCTGCGGCGTCAATTGCAACGGCTGGCACCAAGAGCAACAATCCGCACGGCATGCACGGCGTTTTTTGCTTCGTAGGGCACGCTTCACCGTCTGCAACAATTTCTCGACACCTTCATTGCGATACACCTTGCCCGCCTCTCTTGAACATCCAGCAAGCGAGCAGCCATGTGCCTCTTTGAGTTCGCAAACGGAAAAATAGATCCCATCAGGCTCGCAAAAACGATGACAAAACCGGCCTGAGTCACCTTTGGCAACGGCCTGGAAAATCAATTCGGCACCGACGTGTCCAGTGAAACGCGCTTCGATACCGCGCTCGTCAAAATAGTCGCTCAATGCGCATCTTGCCCCGGCAACAAAGAAGCTGTCGTTATCCAGAAAAGCGATATTGATAAACATATTCATTCACTTCCCCCCAGCGTTAGGGGAAGTGAATCGAACGGCCGCCGAACGGCCTTGCCCATCCAATACGGCGAGCAACAGTGTCAATATGACCCAATGGCATGACGATAGCCCCAGCGGGTAAACGAACTTCACATGGAACAAGATGGGCAGCACAGTCAGCCCGAGCGACACGGCCTCTCCGGCTGACGGGCTTTGCACTCGATAAGCGATAACCTCCCGCCGCCATGCCTCACGCATCAGCACAGTCACCCCGGCCAGTAAGCAAAATATCCCCGCCAATGCGATGCTTCCACCTTCAGCCCACCACAGCAGCAGTTCATTGTAAGGCGGCTGCACACCGGCGAATGTCGATATCGGCAGCAGCGCATGAACACGCAAGTGCGTAAAACCATGCTCAAATCGCCCATACCCCCAACCCAGCCAGGGCTTTTCCACAATCATCGCCAACAAATCAAACAGCCTGTCATCGCGTACCGGTTTCAACAAAGGGACATGGGAAAAATGCCTGTTGAGGTTCAACTCATCCACCAATATCGCCAGGCAGAAACCCAGCGCCGTCATCAGCAACGCGAGTAGGCAATACAGCGGATATCGGCGTAGGAACAGCAGGGTAAAAAGGCCGGAGCTAAGCAACACGCTAAAACAAACGGTTTGCGACGCCCCCCCAGCCACGGAGAAGGACAAGCCGACTAAAAGGGCTGACAACAGCAAAACACGCCACTGTTCACGATCTCGGCGCAGAGAACGAAACCGTGGCAATATCATCATGGTCCACCCTGCCAATAATCCAGACGCTAACAAGCTACTCACGACATCGGGCCACCCAGCGCCCATGCTGGCGCCGCCACCCTTAGCATCAGCAGGAATGGAAAAGCATAACAGCGCTCCTGCCGTCGCGGTAAATAACAGCGTATATAATAAGCACGTGCGCAAGCGTTGCGTTATCCGGTATTGCAATAGTAGAAAATAGATAACCCAACTGCCGAATAGCAACGTTAGACGCCCCACAACCTCAGCGCACCACGCCGAACGAGGGTAGAAAACCGGTATCAATAATATCACTGCGCCAGCGGCAAAGAATAAACAAGCCGGTGTTATAATCATTTCCCTGGAGCGGAGAAAGATGAACCCAACGGTCATAGCAATCGCTAGAATAAAAAAATAGCCAACCCAATAATATGGCACAACCAAAAATTGACTTTTCATGTCATGTTGGTAAATGTAAACACCCAAGCCTAATAGAACACAGAGATACGTTGCCACTAGGATCTTAAAATACGCGCTGGACATAACTCAATTCATCCCTATTCAATGTTAGACAAAATCATGCATTAAAGCAGGCCCAGGAACTTATCAATCACAAGAAACAGCATGACGGCGCCCAGCAACAGTAAGCCAATCAGCACCATCAAGATCCCTACGGACTGAGCAGCGTCGAAAACCTTGCGCTTATAGCGATAAAATATCCTTTTCCTTTTCAACATATCGCCTCCATACCCTGCATCGTTTTACTGAAAAATACCCACTATTAAAGGAAGGCTTTAACCCTCATTCACGTTGATAATGGTAACTACTCATGCGTCATTCAAAAAAATTGTATCGCCAATGACACATAAAACAGTTTTTTATCTTTCAATAAATTTAAAATAAGGAATTTAAAACCAACAGGAAGAGAAATAGATATCTTAAAACTGACTGCTTTTCCACATGTGGATTTGCGCCAAAAATTTCACAACATAAAAAAATCTCCGCCATCTTGACGAATAAAAAATAATGTATAACCCTGTCGAAGGATCAATCTCGCCGTGTACATAAGGTAAGTGCTTAATCATGGAATACGTTATTAATCAGATGATTGTTTTTTCACCTGCTGAACGCGCGTTGTTTCTTATCAACGAAAGGGAATCTTTTATGCCGCTTTCTAACCCCGCAACTCGCCTGTTGTCAGAGTTGGTAAAGAACAATAGGGAAATGCTTACCCGTAGGCATCTCATGCAGCGTGTTTGGGAGGATAACGGCTTTGTCGGCTCAAATAACAATTTGAATGGCTGCATCAGTGAAATTAGAAAGGGGTTTGAATCGTTGGCGGTCGATCCGCAGATAATTATTACCGTACCCAAACTTGGATTTATTCTTGAAGCAGATATATCACCCGGCACGCACTCTATAGAAAGAAAAAAAGCCCCAAAGAAAATCCTCCTATGCAGGCTCGCAACACGCCTCTCGATCGGGAAAGATAAAGTTAAGAAAGAGAAAAAAACGCTTGGCGTAGCAGCGATTATCATATCCTGCTGTGGTCTTGCATTCGCCTGGTGGTTGTTAAAAAAGCCCGATAACACCTTCAAAAAAAGCCATCTCGATTATCTCTACAAGTATAAACAATGCAATGTGTTCGCCCTGGAAACCAACGAACTGCATACGCGCAGCGAAACGATCGCGCAGGCGGCCGCCATGCTGAAGAGTGAAGGCATCGACTGCAGCGGCATCGCATCCGATATTTTTTATTCGAGTATTTCCAACCCCACTCTCCCCTTCCGGGTCGCATTTATGGCCATCTGTAGTCGAACTGCCCAAGGGAAATATGGCCGCTGCCAAACGATAAAAAACACTGATGACGTCACGCCATGATGAAAAGAAAGACAACTCTCGTTCTCGGCTTGTTACTGCTCATGCTGGCAGTGGCGGGTTATTTCATGCAAAAACCACGCCCCCTTAAAACGCTGCTGCGATGCGATGCGGAGATCACTTCACGCAACAGGCTAAGGGCAACAGGGGAACCTTCCGCCGTTCTAAAAACGAAAATGTACTTCTTCCTGTACAGCAACGGGACGGGGTTCATCAGGCTAAATGGTTTTATCGAACACCAAAGCAAAACTTATGTTCTGAATCGCGAACTGCACTACCTTTATGAGATCGACGATAACGACACGGGAAGCGAGGACAGTGGCGGCGTTTACACGCTAAAATTTAATGCCGATCGCAAACATACCGGGGATTCAGTTCCCACTCAGCTATGGGAACATTTTTTACAATCGGAAGATTACCAAGTTTCATACCATGTCACGATCGGACACATGATCGATAATCTTTACTTTGTCCGCACACTACCCAGTCCGACATTTGTTTGTCGGCGTTACTAAAACCGGCGTTGGCATTCAGGAAAGGAAAAATAACAAGATGCGAGTCCCCACTTAACGATGGCCGGCATGCTCGTATCTCCCGTTGCAGACCGCCAACCAAACACCACCCCGCTGTTCTGGTAAGAATCTCCGGGCCGCCTGGCCCGGCGAGTCATTCCGCGCGCCGCATAAACCCGTGTCGGCTCAGGATTGCCTGCCCCGTTTCACTCAAGATAAATGCGGCCAACCGCTGTGCGCCGTCATCCAACAGGCATAAACCATAATCCGCCTCAATGTCCAGCGGCGGCGCCAACGGCCGCACCGCCAACGTCGGGTAGGCGGCTAAAGCCGGAGCATAGCTGGCGTAGCCGAGAAAAATATCCGCCTGCCCGTCGCCTATCAGATATTCCGCCGCCAGCCGGCCCGCCGGCACCGGGGCGGAATCCATACCGCCAACCAACGGCAGTGCCCGGCGGCGCAACGCTTCCCCTTGCCCCGGCCAGTATTGCTCACAGCGTTCGAAAAGCCGCTGCGCATAATCGCCGGAAGGATCTGCCCCCGGTGTCGAGGTGGCAAGGCGCCAGTGCGGATCGAACAGCACCTCCGGCAGCGGACGTTCGGTTAATGCCGGCACGTTGCGAACCGTCACGCAGAGCCGATTGCGCACAAAAATCTGCACCGCCCCCGCCATCCCAAGAGCCGCCAACCTTTGCGGGTGCGCCACGTTGGCCGAGGCGAACAGCTGTGGCCGCTCGCCATTCTCTATCCGTTGGCGCAACAACCCCGCCGGGCCGAATTCCGCCGTGACTTTTTGCCCGGCGTGCCGCTGAAACGCCGACAGCAGCGGCGCAAACGCCAGCCGCAGGCTGCCGGCGGCAAACAGCAGGATATCACTCATCATGTCGCTCCAATTGGCTGCGATACAGCGGCACCAGCGTCGCGTAGCGGCGGCCCGCCACCGTCAGCGGCACCCGTTCGATCGCCAGCTCGAACAGAGGTGACAGGGATTGCGCCGTTAACACCTCGCGACAGGCCCCGAGCCGGCTGCGCCCCTCCTTGCCCAACAGCAAAGCCCGATCGGCCACCGCGTGTGCATGATTGGGCTGATGCGTGGAGAACACCACCGCCAACTGCTGCTCCCGCGCCAGGCGGGCCATCAGGCTCAACACCCGATCCTGGTAATGCAGATCCAGCGCCGAAGTTGGTTCATCCAGAATCAACACCTCGCAGCGCATTGCCAACGCGCGGGCGATCATCACTAATTGACGTTGGCCGCCGGATAGGCTGCCAAACTCACGCTCTGCCAGGTGCTGCAAATCCAACGACTGCAACGCTTCTCTCGCCAGCCGATGGTCCTCGGCTGACGGTAAACGGAACAGGCCGACATGGCGCGCCCGCCCCATCAATACGATATCCAGCACCCGATAGGCGAACGGCGGCGCAAAGTGCTGCGGGACAAAGCCCATCTCACCGCGGCGCTCAATCTCGCCGGATTGCGGCGTCAGGCTGCCTAACAACAGCTGCAGTAGCGTGCTCTTGCCACGCCCATTCGGGCCCAATATCGCCAGCACTTCGCCGCACCGCAGCTGAATGTCCAGATGTTGGAACAGCGGAGCCCCGCCCGGCCAGGCGAAACTCACGCCCCTGGCGGCCAATAAGGTGTCAGTCATGCCAGCCTCTCACTTGCGCGCGGCGCAGCAGCAGCGCGAACAGCGGCGCGCCAATCAGCGCGGTCAGAATGCCCAGCGGGATTTCGCTGCTGCTCAGCGTGCGCGCCAAATCGTCGATCAACAGCATGTACAGGGCCCCCAGGCAAAGCGAAGCCGGCAGCAGGCGCCGGTGATCCGGCCCCACCAGCCGCCTCGCCACGTGCGGGATCACCAAGCCGACCCAGCCGATGCTGCCGCTGACCGCCACCTGGGCGGCCACGATGGCGGCGCACAGCGTCAAAATCAGCCAGCGGGTGCGCTCCACGTTGATGCCCAATGCACCGGCATCCTCATCGCCCAACGACAGCAAATTGATGCGCCAGCGCAGCGCCAACAGCAAGCCGCCGGCCAACAGCAAAGGCACAAACAGCATCAGCAGCTTTTGCCGATCGGCGGTGGCAAAGCTGCCAAGCAGCCAAAACACGATGCTCGGCAGTTTCTCTTCGGTATCCGCCAGATATTGCATCAGGCTGACGCAGGCGGAGAAGAAGCCGCTGAGGATCACCCCCGCCAGTACCAAAGAGAGAATATTGCGCCGCGCGATGGCGCTGGTGAGAGTGAAAATCAGCAGCAGCGCCGCCATGCCGAAAACAAAAGCCGACAGCAGCAGCGCCGCCAACGGCAGGCTGAGCAGGATAGCCAGCGTGCCGCCAAAGGCCGCGCCGGACGACACGCCGATGATATGCGGATCGACCAGCGGGTTACGAAAGACGCCTTGCAAAGCCGCGCCGCACAGGGCCAGCGCTGCGCCGGCGCCCATCGCCAACAGCACTCGCGGCACGCGCACGCCCAGGATCACCTGGCGTTGGATAGCATCGATGCCGGCATAATGCTGCCCGGTGAACGGCTCCAGCAAAATCATCAGGCTGTGCGTCATCGGCACCTGAAAGCGCCCAACGCCGAGCGAAAACAGCGCGCAGCACAGCGTCAACAACGCCAGCCAGCCCAGCCTCATTGCCCGCTCTGGCAGCAGGTGGCGCGGTAATAACGTTGATAGTAAGCGTCGACCCGCTGCTGCAAATTGATATCGGCAAAGCGCTGCGGGTAAAGTTTTTTCGCCATCCACAACTCACCCAACGCCATCGCCTCCGGCATCGGATATCCCCAGGCCTTGGCGTACTCCGGCATCAGGTAGACCCGCTTATTCTTCACCGCGTCGATCGGCTGCCACTGCGGTGACGTCAGGATCTGTTTCACCACGTCCGGGTAGCGCTCCTGCACGAAAATCACCGCCGGATCCCACTTCAGAACATCCTCGATAGAAACCTGTTTAAACCCCTGAATGTCCTTCGCCGCCACGTTGAGCGCACCGGCGTGCCGCATCATCAACCCGGTATACTTGCCGGCGCCGTAGGTGGTGAGATCGGGGTTGGCCATATATACCCGCACCCGCCGATCTTCCGGCAGATCGCGCAGCCGTTCGGCGACCAGCGTGCGCTGCTGAATAACGTCCTTAATCAGGGCTTCGGCCTGAGGCTGACGCGACATCACTTCGCCGATCAGGCGAATGCCGTCCTGCAGCCCCAGCGTATAGGCCCGATCTTCATCGCTCAGCTCGGGATTCATTTTGCCCGCCTGATCGGCTGCCTCGCGGCGCAGCGAGATAGCCACCACCGGAATGCCCGCCCGTTCGATCTGCGCAATCATCTCCGGCGGCGCGTAGTTGGCCACGAACACCACCTGCGGATGCAGGCCGAGCAGGCTCTCGATATTCACCGACGTCAGATCGCCCGGCATCGGCAGGGTTGCCAACGTCGGCGCCAGCCGCAGGTAGTTTGGCCCCAGCTGCTTTTTCCAACTGCTGAGCACACCGACCACCTGAGGCATCGCATCAAGCTGCACCAACAGGTTCAACGTCTGGTGTTGCAGCACCACCGCGCGGGTGATGCGATCGGGCAACGTCACCTGGCGATTGAGCTGATCGGTGACCTGGCGATCCGCCTGGGCGGCGGTGGAAAACAAAACAAGCGCCAACAGCAGGCGCGGGAGAAAGTTAAACATGGCAGTGACCGGTTGATTATCGTTGTATAGCAAATAATATAGCGATGAGCATGGCGAAACAATCAGCGGGATCAAACCGGATGCGGGTACTCGGGAGGTAAACGAGGCGTGAATGCGCTCCTGGAAGCGGATCCGCCGGTATGGCGACGGATCCCATCGGCCCTGAAAGGGCGCGTGAAGAAGACTTATTGACCGATAGACGTCAGACCCTGGCGGATCCCTTCGTCAGCCTGCTGGCACCATGCCTGCAGCCCCTGCGGCGCTTCTTTTTCCAACGCAACCACTTTGCCGTCGTCGTTCAGCACATTGCCTTCACGGCCCATCGCTTCGCGCTTGTCGCCGTCGCGGGTGTCGACGCCGCCGGGAATAGCCGCCACGTAGGCCACCATTTTCTTGGCGTTGTCGAAGCTGTCGGCTTTCAGGAAACCTTTATCGACGCAGTAAGACATCAGCCCGGCGGTATTGCGCGTGATGTCATAAACGTTTTTCAATGCGGCAGGATCCATCCCTTCAGCATTAGCGGTGTTGAACAGGCCCAGAGTCGCGGCAATCATGCCGGTCAGAATGCTTTTTTTCATTGTTAACTCGTTTTAATAATTAAATAGTTAAGTTTGAATTATTCACAAAAAGAATGCGAACACCGCTACGGTATAACGGCGGCCTAGATTAGCACAACCCTAACGCGTTAATAACTGTGATTAAGTTAACCCCCGATAAAATAAAAACGCACGATAGGGCAATGACCTCCGCCCGATATCATTTTTTCACGCTCGATATTGGCCGCGCGCAATTCATAGTAAAAATAATCTCACCCAGGAATTATTTGCAACGGAAGCGTTGGCCTGCGGTTATTCGCGCTCCTGCCCTTTGCTAAAATCACCGGCGTAACATAGCCTGTTAAGACGCGCCATGCCTTAGTGGGAGGGGATTCACATGAACCATTCCGTCCGGCCGCCGCAATGCGACGACAAAACCATTCTCGATATCACGATGAATTTATATCTCTATCCGGCGGTGCTTATCGCGCATCGCCTGGGCATCTTTGAATTTATTGCTTTGCACCCCCGCAACCTGACCGATATATGCGCTCAGGCCAATGTGGAAAGACGCCCGGCGGAAACATTGGTCATGGCGTTATTGGCATTAAAATTGATAGACAGAGACGGTGAAACATTCTCTCTCACGCCAGAAGCGGAAACCTTTTTGTTAAAAAACAACCCGCATTATTTCGGCTACTTCTGAGATTTGATGGTTGAAAATAGCGAAATTTTCTCGCTGAAAAACCTGGAAAGCGCCATCAGAAAAAATACCTCGCAGGTGTACGGCGAGCAGGAGCTGTTTGAAACCCATACGTTCGACGCCGACAGAATGCGGCGGTTTACCCACGCCATGCACAGCCTGAGTATGGGCTCGGCCAGCGTTTGGCCGGCGCTGTTGCCCCTCGGTGCCTGCCGCGCGGCGCTGGATATCGGCGGCGCCTCCGGCGCCCATGCCATCAGCCTGGCGGCCCACTGGCCGACGTTGACCTGCACCGTGTTCGATCTGCCGGAGGTGTGCCCGCTCGCCGCCGACTACGCGCGCCATTACGGCCTCAGCCACCGCATCGGCACCCACAGCGGCGATATGTGGCGCGATCCCTACCCGGCGGCGGATCTGCACCTGTACTCCAATATTTTCCACGACTGGCCGATGGACAAGAACCGCTTCCTGGCGCAAAAGAGCTATGCGGCCCTCCCGCCTGGGGGCAGGATCGTGATCCACGAAGTGCTGTACAACGATGACGGCAACGGGCCGCCTGCCGCCGCGGGGTACAGCCTGATGATGATGGGATGGACGCAGGGCCGCCAATACTCCGGCAGGGAAATCGGCGACCTGCTGCGCGACGTCGGCTTCGGGCCTGCTCAGGTGCTGCCGTCGCTCGGCTATTTCAGCATCGTGACGGCGCAAAAACCCCAGGCTTAGCGGTTCACCGAGCGCGCCATGCGACTGTAGGTGTGGCGCACGCCGCGAATCGCCACGCTGTAAGCGAAGATGTTTTCCGGCAGCGCCAGCCCCAGATAGCCGGTATCGCCGATGTGGTGCAGATCCGCCCCGGCCATTTTGCTCATCAGCGCAATCTGCCGCACGGTCTGCACGTCGGCCCCCTCTTGCGAGGTGCCGATCGCCGTCATCGCCAGCGCGCCTTGCCGCTGGGCAAAGGCGATCAGCGCCGCCACTTTCTCCTGCGACATGCCGGGAATGGTGCCCGGCGCCGGCAACAGCACGATGTCCGCACCGTTCTCCACGAACAGCGCGATGTCCTGCTCACCGATCAGCTGGCTGCCGCTTTCGCGCACGATACCGGCCCCGTGCATCTTGCCGGTCACCAGCACCATCTCGTCGCCCACTTCATCGCGAATCGCTTTCAGCGCGGCGGCGATCGCCTGATTGCTGACGCCGTTGTTCGGGTTGCCGGTCAGCACCAGCATGCGCGCGCCGAGCTGATACAGCTTGCGGGCATTCTCGGCGGTGGCGGCGCGCCCCGCCGTCATCTGCCAGAAATCGTTATGTTCGGTGGCGAAGGCCGGATCGACGGCCTCCAGGTTCACCCCGATCACCCGTCCGGTCAGGTGCTGCAGCGTGCGCAGCGCCTCCTGCGGCGGCACGTCGGCGGGCAGGCCCGCGATGTGCGGCTGGTCGACGTCGAACAGGTTCAGCAGCAGCAGGTCGGCGCCCTGGCTGGCCGCCAGTTCGGCGTTGGTGACGTTATTGAGCAGCGGCTGAGTGACCGCGATGGTTTCGCTGACCAAAATGCGCCCTTCGCTGGCGCGGATGGCATAGAGCAGGTCGGCTTTGCCGATATCGGCCAGATCGCTGGCGCTGCAGTCCAGATAGCGTTTCATGAGGCAAGCTCCGATGACGTTAGCGGGAATGGATGCCCCCTCGCTCAGCGCGGCGAACGAGGGGGACAGGGTTACTTCAGCGTAAAACTTTGCGCCTGCACGTTGTCGGAGTCCAGGCCGACGAACACGTTGAATTTGCCCGGCTCCGCCCCCCATTTCAGGCTGGCGTTGTAGAACTTCAGATCGTCTTCGCTAATCGGCAGCTCAACCTGCTGCGACTGGCCGGCCTTCAGCGTCACTTTCTTGAAGTTGCGCAGCTCTTTTACCGGCCGGCTGACCGAGGCGGTCACGTCCTGCAGATACAGCTGCACCACCGTGGCGCCGTCGTACTTGCCGGTATTTTTCAGCGTGACGCTGGCGGTTAGCTTGCCGTTGCGCGCCATCGTCGGGCTGGACAGTTTCAGATCCGACAGGCTGAAGGTGGTGTAGCTCAGGCCGTAACCGAACGGATACAGCGGGCCGTTCGGCGAATCGAAGTAGCGCGAGGTGTACTTGCCCGGATTCTCCTTGCCGAACGGGCGGCCGGTGTTCAGGTGGTTGTAGTACATCGGGATCTGGCCGACCGAGCGCGGGAAGGTCATCGGCAGCTTGCCCGACGGGTTGTAATCGCCGAACAGCACGTCCGCCACTGCGTTGCCGCCCTCGGTGCCGCTGTACCAGGTTTCCAGCATGGCGTCCGCCTGCTCGCTCTCCCAGCTCAGCGCCAGCGGCCGGCCGTTCATCAGCACCAGCACCAGCGGCTTGCCGGTGGCTTTCAGCGCGGCGATCAGATCGCGCTGGCTCTGCGGGATCGTGATGTCGGCGCGGCTGGAGGCCTCATGCGCCATGCCCTGCGATTCGCCCACCACCGCCACCACCACGTCGGCCTTGTTCGCCGCCTGTACCGCTTCGTCGATCATCTGCTGCGGCGAACGGGTGTCGAACGCCACCGCCGGCTCATACTCGTTCAGGTAGTCGATGATGCCTTTATCCTGCGTGACGTTGGCGCCCTTGGCGTAAAGAATGCGCGCCTTGTCGCCCACCGCCCGCTCCAACCCCTCGCGCAGGGTCACCGACTGCTTGACCACTCCGGCGGCCGACCAGCTGCCCATCACGTCGCGCTGGCTGTCGGCCATCGGCCCGACCAGCGCGATGGTCGCCTGTTTGCTCAGCGGCAGCGTCTGCTTATCGTTCTTCAGCAGCACCATCGTTTTGCGTGCCACCACCCGCGCCTCGGCGCGGTGCAGGCGGCTTTCGGCGTTGGTGTCCTGCGGGTCGGAACCCGCCGGGCCCAGATGCATGTATGGATTGGTGAATAGCCCCATGTCGTACTTGGTGTTCAGCACGTCGCGGCAGGCGCGGTCGATATCGCTTTCAGGCACCAGCCCGTCTTTCACCAGACCCGGCAGGTATTTGTCGTAGAACTCGTCGCTCATGCTCATGTCGACGCCGGAGGTGATCGCCAGGCGTACCGCGTCGCGCGCGTCGGCGGCCACGCCGTGTTTTATCAGTTCTTTAATCGCGCCGTGGTCGCTGATGGTGATGCCTTTAAAGCCCCACTGCTCGCGCAACAGGTCTTTCAGCAGCCACGGGTTGGCGGTGGCCGGCACGCCGTTCACCGAGTTGAGCGACACCATCACCCCGCCGCTGCCGGCATCCACCGCCGCTTTATAAGGCGGCAGATAGTCCTGATGCATGCGCAGCGGGCTCATGTCGACGGTGTTGTAATCGCGGCCGCCTTCGACGGCGCCGTACAACGCAAAGTGCTTAACGCTGGCCATCACCGAACCGGGCTTGGCCGGATCGCCGTTCTGGAAACCGTCGACCATCACCTTGGCGATTGTCGATACCAGCCAGGTGTCTTCGCCGAAGCCTTCGGAGACCCGGCCCCAGCGCGGATCGCGGGTGATATCGACCATCGGCGCGAAGGTCATGTTGAGGCCGTCGTCGCTGGCCTCCTGCGCCGCCACGCGGGCGCTGAGCGCGATGGCTTCCAGATCGAAGCTGGCCGCCAGCCCCAGACTGATCGGGAACACGGTGCGCTGGCCGTGCACCACGTCATAGGCGAAGAACAACGGGATCTTGAGGCGGCTGAGCTGCATCGCCTGATCCTGCATCACCCGAATGTCCGGACGGGTGACGGTATTGAAGATGGCGCCGATCTGCCCTTTGCGGATGCCCTCGCGGATCGCTTCTTTCGGGTTATCCGGCCCGACGCTGATCAGCCGCAGCTGGCCGATCTTCTCTTCCAGCGTCATCTGCTTCATCAAATGGGACACGAAGGCGTCGCGCTGCTGGGCGTGAATGCCCTGCGTTATCGGCGTTTCCTGCGCAAAAGCCGGGCTGAGGGCCAGACCGGACAACATACTCACCACACAAAGCCATTTCATCTTGTTTTATCTCAGGCGTGTTTCCGCCGCCAAAGCCGCGGGGTTTAATCGGAGTGAAGAAACAGTTTGCCACACTCTGTTTCATCGCCAAGGGAATTCGCATCGGTAATGTTTACAAAGCATTACAGGTTATCGGCAGGTAGTTCTGCAGCCGGGCGCGGCTGTCGGCAGCCTCCGCCGCCAGAAAATCGACCAGTACGGTTAACGTCGGCGGCGCTACCGTGCGTTCAGGATAGACCAAATAATAGGCCGCACCGCTGCTGACGCAGAGCGGGAACGGCGTCACGATGCGCTGCGCCTGGATATC
This sequence comes from Serratia sp. TSA_105.2, assembly GCF_052692115.1. Classification (NCBI taxonomy): domain Bacteria; kingdom Pseudomonadati; phylum Pseudomonadota; class Gammaproteobacteria; order Enterobacterales; family Yersiniaceae; genus Serratia; species Serratia sp. TSA_105.2. The sequence continues at coordinate 472,730 of NZ_JBQZFT010000002.1, forward strand.
CTCCTCCAGCAGGCACAGATCGCCGATGGCGATGCCGAACCCCTGCAGCGCGGCGCTCATCGCCAGATCGAGAGTATCGAAATGCTGGGCCTTGCCGGAAGGCAGCGCATCGGCCCCCGCCGCCTTCAGCCAGCGCAGCCAGTCGCGGCGATCGCGCGTCGGGTGCAGCAGGGTTTTATCCGTCAAATCCGCCAGCCGGGGCGCCGGCGGCAGGAACGTCGGCGTGCAGACCGGCGTGAGGATTTCGTCGAACAGCAGGTGCGCGGCCAGCTTTTTACCCGGTGGCCGGCCGAATACCACCGCGGCGTCAAATTGCTCGGTGCTGAAATCCAGACCGTGCGACACCGAGGCGGTCAGCTCGATATGCATGTCCGGCCGTTCATTCTGCAGGCGAATGATGCGCGGCAGCACCCAGCGCATCGCGCAGGTCGGGCATTTGATGCGCAGCGCCCCCGGCGGGGCGGCGGCCCGCGTCAGCGCCTCGTCCAGTTGCCCCAGCGCCTGCTGCACCGGCGCCAGCAGCTGCGCGCCCTGCGGCGTCAGCGCCAAACCGCGCGCCTGGCGGCTGAACAGCGGATAGCCCAGACGCTGTTCCAGCCCGAGGATTTGCCTGCTGACCGCCCCCTGCGTCAGGTGCAGCTGCCGGGCGGCATGGGTAAAGTTGAGGCGTTGCGCCACCACCACGAAGGTTTTCAACACGTCGAGCGACGGCAGGGATATCGGCATAGCGGGCCTCGATTAGGTATGATCGTAGTGCATGGCAAGTATGACAAACTTTCCCTTGTCCGCCTACGCCGGCTGATGCTTAATCGCTCAACACTTCCTTGTTTGCCTGGAGCCCATCATGCAGAGCGCCTGCTCATCCCGCTCGAAGCTGCCGGACGTCGGCACCACCATTTTCACCGTCATTGGCCAACTCAGCGCCGAGCATCAGGCTCTCAATCTGTCGCAGGGCGCACCCAACTTCGCCGGCGACCCGCAGCTGATCGAGGCAACGGCACAAGCCATGCGCGCAGGTCATAACCAATACGCGCCGATGAGCGGCGTGGCGGCGTTACGTGCTGCTCTGGCGGAAAAAGCTGAACGATTGTATGGCGCACGCTATGACGCCGACGAAGAAATCACGGTGATCGCCAGCGCCAGCGAAGGGCTGTACTCGGCGATCAGCGCGCTGGTGCATCCCGGCGACGAGGTGATCTATTTCGAGCCGGCGTTCGACAGCTATGCGCCGATCGTGCGCCTGCAGGGCGCCACGCCGGTAGCGATCAAACTGTCGCTGCAGGATTTTCGCGTCGACTGGGACGAAGTGGCCGCCGCCATCAACGGCAAAACGCGCATGATCATCGTCAATACGCCGCACAACCCGACCGGCGCGGTGTTTGACGAGCACGACATCGAGCGCCTGACCGCCCTGACCCGCGACACCGATATCGTTATCCTGTCCGACGAGGTCTACGAACACGTGGTGTTCGACGGCGATATTCACCACAGCATGGCGCGCTATCCGCAGCTGGCGGAACGCAGCGTGATCGTGTCGTCGTTCGGTAAAACCTACCACGTCACCGGCTGGCGCGTCGGCTACTGCCTGGCGCCGGCGGCGCTGATGGACGAGATCCGCAAGGTGCACCAGTTTATGGTGTTCTCCGCCGATACGCCGATGCAACACGCCTTCGCCGCCGCGCTCGCCAACCCGCAGAGCTACCTGGGGCTGGCGGCGTTTTACCAACAAAAGCGCGATCTGCTGGCCAGCGCCTTGCAGGATTCGCGCTTTGAGCTGCTGCCCAGCCGCGGCAGCTTCTTCATGCTGGCCCGCTTTAGCGGCTTCAGTCACGAAAGCGACAATGATTTCGCCGTACGCTTGATCCGCGAAGCGAAGGTGGCGACGATCCCGCTGTCGGCGTTCTACAGCGACGGCACCAATACCGGCCTTATCCGGCTGAGTTTTTCCAAAGATAACGAGACCCTGCTGGAAGGCGCGCGCCGCCTGAGCCAGGCGTAATTTTTTGTCCGACCATGGGAAAGGGGCACTGCCTATGAAAGCACTGAAAACGCTGTTCGCCGCCGGATGCCTGCTGGCCGCCGGCACTTCGCTGGCGGCGGAAAACAGCCTGCGCTTCGGCCTGGAAGCGCTGTATCCGCCGTTCGAATCCAAATCCGCCAGCGGCAAACTGGAAGGGTTCGACATCGAACTGGGTGACGCGGTGTGCGCCGCCGCGCAGTTGAAATGCAGCTGGGTGGAAACCTCGTTCGACAGCCTGATCCCGGCGCTGCAGGCGCGCAAGTTCGACGCCATCAACTCGGCGATGAACGTGACCGAACAGCGGCGTCAGGCGATCGCCTTTACCGACGCCATCTATCAGGTGCCGAACCGCCTGATCGCCAAGGCCGACAGCGGCCTGCTGCCGGACGCCAAATCGCTGGCGGGCAAACACGTGGGCGTGCTGCAAGGATCGATTCAGGAGATTTACGCCAAAACCCATTGGGCGCCGGCGGGCGTGGACGTGGTGTCTTATCAGGATCAGAACCAGGTTTACCTCGATCTGGCGGCCGGTCGGCTCGATGCCACGCTGGTGATGGCGCCGTCGGGGCAAAGCGGCTTCCTGTCGCAGCCGGACGGCAAAGGCTTCGCCTTCGTCGGCGAGGCGGTGCGCGACGACAAAATCCTCGGTGAAGGTATCGCCTTCGGCCTGCGTAAAGGGGATGAGGCGCTGAAGAAAAAACTGGATGCCGCCATCGCCAAAGTGAAACAGCAAGGCACGGTGGCGGCGCTGTCGAAGAAGTATTTCGGCGACATCGACGTGACGGTGAAGTGATAGACGGGGGCGGCACCGCCGCCCCCTGCCGCGTTTAGCGATCGAACACCGAACTGTTCAGCGCGCGATCCTGCTGGTGGCGCTCCAGCGCCAATTCGATCAGGCGCGTGATCAGCGCCTGATAGCTGACGCCGCTGGCGGCCCACAGCTTGGGATACATGCTGATATTGGTGAAGCCCGGCAGCGTGTTGATTTCGTTGATCACCACCTGGTTGTCCGGCGTCAGGAACACATCCACCCGCGCCAGCCCGAAGCACTCCAGCGTGCGGAACGCCTTCAGCGCCACCTCGCGGATGTGGTCGCTCACTTCCGGCGCGATTGCCGCCGGCACCACCACCTGAGCGCCCTGCTCATTGATGTATTTGGTGTCGTAAGAATAGAAGGCGTCACTCAACACGATCTCGCCGCACACGCTGGCCTGCGGATCGTCGTTGCCCAGCACCGCGCACTCGATCTCGCGGCCGACGATCGCCGACTCCACCAGCACTTTGTGATCGAAGCTGAAGGCCAGCGATACCGCCGCGTCGAACTCGGCGCGGTTTTCCGCCTTGCTGACCCCGACCGAGGAGCCCTGGTTGGCCGGCTTGACGAACAGCGGCAGGCCGAGGCGCTCACTCAGTTGCTCAAACGTGAATCCGGCGCGGTTGGCGCGCGTCAGGGTGACGAACGGCGCCACCGCCAGCCCGGCGTCGCGCAGCAGGCGCTTGGTCACGTCTTTATCCATGCTGACCGCCGAGCCGAGCACGCCGGCGCCGACGAACGGCATATTGGCCATGCGCAGCAGCCCCTGCAGCGAACCGTCCTCCCCCAGCGTGCCGTGCACGATCGGGAAGATGACGTCCAGTTGGCCCAGCGCGCCGGCGCTGCCCGCTTCGATCAGCTGCTGTTTTTCCTGGCCCGGGATCAGCGCCACGTTCTTGTTCGAGCGGTTCAGCGCGATCAGCGCCGGGTTCTCGGCGTTGAGCAGGTAGTTGGAGGCGTCGTTGATGTGCCACTGCCCCTGTTTGTCGATCCCCAGCAGCGTGACGTCAAACTTCTCTTTGTCGATTGCATCCACAATGTTTTTGGCCGACTGCAGCGACACCTCATGCTCCGCCGATTTACCGCCAAAAATCACCCCAACACGTAGTTTAGTCACGCCTTAAATCCTTCTGAAAAATCATGGCAAAAAAGTCGTTCATCACAATAAACGCATTGCCTGGCGGCGGCAATCCTTGTTGCCAGAATCTTCTTACGCCACAGAATGCCACATCATGACCATCCTAAACGTATACACTTCATATATCGTTCACTTAGGGAGACGCCGATGGGCATCGTAAAAATTTCAGACGCGCTGCACGACGATCTGCGCCTCGCGAGCCTGACCATGACGCGTTCGATCAACGCGCAGGCCGAGTACTGGATCAAGATCGGCATGCTGGCGGAGTTCCATCCGGAACTGACCTACCCGCAGCTGGTAAAAAAGATGATGAAAGATAACGCGCTGACGCTGAAGGAGATTGTCGGGTGAAACAGATTGTGATTAAAACGCCGGAAGAGATTGCCAAAATGCGCCATTCCGGCGCCCTGCTGGCCAAAGTGTTTGCTATGCTCGATGAGGTCATCGTCGAAGGCATCTCCACCATGGAGATCAACGACCGCGCCGAGGCGTTTATCGTCGACGAGCTGAAGTCGCGCCCGGCCAGCAAGGGGCAGTATGATTTCCCCTATGTGCTCAACACCTCAATCGACGACGTGGTGTGCCACGGGGTGCCGTCGGCCAGCAAAATCCTGCGTTCCGGCATGATTATCAACGTAGACATCACGCTGGAAAACGGCGGCTATATCGCCGACTCCAGCAAGATGTACTGCGTCGGCCAGGTGACGCCGCTGGCCAAACGGCTGGTGAACAACGTCTATGAATCGATGTGGCAAGGCATTCGCGCGGTAAAACCGGGCGCTACCCTGGGGGATATCGGCCATGCCGTCCAGCGGCACGCCGAGCAAGCCGGTTACAGCATCGTGCGGGAGTATTGCGGCCACGGCATCGGCCGCGATATGCATGAAGAGCCGGCGGTGCTGCACTACGGCCAACCCGGCAGCGGTCTGGTGCTGCAGGAAGGCATGGTGTTCACCATCGAGCCGATGATCAACCAGGGCGACCGCCGCATCAAGCAGAAGAAAGACGGCTGGACGGTGGTGACGCGCGACAAAAAACTGTCGGCGCAGTGGGAGCACACCGTGGCGGTCACCGCCGACGGCGTGGAGATCCTGACGCTGCGCGACGAAGAGCGCCGGGCCGGCTACGCCGAGCGCTACTAAACCCGCAAGCCATTAGCCTGGTAAGCTGATAGCTTAATAAGTTATTTAAATGATAACCTCTTAGCTTATGTGCGGCACTCCGGCGCCGCGGTTAAAGCGACGGAGATGACAGGGAGACAGGCAGCATGCAGTTAGGCAATCAGACGTTTATCAATCAGCTCAAGGACATCGTCGGCGGCCCGCAGTTGTTAACCGGCGATCGCAACACCGAGCGGTATCGCAAGGGGTTCCGCTCCGGCGAAGGCCAGGCGCTGGCGGTGGTGTTTCCCACCAGCCTGCTGCAGCTGTGGCGCATTTTGCAGGCCTGCGTGGCCGCCGACAAAATCGTCATCATGCAGGCCGCCAATACCGGCCTGACCGAAGGATCAACCCCCAGCGGCAACGACTATGACCGCGACATCGTCATCGTCAGCACCCTGCGCCTCGACCATATTCAGGTGCTGGACAACGGCAAGCAGGTGGTCGGCTTCCCCGGCAGCACCCTGCACCACCTCGAGAAATTGCTCAAACCCTACGGCCGCGAACCGCATTCGGTGATCGGTTCCTCCTGTATCGGCGCCTCGGTGATTGGCGGCGTGTGCAACAACTCCGGCGGCTCGCTGGTGAAACGCGGCCCGGCCTATACCGAAATGGCACTGTACGCCCAGCTAGGGGAAGACGGCCAGCTGCGCCTGGTGAACCATTTGGGCATCCGCCTCGGCGACACGCCTGAAGAGATCCTTACCCGGCTGGAAAAAGGCGACTATCGCCCGACAGACGTCGAGTACGGCGAGCTGCGCGCCTCGGATAACGAGTACGCCAGCCGGGTGCGCGACGTCGATGCCGACACCCCTTCCCGCTTCAACGCCGACAAACGCCGCCTGTACGAGGCCTCCGGCTGCGCCGGCAAGCTGGCGGTGTTCGCGGTGCGGCTCGACACCTTCGAGAAAGAAGGCAAAGAGCAGGTGTTCTATATCGGCACCAACGACACCGCGGTGCTGACCGAACTGCGCCGCCACATGCTGAGCCAGTTCGAAAACCTGCCGGTGGCCGGTGAGTACATGCACCGTGATATCTTCGACATCGCCGAGGTATACGGCAAAGACACCTTCATGATGATCGACAAGCTCGGCACCGATCAGATGCCGCGCTTCTTCACCCTGAAAGGCCGTATGGACGCCAGCCTCAATAAGCTGCCGCTGCTGCCGCACAACCTGACCGATCGGTTGATGCAGGGCCTGAGCCATCTGGCGCCGAGCCACCTGCCGAAGCGTATGAAGGAATACCGCGAACGTTTCGAACATCACCTGCTGCTGAAGATGGCCGGCCCCGGCGTAGACGAAGCGCAACGCTACCTGACCGAGTACTTCGCCCAGGCCGAAGGCGCTTTCTTCGCCTGCACGCCTGACGAAGGCAAAAAGGCCTTCCTGCACCGCTTCGCCGCCGCCGGCGCCGCCGTGCGCTACCATGCGGTGCACGCCGACAAGGTGGAGGATATTCTGGCGCTGGATATCGCCCTGCGCCGCAACGACACCGACTGGTTCGAAACCCTGCCGCCGGAGATCGACAGCCAGCTGGTGCATAAGCTGTACTACGGCCACTTTATGTGCCACGTCTTCCATCAGGACTACGTGGTGAAAAAGGGCGTCGACAGCCACGCGCTGAAGGAAAAGATGCTCGAGATCCTTAACCGGCGCGGCGCCGAGTACCCGGCGGAGCATAACGTCGGCCACCTGTACCACGCCAAGGCGGATCTGCAGGCGTTCTACCGCGCCGCCGATCCGACCAACAGCTTCAACCCCGGCATCGGCAAAACCAGCAAACGCAAAGGCTGGGCCGAAGGCCCCCGCTAAGACCGCCCGATTAGCCCGCCGCCGCACCCGGCGCGGGCTTCCTCCCCCCTGCCTGCCTCGTCGTGATCTTTCTGCGCCCTTAAAGATGCATTTTTATTGCAACTTATAAACTTCCCGATTACCATTCACCACATAATCGCAAATGAGAATCAATTACAAAGCTGTCATGACGGATACATGGCATCCGCCGTGGCAATCACCGCGAAGTTGTTAATGAGAAGGAACCTACCATGAGTCAGACCCTCGATTCCGCCCAGCTGTTGTCCGCGCTCGATAAAGTGATGGTGATCTCCACCACCGATCTGCAGGGCACCATCACCTACGTCAACGATCTGTTTTGCCAACTGACCGGCTTTTCCCGGGAAGAGCTGGTGGGTCAGCCCCACAGCATCGTGCGCCACCCTTCCGTGCCGAAAGCGGTTTACAAAGCGATGTGGGACACCATCAAGGCAGGCGGCATCTGGACCGGCATCATTCCGAACGTCGGCAAAGGCGGCGTGCTGTACGTGGTCGACACCACGGTGCAGCCGCTGTATGACGCCCAGGGCAATATCGCGGCCTATATCAGCATCCGCCGCGTGATCAACGATCTGATGACCGACTTCGAATCGGTGGAATTCGCCAAAGAACAGTTCGACAACCACTACGACAAGTAACCGCCATGGCCGACCTTATCGAACGCATCCTGATTGGTTACGGTTCGGAGTCGGGCAACGCCCGGGCGCTGGCGATGCGCCTGGGCGAGCAAAGCAGCCTGCAACCCTACCGCCCCGTCGTGAAAGAACTTAACGCCATCCAGCCCGCCGATGTGGGCGAACGTGACGCCCTGCTGATCGTCTCCAGCTCATTTGGCGACGGTGAACCGCCCGCCAACGCCGAGCGCTTTTCCGACGCGCTGGCGCAATGGCCGGATCGCCACCGGTTGCGCTACGCCATCTTCGGTCTCGGCGACACCGCGTACCCGCATTTCTGCGGCTTCACGCAGGCGCTGGATGCGCGTCTGACGCAATACGGTGCCCGCGCCATCATCAATCGCGTCGACGCCGACGTTAACTTCGAACCGTTCTTCGCAACCTGGCTGACGACGCTGGAGAAGGTGCTGGCCGGCGATACCCAGGTCGGCCGCGATTTGCATCTGCGCGTGACCGCCTACGGCGAAGACCATGCGTTCAGCGCCCCCCTCCTCGAACGGCGGCCGCTCAGCGCACGCACGCCGCAGGCCTGGCACCTGCGGCTGAATATCGCCGGCAGCGGCATCGTTTACCGGGCGGGGGATACCGTCTATCTGTTGCCGGAGAACGACGAAGGATTATTGATCCGGCTGGCAGACTGGCTCGGCAGACCGGAGGCCGCCGACGCGCTGCGCCGCCGGGAGCTGCGCCAGCTCAGCAAAACGACGCTGCGCGAACTGGCGCAGTTGGCCGACAGCGAAGAGCTCAAAGGCTTGCTTAAGATCCGCCAACGCAAAGCCCTGGAGAGCTATCTGTACGGCGCCGATCTGCTGGACGTGCTGCACGATTTTTGCCCGCCGCACGCGGTCACGCTGGAGAACCTGTTGGCGCTGCTGCCCGTTTGCCTGCCGCGCGCCTACTCCATCGCTTCGGCAACGCGGGCAGAGAGCCTCGATCTGTGCGTGCGCGACGTACATTATGAACGCGGCGGCCGCATCCGGCGCGGCACGGCGACCGGCTGGCTGCTCAGCCAACCCGGCCCTTTCCGCCTCTTCTGCCGCGCCAACCCCGGCTTTTACCTGCCGCGCGATACCACTGTGCCGGTGCTGCTTATTGGTACCGGTACCGGCATCGCACCCTTGATAGGCTTGCTGCGCGAAATGGCCGCCCAGGGTGAACGGCGCGAAACCGTGCTGATCTTCGGCGAAAAACGGCGCGATGAAGATTTCCTGTATCGCGAGGAGTTGGCTGCACTGAACGCGGCGGGCGTGCTCACGCGCCTCATCACCGCCTTCTCGCGCGACGCCGCCGCCAAATACTATGTGCAGCATGCGATCGGCGATCATGCCAATGCCATCAGCGGCCTGCTGCGCCGGGGAGCGCATGTCTACCTGTGCGGCAATCGCCAGTATCTGGAACATGCCGTGGCAACGGCGCTGGAGCAAGCCTGCGGGGCGGAAAATCTGTGGCAGACGCTGATTGAGCAGCAGCGCCTGCATCTGGAACTCTATTGAGGCAGGGTAGCGTTCATCGTTCCGCGCGCAGCAGCAAGGACACGATGAACGCGCCCCCCAGCCCCGCCGTAATGATGCCGATGGGCAGCTCCTGATGGGGGATCAGGCTGCGGCTGAGCATGTCGCCCCCGGTCAGCAGCAGCGCCCCCAGCAGGCCGCACATCGGCACGGCCAAACGGTGGCGCACGCCCACCAGGCGCCGGGCCAGATAGGGCACCATCAGCCCGACAAAGCCGATCACGCCCGTCAGCGAAACGAGAAACGCCGTGGACAGTGCGCAGCACAGAAAGGTCTCGGTGCGCAGCCGCGCCACGTTGACCCCCATCGAATGGGCGGTTTGTTCGCCCGCCAGCAGCGCGTCCAGCGCCCGCCAACGCAGCGCCGTAAACCCGGCCAGCAGCACGAAACTCGCCAGCGGAATGAACAGATTATCCCAACGCGCCAGCCCCAACCCGCCGAGCGACCAGAACAACACCGAACCGGCCGCCCGCTGATCGCCGGAAAACACCAGGTAGCTGGTGAGCGCGCTGAACAAAAACGAGACCGCCAGGCCGCAAACGATCAGCTGCTCGGCGCGCCTGACCCGGCCGACGCGAAACAGGATCATCACCGCCAATGCGGACAAAATGCCGCCGACGAAAGCGGACAGCGGCAACGTCAGCGCGCCGAGCGCGTCGCCGAAGCGCGTGATGACCAGCACCGCGCCGGCGGAGGCGCCGGAGGAGAGCCCAAACAAAAAAGGATCGGCCAGCTCATTGCGGGTGGTGGTCTGCAGCAGCGCGCCGGTCATCGCCAGCCCGGCGCCGGTCAAGGCCGCCAGCAAGGCTCTGGGCACCCGCAGTTGCACGACGATGGTATCCAGCATGCCGGAGAGGGGCACCGATGAAAGCCCCAATGCCGCCATCGTCTGCCGCCATGACAGCGCGACGCTGCCCAGCTGCAGGCTCCAGATCATTAACCCGCACAATACCGACAGTGCCAACGGCGCGAGCAGCATAAACCGCCGGGTCGGCGAGTTCATTCAGCCTCCGGCGCGTACAGCGCCCGCGCCAGCTTTTCCACCGCGCCGATGTTGGCCGGCCCCGGCGTCAGCTCCGCATACTGCAGTTTCAGATAGCGGTGGTGCCGTACGGCAGGCGTCAATTTCATCAACGGGTGGGACTCGAGGAAGCGCCGCAGCGCATCGGCACCCGATCCGGTCTGGTAATCCAGCAGAATAATGAAGTCGGGTTCGGCCGCCGCGACCGCCTCCCAGGACGCCGTCGTCCAGCTCGCCGGCAAGCCGTCCATCACGTTGCGGCCGCCCGCCGCTTCGACGATCGCCGTCGGCATAGCGTATTTGCCGCTGGTGAAAGGCTTCTCCTCCCCCGAGTCATAGACGAACACCTTGAGCGGCGGCTGGCCCGCCGGCCTGGCGGGCAGCGCAGCCAACCGGCGCTTCCAGCCCTCAACCAGCGCGGTGGCCTCTTGCCGCTTGCCGAAAATCTTGCCGAGCTTCAGCTCATCGTCATACAGCAGGTTCATATCGGCCTTCTGCGGCCGCCCGCCGGCCTGTACGCAGCTCTCGCTCAGCACCAGCGTTTTGATGCCGAACGGCGCGAGTTTCTCCGGCGTGACGTCGCCGCCGATCTTCATGCCGTAATTCCAGCCGGCGAAAAAGAAGTCCGGCTGTGCCGCCAGCAGCGTTTCCAAAGCGGGATATTTCGGCGCCAGTTCGGGAATGGCGCCCATCGCGGCCTTGAAGTCGGGCGTCAGTTTGTACCAGCCGGTGATGCCGGTCAGCCCGACAATGCGATCCTGCAGATGCAGTGCAAAGGCCATCTCGGCCATGTTGATGTCGTTGATGACGGCGCGCTGCGGCGCCTGGTTGAAGGTGACCGGCACACCGCAGCTTTCTACGGTGACGGGAAAATGTTCGGCCGCCGCCGACCTGGCGGCCAGCAGCAGAAGCAGGATGAATACGCGTGCGTTCATGTTTCTCTCTGGTTTATCAAGCGCAATGGGGAACGTCAAAAATGCGCAGCGTTTTCCCGCTGACGGGATGCGCCACCTTGAAGCTGTTCATGCCGAACACCGGCAAAATCACCGAGGTCTGTAACACCGCCTCGGGCGTACCACAGGCCACCTGACGGCTTTCGTTGAGCACCAGGATCCGATCGGCAAACGCCTCTGCCACGGGCAGGTCATGCAGTACCGCAATCACGGCGATGTCTTTATTTTTCACTAACGACAGCAGCGCCGAGCGCCCGGGCGGATCGAGGTGATTGGTCGGTTCATCCAGCAACAACAGATCGGGAGACTGCGCCAACGCCCGAGCCAGCGCAGCGCGCTGACGCTGGCCGCCCGAGAGCCGCCCCAACGGATGGTGCCTGAGCGGCGCCAGCCCGGCTTCCCCGATGGCTTCGTCAACGATGCGTTTTCCCGCCGCAGAGCGTGCACCATGCGGCAAACGGCCCAACGCCACGTAATCCTCAACCGACAGCCGCAAATCCGGCGAATCGTTTTGCGCCAGAAAGGCGATGCTTTTGGCACGTTCCGCCGCCGGCCACGCGGACAAGGCGTGCCCTCGCCAGTAAATGCCGCCGCTGTCCGGCCGCATTTCGCCGATTAGGGCACGCAGCAGGCTGGACTTGCCGCTGCCGTTAGGGCCGATCACCGCCAGCTTCTCACCGGCGCGCAGCGCGAAATGGATGTTGTCGAGTATCAATGCCTCACCGTGGCCGGTCAGGCTAACCCCATCAACGTGGAGGATGTCGTGAATTGAATTCATCATGCTTAAATTGTTATATTATAACATATCAATGTTTTTACCACGATTACGCGCCTTCTGCAAAAACGAATCGCAACGTCTTTTGCCGCACGTGCTGCGTGGAGCCAGGCAGGGAGCAAGCCGCGCCCCTGCGTCAACACTGCGCGACCAAAGCAACATAGCACAGCCTTTTATTAATGATAATGATTTTCATTATCAATTAAATCATAGTGATTTCCGATTGCGCACCCCGGCGAACTTGGTTATGTTTGAAGCGATTAGTTTCATTGCCGATTTTCAGGAACTCACATGACCTACCTGGCGCACAGCACAGATCCGACAGACGCGACCATTCCGGCCGTCGTTTTGCTGTGTGCTTCCTCCGCCCCACCCGCCGTTTCCTCTGTCGTTTCAGCGGTTGCCGCTTACCCGCCACGCATTGTGGTCGTGCGCTAAGCAAAACCGACTTTTTACCTCCGGCTTATTGATCTGTAGCGTTCAGGCGTAGACCGCCGCGCGCGCCGGAGCCTGTAATTTTCACGACAGGTGAAATTGACATGCGATTACCTTCTCTCTGGGCCAATGCCGGCCTGGCTACGCTGTTCGTCCTGCTTTGGAGCAGCGGCGCGATCTTCTCCCGTTGGGGGTTGGAGCACGCCTCCGCCTTCGCTTTTCTGTTCTTCCGCTGCGCCATCGCGCTGGCGGTGCTGTTGGCCATCGGCCTGTGGCAGCGCCAGTGCCTGCCCGCTCCCGGCACCCGCCGGCGCGTCGCGCTGATTGGCGTGTTGATGATTGGCAGCTATCAGATCGGCTATCTGCTGGCGCTGGAACAGGGTATTACGCCCGGCGTGCTGGCGACGTTGCTCGGCGTACAGCCGATCCTCACCCAGTTCATCACCGAACGGCGCTGCACCGGGCTGCGGGCGCTCGGCCTGGCGCTGGCAATGGTCGGGCTGACGCTGGTGGTGTACCAAAGCCTGATGGTCGCCCACTTCTCGCTGAGCGGCATGCTGTTCGCCTTTATCGCGCTGGGCTGCATGACCGCCGGCACTATGCTGCAAAAAGGCATGACGCAGCCGCCGCTGGCGGTCTTGCCGCTGCAGTATGCCGTCGGGTTGCTGATGTGTACGCTGGCACTGCCGTTTGAGCCGCTGCGGGTCGAATGGCGGCCGGCGTTCGTGCTGCCGCTGCTGTGGATGGCGGTGGTGATCTCGGTGCTGGCGACCTTCTTGCTGTATCGCCTGATCCAACGCGGCAACCTGGTGCAGGTCACCAGCCTGTTCTATCTGATCCCGGCGGTGACCGCCCTGCTGGACTACCTGTTGCTCGGCCACGCGCTGGCGGCGCTGAGCCTGCTGGGCATGGCGGGCATCGTGCTCGGCGTGATGCTGGTTTTCCGCCGCGTATAAAAGCAAAAGCCCCCGCGCCGTTCCACCGGCGCGGGGGCGATAACAACAGCCGTTAACTCAGAACAACCAGGAACCGTACCCCCACAGCAGCACCGTCACCCCAAGCAGCAGCTCGAGCAACAGGATGCCGATAGCGAAGGTCGAGCTGGAGAAGATGAACCCTTCCTTACTGTCGATATTCAGGAAGTGCGGGATCCCCAGATTCAGCAGATAGCCCGAATAGCACAGGCCGATAATGCCGACAAACAGACACAGCCAGACGACCGGATAGAGCGCCACAATCCCGCTGAGGAACATCGGGGTCGCCACGTAGCCGGCGAACACCATGCAGCGGTGCAGGCTGGGGCGCGATTCATAGCGCCGCGCCATCCAGTGAATGACTTTCCCCATGGCTGCTACGCCCGCCAGCATCAGCAGGTAAAACGCCACGGCGGTATAAAGCGCGGTAAACATGTCGAGCCTGATGGCATGTCCCTCGCCGGAGAGCCAGCCCAACTGGGTGGTGCCGATAAAGGCGCAGACCACCGGGATGGCTGCCAAGAGCAACACGTGATGGGTGTATAGGTGCGAGACGCTTTCATTCTCGCTTTTGATCTGTTCGAACTCGGCGCTGGGATGCGCCAGAAGTCCCCAAACATGACTGACCATGAGACACCTCCTATCTCGCCGTAGGCCGCGATCGGCGAACGAATTTCACACCTCCGACGGACTGCTACCCGTGCGAGGATTGCGGCCACGGGGCTCTCTCCCCTGTACTAATTATAGTCTTTCGGCGAAAAAACGTGCGGAAAGCGCAACGCCGCGGCGCTTTGTCTTATACTCCCACCATAAAAACCAGGCTGCGAGGAAGGTCATGTCATCCGTTATCACCACCCGCCAGGCGGGGATCGTCGACGTCGACGCGGGGCGCAACGTCACCGTTGTCGAACCCTGCAATCTGTACGGCTGTCGGCTCGGCGACGATGTCTTCGTCGGCCCGTTCGTGGAGATCCAGCGCCACGTCAGCATCGGCGCGCGCAGTAAAATTCAGTCACACAGCTTTATCTGCGAATACGTCACCCTCGGCGAAGCGTGCTTTGTCGGCCACGGCGTCACCTTCGCCAACGATCTGTTCAAAGACGGCGCGCCCAATGCCGATCCGGCCAGCTGGGGGCGCACACGCGTCGGCGATCGGGTATCCATCGGCTCCGGCGCCACGATCCTGGCGGTGGAGATCTGCAGCGACGCGGTGATCGGCGCCGGGGCGGTCGTGACCCGCGACATCACCCGCAAGGGGATTTATGCCGGCAACCCGGCGCGCCTGCTGCGGGAGCTGCCGTAATGACCCCGGCCATCCGCATCGCAGCCATTGAGGCGCTGCCCGATGATTACCTGACGCGCGGCGATTTCGGCTTTACCATCCGCTGTTACGCCCTGCCGCAGTTCGACACGCCGGTCGACAGCTGGCCAACCCACCCGGTGGCGCCGTTTCGCAAGCAGTATCCCCTGGCGCCGTTCGCCAACGAAGACAGCGCTACTTTCCTGGCGTATCGCCAGGACGACGCCGTTGGCCACATCACGCTGAGCAAAAACTGGAACGGTTATACCCTGATCGACGAGATCGCGGTCAGCGCTCACGCGCGCCGTCAGGGCATCGCCGGGGCGCTGCTGGACTGCGCCAAACAGTGGGCGCGGCAGCAGGAAACCTCGGGTATGATGCTCGAAACGCAGAACAACAATCTGGCCGCCTGTCGCTGCTACCAGCATTACGGGTTTATTCTCGGCGGCATCGACCGTTTGCTGTACCGCGCCGAGCCGGAGATCGCCGATCACGAAATCGCGCTGTTCTGGTATTTGCCGTTCAATAGCGAAATCGGTTACTGATTTATCGGCCGCCATTGAGGCTATGTTTACTTTTTAACCCCTACCATCGGATGAGAACTGTTATCACTGACTCTGATAAACCAGCGACACCCAGGGAGGGCCGTATGAACCAGAACAAGGTTGTTTTACTGATGTTAGCTATCGCCATGAGCGGATGCGCCGATCGCCCCGCCGCCGTCCCCCCCGCAACGCCGCCGACCGACGTCACCGCTTCGCCGCCGGGCGTGCAGCCTGAGATGGACGCCAGCACCCGCAGAAAGCTGCGTGAGATCCTCGCGCTGCGCGCCGGTTGGCCCGCCGCACAGCCGCATGGCCGCACCGTCGATTTGATTTCGCGCGAATTTCTCGGCACGCCCTATCTCGCCAACCGCCTGATCGGCTCGCAGAGCACGCCCGAGAAGTTGGTGATCGACTTCCGCGGGCTGGATTGCTTCACCTACATCGATTATGTGGAAGCGCTCAGCACCGCCCGTAGCGAGGGCGAGTTCGTACAGCGTCTGGTAGACATTCGCTATGTCGACGGCAAAATCGCCTTCCCGCAGCGCAAACACTTCTTCACCGACTGGGCGCAACGGCCGCACCAGGTGGCCGAAGACATCACCGCGCAGCTCAGCCCGCACGCCGTCACCCTGGTGAAAACCCTCAACCGCAAGGCGGACGGCAGCAGCTACCTGCCCGGTTTGCCCAACGTACAACGCAGCGTGACCTATATCCCCAGCGACAACCTCGACGACAAGGTGCTGGCCCAGCTGCGCACCGGCGATTACATCGGTATTTACACCAACCTGGACGGGCTGGACGTGACCCACACCGGCATCTTCGTGATGACCGACAACGGCCCGGTGCTGCGCAATGCCTCTTCGCGCAAGGCCAACATGCGGGTGGTCGATTCGCCCTTTATGGATTACGTGATGGCTACGCCGGGCATCGTGGTGCTGCGTTCGCTCAGCCGATAATCCCCCGCCGCATAACGGCTATAAGCTATAGCCGTTTATGCTGAACGAGCGTTTGACTTCATCGGCGGTTCAGGCTTAGCTGTAAGGACAAAAAACAACTGATTTTATTGTTCTTTTCAGGGAGACTTCGATGACCTTACGCTGGCGTATCACCCCTCTGGCGGCGGCCTTTGCCGCCGTATTGGCGCTTCAGGGCTGCGATCAAAAAACCGATCGGGATCATATCAAGGTCGGCGTCATCAACGGCGCGGAACAGGACGTGGCGGAAGTCGCCAGACAGGTGGCGAAAGAGAAATACGGGCTGGACGTCGAGCTGGTCGGCTTTAGCGGTTCGCTGCTGCCGAACGACGCCACCGACAAGGGCGAACTGGACGCCAACGTGTTCCAGCACCGCCCGTTCCTCGAACAGCAAAACAAAGATCACGGCTATAAGCTGGTGGCGGTCGGCAACACCTTTGTCTTCCCGATGGCCGGCTACTCGAAAAAGATAAAATCGCTCAAAGAGCTGCCGGACGGCGCGGTGATCGCCATTCCGCTCGATCCGACCAACCTGGGGCGTGCCCTGTTGCTGCTGGAAAAAACCGGGTTGATTACGCTGAAACAAGGCAAGGGGTTGCTGCCCACCGCCCTGGACATCAGCGCCAACCCGCACCATTACCAAATCATGGAGCTGGAAGGCGCCCAGCTGCCGCACGTGCTGGACGATCCGAAAGTCACCGTCGCCGTCATCAGCACCACCTACATCAACCAGACCGGTCTGACGCCGACCAAAGACGGCATCTTCATCGAGGATAAGGACTCGCCGTACACCAACATCATCGTCACCCGCGAAGACAACAAGGACGCGCCGAACGTGCAGAACTTCATCAAGGCCTACGAGTCAGACGAAGTGGCCAAGGCCGCCGAGAAAATCTTCAACGGCGGCGCGGTGAAAGGCTGGTAATTCCGGGCACAGCGCCACAGGGGGTCTCCCCAAAGAGCCCCTTCCCGCTCACCATCGACTTTTCTTATCTCACCATAAGAAAACCCGATTTACCCCGACGGCGAGCGGCGCGCATAATGGCGCTTATCCGCTGATTTCCAAGGTAAACAGGCATTACCATGACGCTCTCCGTTCCCGTACTCAGCCTCCTCGATGCCACGCCGGACGATATGGCCGCCGTGCTGCGCATTTACACCCACCACGTGCTGTACGGTGCCGCCTCGTTTGAAGAACAGCCGCCGAACTTGGCGGAAATGCAGCTGCGGCTGAGCAAGGTGCAAGAAGCCGGGCTGCCCTGGCTGGTGGCGAAAAGCGAAGGCCGTATTGTAGGCTACTGCTATGCCACGCCGTATCGCCCCCGGCCGGCCTATCGCTTTACCGTGGAAGACTCGGTGTATATTGCCGAAGGGCAACAGGGCAAAGGCGTCGGCAAGGCGCTGCTGAGCGCGCTTATCGCCCGCTGCGAACAAGGCCCCTGGCGCCAGATGCTGGCGATCGTCGGCGATTCCGCCGCCAACCGCGGCTCGCTGGCGCTGCACCAGTCGCTCGGCTTTACCAGCGTCGGAACGTTAAAGGCCGTGGGATTCAAACTGGGGGAATGGCGCGATACCCACATCATGCAGCGTGCGCTGGGCGCGGGCGACAATCAGCGCCCGTGAATGATTGACGACGCACGATAGAGAGTTAGCGTCTATAGTGAAGAGTGATTTCATTGAGTTAGCGCCAGTTGCGCGCCACATTTAACCGGTAAGGGAGAAGTAAATGAAAATTATTCTGTGGATTGTCGCCATCATCTTCATCGTGGGTTTGTTGACGATTACCGGCGTTCTCAAACTGATCTTTTAATCCGTCTCATACGTCCCGCCCCTCTCGGGGCGAGACTTTTCATCATGCCTTGAAACGCGCGCGCACCGCCCCCAGCGCCGACACCACCGCCAGCACCACGCCGCCGGCCACCAGCCCGAACGCCACGTTCAGCAGAGCCGGAACCACTCCCTGCAAAAGATGGCCAAACGTCGGCACCACGGTGGTGTACGAAGCCCAGTCTTCGAACAGATGATGCACCGGCGGCAGGCCGTGGGTCAGGATGCCGCCACCGACCATAAACATGGCAATGGTGCCGACGATCGACAACGTCTTCATCAGATAAGGCGCGGCACGCACGATGCCGCTGCCGAGGGAGCGTGCCACCGCGCTGCTTTTACGGCTCAGATACAGCCCCAGATCGTCCAGCCGGACGATGCCGGCGACGATGCCGTACACGCCGAGCGTCATCACGACGGCGATGCCGCACAAGACGATCACCTGCTGGCTGAAGGTGGCGCCGGCGACCGTGCCCAAGGTGATGGCGATAATCTCGGCGGATAGCACGAAGTCGGTGCGTATTGCGCCTTTCACCTTACGTTTCTCATAGGCCGCGGCATCCTCATTGGCGCCGGGACCGTCCGATTTTTCCTCCTGTGACGCCTTGCCGTGGCTCAGGCTGTGAAACACCTTTTCGAACCCTTCGTAGCACAGGTAGGCGCCGCCCACCATCAGCAACGGCGTGATCGCCCAGGGCGCGAAAGCGCTGATCAGCAGCGCCAGCGGCACCAGGATTGCCTTGTTGATCAACGAGCCTTTGGCGACGCTCCACACCACCGGCAGTTCGCGGTCGGCTTTAACGCCGGTGACCTGCTGCGCGTTGAGCGCCAGATCGTCCCCCAGCACCCCGGCGGTTTTTTTTGCCGCCATCTTGCTCATTAACGAGACGTCGTCCAGCAACGAGGCGATGTCGTCGATGAGGGTAAGTAAGCTACTTCCTGCCAAAATGATTCATCCTTTTCATGTTCACGGGCCATTCTATGTTTAGCATAGCGGTAAAGCGTCATGAAAGGATATGGGAGGATCGCGGAAAATGCCGGGCGGGCGAATGCCGCCCGGCGCCGGCGTTAGAGCGCTACGCTGCCCAGGATGAACGTCACGGTGATAACCGACAGCAGCGTCGTCCAGGTGATAATGGAGGCCATCGCTTCATGATCGCCCCCCATTTGCCGCGCCAGAATATAGGCGTTGCCGGCACAAGGCACGGCGGAGTAGAGAATGGCGATGCTGGCCGGCACGCCGGTCGCGCCGAAATAGTGCACCAGCGCAATGGTAATCAGCGGCATGGCCACCAGCTTCAGCACGGTCGCATAAGAGATGGAAACCAGCTTGCGGATATGCATGCTGACGATCAACCCTGCGCCAACCGACATCAGGCTCAGCGGCGTGGCGGCGTTGGAGAGATAAACGAACAGCTGTTTAAGCGCGCCGGTAATGTGCAGGTTGCACAGGTTCATCAGCACCCCGAACAACGCGCCGATGATCAGCGGGTTTTTCGTCAGCGCCAGCAGCGCGCCGCTCAGGCTTTTCTTGCTGCCGGTGCCGTAGTGGTTCATCACCAACACGCTCATGATGTTGGTCAGAATGATCATATACGCCACGAAGAAACCGGACAGCGCCACCCCCTCGCTGCCGAACAGCGATTGCGACAGCGCGATGAATACATAAGAGTTGTATCTGACTCCGCCCTGAAAAATGGAGGTAAACAGATCGGCCGACGTATTGAAGAACAGTTTGCCAACGAAAATAATCAACGCGATGGCCAGCGTGGAAACAATGGTCGCCACTACGGGATAAAAGCTGTCCGCGCCGCTAAAATCCGCCTCGCTGATATCCAATATCAACAGCGCCGGAAAAAACAGGTAATAAACGAATTTGTCTGAGAAGCCCCAAAATACGGTGACATCTTTAACACAGAGTTTCGAACAATAACCCAGCACGATTAACAAAAAAATCGGCAATATAGAAAGAAAAACGTTCAGCATGAATAATAACCTTAAATCGAGAAAATGCGCTCTTCAACCTGATTGAGGTTGCGGTGATTCCACAAGCTTGCCGAAATGAAGACGCGTTGCACCCAGCGCAACGGCGTATCTCTTTCATCGAAAGAAGGCGTGAATTTATCGCGCGAATGCAGCGCAAAGCGGTTATCGATATACACCAAATCGCCCGGGCAAATATCGATGCCGATGGCGTTTTCTTTCACCAGCCCGTAGAAACGCTCCAGCGCAGCTTCCGCTCGTGGCGTGCTGGCCGCAATCATGCCGGGATAAAAGACGGCGCTCACATCCGGCAATACGTGATTTTGCGAAATCAACGGCACCAGCGCGGTTTCTTCGCGCCCGGCCTGGGTGGACTGGCGCCAACGGTATGGCAGCTTGATGCTGTACAGCGGGCTGGCCAGCGTTTCGACGTCCTCGCGGCTCAGTTGAGCGATAGCCAAACGCGAATCGGAGATGCGCGTCATCGGGCTGTGCGGATCGCGGCGCACGCCGGCCAGCAGCAGGCCCATCGGCGAAACGTTGAACTGTTCCAGGTGTTTCAGCGCCGCATTTTCAATATGGAAGTCCAGTTCAACATCGAACCCCAGACCGGTATACTCTTTTTTGGCTTCACGTTTGGGGATCAGATTATTAATCAGTTCCTTCCCTTCGAAATACATCGAATAGGGTTCGCCGATTAACGAAGAGATGCCGACCAACAGGTTTTCACTGATATTCCCGGACTTGGCCGAAGGCGTATACTGGTTCGGGCAAGGGGAAAAGAACACTTCTTTATCCACCGGCACATTTTTTAAAATAAGATAAGGCCGTGGTTTGATTGATGCCTTTTGCTGGCTTAATGCGGCGCTTAATCTGTGGGGCAAGTGGGTAATCATGGCCGATCGCATGGCGTGAATATACGCATCACCGCCGGCGGGATCGCAAGCAATTTTATCTAATGCCGAAAATAACTCGTTTCTTTCCTGATCCGTCAATTGAAAGACGTTTTGGTAATCCATCCTGAGCATTCCTTGACAATAAGAATATCATTAGCAAGCCTAATGAAAGCGGCGGGATGTTAACACTTTGCAATCAAATTCATAAAGATTTATTAACTAATTTCGTGATCTTAATCACCACTCCTCCGTCCAGTTAATGACGGAGAAGAAGTGGTTAATAAACAAACAGCTACGCGGATACGTCTCCATTAGATGCGACAGCGAATACGCGCGAGAGGTAGCGCATAACATGATCGTGGGCCTCAAAGACGCACGATAAATGCGTACTGCCCTCAAGCAAACCAAAGGCAACATGCACGCTGCCATGCTGTTCGACGAAACCCTGCAAGGATTGCGCGCTGAACAACTCATCCTGCGCCGCCGCCAGCAGCAAGGTCGGCAATCGCAGCGCCGCCAGTTGCTTTGCCGGGGTACGTGGCGTCAAGGCGTTAGCCATATTAACGCTGTATTGGCAGACAAAATCGGGGGCGGCGGCCAGCACGGCCGGGGGAAAATTCAGACTGACCGCCCGAGATTGCCCAAACCACCGTCCACCGCTGAGCGCATTGGCCACAAAAGGCCATTGGCGCACCTGGGCAAAGCGGGCCGCCGCCGGCAGATCGCGGGCCATCCCGGAAAATGGCCCCAGCTCGGGTGCCAGCAGGATCAGGCTGTCCGCCTGCTGTTCACAAGGATAGCGGGTCAGGTAGTTGAGCAACATCCCGGCGCCGCTGGAATGGCCAAGCAGGTGTCTGCGCGCCAACGGAAAACGGCGGCGAATTTCCGCCAGCATGACATCGACATCGCGCCAAATACGCTCAGGCCGCTCAACCGTCCCCCGCTCTCCCGTGGAGTCGCCATGCCCGCGAATATCGACCAGGCACACCGCGAACGTTGGCTCAGCGGCCAGCCGGCGCGCAAGAATGTCATACCCGGCGGCGCTGTTAACCCCGCCGCCGTGATAAACCACGATCACGTCTTCACTCTCGGCAGTTTGCCGATACAGGTGGTAGCTCAATCCCTCAACGCTGCCGGACGACGTGCCCACCTGTGCCCCCGGCCACTCACCGTAAGACCTCGCTTGCTCAACATAGCGGTCAAAATCAATCAATTCGCACCTTTCCCTGATGTTGTCGGTATTCCCCACGGCAGAGCCGCTGCCCCGGCGATAAGCATATGAAACAACAGCAGGAACTGCCATGCCTTTTGCACGCTCCCCCTTAGCCTCAGGGCAGATCCCCCGCCGGCACATTGAGCTGCCAGGAGAGACCAAAGCGATCGTTGAGCCAGCCGAAGCGGGCGCTGAAGCCGTAGTCGTCGGGCGGCATCAACACCTTGCCGCCCTCCGCCAGGCGGTGGAAAGCCTGCTCCAGCGCCTCTTCGTTAGGCAGATTGATGAACAACGATACCGCCGGGGTGAAGCTGAAATCATGGCTGATCGGGCTGTCGATAAACACCAGGTTCTGCCGATCGAAATCGATGGTGGCATGCTTGATCAATCGCCGGCCGTCCGGCGTCGGGTCGTAATGCTGCACCTGCATGAGCCGAAAACGCGCAAACACCTGGCTGTAGAGGTCGATCGCCTGCTGCGCCTCCCCCTGGAACATGACAAAGGTCGAAACCTGACTCATAACATCCTCTCCGGCAATCGTTGTGGTATTAATGGAGGATAGCGGATTACCGTTGAAGCGGCGGAAAGGAGCAACCATGAGCATCATTCATCGCCTGGCGCAGCCGGACGATCTCAACGGCCTATTGGCTCTGTATCGCGAGCTGCGCCCGCAGGACGCGCCGCTGCGCACCGACGACGCGCGCCGCACCCTGCAGCGCCTGCTGGACGATCCGGCGATCCGTCTGGTGGTGGCGGCGGACGAGGAACAGCCGATCGCCACCTGCATGCTGGCGTTGATCCCGGGGCTGGCGCACCAGGCGCAGCCGTTCGGCGTCATCGAACACGTGGTGACGGCGGAGCCCTACCGCGGCCACGGCGTGGCGCTCGCGATGATCGAATACGCGCTGCAGCTGGCCTGGCGCAAGGGCTGTTACAAGGTGATGCTGCTGTCGGGGCAGCAACGCACCGGCGCGCACCAGCTTTATCTCAAAGCGGGTTTCGACGGCGATCGCGAGCGGGGATTTGTCATCAGGCGGCCCGAGGGCCGATAGCGGCCTGCTGCAAACGAGCAGGCCGCCAGGCGGGTCATTCGGTGGCGTTTTTCGCCAGGCTGGCGTCTTTTTGGCGACGATAGTCGCGGGCGGCGGCCGGGATCGGCGTCACCTTGCCGG
This sequence comes from Serratia sp. TSA_105.2, assembly GCF_052692115.1. NCBI lineage: Bacteria > Pseudomonadati > Pseudomonadota > Gammaproteobacteria > Enterobacterales > Yersiniaceae > Serratia > Serratia sp. TSA_105.2. The sequence continues at coordinate 495,947 of NZ_JBQZFT010000002.1, forward strand.
TTTCAATCCAGCTGCGCAGCCGGTTGGCGTCGGCGAAGTGGGTATATTTGCCGAAGGCGTCCAGCACCACCAGCGACACCGAGCGGTTACCGATTACCGTACGCATCGCCAGGCAGTGGCCCGCCTGGTTGGTGAAGCCGGTTTTGGTCAGCTGGATGTTCCATTTCGGGTTATACACCAGATGGTTAGTGTTGCGGAACGGCAGCGTATAGTTCGGATCTTTGAAGCTGGCCATGCGCTCGGTGGTGGTGCTGAGCTGGCCAATCAACGGGTATTGCTTGGTGGCGATCAGCAGTTTGGTCAGATCGCGCGCCGTCGACACGTTATGAATAGAGAGCCCGGTCGGTTCGACGTAATGGGTATTGGTCATGCCCAGCGCCCTGGCCTTGGCGTTCATCGCTTTGATGAAAGCGTTGTAGCCCCCCGGATAGTGGTGCGCCAGGCTGGCGGCGGCGCGGTTTTCCGACGACATCAGCGCCAGCAGCAGCATATCCTTACGGCTGATTTCGCTGTTCAGGCGCACCCGCGAATACACCCCTTTCATCTCCGGTGTCTGGTGGATATCCACCGCCAGCATCTCGTCGAGCGGCAGATGCGCGTCCAGCGTGACCATGGCGGTCATCAGCTTGGTGATCGAGGCGATCGGCACCACTTCATCCGGGTTGCGCGCGTACATCACCTTATGGGTTTGCATATCGACGACCATCGCGCTGCCGGAGGCCAGCTCCGGCTGGGTGGCGTGCAGAGCGGCGGCGTTGTCGCTGGCCAGCGCGCGCGGCGCAAAGCCTGCGCCCGCCTGCAAAGCGAGCAGGGTCAGAACCAAAACACGTATTTTCACAGGCATTACTCTGAAATGGGGGCTTGAACTCAGCGAATTATATGTGAGGGTTCAGCGCTTGGCACTGGGATTGTATGGCGGATTTGTGACAAATTCTGTCGGCCGAAAAACGACGCAGCCCGCGGGCGCTCTGGGATGAACGCCCGCATAGAAAAAGTTACAGCGCCGGCTGCCAGGCCGACTGCGGCAGCAGGTACAGCCCCGGCGTTTGCCGCGCCCCCGCGCCGACGATATGGCCGATGCCGGCCGCCATCACCGCCAGCGTCACGTCGAAGGCGTTGAGGCTGTCGCCGTAGCCGGCGGTCAGGTTGAACATCGAACCGTTGGCCAGCAAATAGACCGTCTTCTCATTGAGTTGGTAAGCGTTCACATAAGGCATCGGCTCGTGGTGCGGCAGGCCTTGCAGGAAGCCGACGTCGATCTCTTCCGCCACGTGGCCGACGTTGAGGATAAACACGCCGTCCTGCGCCTGCCGCAAATGCTGCGCCGAGAGCACGTTTTTCGCGCCGGTCGCGGTGGCGATCACGTCCGCCTGCGCGACCCCGCTCGCCAGATCCACCACCTGCCAGCCGTCATAACGCGCCTGCAGCGCGCGCGCCGGATCGATTTCCGCCACCATCACCTGGCCGCCGTAAGCCCTGGCCGCCGCCGCCGTCCCCTGCCCGACCAGGCCGTAGCCGATCACCAGCACGCGCTTTTCGTGCAGCGTCAAATGGGTGGTCTGGAAGAAGGTGTGCCAGGCGGTCAGCCCAACCATATGCCGATTGTGCAGCCCCTCTTTCACCGGCAGATCGTCCCAGTTGAAGATCGGGTAGCGCGGCGCCACGCCGTTCAAACGATTGATGCCCGATCCGGTGGCTTCCAGCCCGGCGACGATCTGCGGGCCGCTCGGCGATTGGTGCAAACGGGTGGTCAGATCCGCCCCCATTTCGCACAGGTGAGTCGGCTGCCAGGCCAGCGCGCGATCGAAAGATTCCGACCATTCGCCCGCGTTCATGTCACGCCAGGCATAGGCCTGCACACCCCGCCGTTCCAGCCAGGCCACCACATCGTTCTGCACCGTAGTGGGATTGCAGGTGGTCAGAAAGATCGCCGCGCCCTTGTCCAGCAGGCCGGCCACCAGCGGCGCCATTTTCAGATCCAGGTGCATATTGCACGCCAGCCGTACCCCGTGCAGGTCCGGCAACGCCGCCACCGCCGCCCGGGTGCGCGGCATATGGCGCATCGCCCAGTTCAATTCGCTCTCGAAATCCTGATACATCCGTTGCTCCTCTGGTATGCCCCGCCGCCAGGCGTGGCTAAAAAGTTATCCCGCGCGGCCGAGCCGGCGAATCGCCTGTGGCGACAGGCCAAATACCCGGATAAACGCCCGCCTCATGCGCTCCGGATCGCTGAATCCCACCGAGCGGGCGATCGCCTCCAGCGGCTCGGCGCTCTCTTCGATGCGCACCCTGGCCGCCTCCACCCGCAGCTGTTCGATCACCTTGGCCGGCGTCTGCCCGGTTTCGGCGCGGAACAGCCGGCCGAACTGGCGCTCGCTCAGGCAGGCGGCGTCGGCCAGATCCGCCACCGACAGCGGCAGGTGCAAATGCTCGCGCGCGAACGACAGCGCGGCGCGCATGCGATCCGACGACGGGTTCAACGCCAGCAGCAGCGAGTACTGCGACTGCCCGCCGGGGCGTCGGTGGTAAACCACCAGCTGCCGCGCCACGGCCGCCGCCAGGGTGGCGCCAAGGTCGTCTTCTATCAACGCCAGCGCCAGATCGATGCCGGCGCTGATGCCGGCCGAAGTCCAGATATCGCCGTCGCGAATGAAGATACGGTTGCTGTCGACGCGGATGCGCGGATAACTCTGCTGCAGCCGCGCCGCATGATACCAGTGGGTGGTGGCGCGCTTGCCGTCCAGCAAACCGCAGGCCGCCAAAATAAACGCGCCGGTGCACACGCTGGCGATGCGCCGCGCTCGCCGGCTGTGGGTGGTCAGGAACCCCGTCAGCGCCGGTGACTGCGCCGCCATCACGTTGCCACTGCCGCCGGCCACCACCAGCGTATCGAAACGCTCATCGCCGCACGGCTGCGTGGCGATCTCCACCCCGGCCGAGCTGGCGACCATCCCGCCCTGCGGCGAGATCGCTACGCAGCGGTAGGCCGGCGGGTCGGTAAACTGGCTGACGTTATCGAACGCCGCCAGCGGGCCGGCAAAGTCCAGCAGGTTGAAACCGGGAAAAACCACAAAACCGATCGTTTTCATGATGGCGCTTTTTGAGGGTTATCTGTCATATCAGCCAAAAACAGGGCGGCTATTATGGCCCAGGTCCAACGATAAAAATGAGGCGAATGTCATGTCTGAACCACTCGTGATTGTATTTCCCATCTATCAAGGCGTCACCCAGCTCGATTTCACCGGCCCGCTGCAGTTTCTGCGCCACATGCCGGGCGCGGAAATCATCGTCGCTTCGGTAGACGGCGCGGATGTCGAATCGGAAGGCTTGCACTTCACCCAGCTGCGCCCGCTGCCGGAGATCGCGCACTGCGACGTACTGTGCGTGCCGGGCGGCAGCGGCTGCACCCAGGCATTGCAGGATGAAGCGTTCATGCGGCAAATCCGGCGGCTGGGCGCCGATGCCCGCTACCTGACCTCGGTGTGCACCGGTTCGCTGATCCTGGCCGCCGCCGGCTTGCTGCCGGGCAAACGCGCCGCCTGCCACTGGTCGATGCGCGACAGCCTGGCGCTGTTCGGCGCCATCCCCAGCGCTGCACGCGTAGAGCGCGACGGCAACGTGATCAGCGGCGGCGGCGTCACCGCCGGCATCGACTTTGCGCTGGCGCTGATCGCCGAACTGCACGGCGAAGACACTGCCCAGACGATCCAGCTTTATCTGGAGTACGCCCCGGCCCCGCCGTTCACGGGCGGCACACCGGAACTGGCCCCGCCGCACATTTACGCCAAGGTACAGGCACAAATGGCGGACAACCTGGCACGGCGCAGAGCGTTGGTGGCCCAGATCGCCCAAGGCTAGCGATCGGGCGTATACTTGCCCTTATGCGTCAGTCACATAAGGAGTAAGGAATGACCGATTTGGCCCACTACATTACGGACTACGGCTACTGGGCGTTGTTTATCGGCTGCCTGGCTGAGGGAGAAACCATCACGCTGCTGGGCGGCATCGCCGCCCACGAAGGGCTGCTGCACTGGCCGTGGGTGATCGCGGTGGTGGCGCTCGGCGGCACGTTGGGGGATCAACTGCTTTACTTCGCCGGCCGCCGGTTCGAGGGCCGGGTCATCTCGCGGCTCAAAGGGCAGGAAAAGCGCATCGCGCGCGCCAGAAGGCTGATCGCTCGCCACCCGATGCTGTTCGTTATCGGAGTGCGCTTTATGTACGGCTTCCGCATCATCGGCCCGGTGCTGATCGGCGCCAGCCGCCTGCCGCCGTCGCGCTTTGTGCCGCTCAACATCCTCGGCGCCATTCTGTGGGCGACGATCTTCGTCATGCTCGGCTATTTTGGTGGCCAGGCGATCGAAAGCTTCTTTACCGGCTTCAATAAAAAACTTTCCAGCCTGCTGTTTGTCGCACTGGCGATCGCCGCCATCCTGCTGGTGCGCTTCTGGTGGCGCAAACGCCACGCGGAATAAGCCAGCGCGCCTGGCGTCAACTTTCCTGTGGCGCCGCGCGCATCAGCTCGACCAGCTCGCGCGCCGCCTTGTCCAGCGGGCGGCTCTTCAGCCAGATCAGATGCATCGGCAAGCGCAGCTCGTTCTTGGTGTTTTTGAATTTCAGCCGCACCAGCCGCCCCTGCGCCAGCAGCGGCTCGGCCAGCGACAGCGGGAAATTGCCCCACCCCAGGCCCGCTTCCACCATGTTCAGCGCCATCGGCAGGCTGTCGGTGCGCCAGTAGGCCTCCGCCACCTGGGGGCGCAGATCGCCGATCGGCAGATCGCGGCTGGCCACCATGATCTGCCGCACGTTGATCAAATCCTCGAGAAACAGCTCGCCCGCAGCGCCCTCCAGCGCCGGGTGCTGCGGCGACACCATCGCCACCAGCGACTCCGCGCCGACGGAGTGGAACTGCTCCGCGCTGTTGATGTTGAGCCCGCCGAACGCCAGACAAACGCCAATGCGCCCCTGATGCAGCATGTGCAGCACGTCGTCCTGCGGCGCGCTGAGCACTTCGATGTTCAGCAGCGGATAACGCTGCGACAGCGTTTTCACCGCCGCCAGCAGGCCAGTACCGTTGATATCCGATGCCACCCCGATCGAAAGCGTGCTTTCCAGCCCCTGGGAAAGTTCGATGGCGTGCACCTGCAGCTGCTTAAGCTGCCCGGCGATCAGGCGGGCGTGCGGCGCCAGGGCCAACGCCAGCGTGGTCGGCGTCGGTTCGCGGTGCGAGCGATCGAACAGCGCGAAACCGAGTTCCGCCTCCATGTTGGCGATGCCCATGCTGACGGCGGACGGCACGCGCCGCAGCGCGCGGGCGGCGGCGGAAAACGAACCGCGATCGAGCACCGCCAGAAACAGTTCGATATTGTCGCTGGAAAAATTCATCGTTCAACCTGTCAGAAAAACTGACAGCTCCTGACTTTTTCTATCAATGTGATTGACGCTATCTTAGCCGCCATCGCCACAGAGGCAACTAAAAACAGATCGGGAGAAAACGATGCAAGGCGTCAAACGCAAACTGGTGTATGTCACCGCTTATGAAATCATTGGCATGGCGATCTCGGCGCTGGGGTTGGCGCTGCTGTCGGGCCACGCGCCGAGCAGCACCGGGCCGCTGGCGGTGGTGATCACCACCATCGCGGTAAGCTGGAACTTTATTTACAACTATTTATTCGAGTGGTGGGAAAGCCGCCAGGCGTCACGCACCCGCACCCTCAAGCGCCGCATTTTGCACGCCGTGGGCTTTCAACTGACGCTGGTGGTGTATCTGATCCCGCTGATCGCCTGGTGGATGGGCATCACGCTGTGGCAGGCGCTGCTGCTGGACATCGCGCTGATCGTTATCATTCCTTGCTACACCTTCCTGTTTAACTGGGCGTTCGACAAGCTGTTCGGCCTGCCGGCTTCGGCTCTGCCGGCCGGTGAATCCGCCTAAAAAGCCCCCGCGTCCGATTCGCCTGCGCACGCTAATTACTGCGCAGGCGCCATCGCTTTATTTTCCGCCCGCCGTCCCCCTCACGCAAAATAACTTCCAAATCCCTTTAATTTGCACGGTAATTATTATTCTGTGATTTCAATCACTTTTATCGTTCGATATTTCCGTGTTGATAATGAGACTCATCTTACTGAATAATATGCGCTTTTGTTTTCAGTTTAAAAAATACACACAATTGTTCACGCTTTGTACGCAGGTTTTTTTGCCACCTTTATCGGGAAACGGTAGCATGCCACGCCGTTATCTAACGGCGGCTGTATACACGATAAACAGCGGAATGATGCCACGACCTCATTCTCATTACGATTGCTGATGGCAATCGTTTGCCCTGCAGCTCAGGGCGGCGTTCATCATAGACAGGTAAACAGGACGGATAATGCACTCACAAAAAAAGTCGGCGGACGATAAACACGCCGCCAGAAGACGCTGGCTAGACTCTCATGAATCCGGTTATCACAAAAGCATGGGCAACCGGCAGATCCAAATGATCGCCATCGGCGGTTCGATCGGCACCGGCTTGTTCCTCGGTACCGGCGGCCGTCTCGAGTTGGCCGGGCCGGCGCTGGCGCTGGTCTATCTGGTGTGCGGGATCTTCTCTTTCTTCATCCTGCGTGCGCTGGGCGAACTGGTGCTGCATCGCCCTTCCAGCGGTAGCTTCGTTTCCTACGCCCGCGAGTTTCTCGGTGAGAAAGCCTCTTACGTCGCCGGCTGGATGTATTTCCTCAACTGGGCGATGACCGGCATCGTCGATATCACCGCGGTGGCGCTGTACATGCACTACTGGGGCACCTTCGCCGACGTGCCGCAGTGGTTGTTCGCCCTCGGTGCGCTCGGCATCGTCGCCACCATGAACATGATCGGCGTGAAATGGTTCGCCGAGATGGAGTTCTGGTTCGCGCTGATCAAGGTGGTCGCCATCGCGCTGTTCCTGATTGTCGGCGTCGTCTTCCTCGGCACCGGCACGCCGGTCGCCGGCCACACCACCGGCATGCACCTGATCACCGAAAACGGCGGCATGTTCCCGCACGGCCTGCTGCCGGCGCTGGTACTGGTGCAAGGGGTGATCTTCGCCTTCGCCGGCATTGAGCTGATCGGCACCGCCGCCGGCGAGTGTAAAGATCCGGCCAAAATGATGCCCAAAGCGATCAACAGCGTAATCTGGCGTATCGGCCTGTTCTACGTCGGCTCCGTGGTGCTGTTGGTGCTGCTGCTGCCGTGGAACGCCTATCAGGCCGGCCAAAGCCCGTTCGTCACCTTCTTCAGCAAGCTGGGCGTGCCTTACATCGGCACCATCATGAACATCGTGGTGCTGACCGCCGCGCTGTCCAGCCTTAACTCCGGCCTCTACTCCACCGGCCGCATCCTGCGCTCGCTGGCGATGGGCGGCTCCGCGCCGAAGCTGATGGCCAAAATGAGCAGCCAGCAGGTGCCTTACGCCGGCATCCTGGTCACCTGCGGCATCTACGTGATCGGCGTGGTGCTCAACTACCTGGTGCCGTCGCAGGTGTTCGAGATCGTGTTGAACATCGCTTCGCTGGGCATCATCGCCTCCTGGGCGTTTATCATCGTTTGCCAGATGCGCCTGCGTAAAGCCGTGCGCGAAGGCCGCGCGCAGCCGGTCTCGTTCAGAATGCCGGGCGCGCCGTTCACCTCCTGGCTGACGCTGGCGTTCCTGCTGATCGTGGTGGTGATGATGGCGTTCGACTACCCGAACGGCACCTGGACCATCGCCACCATTCCGGTGCTGGCGGTGCTGCTGACGCTGGGCTGGTTCGGCCTGCGCAAGCGCGCGCAGGAAGTGAAGCTGGAGCAGCAGGCTCACGAAGAGCAGAACCCGCACTGAATCGACAAACCGCCCTCCGGGGCGGTTTTTTTATCCGCTATAACCGGCCGTAGAACGTCATTCTGGCGCTTTCCGACAGCATCACGTCCGGCTGCGCATTGTAGGCCAGCACCACCAGCATGCGCGTAGTGTCGCCTTCGGTCGGCGTCACTCGGTGCATGGCGTTGCGCCCGCGAAACAGCACCAAATCCCCCTCCTCCATCGCCAGCCGTTTGACCGCCCGCTCGCCGTCCAGCACCTGCGTGACCCCGGTATAGTTCATCTCGCCGCGATCGGCGTCGCGCAGGTTCTCCACGTACTCGAAACGCCCGCCTGCCGCCGGTTTCTGGATCAGCAGCGTGATGGCGAACGACGAGTTGTCAAAATGCCAGCCCAGCTCCTGGCCGGTGTGGGCGTAATGCAGGTTGATCGAGGATAGCCGATCGGCGTAGGGATACAGCTGCGCCTCATCCAACACCGCGCAGAGAAACGCGCGAAACGCCGGAGCGTCGTACAGCGCACGCAGCGGCGACTGCGGCGGAATATCTTCGTCGGTAATGCAGCCTTTGGACGACACCACCAGCCGGTTACGCGCATGATCGGCCGGTAGCGCGTCGTCCTGCGGCCGCAGATACACGTTGTGTTTGCTGGTGGCGTAAAACGCCGCGTGGTGCTGTTCGGCGCCTTCCAGCCTTACCGTCGCCAGCGCGGCGGCGCTCAGAAATCCCGGCAGCACCAGTGCGCCGCTGCGCTCCAGCGTTTGCCGGCAATGGGCGCGGAACGCGGCGTCGTCGATGGGATGGGCGGACAGATCGATAATATCGGCAAGTTGCGGCATGACGTTCCCCTCGTGTGCGATAGCCGGATGCCTCTCACTGTAGCGAATGCCGCATTGCCGCCATAACAAAAATACGTTATGGATAAGCTAACCAATTCTTAGCGATAGCCCTGCCCATGCACTCACCGTCCCGCGCGCGCTTGCCCAAGCTGAGCGCCATTCTGGCGTTCGAAACCGCCGCCCGCACCGGCAGCCTGGCCCGCGCGGCGGATACGCTGGCGTTGACCGCCGCCGCCGTCAGCCAACAGATCCGCCAACTGGAGCAACACCTGGGGATCACGCTGTTCATCCGCGCCAAAAGCGGCGTCACGCTAACCGAACAGGGCGCGGACTACCTGGCCTACGTGCAGGAGGCGTTCGAAACGCTGCGCGTGGCGCAGCAACACGTCGAGCGCCAGCGCGGCAAACAGGCGCTGACGGTGTTCGCCCTGCCGGCGTTGGCCTCCAAGTGGCTGAACCCGGCGCTGGGCGACTGGCTGGCGCAGTGCCCCGACGGCGATCTGCGGCTGCACGCGACCCATGCGGCGGTCGATTTCGCCCATTCGGCGGCGGACTTCGCCCTGTGCTTCGGCGATCAGGATTATCCGCTGCTGGAAAAGGTGCGGCTGTTTCAGGATCGGGTGCAGCCGGTGTGCAGCCCGGCGCTGCGCGATCGCGGCGACTGGACGCAGCTCCCGCTGATCCACGTCGACTGGGGCAAAGAGAGCCAGTTTCTGCCGGGCTGGCACGAGTGGTTTACCGCCGCCGATCGAATGCCGCCGGCGCGGCGCGGGCTGACCTATAACCTGACTTCACTGGCCATCGACGCCGCCGTGCAAGGGCGCGGGGTGCTGCTCGGCCAGCGGCGGCTGATCGGCCGTGAACTGGCGGAAGGCCAGCTGGTTACCCTGGCCGAACCGGCGCTGCCGCTCAGCAAGCCCTACTACGTGGTTTACCCGCCGCGCACGCTGGAAAAACCTGGCGCAGCGGCGTTTCTCCGTTGGCTGCAGGCGCTGGCTCAGCGCGCGGTATAACCACCGTCGATGCTGTAAAACGCGCCGGTGGTGAAACTGCTGTCGTCCGAGAGCAGGAAAGCCACCGTTTTCGCCACTTCTTCCCGCGTCGCCATTCTCCCCATCGGGTGCGAAGCGGCCATCTGCGCCCGCACCGGCGCCGGCAGCGTCCCCATCGCCGGCGTATCCACATAGCCCGGCCCGACGGCGTTGATGCGCACGCCGCGCATGGCGAATTCCAGCGCCGCCGAGCGCGTCAGCCCCAGCACGCCATGCTTGGCGGCGGTATAAGGCGCAATCCCGGCAATCCCCACCACGCCGTTGGCGGAAGAGAGGTTCACCACCGCCCCGCCGCCGCCGGCGACGATCGCCGGCAGGCCGTACTTCATGCCGAAAAACGTGCCGCTCAGGCAGGTGGCGATCACCTCATGCCAGTCTTCGACCGCGTACCGATCGATGTCCACCTCGTGCGGGCCGGTGATCCCGGCATTGTTGACCAGCAGATGCAGCGCGCCGCAGCGCCGCACCGTCTCTTCAATGCCCTGCTGCACCGACGGCGCATCGCGCACGTCCATCCGCAACGTCATCACCCGTCGACCGTCGGGATCGAGCCGCGCTGCGGCGGCGGCGAGAGGCGCTTCGTGGCGGCCGGTCATCACCACCGTGGCGCCGCGCCGAAACAGCTCGGCGGCGATCGCTTCGCCGATGCCGGTGGAAGCGCCGGTCACCAACGCCACCCGGTGTTTGAAATCTTGCATAGCCGTTCTCCTGCAACGTTGAACTCAGGGGAACAGGCTAGCGCCGGCCAGTGACAGTTTGCGGCAGCAGCGACAGCCAGCACGTAATGCGCTCACCAAAGCCGCAAAGCCCGCTATTTTATGCCTACCTTTTCTCATGCGAGACACCCTGTGGATACCCAACGCTACCTGCAGCATATCGGCTTTACCGGCGCCGCCCGCCCTGACCTTCCCACGTTGCAACAGCTGCACCATCGCCACATGCTGAGCGTCCCGTTCGAGAACCTGAGCATTATTTATCAGCAGGGCATCCGGCTGGCGCCGGAGGCGCTGTTCAGCAAGGTGGTCGAGCGCAACCGCGGCGGTTTCTGTTATGAACTGAACACGCTGTTCGCCCTGTTGCTGCGGGAGATCGGTTTCAAGGTGAGCTTCATCTCCGGCGAGATCCGCGCGCGCGACGGCCATTTCGGCCCGCCCTACGACCATCTGGCGCTGCGGGTGGATCTGGCGGGCCAGGCCTGGCTGGTGGACGTCGGTTTCGGCGATTCCTTCCTGACGCCGCTGAAGATCGTCGCCGCCGAGCCGCAACCGCAGGCCAGCGGCACCTTCCACCTGGAGCAGGAGGGCGAATATTACCTGCTGGAGCGCCGCAACGGCGACCAACGCTCGCATGCCAAAACCCTGTATCGCTTTACCGTTCAGCCGCGCGAGTTGCATGAGTTCGACGAGATGTGCCGCTTCCACAGCACCTCGCCGCAGTCGCATTTCACCCAGCACCTGGTGTGTTCACGGCCGACGGACCACGGCCGGGTGACCCTCAGCGACATGAAGCTGATCGTGACCGAAGATCACCAGCGCCACGAAACGACGCTGCATTCGGAAGAGGAACGGCGCGCCGCGCTGTGGCAGCATTTCGCCATCGATTTGGATCGTTGAGGGCGCCGGCGGCGCCCTTTTATTACGATTCTGTTACACCGATTGCATAACCGCGCTTGGCTGATTGCCAGCACCGCGGCGGCAGGCATCATAGGGCCATGATTCGGCAACAGAGTGCGAAAAATGATCCGTGTGATACTGGTGGATGACCATGTGGTGGTGCGCTCCGGCTTTGCGCAGTTGCTCAACCTCGAGGACGATCTCGACGTGGTGGGGCAATACAGCAGCGCGGCGGCGGCCTGGCCGGCATTGCTGCGCGACGACGTCAGCGTCGCGGTGATGGACATCGCCATGCCGGATGAAAACGGCCTGAGCCTGTTGAAGCGCCTGCGGGCGCAGAAGCCGCAGTTCCGCGCGATTATCCTCAGCATCTATGACTCCCCCACCTTCGTGCAGAGCGCGCTGGACGCCGGCGCCAGCGGCTATCTGACCAAACGCTGCGGGCCGGAAGAGCTGGTGCAAGCGGTGCGTTCCGTCGATATGGGCGGCCATTACCTGTGCGCCGACGCGCTGCGGGCGCTGCGCGGCGGCGAGCAGCCGGCCACGGCGCTGGAAGTGCTGACCCCGCGCGAGCGTGAAATCTTCGATCTGCTGGTCAAAGGCGACAGCGTAAAGGAGATCGCTTTCAAGCTCGATCTCAGCCATAAAACGGTGCACGTGCATCGCGCCAACGTCCTGGGCAAGCTGCAGTGCAACAGCACCATCGAGCTGGTGCATTTCGCCCTCGATCATCAGCTGCTGGCGGGGCATTGATGTCGCCCCGCTTCCGGCCCTGGGTTATCTCGCTGTTTATCCTGTTGGCCTGGGGCAGCGGCTGGCTGATGCTGTGGACGCTTGGTTTCTATCTGACCCGCAACGGCAACCAGGCGGCGCTGTTTCTGCCCCACGGCGTCTATCTCGCACTGCTGATCCTGCTGGCGCGTCGCTATTGGCCCGCCTTGATCGTGCCGCCGATCCTGCTGCTGTTCTGGCTGCACGGCGAACGCCTGCTGAGCGGCTACGGCCTGCTGGCCGCGCCGTTTATCACCCTGTTTCCGGCTGCGGTCACGCAACGACTCTGGCACCGTTTTCCGCTCTACTGGCAGCGGCTGACGCTGCTGCTGGCTGCGGTGACCGCCGCCTCGCTGCTCAACACCGCCCTGCTTTCGCCGTTTGTGCCAAGCCCGGCGACGCTGCTTGGCCTGGCGTCGTTTACCGGCGGCGTCTTGCTGGCCCCGTTCGTCTATCTGATCTTTGAATTTTTGCGCCAGCAGCACCGTTACCACCTGTTGGGGCTGGACACCCCCAACCCGCCGCTGCGCGCGTCCTTAATCATCTGGTGCAGCCTGTTCTTCGTTATCGGCATCGGCACGCAGATGGTGCTGTCGCCGGAAATCGAGCGCCTGCTGCTGATCGTGGTGTTTCTGCCGAACGTGGTGATGGCGTGGAAGTTCGGCTGGCAGGGCGGCGTGCTGTCCGGCCTGCTCGGCAGCATGATGATCACCCTCGCCCGGCAGGTCGGCGTGGGGTTCGGCAATCTGGTCGAGCTGGAAATCTTTCTGGCGACGCAGGCGCTGCTCGGCATCGGCCTGGGCATCGCCATCAGCCGCCAGCAGCACCTGGCGCAAAACCTGCACCATTATCGCCGCCGTCTGGAAGAAGAGCTGGCGGCGCGGCGGGCGCTGACCGAAAAACTGATCCACACCGAAGAAGACACGCGGAAAAACCTGGCGCGCGAGCTGCACGATGAAATCGGCCAGAACATCACCGCGATTCAAATCCAGTCGCAGCTGGTCAAACGGGCGCACGATCCGGCGCAAACCCAAGCCGCCGCGCACCAGATAGGCGAGCTCGCCCGGCGCATTCATCACTCCACGCGCCAGCTGCTGCGCCAGCTTCGCCCTCCCGCGCTGGACGAGCTGGCGTTCAAAGAGGCGCTTCACCACCTGCTGAGCGAATTCGCCTTTGCCGAACGGGGCATCCACTGCCGTTTCGATTACCGGCTGAGCGACACGCCCGCCGGCGAAACGGTGCGCTTCACCCTCTATCGGTTGCTGCAAGAGCTGCTCAACAACGTGTGCAAACACGCCGAAGCCAGCGAGGTCGCCATCGTCTTGTATCAACAGGGGCCGCTTTTGCACCTCGAGGTGCGGGACAACGGCATCGGCATCCGCGCGGACAAGGTGCCCGGCCTCGGCATTCAGGGGATGCGCGAGCGGGTCAGCGCGCTGGGCGGCGAGCTGACGCTGGAAACGCAGTGCGGCACGCGGGTAATTGTTAACCTGCCCACAAATTTGCAACAAACCGCCGACTAACTAGGAAAAAGTCTTAGCCACTCTGGACTTTATCTCATCCCCTTTCCCTTTCACCTTCTTATAGTCACCACCAGGGAGGCGGCTATGCAGGCACGCTCGGCATCTGAAATCGATCATCGTTACCGCGCGCTGCGCCCGCGACTGCTGCTGTACATGGTCATCGGGTACGCCGCCTTTTACCTGACGCGCAAAAGCGTGAATTACGTGCTGCCGGCGCTGCAAACGGATTTGGGGCTGGATAAAGGGGACATCGGCCTGCTCGGCTCGCTGTTTTACCTGAGCTACGGCCTGTCGAAATTCGCCGCCGGGCTGTGGCACGACGGCCACGGGCAGCGCAGGTTTATGGGGATCGGCCTGTTCGCCACCGGCTTGCTGAACGTGGCGTTTGCCTTCGGCGAATCGCTGACGCTGCTGCTGGCGGTCTGGGCGCTGAACGGCTTCTTTCAGGGCTGGGGCTGGCCGCCCTGCGCGCGGCTGCTGACCCACTGGTATTCGCGCAACGAGCGCGGCTTCTGGTGGGGCTGCTGGAATATGTCGATCAACCTCGGCGGCGCGATCGTGCCGCTGATCAGCGCCTTCGCCGCCCAGCGCTGGGGCTGGCAGGCGGCGATGCTGATCCCGGGCGCCGTCAGCATGGTGTTGGGCCTCTGGCTCATGCGGCAGCTGACAGGCACGCCGCAGGAAGAAGGCCTGCCGTCGGTCGGCCAGTGGCGCCACGATCCGCTGGAGCTGCGCCAGGAACAGCAAAGCCCGCCGATGGGGCTGTGGCAGATGTTGCGCACCACGATGCTGAAGAACCCGATGATCTGGCTGCTCGGCGTCTCTTACGTGCTGGTCTACCTGATCCGCATCGCGTTGAACGACTGGGGCAATCTCTGGCTGACGGAAAGCCACGGCGTCAACCTGCTCAGCGCCAACGCCACGGTGATGCTGTTCGAGATAGGCGGCCTGCTCGGCGCGCTGTTCGCCGGCTGGGGTTCGGATGTGCTGTTCGGCGGGCAGCGCGCGCCGATGATTTTGCTGTTCACGCTCGGGCTGATGGTTTCCGTCGCCGCGCTGTGGCTGGCGCCGGTGCATCACTACGCGCTGCTGGCGGGCTGTTTCTTTACGGTGGGCTTTTTTGTCTTCGGCCCGCAGATGCTGATTGGCCTCGCCGCCGTGGAATGCGGGCACAAAGGCGCAGCGGGCTCCATCACCGGTTTTCTCGGCCTGTTCGCCTACCTGGGGGCAGCGCTGGCAGGCTGGCCGCTGTCGCAGGTCATCGAAGGCTACGGCTGGTCAGGCATGTTCAGTTTGCTGTCGATCGCCGCCGTTCTTATGGGTTTATTGCTGATGCCGCTGCTGATGGCGAGCGTCGCCACCTCTACCGAGAGAAGGATAAAACAATGAAAAAAATGTGGGTCACGACCCTGATAGCTTCCGGCATCGCGCTGGCCACGCTGAGCGGCGCCGCGCACGCCAAGGGCCGCCTGGTGGTTTACTGCAGCGCCACCAATGAAATGTGCGAAGCGGAGACCAAAGCCTTCGGCGAGAAATATGACGTGAAAACCTCGTTCATCCGCAACGGCTCCGGCAGCACGCTGGCGAAAGTGGACGCCGAAAAGAAAAACCCGCAGGCGGACGTCTGGTACGGCGGCACGCTCGATCCGCAATCCCAGGCCGGTGAAATGGGGCTGCTGCAGCCGTACACATCGCCGAACCTCGAACAGGTGATGCAACAATTCCGCGACCCGGCGAAGCTGAAAGGCCACTACTCCTCGGCGGTCTACGTCGGCATCCTCGGCTTCGGCGTCAATACCCAGCGCCTGAAAGAGAAAAACCTGCCGGTGCCCAAGTGCTGGAAAGACCTGATCAAACCGGAATACAAAGGCGAGATTCAAATCGCCGATCCGCAGAGCTCCGGCACCGCCTACACTGCGCTGGCGACCTTTGCCCAGCTGTGGGGGGACGACCAGGCGTTCGATTACCTCAAGCAGCTGAACGTCAACGTCTCGCAGTACACCAAGTCCGGCATTGCCCCGGCGCGCAACGCCGCCCGCGGTGAAACGGCGATCGGCATCGGTTTCCTGCATGACTACTCGCTCGAAAAAGAACAGGGCGCGCCGCTTGAGCTGATCTCGCCTTGTGAAGGCACCGGCTACGAAATCGGCGGCGTCAGCATCCTCAAAGGCGCGCGCAACCTCGATAACGCCAAGCTGTTCGTGGATTGGGTGCTGTCGAAAGAGGCGCAGGAACTGGCATGGCAGAAAGGCAAGTCCTATCAGATCCTGACCAACACCACCGCCGCTACCTCGCCGAACTCGCTGAAGCTCGACGACCTGAAGCTGATCAACTACGACATGGACAAGTACGGCTCGACCGAGGTCCGCAAGGCGCTGATCAATAAATGGGTCAGCGAAGTCAAGATGGGTAAATAAGCCCACATTCTGCGCCTGTTGCCGGGTAAGCCTCACGCCTTACCCGGCCTGAACATCCGGGAAACTTATGTCACATACACATGCACTCCATCTCGTGAAAAAACGAGATGCGATATTCCTTTGGGTCTTGCTTGGCTGGCTGGCGTTCGCCCTGCTGCCGAGCTGGAGCCTGGATTACGGCCTGCTGGAGTCCACCGGCGATGAAATCCTCGCGGCCTACGGCTGGTCACACCGCAATGTCAGCTGGCTATGGTGCCTGTTGCCGAGCCTGCTGCTGCTTCGCCCCTACGCTACGGCGGGCGGTGAACGGCGGCGGCGGCACGCGTTCGATGCCGGCTGGGCGCTGCTGTGCATGGCCTTTATCGTCGTCAGCGCCACGGTGGCGGGACGCGGTCTAGGCTACGCCACCCTGGTGCAATTGACCGCGCTGGGCGCCATCATGACGCTGGCGCTGACCCGCCTCGAATGGCTGGGCGGCGACCGTTTCGTTATCGGTGCGCTGGTCACCATCGTGGCGCTGATCGGCGTCTTCATCGTCTGGCCGAGCATCGCGATTTTCATTCCGATGTTCACCGACCAGGCGGGGGCATTCGCGCCGCTGGCGTTTATGAACGTGCTGTCGCAGGCGCATATCGTTCAGGTGATCCTCAACTCCATCGCCCTGTCGATCGCGGTCGGCGCCGGCTGCACCTTCTTCGGCCTGGTGCTGGCGATTTACACCACCCGCATCGCCAAGCGCAGCGCCATTATCGGCCGCATCTTCTCCATCCTGCCCATCGTCACGCCGCCGTTCGTCGTCGGCCTGGGCGTCACGCTGATGATGGGGCGCTCCGGCTACGTCACCGAGTGGATGGTGGCCTGGTTCGGCCTGACCAACACCAACTGGCTGTACGGCTTTACCGGCATCTGGCTGGCGCAGGTGCTGGCGTTCACGCCGATGGCGTTCATGATCCTCGACGGCGCGATCAAGACCATTCATCCTTCGCTGGAAGAAGCTTCCTACACCCTGCGCGCCAGCCGCTGGCAAACCTTTAACGGCGTGTTCGTGCCGCTGCTGAAACCGGCGCTGGCCAACGCGTTTCTGATCGTGGTGGTGCAATCGCTGGCCGACTTCAGCAACCCGCTGGTGCTCGGCGGCAACTTCGACGTGCTGGCGACGCAAATCTATTTCTACATCACCGGCTCGCAGCTCGACTATCAGGCCGCCAGCACCCTCGGCGCCTTCCTGTTGCTGTTCTCGCTGCTGGTGTTCTGCATTCAGTACCTGTGGATCGGCAAGCGTTCCTACGTCACCGTGTCCGGCAAATCCTATCGCGGCGACGTACAGCCGCTGCCGGTCACGCTGGTGTGGGGCGTGATCGCGTTGCTGGCGGTGTGGGTAGCCTTTAACGCCCTGCTCTACGGCAGCATTTTCTACGGCAGCTTCACCGTCAACTGGGGAGTGGATTACACGCTGACGCTGGATAACTTCATCAAGCTGTTCGGCCAGGGCATGAGCGACGGCGCGTGGCCTTCGCTGCTCGACACGCTGCTGTACGCCGGGATCGCCGCGCCGATCACCGCCGCCTTCGGCCTGCTGATCGCCTGGATCGTGGTGCGCCAGCAGTTCAGGGGCAAAAAGACCATCGAGTTCACCACCATGCTGTGCTTTGCGGTACCGGGTACCGTGGCGGGCGTCTCTTACATTCTCGCCTTCAACAGCGCGCCGGTGTACCTCACCGGGACGGCCGCCATCGTGATTATCTCGATGGTGATGCGCAACGTGCCGGTGGGCATTCGCGCCGGGATCGCCGGGCTGGGCCAGATAGACAAATCGCTGGACGAAGCCTCGCTCAGCCTGCGCGCCGGCTCGCTGCGCACCATCACGCACATCCTGCTGCCGCTGCTGCGCCCGGCGATCCTGTCGGCGCTGATCTACAGCTTCGTGCGCGCCATCACCACCGTCAGCGCCATCGTCTTCCTGGTGACGCCCGATACCCGCGTGGCCACCGCCTACATCCTCAACCGCGTGGAAGACGGCGAATACGGGGTGGCGATCGCCTACGGTTCAATTCTGATCGTGGTGATGCTGGCGATTATTTTCCTCTTTGACTGGCTGATCGGCGAGGCACGCATCTCCCGTTCAAAAGCCAAAAACCAGGCGTAATGGAGCCCATGATGAGCCAGAAAAATTTCGTTGAACTGCGCAACGTCTCCAAACGGTTCGGCAGCAACACGGTGATCGATAACATCACGCTCACCATCCCTCGGGGGCAGATGGTGACGCTGCTCGGCCCTTCCGGCTGCGGCAAGACCACCATTTTGCGCCTGGTCGCCGGGCTGGAAAAACCGAGCGACGGGCAGATATTCATTGATGGCGAAGACGTCACCCATCGTTCCATTCAGCAGCGTGACATCTGCATGGTGTTTCAGTCTTATGCCCTGTTCCCGCACATGTCACTGGGGGAAAACGTCGGCTATGGGCTGAAGATGCTCGGCATCCCGCGCGCCGAAGTGAAAGCGCGTGTGCAGGAAGCGCTGGCGATGGTGGACCTGGCGGGGTTCGACGATCGTTATGTCGATCAGATCTCCGGCGGCCAACAGCAGCGCGTGGCGCTGGCGCGCGCGCTGATCCTCAAGCCGAAAGTGCTGCTGTTCGACGAGCCGTTGAGCAACCTCGACGCCAACCTGCGCCGCAGCATGCGCGAAAAGATCCGCGAGTTGCAAAAGCAGTTTGATATCACGTCGCTGTACGTCACCCACGATCAGAGCGAGGCTTTCGCGGTCTCAGACACCGTGCTGGTGATGAACAAGGGGCATATCATGCAGATAGGCTCGCCGCAGGATCTCTATCGGCAGCCGGCGTCGCGCTTTATGGCGAGCTTTATGGGGGACGCCAACCTGTTCCCGGCCGGCTTCAGCGCGGACTATGTCGATATCAGCGGCTATCGCCTGCCGCGCCCCGCGCACTTTGCCGCCGAAGGCGCCGGCACGGTGGGCGTGCGGCCGGAAGCGATCACGCTGAGCGAACACGGCGAGGAAAGCCAGCGCTGCGTGATCCAGCATGTCGCCTACATGGGGCCGCAGTATGAAGTGACGGTAGCGTGGCATGGGCAGCAGATTTTGCTGCAGGTTAACGCCACTCGCCTGCAGCCCAACGTCGGCGAACGGTATTATCTGGAAATACACCCCTACGGCATGTTTATGCTGGAGGACGCGGCATAATAAGCATCACTCTTAAGCGTTAGAATAATGGCCATTCCGCATGGAATGGCCGTAAATAACCGCAAAAAAACCGTATTTATCTATTTTTACAATTCCACCCAAGTCCTTGTTCAACCGAGAAATAAATATACCCGCATTCATTAAAAAATAACCACCTGGGCCACCCAGGGTGATTTTTTTATTTAGATAGGGTAAGCTTGATCCCGCAGTCGAAATTATTTAACGGCCAACTCAAGGAGAAATTCATGAGCAACAATGCAAACGCACAGGCGCAGCTGGATAATTTACGCAACGTCGCTTCCCAGCTGAAGGAAATGCGCCACTATGCGCAGGCGAATACCGAAACGCTCTCCGCACACTGGCTGGCCTTCGATCAGGGGGAATGCAAAAATAAGGCATTCGCCGAAGCCATTAACGACCTATTGAATAAACAGGGTGCCTGCCTGGAAGGGCTGGAAAAAACCATTCAGGATATCGAGATAGAATTAAACCGTCTCGACAAAGCCGCCTGATAATACCGATTTAAATAAACCCGCCGCGTGCGGGTTTATTTTTAGCTACGGCAGATGACGCGCGCAATATCCCCTGACGTCGTCAGCGCGCGTATTTCGCTGAACAGTTCGGTGGCTTCGTCATATTCTTTACGCAAATAGCCCAGCCACTGTTTGATGCGTGCCACGTGATACAGGCCGGTATCGCCCTGCTTTTCCAGATGGACGTATTTTTGCAGCAGCTCAACCACCTGCGGCCAGGGCATGCGCGGTTCGTTGTACTTCACCACCCTGCTCAGGTTCGGCACGTTGAGCGCGCCGCGCCCCAGCATGATGGCGTCACAGCCGGTCGCCTGCAGGCAATCCTGCGCGCTCTGGTAATCCCAGATCTCGCCGTTGGCGATCACCGGAATGCTCAGCCGTTGGCGGATCTCGCCGATCGCCGCCCAGTTGATACGATCCGCCTTGTAGCCGTCCTCTTTGGTGCGGCCATGCACCGTCAGCTCGCTGGCGCCCGCCTGTTGCACCGCATCGGCGATTTCAAAACTGCGGCTGGAGGAGTCCCAGCCCAGACGCACCTTCACCGTGACCGGCAGATGAGCCGGCACCGCCGCGCGCATCGCTTTGGCGCCCTGGTAGATCAATTCCGGATCTTTGAGCAGCGTCGCCCCGCCGCCGCTGCCATTTACCAGTTTGGACGGGCAGCCGCAGTTGAGATCGACGCCGTAAGAGCCCAATTCCACCGCACGCGCGGCGTTCTCCGCCAGCCACTGTGGGTACTGCCCCAGCAGCTGTACGCGCACCAGCGTGCCCGACGGCGTGCGGCTGGCGTGGCGCAGCTCCGGACACAGCCGGTAGAACGATTTGGCCGGCAGCAGCTGATCGACCACGCGCAAAAATTCGGTGATGCACAGATCGTAGTCGTTCACGTCGGTGAGCAACTCACGCACCAAAGAATCGAGAACGCCCTCCATCGGAGCCAATAATACGCGCATGACCAAT
Organism: Serratia sp. TSA_105.2; assembly: GCF_052692115.1. Classification (NCBI taxonomy): domain Bacteria; kingdom Pseudomonadati; phylum Pseudomonadota; class Gammaproteobacteria; order Enterobacterales; family Yersiniaceae; genus Serratia; species Serratia sp. TSA_105.2. The sequence goes on from NZ_JBQZFT010000002.1 coordinate 516,672, forward strand.
CCCAGCTAAAAAAAGACCCGCAATGATACGGGTGAATGCCCGCGCCAGACAAGCCTCTGCGGGCATTAAAAGCGCCGTCAGCCCAGCCGGCGGATCGGTTGGCCGGCGAGGAACGCCGCAATGTCCTCGACCGCCTCGGTGAAGTAGGCACGGTAGTTGTCGTCCGCCACGTAGCCCACATGCGGCGTGGCCAGCACGTTGGGCAGCTGACGAAACGCATCGTCGGCCGGCAGCGGCTCCGTCTCGAACACGTCCAGCCCGGCGCCGGCGATCTTCCTCTGTTGCAGCACGTCCACCAACGCCGCCCGATCGACGATCGCCGCACGCGAGGTGTTGATCAGGTAAGCGGTGGGCTTCATCGCCGTCAATTCGTCGCGCCCCACCAGCCCGCGGCTGCGATCGCTCAGCACCAGGTGGATAGAGACAAAATCGCTCTGCTCGAACAGCGCCCGTTTGGACGGCGCCAACAGGACCCCCTCCTGCGCCGCCCGTTCCGCCGTCAGGTTCTGGCTCCAGGCCAGCACCCGCATGCCGAACGCCTGCGCCACCCGGGCCATCTGGCCACCGATCTTGCCCAGCCCCAGCAGCCCCAGCGTTTTCCCCTGCAGGGTAACACCGAGATCCCGCTGCCACGGGCCGTTGTTTTTCAACCCGACGCTTTCCGGCACGATATGCTTCGCCAGCCCGAGCAGCAGCGCCCAGGTCAGCTCCATCGGCGCCGCCGACCCGCTGCTGGTGCCGCACACCACTACGCCGCGCTCGGCGGCGGCGGCCAAATCGATAGCGGCGTTGCGCATGCCGGAAGTGATCAACAGCTTCAGCTTCGGCAGCCGCGCCAGCAGCGAGGCGGTCATCGGCGTGCGTTCGCGCATGATAACCAGAATGTCGCACTCCTGCAGATGCACCGCCAGCTCCGTCTCATCGGTAAAGTGCGCGCTGATGGCGGACACCTCCACCCGATCGGCCAGCGCCGACCAGTCAGCCATCTTGAGCGCCACCTGCTGGTAATCATCGAGAATTGCGCACTTCAATTTCATCTCCGTCTCCTGGAATGTAGGGTTAGCCACCGTCCAGCCTAGTACGAAAATGCCGTTCCGCCAGGCAAAAAAAAGCCGCCCGTATCGGCGGCTTACTTTTTGAGCAATCAGGCTTATTCAGCCGGTTTGCGGTTGCGTGGGCGACGCGAAGCCGGTGCGCCGGAACGGCGCTGGCCATCACCCTGCGGGCGGGCGTTACCGTTGCCGTTGCCGTTGCCGTTGCCGTTGCCGCGGTTTTCACGCTGGCCGCCGTTCGCGTTGCCGCTGCGCTGACCGCCGCCGTTACCGGAACGCTGGCCACCGCCGTTGCCGCGCGGCGCACCGCGCCCGCCACCCTGACGGCCGTTGATGATCGGCTCGGCCTTGATGGTCGGATCCGGCTCGTAGCCCGGCAGCGCGATGCGTGGAATTTCACGCTTCAGCAGACGCTCAATGTCGCGCAGCAGCTTGTGCTCATCCACGCACACCAGCGAGATAGCTTCGCCGGTGCGCTCCGCGCGGCCGGTACGGCCAATGCGGTGCACGTAGTCTTCCGGCACGTTAGGCAGCTCGTAGTTCACCACGTGCGGCAGCTGGTCGATATCCAGACCGCGCGCCGCGATGTCGGTCGCCACCAGCACGCGGATGCGGCCGTCTTTGAAGTCGGCCAGCGCACGGGTACGGGCGCCCTGGCTCTTGTTGCCGTGGATCGCCGCTGCGGTGATGCCGTCTTTGTTCAGCTGCTCCGCCAGGTGGTTGGCGCCGTGCTTGGTGCGGGTAAACACCAGCACCTGTTTCCAGTCGCCTTCGCCGATCATCTGCGACAGCAGTTCCCGCTTACGCTTCTTGTCGACGAAGTGCACGCTCTGCTCGATCTGCTCAGACGCGGTGTTGCGGCGCGCCACTTCCACCGAAGCCGGGTTGTGCAGCAGCTTGTTGGCCAGCGCCTTGATGTCGTCGGAGAAGGTGGCGGAGAACAGCAGGTTCTGACGCTTGGCCGGCAGCTTGGCCAGCACGCGGCGGATGTCGTGGATAAAGCCCATGTCCAGCATGCGGTCCGCTTCGTCCAGCACCAGAATTTCGATTTTGGACAGGTCAACCGCGTTCTGATGTTCCAGATCCAGCAGACGGCCCGGCGTTGCCACCAGGATATCGACGCCGCCGCGCAGCTTCATCATCTGCGGGTTGATGCTCACGCCGCCGAATACCACCAGCGAACGCAGGCGCAGGTGTTTGCTGTAGGCATCGACGTTTTCGCCGATCTGCGCCGCCAGCTCACGGGTTGGCGTCAGGATCAGCGCGCGCACCGGGCGGCGGCCCTTGACCGGATGGTCATGCTTGCTCAGCAGCTGCAACAGCGGCAGGGTAAAACCGGCGGTTTTACCGGTGCCGGTCTGGGCGCTGGCCATCAGGTCACGACCTTCCAGCACGACAGGGATAGCCTGACGCTGAATTGGCGTCGGTTCGCGATAGCCCTGTTCTTCAACAGCGCGCACAATTTCAGCACTTAAGCCGAGGGTTTCAAATGACATAAAGAGAAAAACTCCAGATCCCCCCTAACCTAACGGTGTTCGGTGCAGTTTCCTGGGAGGATGATCAGACGGGGCATTAAGCATGACCACGAGGGATTGGCACAAACTGCAGTGCACCAGGCGGCGATTGTAACAGAAGTCGCGCAATAAAAAGCACTTTTACGCACCCAGAGCACAATCTGCCGTAAATTCAGCATTGTCTGAAGCCGATCACATAACTCATTGTGATTAGCGGTTGCGTTTTAAACAATCTGGCATAAAGTTAATCATATGATTGATTAACTTTGAGCGTGACCCATGCCAGCTTCCGTCCCTCATCAGGCCGCCGGCCGAGCGCGCGGCGAGCAAACGCGCCGGCAGTTGCTCGCCGCGGCGACCGAACTGTTCGGCGAATGCGGCCTGCAGGGCGCCACCACCCGCGACATCGCCCAGCGCGCCGGCCAGAATATCGCCGCCATCACCTATTACTTCAGCTCGAAAGAGGGGCTGTACCTGGCCGTGGCGCAGTCGCTCGCCGATTTCATCCAGCAGGCGTTCGCTCCGCTGGCCGACGAGGTCGATCGCTTCTGGCAACAGTCCGCCGCGCAGCGCTCACCCGACGCGGCGCTGCGTTTGCTGCAGCGTGGCCTGCTGGCCTTCAGCGAACTGATGACCCAGCCGCACACGCTGAACCTGAGCAAAATCATGTCGCGCGAACAGCTCGCCCCGACCGAGGCCTACCCGCTGATCCACAGCCAGGTGATCGCGCCGATGCACGCGCGGCTCTGCCGCCTGCTGGCGGCCGCGACCGGCATCGACGAACTGGCGACCCGCCTCGTGTTGCATACCCATGCGCTGATCGGCGAGGTGCTGTCGTTCCGCGTGGCGCGCGAGACCATCCGCCGCCAGGCCGGCTGGCAAGCCATTGGCGAGGACGAAGCGGCGCAGATCGGCGCCGTGCTGAGCGAACATATTGAGATTCTGGTTACCGGGCTGCGCCAACGTCACGGCGCGTAAATTCAGGCAGGGAGTGTTATGAACAAAAAACGCAGTGCCTTGATCGTGTTGTTAATTCTGCTGATCGCGGCCGCCGCTTACGGGGTATGGCATTACCAACAGCAGCAAGATAAGCCGCTGACGCTGTACGGCAACGTCGACATCCGCACGGTGAACCTCGGCTTTCGCGTCGATGGCCGCCTGGCGTCGCTGACGGTGGATGAAGGCGATGCCGTTCAGCCGGGCCAGCTACTCGGTAAGCTGGACGACGCGCCCTACCGCAACGCGCTGCAGCAGGCCGAAGCCAACCTCGGCAGCGCGCGCGCCAAGCTGTCGCTGCTGCAGGCCGGCTACCGCAGCGAAGAGATCGCCCAGGTACGGTCGGAAATGGCGCAGCGCCAGTCCGCCTTCGCCTACGCCGACAGCTTCCTGAAACGCCAGCAGGGGCTGTGGGCGAAAAACGCCACCTCCGCCGACGCGCTGGAGGATGCGCGCACCGCCCGCAATCAGGCTCAGGCTAACCTGCAGGCGGCGAAAGACAAGCTGTCGCAATACCGCAGCGGCAACCGCCCGCAAGAAATCGAACAGGCCAAGGCCGACGTGGCGCAGAGCGAGGCGGCGCTGGCACAGGCGCAGTTGAACCTGCAAGACGCCACGCTGATCTCCCCTTCCGCCGGTACGGTGCTGACCCGCGCGGTGGAGCCGGGCACCATGCTCGGCGCCGGCGGCACGGTCTTCACCCTGTCGCTGACCCGGCCGGTGTGGGTGCGCGCCTACGTCAACGAAACCAGCCTGAACCAGGCGGTGCCCGGCACCGAACTGGAGATCTACACCGACGGCCGCCCCGACAAGCCTTACCATGGCAAGATCGGTTTCGTCTCGCCGACCGCGGAATTCACGCCGAAAAGCGTTGAAACGCCGGATCTGCGCACCGATCTGGTGTACCGCCTGCGGGTGATCGTCACCGACGCCGACGACGCGCTGCGCCAGGGCATGCCGGTCACCCTGCGCTTCGCCAAACCCTGAGGCCGGCCATGGAACAGGCGCACACCATTGAGCTGGAAGGGCTGGAAAAGCGCTTCCCGTCGCTTGAGAAACCGGCGGTCGCCAGCCTGACCACCACCCTGCGCAGCGGCGCGGTGATCGGGCTGGTCGGCCCGGACGGCGCCGGCAAAACCACCCTGCTGCGCATGCTGGCCGGGCTGCTGCAGCCCAGCAGCGGCAAACTGCGGGTCGCCGGGCTGGATCCGATCGCGCAGGATCGTCAACTGCACGCGATCCTCGGTTACATGCCGCAGAAGTTCGGGCTGTATGAGGATCTGACGGTGATGGAGAACCTGACGCTGTACGCCGATCTGCGCGGCGTCACCGGCGATCTTCGCCGCCAGACCTTCGAGCGGCTGTTGAAATTCACCGATCTGACCCGCTTTACCGAGCGCCTGGCGGGCAAGCTGTCCGGCGGTATGAAGCAGAAACTCGGCCTGGCCTGCACGCTGGTGGGCGAACCTCAGGTGCTGTTGCTGGATGAGCCGGGCGTCGGCGTCGATCCGATCTCGCGCCGCGAGCTGTGGCGCATGGTGCACGAATTGGCCAACGACGGCATGCTGATTCTGTGGAGTACGTCTTATCTCGATGAGGCCGAACAGTGCCGCGAAGTGCTGCTGCTCAACGAGGGCGAGCTGCTGTTCACCGGCGCGCCGCAGGAGCTGACCCGCCGTATGGCCGGGCGCACGGTGTTGATCGCCGCGCCCCCCGGCAGCCATCGATCGCTGCTGCAGCGGGCGATCTGCCTGCCGGCGGTCACCGACGGGGTGATCCAGGGCAAGTATCTGCGCCTGATCCTGAAGGAAGGCGAAGATCACCGGCAGCTGTTGCAAGCGCTGGATCTACCGGACGCCGAACTGGACGAAGCGGATCCGCGCTTCGAGGATGCGTTTATCGATCTGCTCGGCGGCGGCCCCAACCACCGCTCGGCGCTGGCGGAGATCATGCCGACCGTCAACGGTGAAAGCGGTGAAACGGTGATCGAAGCGGTACAACTGACCAAAAAATTCGGCGACTTCGCCGCTACCGATCACGTTGATTTCCAGGTGCGGCGCGGCGAAATTTTCGGCCTGCTCGGGCCGAACGGCGCCGGCAAGTCCACCACCTTCAAAATGATGTGCGGCCTGCTGATCCCTTCCAGCGGTAAGGCGCTGGTGCTGGGGATGGATCTCAAGACCAGCTCCGGCCAGGCGCGCCAACGCCTCGGCTACATGGCGCAAAAATTCTCGCTGTACGGCAACCTGACGGTGGCGCAGAACCTAAAGTTTTTCTCCGGCGTCTACGGCCTGAGCGGCAAGGCGCAGCGCGACAAAATCGACGAGATGTCCCGCGCCTTCAACTTCGCGCCGATCCTCGATCAGACGCCGGACGCGCTGCCGCTCGGCTTCAAACAGCGCCTGGCGCTGGCCTGTGCGCTGATGCACGAACCGGATATCCTGTTCCTCGACGAACCGACTTCCGGCGTCGATCCGCTGACGCGGCGCGAGTTCTGGTTGCATATCAACGGCATGGTCGACAAGGGCGTCACGGTGATGGTGACCACCCACTTTATGGATGAAGCGGAGTACTGCGACCGTATCGGCCTGGTGTACCGCGGCAAGATCATCGCCGCCGGCACGCCGGACGATCTCAAACAGCAGGTGGCGCGCGACGACAATCCCAATCCCTCGATGGAGCAGGCGTTTATCGAGCTGGTGCAGGGTTACGATGAGGAGGAATCACGGTGAGCGATAACCGCACCCCAATCGACGACGGCGGCTTCTCCTGGCGCCGGCTGCGCGCGCTGTGCCTGAAGGAAACGCGGCAAATACTGCGCGATCCCAGCAGTGGCCTGATCGCCTTCGTCATCCCGCTGATGCTGCTGTTTATCTTCGGCTACGGCATCAACCTGGACTCCAGCAAGCTGCATCTTGGCATTCTGATGGAGCAACAGAGCGAAGACGCGCGCGATCTGGCCCAGGCGTTCGCCGGTTCCCCCTATATCGAACCGACCATCAGCGACAACCGCCAACAGCTGATCCAGCAGATGCAGGCCGGCACGATCCGCGGCCTGGTGGTGATCCCGGTGGACTTCGACCAGCGCATGGCGCGCCCGCACGACAGCGCCCCCATCCAGGTGATCACCGACGGCAGCGAGCCGAACACCGCCAACTTCGTGCAGGGCTATGCCCAGGGCGTATGGCAAATTTGGCAACAGCAGCGCGCCACCGATCGGGGCAACAGCGACAAACCGCTGATTGACGTACAGATGCGCTACTGGTTCAACCCGGCTGCCATCAGCCGGCATTACATCATTCCCGGCGCCATCACCATCATCATGACGGTGATCGGCGCCATCCTCACCTCGCTGGTGATCGCCCGCGAATGGGAGCGCGGCACTATGGAGGCCCTGCTGTCCACCCAGGTGACGCGCAGCGAGCTGCTGCTCTCCAAGCTGATCCCTTATTACTTCCTCGGCATGGCCGCCATGGCGCTGTGCATGGCGGTGGCGGTGTGGGTGCTCGGCGTGCCCTATCGCGGCTCCCTGCTGATCCTGTTGCTGATCAGCAGCCTGTTCCTCGCCAGCACCCTCGGCATGGGCCTGCTGATCTCCACCCTCACCCGCAATCAGTTCAATGCGGCGATGGTGGCGCTGAACGCCGCCTTCCTGCCTTCGATCATGCTGTCCGGCTTCATCTTCCAGATCGACAGCATGCCGGCCATCGTGCGCGCGGTGACCTATATCATTCCGGCGCGCTACTTCGTCAGCACGCTGCAAACGCTGTTCCTGGCGGGCAACGTCGGCACCGTGCTGCTGATCAATCTGCTGTTCCTGATCGCTTCCGCCGTGGTGTTCATCGGCCTGACGGCCTGGAAAACCCAGCGCCGGCTGGATTGAGGAGAAAGAGCGATGTTTCATCGTCTGTTGACGCTCATCATCAAGGAAATGCAGGCGCTGCTGCGCGATCCGCAAACCCGCGCCATTTTAATCATGCCGGTGATCCTGCAGGTGCTGCTGTTCCCGTTCGCCGCGACGCTGGAAGTCACCAACGCCACCATCGCGGTCTACAGCGAGGACAGCGGCCAAGCCTCGGTAGAGCTGACCCAGCGCTTCGCCAAGGCCAAGGCCTTTCAACACGTGCTGCTGCTGCGCAGCCCACAGGAGATAAAGACCACCATCGATAACCAGCGAGCGCTGCTGCTGATCCGCTTCCCGGCGCAGTTCTCGCGCGATATCGCCACCGGCAACACCGCGCCGCTGCAGCTGCTGCTCGACGGGCGCAACTCCAACAGCGCGCAGATCGCCGCCAACTACGTGCAGCAGATCGTGCAGGAATATCAGAACGAGCTGCTCGGCAACCGCGCCAAACCCAATAACAGCGAGCTGGTGGTGCGCAACTGGTATAACCCGAATCTGGACTACAAATGGTTCGTGGTGCCGTCGCTGATCGCCATGATCACCACCATCGGCGTGCTGATCGTCACCTCGCTGTCGGTGGCGCGCGAACGCGAACAGGGCACGCTGGAACAGCTGCTGGTCTCGCCGCTCACCACCTGGCAGATCTTTATCGGCAAGGCGGTGCCGGCGCTGATCGTCGCCAGCTTCCAGGCCAGCATCGTGCTGCTGATCGGGATCTTCCTGTACCAGATCCCGTTTGCCGGATCGCTGCTGCTGTTCTATGCCACCATGCTGATCTACGGGCTGTCGCTGGTCGGTTTCGGCCTGCTGATCTCATCGCTGTGCGCCACTCAGCAGCAGGCGTTCATCGGCGTGTTCGTGTTCATGATGCCGGCGATCCTGCTCTCGGGTTACGTCTCGCCGGTGGAGAATATGCCGGTGTGGCTGCAGGATCTGACCTGGGTCAACCCGATACGCCACTTCACCGACATCACCAAGCAGATCTACCTGAAGGACGCCAGCTTCGACATCATCTGGCACAGCCTGTGGCCGCTGCTGGTGATCACCGCCACCACCGGCAGCGCCGCCTACGCGCTGTTCCGCCGCAAAATCGCATAAAAAAAAAGCTCTGCAGCCGAGCTGCAGAGCTTTTTTGATCGCCAGATACCCTATGGCTTGAAAGACGACGGATTTAGCGACGGTTGCCGAAGATACGCAGCAACATCAGGAACAGGTTGATGAAGTCGAGATACAGCGTCAACGCGCCGACGATGGCGTACTTGCGGAAGCTGTCTTTATCACCGGCGTTCAGCTGCTCGCCCATCGCCTTGAGTTTTTGCGTGTCGTACGCGGTCAGGCCGACGAACACCACCACCCCGATGTAGGTAATCGCCCACATCAGCGCGGTGCTTTTCAGCCAGATGTTCACCAGCGAGGCCAGCACGATGCCGATCAGCGCCATGAACAGCATGCTGCCGAAGCCGCTCAGATCGCGCTTGGTGGTGTAACCGTACAGGCTCATGGCGCCGAACATGCCGGCGGTGACTACGAAGGTGCTGGCGATCGAGCTGTAGGTGTAGGCGATGAAGATGCTCGACAGCGTCAGCCCGGTCAGCGCCGAGTACAGCATGAACAGCGAAGTGGCCACCGCGCCGCTCAGGCGGTTGACCATGCCGGAAATCACGAACACCAGCGCCAGTTGGGCGATGATCAGGCCGAAGAAGGTGATCTGGCTGGAGAAGATGAAGTTGAGGATCGCGGGCGTGTTGGCCGCATACCAGGAAACGAACGCCGTAAGCAGCAGACCGCAGGTCATCCAGCCGTAAACCTGCGCCATGTAGGCCTGAATGCCGCTGTTGGCACGTTCGACGATTGAACCATTAGAGCGTGGATATCGGTCCATGACGGTTACCTTTTGCGTTGTAAACAAGATTCCGAAGCCCCGCGAACGGGGCCTCGCCTGCTATAAGCGTACCACAGAATATGCCGGGCGAAAGCGGCAAAGGTCTTGATTTGTTTCCGCTGTTGACGCGTTATTTAGCCGCGTCGTGCCAGCGCTGCGCGGCCTCGCGATCGCTGTCGCGGGCGTCTACCCAACGATCGCCCTGGCCGGTCGCTTCGCGCTTCCAGAACGGCGCGCGAGTCTTCAGGTAGTCCATGATGAACTCGCTGGCGGCGAACGCCATGCTGCGGTGCGCGCCGGTCACGCCGACGAACACGATCTCGTCGCCGGGATACAGAGCACCGACGCGGTGGATCACCGTCACCCGCTGCAGCGGCCAACGGTTGCGCGCCTCGGCCACGATCTCCGCCAGCGCCTTCTCGGTCATGCCAGGGTAGTGTTCCAGCGTCAGCGCGCTGACGTCGTCACCCAGATTATGGTTGCGCACCTTGCCGGTGAAGGTCACCACCGCGCCATCGGCGTCGCACTGCGCCAGCCACTGGTACTCGTCGCCGACGTTGAACGGCGCTTCGCCCACGCGAATGCGGGTATTTTCCATGCTTACCCCCCGGTGACCGGCGGGAAGAAGGCCACTTCATCGCCGGCGCGCAGCGGATGGTCCGCCGCCACCAGCGACTGATTGACCGCCGCCAACAGCTTGCCGGACTCCAGCGCCAGCGCCCAGCGATCGCCGCGCGCGCACAGCGCCTGGCGCAGCGCCTCGACGGTCGGGTAATCCGCCGGCATCGACAGGCCGCCGGTGCCCACCAGTTCGCGCACCTGCGCGAAGAAAAGAATATCGATCATACGTTCACCTTAAAATCGCCGGATTTGCCGCCGCTTTTCGCCAGCAGACGCACTGGGCCGATCACCATGTCTTTCTGTACCGCTTTGCACATGTCATAGATGGTCAATGCCGCCACCGAGGCGGCGGTCAGCGCCTCCATCTCGACGCCGGTTTTGCCGGTCAGCCGGCAGCAGGTTTCGATGCGCACCCGGCTGTGCTGCGTTTGCGCCTCCAGCTGCACTTCGACCTTGCTCAGCATCAGCGGGTGGCACAGCGGGATCAGCTCCCAGGTGCGTTTGGCCGCCTGAATGCCGGCGATGCGCGCCGTGGCGAACACGTCGCCCTTGTGATGGCTGCCGTCGACGATCATCGCCAGCGTGGCGGGCAGCATCTCGACGAAGGCTTCGGCGCGCGCCTCGCGTACCGTTTCGGCCTTGGCGGACACGTCAACCATATGGGCTTCGCCGGCGGCGTTAATGTGGGTTAGCTGTGTCATGACTCAGGACTTCTTCAAGTGAGGCTGGAAGTTGCACGGGCGATGGCGCGCGTCCAACTGCTCTTCGATAATCCGCTCCCAGGCGGTGCGGCAGGCGCGGGTGGAGCCCGGCATGGCGAAAATCACCGTGCGGTTGGCCAGGCCGGCCAGCGCGCGCGACTGGATCGTCGCAGTGCCGATCTCTTCGTACGACACCATGCGGAACAGTTCACCGAACCCTTCCACCTCTCTGTCGAACAGCGGCAACAGCGCTTCCGGCGTGTTGTCGCGGGCGGTAAAACCGGTGCCGCCGGTGATCAACACCGCCTGCACGTTGTCATCGGCGATCCACGCGGAAACCCGTGCGCGGATCTGGTAAATGTCATCTTTGACGATGGCGCGATCCACCACCTGATGGCCGGCTTCCTGCGCCGCGTCCTGCAGATATTGGCCGGAGGTGTCTTCCGCCGCGCCACGGCTGTCGGACACGGTCAGGATGGCGATATGCGCCGGAATAAACTCGCTGCTCGCATGGCTCATGGTTCAATAAGCTCCTATTCTGAGATACCCCACAGATTTCAAGTTGCAGCCAGGCGGCCAGTGCGTAAATCCCCAGGAGCTTACTCCGGTAAGTGACTGGGGTGAGCGCACGCAGCCAACAACGCTGCGGCTTGAAATCTGTGGGTATCAGCCGCCGATAAACGACAGATTCTGGGTGATCCCGCTGTTGCCCTGATGCAGGAAATGGGTCTGCTTCTTGCTCAGCAGCCCGCTCTGGATGCGCGCCTTCAGCGCGTCGAGCTGGCCGTCCTCTGCCAGCAGATCGCGCAGGGGCACCCCCTGCTCGCCGAACAGGCACAGGTGCAGATTGCCGATGGAAGAAACGCGCAGCCGGTTGCAGCTGGCGCAGAAGTCTTTCTCATAAGGCATGATAAGACCCACCTCACCCTGGTAGTCCGGGTGGCTGAACACCTGCGCCGGGCCGTCGCTGCGGCCGCGCGCCTGGCGCTGCCAGCCCTGCTGCTCCAGCTGCCGGCGAATCACTTCGCCGGAAACGTGGTGTTTGCGAAACAGCCCGCCGCCCTCGCCGGTTTCCATCAGTTCGATAAAACGCAGCTGGATCGGCCGGTCTTTGATCCAGGCGAGAAAGGCGCCGAGCTGCTGGTGGTTAACGTCGCGCATCAGCACCGCATTGACCTTGACCTTGCTGAAACCGGCGCTGAAGGCGGCGTCGATGCCGTCCATCACCTGGCGGAACTTGTCCTGACCGGTGATGGCGTGAAACTGGCGGGGATCCAGGCTGTCGACGCTGACGTTAATCGCCGTCAGACCGGCGTCACGCCAGGCGGCGACGTCGCGCGCCAGACGGTAGCCGTTAGTGGTGACAGCCAGGGTACGGATGGCCGGGTTTTCCCGCACGGCGGCGATGATCTCGGTAAAATCGCGGCGCAGCGAAGGCTCGCCGCCGGTCAGGCGCACCTTTTCGGTGCCCAGTTCGGCGAACGCGCGGCTGACGCGGCGGATTTCATCCAGCGACAGGAAGCTTTTCGGGCTGCCGCTCGGCTTGTAGCCGTCGGGCAGACAATAGGTGCAACGAAAGTTGCACACGTCGGTGATCGACAAGCGCAGGTAATAGAACTTGCGCTCATAAGCATCAATGAGTTGCGGCACCATAACACCTTTCCAAAGTCGGGAGATGCGAGCGTTTCCCCTCTGCACCCTGGTGGCTGACTTCGCCACGGCCCAGGCGCCATATCGTTCCGGATGAACAACGTAGGCGCAGGGGCTAGGAGTTTGATTTCTCTTCCCGCTACCTTGAGTAGCCGGAACGAAACCGTGGTTTTCAGCAGAATTCTAGCGCTAATCGGCAACGATAGCCAACGCGTAAATTCGCTATATAATTTTCTATACAGCGTTTTTAGACGCCGCGTATTCAGGTAAACCATGATAAACATCACTTGCGCGGACGAATTGACCGGAATCACGCAAATGACACTCTTATCGCGTTTTTATGCCGGATCCGCTACCTTATGCGGGCAGTTCAGCCCCTTTGTAAGGAAATTTATGCGTAATCGTACCCTGGCCGATCTCGACCGCGTGGTGGCGTTAGGCGGCGGACACGGTCTGGGCCGTGTGATGTCGGCCCTGTCGTCCTTAGGCTCCCGCCTGACCGGCATCGTCACCACCACCGACAACGGCGGTTCCACCGGCCGCATCCGCCGCTCGGAAGGCGGCATTGCCTGGGGCGATACCCGTAACTGTCTCAACCAGCTGATCACCGAACCGAGCGTCGCCTCGGCGATGTTCGAATACCGCTTCAGCGGCAACGGTGAGCTGGCCGGCCACAACCTCGGCAACCTGATGCTGAAAGCGCTTGATCACCTGAGCGTGCGCCCGCTGGAAGCGATCAACCTGGTGCGCAGCCTGCTGAAGGTGGACGCGGCGCTGATCCCGATGTCGGAACAGCCGGTGGATTTGATGGCGCACGATCACGAAGGCAATCACGTTTACGGTGAAGTGAATGTCGACCAGCTGGCGCATATGCCGCAGGAACTGATGCTGTCACCGCCGGTCAGCGCCACGCGCGAAGCGCTGGACGCCATCGCGCAGGCCGACGTGATCCTGATCGGGCCGGGCAGTTTCCTCACCAGCCTGATGCCGCTGCTGCTGCTGGACGATCTCACCCAGGCGCTGCGTCGCAGCAGCGCCAGCATGATCTATATCGGCAACCTCGGTCGCGAGCTGAGCGTGGCCGCCGCGGCGCTGTCGCTACAGGATAAGCTGACGCTGATGGAAGAGAAAATCGGCCGCCGGATGATCGATGCGCTGATCGTCGGCCCGGCGGTGGACGCCAGTGAAGTGCAGGATCGGGTGGTGATTCAGCAACCGCTGGAAGCGAGCGACATCCCTTATCGCCACGATCGCCAGCTGCTGCGCCAGGCGCTGGATCAAGCCCTGGTGGAGCTGGCCGACCGCCGCTGACCGAATTTAACCGTCTCGCCCGCGCAGCCAGGGATTATCGCTGGCTGGGGCGGGATGGCTGACCATATCGATATACAGGTCTTCCACCTCTTTGCGCGCCCAGGGCGTGCGACGCAAAAATTTCAGACTGGACTTGATGCTCGGATCGCTGCGGAAGCAGTTGATGCGAATGCGCGCGCCCAGCTCGGACCAACCGTAGTGATCCACCAGTTTATTCAGCAGTTGCTCCAGCGTCATGCCGTGCAGCGGGTCTTTGGACTGGTGTTGGCTCATGTTCGGTACTCTTCGTGGTCAAATCGGGCCGCACACCATAACAGCTTTGACGCGGCCGACAAGGAATTTTGACGCCCACAGCGCGGGCGCCGTCCAACGGTCAGGAAATCGCGATGAACTGCTCGCGCAGCTGGTGGATCTCGTCGCGCAGCGCAGCCGCCTGCTCGAACTCCAGGTTTTGCGCGTGGGTATACATTTGCGCCTCCAGATCGCGGATTTTCTGATCCAGCGCTTTCGGCGTGAGGTTCTGAAGCGGCGCGCCGCCGTCCAGCGCCTTGCCCTTGCCTTTGCTCTTGGCACGGTTGACCGGCTGGCCGATCTGCAGAATGTCGCCGATCTTCTTGTTCAGCCCCTGCGGCACGATGCCGTTGGCTTCGTTGTAGGCCTGCTGTTTGGCGCGGCGCCGCTCGGTTTCGCCGATCGCCTTGGCCATCGAATCGGTGATGCGATCGCCATACAGGATCGCCTTGCCGTTCAGGTTACGCGCCGCGCGGCCGATGGTCTGGATCAGCGAACGTTCGGAACGCAGGAAGCCTTCCTTGTCGGCGTCCAGAATCGCCACCAGCGACACCTCAGGCATGTCGAGCCCCTCACGCAACAGGTTGATGCCCACCAGCACGTCGAACTCGCCCAGACGCAGGTCACGGATGATTTCGACCCGTTCCACGGTATCGATGTCCGAGTGCAGGTAGCGCACGCGCTCACCATGCTCTTCCAGGTATTCGGTCAGGTCTTCCGCCATGCGTTTGGTCAGGGTGGTCACCAGCACGCGCTCGTTGATCGCCGCGCGCTTGCGGATCTCGGAGAGCAGATCGTCCACCTGGGTGCCCACCGGCCGCACTTCCACGATCGGATCCAGCAGCCCGGTCGGCCGCACCACCTGATCGATCAGATCGCCGCCGGATTTCTCCAGCTCATATTTGCCCGGCGTCGCGGAAACATAGATGGTCTGCGGTGCCAGCGCCTCGAACTCCTCGAAGCGCAAGGGGCGGTTGTCCAGCGCCGACGGCAGGCGGAAGCCGTACTCCACCAGCGTTTCCTTACGCGCGCGGTCGCCCTTGAACATCGCGCCGATCTGCGGAATGGTGACGTGGGATTCGTCGACCACCAGCAGGCCGTCCGCCGGCAGGTAGTCGAACAGCGTCGGCGGCGGCTCGCCCTCGCCGCGCCCGGACAGGTAGCGCGAGTAGTTTTCGATGCCCGAGCAGTAACCCAGCTCGTTCATCATCTCCAGATCGAACTGGGTGCGCTGCGTCAGGCGCTGCTCTTCCAGCAGCTTGTTGTTGGCCAGCAGCACCTTGCGGCGGTCCGCCAGATCGACCTTGATCTCTTCCATCGCCTGCATGATCCGCTCACGCGGCGTCACGTAGTGCGATTTCGGGTAGATGGTAAAACGCGGCACCACCTGCTCGATCTGCCCGGTCAGCGGATCGAACAGCGACAGCCGCTCCACTTCTTCATCGAACAGCTCGACGCGCAGCGCCAGCTCGTCCGATTCCGCCGGGTAAATGTCAATCACCTCGCCGCGCACGCGGAAGGTAGCGCGCTGGAAAGCCTGATCGTTGCGGGAGTACTGCAGCTCCGCCAGACGGCGCAAAATGGATCGCTGATCGATGATCATGCCCTGGGTCAGGTGCAGCATCATCTTCAGGTAAAGATCCGGATCGCCCAGGCCGTAGATCGCCGATACCGACGCCACCACCACCACGTCGCGCCGCTCCAGCAGCGCCTTGGTGGCGGAAAGGCGCATCTGCTCGATGTGCTCGTTCACCGAAGCGTCTTTTTCAATGAAGGTGTCGGAGCTGGGCACGTAGGCTTCCGGCTGGTAGTAGTCGTAGTAGGAGACGAAGTATTCCACCGCATTCTCCGGGAAAAACGCTTTCATCTCGCCGTACAGCTGCGCCGCCAGCGTCTTGTTCGGCGCCAGCACCATGGTCGGCCGATTCAGATCGGCTATCACGTTGGCGATGGTGAATGTCTTGCCCGAACCGGTGACCCCCAGCAGCGTCTGATGTGCCAGGCCGTCTTCCAGCCCCTCTTCCAGCTTGCGGATGGCTTCCGGCTGATCGCCGGCCGGTTTGAACTCGGAATGCAGTTTGAAAAGTTTACTCATTGCTCGGCTACCCTGTGGAGATGCGCGCGCTCAGGCGGCCAGCCGGCTCTGCGCCGGACGTGGCCCCTAATTATGGAAAGTGTCGGCGATTTGCGCCAGTGCCCATGATACTGGATATAAAACCAGCTTCAAGCGGATTCGTCGCTACGCCCGGCACTGCGGCCACGCCGCTGCACCGTGACGTTACAGCCGGGTGACATTTTTATTGTCAATAACAGATTTATCCCCAGAACTTGCCGCGAATTAACTTATTGATAGCACCGCGTCGAAAAATCATACATAGAGACCTGATCAATAACCCTGCGTCTTGATTTTAATTAATATATTGATATATAACAAATTTAATAAAAAGACGAGAATGCGGGCAAAGCGAACAGAACCCGCGTCCGCTCTCGCTTTACAGCGTTTTTCTAAATCTAATACACAAGGTTATCCACAGGAATAGTGGATAACTCTCACCGCCCCGCCCGGGGCGGGAGTTACAGAAAGAAAGCTTTTCGCCCTTTACACCCGCTAAAATGGCTTTTTTAGTTATTTTTTCATAAAAATATCGCTTTGTTTATGCCGATTAATACTAAAAATCCCCATTGCCAAAATCGCATCGGCCCCTTTCTCGCGGATCGCTCTTGACGGCGGCGCAATGCCTTGCACCATGCCCTCACCGAAGAGCACCACAAGAGTGCAAAAAACGTCCGGGTTAACTTCCCCGCGTATTTTCGGGCCGCCACGGCAGCGCACGTCAGGCCTGGTTAGCGGTTAACAAGGCGATAACAATCCCCATTTTCACCCGGCGGTAAAACTGGCCTGAGAGTTGCTTTATCTTCCTGCGCATAAATGCGGTGCGACAGCATGATGCGCTGCCTGTCGCGACGCGTAATCTCCGCGGCGCTATCGCCCGTAAAAGCGCAAGAACGACACCAAGTCGTCACAAGCGTCGTTTTTAACGACATATTGACTGTCATTCCGTCCACCGCAGACCTTACTCTGGCTCATCGGACGGACGGCATTTTGTTCCAGACATTGCCACACTCGGGAAATTCGCCGCGCATGCGGCCTTTGCAGTCCTCGCCAACGAGTGAAACGGGCGTCTATGAGGAGAATGCCAAATGCTGAGCCTGAGATCGGTCAATCAATTTTACGGGCAGAACCACACCCTGTGGGACATCAACCTGGAGCTGCCGCGCGGCCAGTGCACCGTGCTGCTCGGCCGCAACGGCGTGGGCAAGACCACGCTGGTCAACTGCATCATGGGGCATGTGCCGGTGGTAAGCGGCAGCATGACCTGGCAACCGGCAGATCAGCCGCCGCAAAATCTGCTGCTGCAGCCGATGGAGCGCCGCGCCGCGCTGGGCATCAGCCACGTGCCCCAGGGGCGGCAGCTTTTTTCGCAGCTGAGCGTGGAGGAAAATCTGCAGGTGGCGCAAATGGCCGGGCGCGGCGCCCCTCGCCGCATTCCGCCGCTGATCTACAGCCTGTTTCCCCATTTGCGTCAGATGCGCGCGCGCCGCGCCGGCGATCTGTGCGTGGGCGCCCAACGCCAGCTGGCGATTGGTCGGGCGCTGGCTCAGGAGCCGGCGCTGCTGATCCTCGACGAACCGACGGCGGGCGTACCGCCCTCGATCGCCGCCGACATCGGCAACGTGATCCGCCGGCTCAACCGCGAATTGGGCATGACCATTTTACTGGTGGAGCATCAGCTGCCGTTCGTGCGCCGGGTGGCGGACCGCTTCTGCCTGTTGGACAGCGGGCGCACGGTGGCGCACGGCGCGCTGGCGCAGCTGGATGAGGCGTTGATCGGTACCGGGCTGACAGGGCAAGAAGAAGGATGAGGGAGAGAAGCCCCCCTCATGGAGCGTTTATAGCAGGCTGATATCCAGATACTCCCCCAGCGGTGCCTGCTCAGCCTGCGGCAGGTGCGGGATTTCGCCCAGCAGCGGCGCCGGCAGCATGCGGCGCAGCGTGGCCAGGTATTCCTGATGCCGCCGCCCCGGCGGCGTCACGTCGTTGGCGATCCAACCGGCCAGCGTCAGCCCCGCCTGTTGCACCGCCTGCGCCGTCAGCACCGCGTGGTTGATGCAGCCCAGTTTAATGCCCACCACCAGGATCACCGGCAGCTGCTCCTGCTGCACCCAGTCGGCGAAGGTGTACTCTGCCGACAGCGGGGTAAACCATCCGCCCGCGCCCTCGACCAGCACCCAGTCGGCGCGCTGCTCCAGCCGGCGCAGGCCGTCGGACAGCCGCGCCGCCTCGATCGGCCGGCCTTCATCGGCGCTGATGATATGCGGCGAGGTCGGTTCGGCAAAAACGTAAGGGTTCACTTCGTCGTAGCGGAGCACCACGCCGCTGTTGGCCTGCAGCGCCAGCGCGTCGCCGTTGCGCAGCCCCTCGGTGGTCATCTCGCTGCCGGAAGCTACCGGCTTATAACCGGCGCTGCGGTAGCCCGCCCGGTTGGCGGCCTGCAGCAAGGCGCTGCTGGCGACGGTTTTTCCGACCTCGGTGTCGGTGCCGGTCACGAACCAACGTTTAATCACGATAAATCACTCCATAAACCAGATGATAGCTGAGCGGGAACTGCCCCTGCCGGCACGGGTAAGCCGCCTGCAGCGCGGCGAGACGGCCGCGCGACATCAGGCCGCCCTCGCGCCCCTGATGCAGGTGCGTGGCCCCAATGCCCTTGAGCGAACGCATCAGCGTCATCACGTCCGGGTAGTTCAGGGTGCGCAACTCCGTGACCAGCTCGTGTCGGTAGTCAGCACAGGCGGCGCGGATCTGCGCCAGCGGCAGAAAGGCGTTCACGTGGCGCTCGCCGTCCACCTGTTGCCAGGCGTCCCCCAGCTCCTGCAGCGATCCCGCCGCCAGCGTGGAAAACAGGATCGCGCCGCCGGGGCGGGTCACGCGATACAGCTCCGCCAGCGCGGCGGGCAGATCGCTGCACCACTGCACCACCAGGCTGCTGAAACAGATGTCCATCGCCGCATCGGGCAGCGGCACCTGTTCGATATCGCCCAGCAGATAATGGTGCGCCGCCTGCCGTTGACGGGCGACGTCCAGCATGCCCGGCGCCAGATCGAGCGCGGTCACCTGCTTGCCGCGCTCACGCCACAGTCGGCTGAAATAGCCGGTGCCGCAGCCGGCATCCAGCAGCCATTCGCCCGGATGGGCACTCCCCATCCCCAGTAAGCGCTCGCCAACGTCACGCTGCAGCGCGGCGGCGGCGTCGTAGCTGCCGGCGGCGCGGCTGAAGGCCGAAGCGACCGCCTGTTTGTTCACCACGTCATTGGCTGACGTCATGCAATACCTCCAGCAGGCGCTCGATGTCCTGCGGCTGATGCGCCGCCGTCAGGGTAATGCGCAGCCGCGCGCCGCCCGGCGGTACCGTCGGTGGGCGGATGGCGCTCACCCACAGCCCGCGCTCGCGCAGGCGGATAGCCAGATCGAGCGCACGTTGATTGTCACCCACCAGCAGCGGCTGGATGGCGGTGTCGGAGTCCGTCAGGGTCAGCGCCAGCGGCGCCGCGCCCTGGCGGAAACGCCGAATGTTGTCCCGCAGCCGGGCACGCAGTTCATCGCCCTCTCGAATGCAGGCCAGCGCCGCCTGCAGCGCGCAGGCCTGCGCCGGCGGCATCGCGGTGCTGTAAATCAGATGGCGGGCGAACTGCAGCAGATACTCGGCGGTCGCCTCATCGCACAGCACCGCCGCGCCGCTGACGCCGAACGCCTTGCCGAAGGTGGCCACCAGCAGTTCAGGGCGCACACCCTGCTGCCAGCAGCTGCCGCGGCCTTGCTCGCCGCGCACGCCGACGCCGTGGGCATCGTCTACCATCAGCCAGGCGCCCGTCGCGCGGGTTAAGCGATGCAATTCCGCCAACGGTGCACCGTCGCCGTCCATGCTGAACACCCCTTCGGTCACCGCCAGCCGCTGCCCTTCACAGGGTTTGGCCAGCAGATCTGCCAGCGCCTGCGGTTGATTGTGCTGGAAGCGGCGCAGCTCGGCCGGCGACTGCGCCGCCGCCTCCAGCAGCGAGGCGTGGCTGAGGCGATCGGCCAAAATGCGATCGCCCTTTTGCATCAACGCCGCCAGCACCGCCTGGTTGGCGGCGTAACCGGAGATGAACAGCAGCGCGCGCGGATAGCCGAGCCACGCCGCCAGTTGCTCCTCCAGCGCCTGATGCGCCGCGCAAAAGCCGGTAACGTGGCCCGAACCGCCGCTGCCGACGCCGTAACGCTGCGCGCCCTGCTGCCAGGCGGCGATTACCCGCGCGTCCTGGCTCAGCCCCAGGTAGTCGTTGCCGGAGAAGTTCAGGTAGAGACGATCGCCGAGCCGGATCTGGCGGCCATTGCCGCCCTCGGTGGCCTGTCGCCGACGATAGGCGGCGTTGAGGCGCCGCTCTGCCAGCGCCTGCTCAATGCGTTGTGGCCAGCTCATCACAGCGCCGCGTTGTAAAACTCGGCGGTATCGGCGTTCAGCAGTTGCTTAGCCAGCACCTGCTGTTGCTGGTTGTCGCCGTGTTCGGTGGCGGTCTGCTGCGGGTTCAGCCCCAGCTTGCGGAACAGCTGCAGGTCCTTGTCTTCTTCCGGGTTCGGCGTGGTCAGCAGCTTGCAACCGTAGAAGATCGAGTTGGCGCCGGCCATAAAGCACATCGCCTGCGTCTGTTCGTTCATCTGTTCACGGCCGGCGGAGAGGCGGACATAAGAGGACGGCATCATGATGCGCGCCACCGCGATGGTGCGGATAAAGTCAAACGGATCGACGTCGTCGTTATCCGCCAGCGGCGTGCCTTTTACCTTCACCAACATGTTGATCGGCACGCTCTCCGGCGGCTTCGGCAGGTTGGCCAGCTGCACCAGCAGTCCGGCGCGGTCGCGCACCGTTTCACCCAGCCCGACGATGCCGCCGGAGCACACTTTGATGCCGGCGTCGCGCACTTTGTCGAGCGTATCCAGGCGTTCCTGGTAGCTGCGGGTGGTGATGATGCTGCCGTAGAACTCCGGCGAGGTATCGAGGTTATGGTTGTAATAATCCAGCCCGGCTTCCGCCAACCGCTCGGCCTGAGTGCCGTCCAGCGTGCCCAGCGTCATGCAGGTTTCCATGCCCATCGCTTTTACGCCCTGCACCATCTGCTGCAGATAAGGCATATCGCGCTCGTGCGGGTTCTTCCACGCCGCGCCCATGCAAAAACGGGTCGAGCCGTTCGCTTTGGCCTTGCGTGCCGATTCCAGCACCTGCTCGACCTGCATCAACCGCTCCGACTCCAGGCCGGTCTTGTAGCGTGAGCTCTGCGGGCAGTATTTGCAGTCTTCCGGGCAAGCGCCGGTCTTGATCGACAGCAGCGTGCTGACCTGCACCTGACGCGGGTCGAAGTGCTGGCGGTGTACGGTTTGCGCTTCG
The DNA here is from genome assembly GCF_052692115.1 of Serratia sp. TSA_105.2. Lineage (NCBI taxonomy): Bacteria > Pseudomonadati > Pseudomonadota > Gammaproteobacteria > Enterobacterales > Yersiniaceae > Serratia > Serratia sp. TSA_105.2. The sequence continues at coordinate 538,078 of NZ_JBQZFT010000002.1, forward strand.
AACAGCAGTTCCAGCAGCGGTTTATCAAACAGGGCCTGGGCTTGCCCTACTGTCCAGTGAATGCGGTCGGCCATCATGGCGTCTCCAAAACGAAAAAGTGTCGCCAGTTTAAATATTGTGGATATACTGTCAACCAATCTTAATTCAATTTGGTTTACAAGTATGTCTGTGACCGCTTCCGACCTGGCGTTTGACCAACGTCATATCTGGCACCCCTACACCTCCATGAGCCGCCCGTTACCCTGTTATCCGATCGAATCGGCCAGCGGCGTCGAACTGCAGCTGGCGGACGGCCGGCGTCTGGTGGACGGCATGTCCTCCTGGTGGGCGGCGATCCACGGTTACAACCACCCGCGCCTGAATCAGGCCGCCAGCCGGCAGTTGGAGAAGATGTCGCACGTGATGTTCGGCGGTATTACCCATCCGGCCGCTATCTCGCTGTGCCGTCGGCTGGTGGAGATGACGCCGGAAGCGCTGCAGTGCGTGTTCCTGGCGGACTCCGGTTCGGTGGCGGTGGAAGTGTCGCTGAAGATGGCGCTACAGTACTGGCAGGCGCGCGGCGAGCGCCGGCAGCGCATCCTGACGCTGCGCCACGGCTATCACGGCGATACCTTCGGCGCGATGTCGGTCTGCGATCCGGACAACTCGATGCACAGCCTCTATCAGGGCTACCTGGCGCCGCACCTGTTCGCCACCGCGCCGCAGTGCCGCTTTGACGAAGAATGGCGTGAAGAAGATATTGCACCGTTCGCCGCGCTGCTGGAGCAGCACGCCGGTGAAGTGGCGGCGGTGATCCTGGAACCGGTGGTGCAAGGCGCCGGCGGCATGCGTATCTACCATCCGACCTACCTTAAGCGGGTGCGCGAGCTGTGCGATCGCCATCAGGTGCTGCTGATCGCCGACGAGATCGCCACCGGCTTCGGCCGCACCGGCAAGCTGTTCGCCTGCGAGCACGCACAGGTGGTGCCGGACATTCTCTGCCTGGGCAAGGCGCTGACCGGCGGCTACATGACGCTGTCCGCCACCCTGACCACCCGCCACGTGGCGGAGACCATCAGCAACGGCGCGGCCGGCTGCTTTATGCACGGGCCAACCTTTATGGGCAACCCGCTGGCCTGCGCGGTGGCGGACGCCAGCCTGGCGCTGCTGGCGGAAAATCGCTGGCAGGCGCAGGTGAGCACCATCGAAGCCCAGCTGAAACAGGAACTGCTGCCGTTAGCGGCGCTGCCGAAGGTGGCGGACGTGCGGGTGCTGGGGGCGATTGGGGTGGTGGAGATGCGCGAACCGGTGAACGTCGCCGATCTGCAGCGCGGGTTCGTCGAACGCGGGGTGTGGATCCGGCCGTTCGGCAAGTTGATTTACCTGATGCCGCCTTACATCATCGAAGCGGAACAGCTCAGCCGCCTGACCGCCGCCGTCGCCGCCGCCGCGCGTTAATGCCTTACCAATGCTGGTCCAGATAGCGGGCCAGCAGGCCCAGGCACAGCAGCCAAAGTAAAATGATCATCGCCGCCGCCATGCGGCCGGTGGGGTTATCGACGCGCTTTTGCGCCTTCTCGCGCAGCTCGGCCATCAGCGGCTTGGGGATCAGGCGCACCGCCAGCATGATGCCCAACGGCACGATGATTACGTCATCCAGATAGCCCAGCACCGGAATAAAGTCAGGGATCAGATCGATCGGCGAGATCGCATAGCCGGCCACCAGCAGCGCGATCAGTTTGGCGTACCACGGGGTGCGCTTATCACGGGCGGCCAGCCACAGCGCGTAAATATCGCGCTTGATGCTTTTGGCCCAACGGCGCAGCCAGCCGAACCACGGCGTGCGTTTTTTCAGTGAGATCATGGTGGCGTTGTTTGGCTATCCGGCGGTCTGTAGAAAGGAAGATGCGGCCATGGTAACCGATCCGCGCCGCCGTTGGCGAATGGCAATCCCACTTGTATTGTCACGGCGAAACGATCTAGCTTAAGGGTCCGCGTTTACCGACAACTGGGAGTCACTATGGCTTTTCGTTTGTACAGCAACGATCTGCAGGACGGCGGCAAACTGCCGCAGGCGCAGGTCTTCAACGGCATGGGCTACCACGGCGATAACCTGTCGCCGCACCTGGCCTGGGACGGCGTGCCGGCCGGCACCAAGAGCTTCGTGATCGCCGTTTACGATCCCGATGCCCCGACCGGCTCCGGCTGGTGGCACTGGATCGTGGCCAACATTCCCGCCGACGTGCGCGAGCTGCCGCAGGGCGCGGGCTCCGGCAAAGCGCCGCTGCCCGCCGGCGCACTGCAGACCCGCACCGACTTCGGCTCAGCCGGCTACGGCGGCGCGGCGCCGCCAGAGGGCGAGAGCCACCGCTACCAGTTCACCGTGCATGCGCTGGACGTGGAGCGTATCGAAGTGGATGAGGGATCCAGCGGTGCGCTGGTGGGCTTTAACGTCCATTTCCACAGCCTCGGCAGCGCCACGCTGACGGTGACGTTCAACTGATCCCCCGCCAATAAAAAAGCGCGATTCAACCGAACCGCGCTTTTTCCATACCCGTCTGACCGCCGAATTACTTCGCCAGCACGCTCACCCACATCGGGCCTTTGCCCACCGGATAACGCGCCAGCGTGGTCAACTCGCCGCTGCGCTGATCAATCTCATGCACCACGATGTGATCGGACTTCTGGCCGGACGAAATCACGAAGCGGCCGCTGTGATCGATATTGAAACCGCGCGGCTGCGCTTCGGTCGGGTGATAGCCGACCACGCTCAGCGTGCCGCCGTCTTCGGAAACGCTGAAGATGGTCAGAATGCTGGCGGTGCGATCGCTGGTGTACAGGAAGCGGCCGTTCGGCGTGATATGAATGTCCGCCGCCCAGCGGGTGCCGTCGAAGTCGGCCGGCATGATGTCCAGCGTCTGCGTCACTGTGTAGTGACCGCCGTTTTCCGAGATGGCCAGCACGTCCACCGTACCGTCCAGCTCATTGACGCAGTAGGCGAACTTGTCGTTGTGGTGGAACGCCATATGACGCGGCCCCGCGCCGGCGGCGGTCGCCACCGCTTCCTGCGCGTGCGGCGTCAGCTGGCCCGCCAGGCTCAGGTTGAACAGGCGGATGCGGTCTTCTTTCAGGCACGGCACCAGCACCAGTTGGTTGGTCGGATCGATGTTCGCCGAGTGCGGCGCGGTCAGGCCGTCGATCTGCTGAATAGGCGCCGTCACCACGCCGTCGTGGCCGATCGGGCTGATGCTGGCGCAGTTGCCGCTGTAGGAGGCGGAGAACAGGTAACGCCCCTGCAAATCGGTGGAGATATGGGTCGGGCTGCCCGGCAGCGGCGCCATGCCGGCCTGCTGCAGCGTGCCGTCCGCCTCGATGCGGTAGCTGACGATGCCGAACGCCGGACGTACGCCGACGTACAGGTGGGTCTTGTCCGGATGAAGGGTCATCGGCTGCACCTGGCCCGGCACGTCAACGGTTTGCAGCAGCGCCAGCGCGCCGGCGTCGTCCAACTGCCAAACGTGGATCTGCTGGCTCTCCGGGCTGGCGACATAAACGATTTGCTTCATGTGTTCTCCTTGCAAAGGGTAAAAGAGGAACCGGTTTCAGGCCGTTCGATTGCCCCTAGCTTACCGCACATCCGTCGCATGGCAACCCCGCTTAGCACCGGAAGCTCACGCGGTTTTCTCCGTTGGCTATCCGGTGTACCATCGGATTAATTTTATGGCTAACGATAACGAGAACCCTATGAGCTACCGCGTCATCGCCCTCGATCTTGACGGCACCCTGCTGGACAACCAAAAACGCATCTTACCGCAATCGCTGGAAGCGCTGGCGCAGGCGCGCGCCGCCGGCATCCAGGTGGTGGTGGTCACCGGCCGCCACCACGTCGCTATCCATCCGTTCTACCAGGCGCTGCAGATAGACACCCCGGCCATCTGCTGCAACGGCACCTACCTGTATGATTTTCAGCAGAAAAAGGTGCTGACGGCCGATCCGCTGGCGAAAGATCAGGCCAAGCAGGTGCTGCAGATGCTCAAACAGACCGACATTCACGGGCTGATGTACGTTGACGACGCCATGCTCTACCAGGAGCCGAGCGGCCACGTGACCCGCTCGCTGGCCTGGGCCGAAACCCTGCCGGCGGCGCAGCGCCCAACGCTGCTGCAGGTCGGCAGCCTGGCGCAGGCGGCCGACGACGCGCAGGCGATCTGGAAATTCGCCACCTCGCACGCCGATACCCTGGCGCTGCGCGAGTTTGCCGACACGGTGGAGAAAGAGCTGGGGCTGGCGTGCGAATGGTCCTGGCACGATCAGGTGGATATCGCCAAAGGCGGCAACAGCAAAGGCAAGCGCCTGCGCCAATGGGTGGAGTCGCAGGGGCTGAGCATGGATCAGGTGGTGGCGTTCGGCGACAACTACAACGACATCAGCATGCTGGAAACGGTCGGGTTGGGCGTGGCGATGGGCAACGCCGATGACGCGATCAAGGAACGCGCCAATCTGGTGATCGCCGATAACCTGCAGCCGGGCATCGCCGAGGTGATCCGCACCCGCGTGCTGTAATCTTTTCGCCCTCCCGCCGGGAGGGCCTGTCTTAGCGGCTCTCGCGGCTGATCGACACGCTCTTCACCTGCGCGTACAGCCACTGCCCGGGGCGGATCGCCAGTTCGTCGCGCGCCCACGGCGTGATCCGCGCCCACAGCACGTGTTCCCCGACCGCCAGCTTCACTTCCACCTGCCCGTCCACGTCCAGACACTCGCTTACCTTGGCCGGCAACACGTTGCGAATGCTGCTGTTGAGCGGTGGCTGCAGCACCAGCGAGACGTCGGCGGCGTTGATGCGAATGCGCAGCTGGGTGCCCAGTTCAGCGTCGATACCGCTGACCCACAGCCTTTGATCGCCGAGCGCCAGCGCGGTCATGGCATAGCGCTGATGATGCTCAATCACGCTGACGCGCAGCACGCTGCTCTGATCTTCACGCTGCAGCCACGGCCGCAGCGCGCTGCTGGCCCAGACGGCTTCCAGCCCGCCGAACGCACGCACCTCGCCGCGATCCAGCACCATCACCTGCTCGGCCAGGCGCAGGATCTCGTCCAGGCTATGGCTGACGTAGAGGATGGGGATGTTGACGTCCTGCGCCAACCGCTCCAGATACGGCAGCAGCTCGCGTTTACGCGGCAGATCGAGCGAGGCCAGCGGCTCGTCCATCAGCAGCAGTTCCGGCGCGGTCAGCAGCGCGCGGCCGATCGCCACCCGCTGTTTTTCACCGCCGGAGAGCGTCAGCGGCAGCCGATTGAGCAACGGCCCGATGCCCAGCAGCTCGACGATGGTGTTGAACTGTGCGCGCATGCCGGCCGCCATGCCGTACTGCAGGTTGCCGCGCACCCGATAGTGCGGGAACAGCCGTGCATCCTGAAACACGTAGCCGATACGGCGCTTTTCCGGCGGCAGGCAAAGGCCCGCGGCGGTATCCACCAGCGTGCGGCCATTGAGCGCGATGCGCCCCTGCTGCAAACGGGTCAGGCCACCGATGGCGTTGATCAGGGAAGTTTTGCCCGCGCCGGACAGGCCGAAAATCGCGGTGATGCCCTGCGCCGGCAAATCGGCGCGGACGTTGAGATTAAGGTCGCCCAGCTGCTGCGAGAAATCCAGCTCCAGCATTTACACCCCCATCCGTTTGCGGCCCCAGCGGGCCAGCCATTCGGACACCATCAGCGAAGCCAGCGACAGCACGATGGCGATCACGCACAGCCGCGCGGCGGCGGCTTCCGCCCACGGCGTTTCGATCAGCGTGTACATCGCCAGCGGAATGGTGCGGGTTTCACCGGGAATGTTGGAGACGAAGGTGATGGTGGCGCCGAACTCCCCCAGCGAGCGGGCGAAGGCCAGCACCACGCCGACAATGACGCCGGGCAGCGACAGCGGCAGCGTGATGGTGAAAAACACCCGCCACGGGTTGGCGCCCAGCGTGCGCGCCGCCTGCTCCAGCCGGGTATCCACCGCCTCCAGCGCCAGCCGGATGGCGCGCACCATCAGCGGAAACGCCACCACCGCCGATGCCAGCGCGGCGCCGCGCCAGCTAAAGCTGAAGCTGAAGCCGAACCAGTCGTACAGCCACTCGCCGATGACGCCGCGCCGCCCCATGGCGATCAGCAGCAAATAGCCGACCACCACCGGGGGCAGCACCAGGGGCAGGTGAATGACGCCGTCCAGCAGCGCCTTGCCGGGAAAGCGGCAACGCACCAGCACCCAGGCCATCAGAATGCCGAACGGCAGGCTGCAGACCACCGCCAAACCGGAGACTTTCAGGCTCAGCTCAACCGCCTGCCACTCGTACTCACTCAGAATCATTTACGCGGGGTGAATCCATAATGTTCAAAAATAGCGGCCGCTTCCGGGCCCTTCAGATAGGTATAGAAAGCGCTGACCGTCGGATTTTGACGATCTTTCACCATCGCCATCGGATATTCAACCGGTTTGTGGCTGTCTTCCGGGAATACGCCCACCACTTTCACCTTGTCGCTGGCGACCGCGTCGGAGCCGTAGACGATGCCGAGCGGCGCTTCACCGCGCTCCACCAGCGCCATCGCGCTGCGCACGTTGTTGGCGCGCGCCAGTTTCGGCTCCAGCGCGCTCCAGGCGCCCAGGTGTTCCAGCGCCTCTTTGGCGTAGATACCGGCCGGCACGTGATCCGGATCGCCCACCGCCAGACGGCCGCCGTTGAGCAGCGTGGTCCAGTCGGTCTGCTTGTCGATGGCGATCTTATCTTGCTTATCGCTCTTGGCGGCGATCAGCACCAGTTCGTTGCCCAGCAGCGTATAGCGGGTGTCTTTCACCATCTGCTGCTTGTCGATGGCGTAATCCATCCACTGTTGATCGGCGGAGATGAACAGATCGGCCGGGGCGCCCTGCTCAATTTGGCGCGCCAGCGTCGAAGAGGACGCAAAGGAGGAAACCACCTGCACATCCTTGCCTTTTTGATACTGGGTGGCGATGTCCTGCAGCGCGTTGGTCAGCGACGCGGCGGCGAACACGGTGATCTTTTCCGCCGCCGAAGCCTGTGCCACCAGGCCCGATGCCAACACGATCCCGCCAACCCATTTGGTCCATTGCTGTTTCATTGTTTTTCTCCGCAAGTTAACGTGCATTATCACTCTTCGTTATATAAAAAATAATATAACGTTGCGCGAAAGCTTGTCATGCGGTTTATCGGCAAAGCGTGAGATAACTTGAGGAATGCCCGCCGGGCGATGCCGGCGGGTATCAGGATGGGGAACGGTCAGTGCTGGGTGCGATTTTCTTTCGAACGGCCCACTTTGGAGAAGACGTTGAACACTTCGCCAAAACCGTAGATCAGGCCGAGGATCAGCGCCATGACCACCGGCACCATGACCACGGCAAACAACAGACTTTTCAATAATTCCAACATGATAGCCTCGCTTAACTGCCCATTGAGCGGCAAATGCCTTTCACCGCATATCGGGTTATTCTAACCCAAAAAAATCGGTAAAACCGGAGTTATTTTAGCCAGCGGGGCGAAATTGTGATCGGCTAAACGTGCCCTTTCCACCGGGCTCATGCCGGGGCGGGGTAATAGATCAGCGGCGGCGCATAGCCGGCAGGCGCCGCCAGCCGGGCCTCCACCCCGTACACCGCGCGAATGTTCTCCGGCGTCAGCGCCTGCCGCGGCGCACCCGCCGCGCAGACCCTGCCCCACTGCAGCAGCGCCACCCGATCGCAATAGCAGGCGGCCAGATTCAGATCGTGCAGCGTCACCACCACGCTGAGCTTCAGCCGCCGCAGCAAGGCCATAAACTGCTGCTGATGGGCGATATCCAGATGGTTGGCGGGCTCATCCAGCAGCAGCCACGGCGTTTGCTGCGCCAACGCGCGCGCCAGGTGCACCCGCTGCCGTTCGCCGCCGGACAGCCGCTGCCAATCGCGATCGGCCAGGTGGTTGATGCCCACTTGCTCCATCGCCTGCCCGGCGAGGCGGCGATCTTCGGGGCCGAAACCGCGCCAGCGGCCGATATGGGCCAGGCGCCCCAGCAGCACCGCCTCCTTCACCGGCAGCGCGAAGGCGCCGGGGGCGGATTGCTCGAGAAAGGCGATGCGCCTGGCGCGCTCCCGCCCGGAAAACGCGGTAATTTCGCGTCCTTCCAACCAAACGCGGCCCCCGGCGGCAGGCTGCAACCCGGCCAGCAGCTTGAGCAACGTGGATTTACCGCTGCCGTTGACGCCGAGCACGCCGGTGACCTCTCCGGGCAAGGCGCAGAAATCCAGATTTTCCAGCACCGTGCGCTCGCCCGCTCGCCAGCTCACCGCCTCGGCGCACAGGCCGGATCGCGCTTTTTCAATCGTCATGCATTGACCTTCCGATACAGCAACAGCAGGAATACCGGCACCCCCAGCAGCGCCGTCAACACGCCGACCGGCAGCTCGCGCGGGGCAAACAGCGTTCTGGCCAGCGTGTCCGCCGCCACGGCGAACAGCGCGCCGCACAGCGCGCTGGCCGGCAACAGCAGCCGATGCCGCGAGCCGACCAGCCGCCGGGCGACGTGCGGCACCGTCAGCCCGATAAATCCCACCGCGCCGCTGAACGCGACGATCGCCGCCGTCAGCGCGGTGGTCACCACATACAGCAGCAGCTTCAGCGGGGCCACCGCCACCCCCAGCGAAGCGGCGGTCACGCCGCCGAACGCCAGCGCGTCCAGCTCACCCGCCCGCAGCCAACAAAGCAGCAGCGCCGCCGCCAGCGCCAGCCCGCACAGCCCGACCTGCGGCCAGCGCGCGTCGCTGAACGATCCCAGCAGCCAGAACATCACGCCGCGCGTGGCGTTGGCGTCCGCCTGCCAGAGGGTGATCAGCGAAGTCAACGCAGAAAGCAACTGCGTCACCGCCACCCCGGCCAGAATAAACAGCGTGGACTCCCCCTGCAGCGAACGCCCGGCCAGCAGCATCACCAACGCAAACGCGCCCAGCGCGCCGATAAACGCGCCGCCGGACACCGACAAAAGGCCGCCCCCCAGCCCCAATACCAATACCGTTACCGCCCCCACGCCGGCGCCGGAGGAGATCCCCAGCACCCAGGGATCGGCCAGCGGGTTGCGGGTCAGCGACTGCAGCACGGTGCCCGCCAACGCCAGCCCGGCGCCGGCCAGCGCCGCCAACAGCGCGCGCGGCATCCGCAGCGACCAGATGATGCGCTGATACACCTCGGCATCGGTCGCCGCGCTGCCGCTAACGCCGAATACGATGCGCCAGGCGTCGTGCCACGCGATCGGCGCAGGTCCCGACAAGGTGGCGCCCAGCAGGGCCAGCGGCAGCGCCGCCGCCAGCAACAGCAGCCAGCCGGCCTCACGGCCGGGCAGTAACCGCCGGATCATGCTATTTCCAGCCTGCGATCACATAGTCGTCCAACAGCTGCCACACCGTCCCCGCCTCGCTGAAACCGGCCTGCCTGAGGGCCGCGAGCTGGAAGTCCACCGGCGTCGGCGGCGGCACCGGGCGGCCGGCGAACAGCGCTTCACGCTCGGCCTGATAAGCGGCCAGCGCCGGCGATTGCAGCGCGCCCGCAAACCAGCGATCCCAATCCTCAACGCCGTTGTCCCAGGCGCGCTGTTGGGTCTGCTCATCATGCCGCTCCGCCAACGCTTTCAACCGCGGCTGACGCTGGTCATAGCGCTGATGATCGGCGTTGAGGAATACGCCGCCGTCGGCCAGCAGCCCGGCAACGTTGCGGTACAGCGCCAGCTGCTGCTCGGGCATCAGCCAGTGCAGCGCCGTGCTGGACACCGCCGCCTGTGGCGCGGGGCCGGACAGCGCGGTAAAACAGGCCGGATCCGCCAGATCGGCCTGCAGAATGCGGATCCGATCGCCGTATTCCGCCAGCGCCCCGCGCGCCACCGCCAGCAGCAGCGGATCGAGATCGATGGCGGTCACTCTGGCCTGCGGAAAGCGCTGCAAAATGCGCAGGCTCAGCGAGCCCGGGCCGCAGGCCAGATCCACCACGTGAAAATCCTGGCCGGCGGCCAGCGCCAGCACCTCCAGCTGGGCGTTAAAACGCGCTTCCCGTTCGGCGATGTAGGCCGCCTGCTGACGATCCCAGGAGTCCAGCAGCGAAGAGAATGAAACGGCAGTCATATTAAGGTTCCTTGTTGGAAAAAGTCGCAGCCTGCGGCGGCAAGGCCGCCAGGCCCCGAATCAAACGGCCCAGCGCCACCACGGTGCGGGCGGAAGGGTCCATGTCGTAACCGGGGAGGATCACGTAGCGCCGCTGACGCACGGCGCGAAGCGTCGCGGTCAGCGGGTGATGCTCCAGAAAGGCAATCTTGTCGGCCGCGCTGTCGCCGAAGCCGCCGCGCGGCAGATCGCCAAGCACGATCGCATCCGGATCGCGGGCGGCGATAACCTCCCAGGACACCGTCGGCCACAGCTCGGGCCGATCGCCGAACAGGTTCTCGCTGCCGACGCTGAGGCTCAGCAAACCTGGCGCGCCGCAGCAGCCCGCCACGTAGGGCGTTTGCGCGCCGGCATACCACCACAGCAGACGTAAATGCGGCAGCGGCGCGTGCTGCGCCTCAAACGCCTGAAGTTGCCCGCGCAGCCGCGCGATCAGCGCTTCACCGGCGCGCCTGACGTTGAAAATACGCGCCAGCTCCCGTAGCTCGGTGAAAATGTCTTCGAACGTCAGCGCGGCGGCGATCGCGCTTTGCTGGCCGCTGCAGGCGCCAGGAGAGAGATAAGTGCCGATGCCCCATTCCGCCAGCCGCGCCCGATCGGGCGTTTCCGGGCTGTGCAGCCAGTAATAGCTGGCCGAATAGACAAAATCCGGCCGCATCAGCAGCAACGCTTCCGCCGTGGGCGGCGCCGGGCTGGTGGGCGCCTGCAGCGCATTGGCCGACGCCGTCGGCGCGGGATCGCGCGCGCGGTCATACCCGACCACGCCGATCGCGCGGCCAGCCAGCCCCAGCGCCAGCAGGTTTTCCAGCGCCGGGTTGGCGTAAACCAGCACCCGCTGCGGCGGCTGCGGGTAATCGTGCGTTACCCCGCAATTTTGCAGGCTGGCGGCATCGGCACGCAGCGGCGCGCCCCCGCCCAATCCCAAGGCGCACAACAGCAGAGCAAGCCAGCGTTTCACGCCGTCAGAACCTGACCGACACGAAGGTTTCATAACTGCGCGGCGGCGCGATCAGCGCCTGATCCGGGTAAGTGCGCTGATAGGCATACAGCTGGTTGGTGGCGTTGCGAATGCGGAAACCGACATCGACGATCGGCGTCAGCTGATAATCCGCCGCCAGATCGAGCGTGGTGTACGCGCGCATCTTGCGCCGGTTGGCGTCGTCGTTGTAACTGCTGCCGACGTAGCGCAGTGAAGAAGCCAGCCCCAGGCGCGCCGTCGCCTGATAATGCACGCTGAGGTTGGCGGTCCAGTCCGGGATATAGGCCGGGCGATTGCCGTTGTAGCTGCGCAGCGGGCTGCCGCCGCGATAGTCGTCGTAGCGGGCGTGCGTGTAGGCGGCGTTGCCGGCCAGCTCCCAGCGCTCGTCGGGACGCAGCACCACGCCAAGCTCGATGCCGCGCGACGTCTGTCTGCCTACCGCGTTCAACGCATCCGGCCGCTGTGCGTCGGGCACAAACAGGTTGTCCTTGCGCAGTTCGTACAGCGCCAGCGTCGCCTCGCCCTTGTTACCCCAGAACTGCCCTTTGGCGCCGGCCTCCCACTGGCGCGCTCGCGTCAGCGGCAGATCGGTCTGCGTTGGGCTGAGGAAGAACAGATCGTTGCCCGGCTCCTGGCCGGTGGTGTAGTTGGCGTAGAGCGTGAGGTTATCGGTCAATGCATAGCTGGGGCCCAGGCTCCAGGTGCTGAAAACGTAGGTGTGCGCGCGGCTCTCTTCCTGCGGCCCCTGGAAGCGCCAGTCCATGTTCATATGGTTGTAGCGCAGCTGGCCCAGCAACGCTAAACGCTCGGTCAGGCTGAAGCGATCCTCGAGAAAGGCGGCGTACTGGTTCTGGGTAACGTGGCGCACCGGCGCGCGTTGGCGGTCGGTACCCTGGGCGAACGGCTCTCGGGGCGGCGCGCCAAGCGGTACGTCTTCCGAGCCGGGGAAGCCGTTGGAGTAATACTGAAAATGCCGCTTGCTCAGATCGAGGCCGACCAGCAACCGGTTATCGAAACCGGCGATGGCGCGGTCGAATACCAGCGAACTGCGGTTGCCGATCAGATCGTCGTCGTGCGCCAGGGCACCGAAGGAGTCGCGGTTGACGTCGCCGGGCCGGGCCGCCGCCGCGACGCGAAAGCGTTCGACGTTGCGCCACTCGCGAAAGCCGCTGTAGTAATAGAATTGGTTATGCCATTCCACTTCGGGCGTCATAAACCAGTCCAGGCTGGCCTGAAATGCGGTGGCGTTGCTCTGGATGCGGCTGTCGGTCAGGTTGTTGTAATTGATGTCGCGCAGCTCGCTGGCAATGCGCCCGTCCAGCAGCGGCGTGCCGTAGTAAGGGTTGTTGGTGCGATTGAGCATGCGGTCCAGGCTCAGCGTCAACAGCGCATCGTCCGTCAGCTTAAACAGCAGCGAGCCGGAAACCCGCTTCTGCCGATCGCGTTCATACTGCACGTTGCTGCCGCTGTCGTTGCCGCTGACGTCCAACCGGTACGCCACCGCATCGTCCACCAGCGCGCCGCCGGCCCCCAGATGCAGACGCTGGCTGCGGTAACTGCCGAAGCCATAATCGAGCTCGAGCGGCTGGCGGCTGAAGGTCGGCCGCCGCGAGATCAGGTTGACGCTGCCGCCCGCGGCGCTCAGGCCGTTCAAGGCCGATCCCGGCCCGCGCAGTACCTCGATGCTGTCGTAATGCGCCGGATCGCCCAACTGCAGCGTGCTGCCGGGCATCTCCACGCCGTTATACAACCAGGCGATAGGCCGGAAACCGCGCGCGGAAAAGTTATTGGACAACGTTGGCGAAGCGACGCCGGACAGACCGGTGGCGTGCTCGACGGCGGCGGCCAGCGAGCGGTCGCCCCGCTGTTGGATCGCCCTTGCGCTGATGATATCGACGCTGCGCGGCGTCTCCCGAGCGGTCAGCCCGAGCTGCGAAGCGCTGCGGCTCACGGCGCTCAACGCATCGTAGCGCCCGGCGGGGGCCGCCGCCTCCACGGTGAGCTGTTCTTCGCACCCCGTGGCATTGCGGGCTTTATCGCAGTCGGCAGCGAAAGCCAGCGGCGCCGTCAGTGCGCCGCCGACCCAGGCGGCGGCAAGGCATAAAGATTTTCTGGGCGTGACAAGACGCCGGCGTGTCGTACTCATGTGGAGCATCCCTGTGGTGAAATAAAAACCGGCCGCAGCCGGCGTAAAGCCTTATCGTTTTTTAGTTATGTTATATTATAACAATAAAGCAATGCCAGTCTTTATTGCCCCGCGCTCCACCGCACTGCGTTTGGCGCTTTGCCGCCAAATCGGCGACAATAAGATTTTTGCCGCCGACAGGATGCGCTATGCAGGCCGAAATTCTTCTGACTCTCAAACTCCAGCAAAAGCTGTTCGCCGATCCACGCCGCATCGCGTTGCTGAAACAGGTGCAGCACACCGGCTCCATCAGCCAGGGCGCCAAACTGGCGGGCATCAGCTACAAAAGCGCCTGGGACGCCATCAATGAAATGAACCAACTGGCGGAACAAACAGTGGTGGAACGCGCCACCGGCGGTAAAGGCGGCGGCGGCGCGCAGCTGACGCACTATGGCCAGCGGTTGATCCAGCTGTATGACCTGCTGGGCCAGGTGCAGCAAAAAGCTTTCGACGTATTGCAGCAGGACGATCTGCCGCTCGACAGCCTGCTGGCGGCCATCTCGCGCTTCTCGCTGCAAACCAGCGCGCGCAATCAGTTCTTCGGCACCGTCATCGAACGCGATCATCAGCAGGTGCAGCAGCACCTGGCGATTTTGTTGAACGACGGCACCACTCGCCTGATGGCGGCCGTCACCCAACAAAGCGCCGACCGGCTGCAGCTGACGCCGGGTAAAGAGGTGCTGGCGCTGATCAAGGCGCCCTGGGTGCGGTTAAGCGTCGATACGGCGGAGCATACCGACGCAGATAACGCGCTGGCAGGCGTGGTGGCCGGCATTCAGCCAGGCGCTGAACACAGCGAGGTGCTGGTGACGCTGGCGGGCGGCGAAACCCTGTGCGCCACCCTGACGACGGCGGAGTTGCAGCGTCTGCAGCTGAGCGTCGGCGCCGCCGTACACGCCCTGTTCAACGCCGATCGCGTGATTGTCGCCACGTTGTGTTAAGCGCAACGTGACGTTGCGTTTTTGTTGATTGACATCCCCCTGCAATGCGCCTATTTCTAAGGCAAATAATTGCAAAAAAAGGAACAGGTGATGTCGTCGTTGCACATTTCGCAAGGTTCATTCCGCTTAAGCGATACCCGCACCCTGACGCTGGACGCGCTGGAAATCCAGGCTGGCGACAGCTGGGCCTTCGTCGGCGCCAACGGCAGCGGCAAATCTGCCCTGGCGCGCGCGCTGGGGGACGAACTGGTTCTGCTGAGCGGTGAACGCCGCAGCGATTTTCAGCACGCGGTGCGCATCTCCTTCGAACAGCTGCAAAAAATGGTCAGCGACGAGTGGCAACGCAACAACACCGATCTGCTCAGCGCGGACGAGGACGACACCGGCCGCACCGCAGCGGAAATCATTCAGGAAGAGGTGAAAGACGCCGCGCGCTGTGAGCGGCTGGCCGCGCAGTTCGGCATCACCGCCCTGCTGACGCGCCGCTTCAAATACCTCTCCACCGGCGAAACGCGTAAAACCCTGCTGTGCCGGGCGCTGATGCCCGAGCCTGACCTGCTGATCCTCGACGAGCCCTTCGACGGGCTGGACGTGCACTCGCGCGCGCAGCTCGCCGCGTTGCTGAGCGAGCTTTCCGCCCAGGGCCAAACCGTGGTGCTGGTGCTCAACCGGTTCGACGAAATTCCGGATTTTGTCCGGCAGGTGGGCGTGCTGGCGGACTGCACCCTGACCAGCCGCGGGCCGCGCCGCCAGGTGATGGCGGACGCGCTGGTGGCGCAGCTGGCGCACAGCGAAAATCTCAGCGGGCTGGCGCTGCCGGAGACCGAGGATCCGACGCAAAAGGTGACGCTGCCGGCGGATCGGCCGCTGATCGTCCTGCGCGACGGCGTCGTCAGCTATAACGATCGGCCGATCCTCAATCATCTCGACTGGCAGGTTAACCCCGGTGAACATTGGCAGATCGTCGGCCCGAACGGCGCCGGCAAATCCACGCTGCTCAGTTTGATCACCGGCGATCATCCGCAGGGCTACAGCAACGATCTGACGCTGTTCGGCCGCCGCCGCGGCAGCGGGGAAACCATCTGGGAGATCAAGCGCCATATCGGCTACGTCAGCAGCAGCCTGCATCTGGATTATCGGGTCAACACCAGCGTACGCAACGTGGTGCTGTCGGGGTTCTTCGACTCGATCGGCATTTATCAGGCGGTGTCGGATCGTCAGCGGCAGCTGACCGAACAATGGCTGGCGCTGCTCGGGCTCGACGGCGCGCACGGGGATGCCCCGTTCCATAGCCTTTCCTGGGGCCAACAGCGGCTGGCGCTGATCGCCCGCGCGCTGGTGAAACACCCGGCGCTGCTGATCCTCGACGAGCCGCTGCAAGGGTTGGATCCGCTCAATCGCCAGCTGGTGCGCCGCTTCATCGACGTGCTGATCGGCCAGGGTGCCACCCAACTGCTGTTCGTCTCGCACCATGCCGAAGACGCGCCGCAGTGCATCACACACCGCCTCAGCTTCGTGCCCGACGACGAAGGCGGCTACGGCTACCAACAGCAACGGCTGGAGGCGGCCTCCGCCTGAAACGCGGCGTAAACATATCCGGCAACACTTCACCGCAGCACATCACATTTGGCCTTTTATCATAGAAAGAAAGAAGGCCACTTTCTGGAGACGCCATGTCCGCTGCGTTGATTATTATCGACCTGATCGAGGATCTGATCGGGCCCAAAGGGCGCGCCAACCACTGCCGCGAACAGGTGCTGGCGACCCACCTTCTCGCCAACGTCAATGCCGCCGCGACCTACGCCCGGGTGCGAAAAATCCCGGTGATTTGGGTGCGGGTGGGATTCGCCGACGATTATCATGATATTCCCCCCCACTCGCCGCTGTTCAACCATTTGAAACAGATAGGCGCGCTGCGGCTTAACAGCCCGGGCTGCCGCTGGGTGCCCGAACTGCATCAGGAAGAGACCGATCTGCAGTTTGAAAAAACGGCGGTCAGCGCCTTCTCCGGTAACAATTTGTTAGCCTGGCTGCGGCAACATCGGTGCCACCATTTGCTGCTGGCGGGCATCAGCACGCCGCTCGCCATCGAGAGTACCGCGCGCCAGGCGCACGACGCCGGCTTTCAGGTGACCGTACTGCACGATCTGTGCGCAGCGCCCACGCAGGAAATCCACCAGCAGAGCCTGGATACCCTGCAAAATCTGGCCGAAATCACCCGTTCGCAGGCCTGGATGAAAGGCTAACTCTCATCGCCGCCGGTCGTGTGGGCCGGCATCATGCACGAATACGTCACTGCCCCGACCTTTAGCGTCATCTTGGTGTGCTACTATCCGCTTTAGCGCTCAATCTCGCCATCATCGCACGCCGCAAAGGCGCTGAGCGCCGTGTACATATTTAAAGGGACATCTTATGTGGGGCGTATTGGCTGCTTCGTTATTTTTCTTGCCGTTTAACCGGCTGATAGCCTGGGTGATCCTGGCCGCCTCGGCGGGCATGGGGCTTTATCATGGGGTGCTGACGCCGCTCAGCCTGAGTTATCTGCTGGCGATCGTAGCGTTGGCGGGGCTGCGTCACCATTTTCGCGAGCAGCGTAATCTGGCGATCGCGTTCGAAGGGTTGGTGGTCGCCGGCTGCGTCGCGCTGTTCTTGCATCTGGTACCGGGCATCCACAACCAGCTGATGATCGACGGCGAAAAAGCCGGCCCGCTCAGCGCGCCGTTCACCATGTATTACAACTTCGACAAGGCGATGGTGCCCTTCCTGCTGTTCGCCTGCTTGCCCACGCTGTTCAGAACCGATAAAGCGGAAAAAAGCGTCGCCTCGGGTTCCTGGATTGCATTGATCATCAGCGTACCGGCGCTGTTGCTGCTGGCCGTGGCGCTGGGTGGCTTAAAAATCGAGCTGCATGCGCCCGCCTGGATGCTGCCTTTCGTGATGGCGAACCTGTTCTTCGTCTGTATGGCCGAAGAAGCGCTGTTTCGCGGTTACCTGCAACAGCGCCTCAGCCAGTGGCTGGGCGCCTGGCCGGCGCTGATCGTCGCCTCTTTGGTGTTCGGCGCCGCGCATTTGGCCGGCGGCATGCTGATGGTGATCTTCGCGACGCTGGCCGGGGTGATCTACGGCCTGGCGTGGATGTGGAGCGGCCGCCTGTGGGTGCCGATTCTGTTCCATTTCGGGCTTAATCTGACCCATCTGCTGTTCTTCACCTACCCGCTGTATCAGCATCCTTAACGGCTGAAGCCGGCAGAGAGCCCCTCTCTGCCGGCTGGTTGAGTGAAAACGCTATCACCATTATCTCACCGCAATGCCCTCTATCACGTTACCACCGGCTTTTCTCCGCCCATCCGGCGCATTTCAATGAAGTGTAAACGATTCCATTTTTCGCGTTAGATCACCTTTTTACCGTCGCGAGCGTGCTATCTTTTTTCGCAATGACCTCTCCCTGTTCAGCAACGGGCGTATTAAGACGGTAACTGGAAACGATTACACCTCGTCGACGCCAAGAAAGGAACCGTATGACGGAATTTGACCCTATCGACCATCCGCACCGCCGCTACAACCCGCTGAGCGGCCAGTGGGTGCTGGTTTCACCGCACCGCGCCAAGCGCCCCTGGCAGGGCCAACAAGAGGCCGTCCCGACGGAAACGCTGCCGGCGCACGATCCCGACTGTTTCCTGTGCCCGGGTAATGCGCGCGTCACCGGCGATCGCAACCCGGATTATCGCGGCACCTACGTCTTCACCAACGATTTTGCCGCGCTGATGAGCGATACGCCGCCGGCGCCCGACAGCCAGGATCCTTTGATGCGCAGCCAGAGCGCGCGCGGCGTCAGCCGGGTGATCTGCTTCTCTCCCGATCACAGCAAGACCCTGCCCGAATTGCCGCTGCCGGCGCTGGAGCAGGTGGTCGCCGCCTGGCAGGCGCAAACCGATGAGCTGGGCAAGCAGTATCCCTGGGTACAGCTGTTCGAAAACAAAGGCGCGGCAATGGGCTGCTCCAACCCGCACCCGCACGGGCAGGTCTGGGCCAACAGTTTTCTGCCGAACGAGGCCGAGCGCGAAGATCGCCTGCAGCACGAGTATTTTCAGGAACACGCCTCCCCGCTGCTGCTGGACTATGCGCAGCGCGAGCTGACCGCCGGCGAACGTATCGTGGTGAACACCGAACACTGGCTGGCGGTGGTGCCCTACTGGGCCGCCTGGCCGTTTGAAACGCTGCTGCTGCCGAAAGCGGCGGTGCAGCGCATTACCGATCTCAGCGCGGCGCAAAGCCAAGATCTGGCGCTGGCGCTGAAGAAGCTGACCAGCCGCTACGACAACCTGTTCCAGTGCTCCTTCCCCTATTCGATGGGATGGCACGGTGCGCCGTTCAACGGCGCCGACAACCGACACTGGCAGTTGCACGCCCATTTCTACCCGCCGCTGCTGCGTTCAGCCAGCGTGCGTAAATTTATGGTCGGTTACGAGATGCTGGCGGAAACCCAGCGCGATCTGACCGCCGAACAGGCCGCAGCGCGTCTGCGCGCCGTCAGCGATATTCATTACCGTGAAGCCGGAGCCCAAGCATGAGCCTGAAACTGCTTACCCATTCCCTGTTTACCGAACACTTCGGCTACGCGCCGGCGTTGACCATCCAAGCGCCGGGGCGGGTGAACCTGATCGGCGAACATACCGATTACAACGACGGCTACGTGCTGCCCTGCGCCATCGATTATCAAACCGTCATCGCCTGCGCCAAGCGCGACGACCGTCAGATCCGCGTACTGGCCGCCGATTATCAGAATCAGCAGGATCAATTCTCGCTCGACGATCCGATCGTCAGCCACCCCGATCAGCGCTGGTCCGACTATGTGCGCGGCGTGGTGAAGCACCTTCAGCGCCGCAGCGCCGACTTCGGCGGCGCGGATCTGGTGATCGCCGGTAAT
The DNA here is from genome assembly GCF_052692115.1 of Serratia sp. TSA_105.2. NCBI lineage: Bacteria > Pseudomonadati > Pseudomonadota > Gammaproteobacteria > Enterobacterales > Yersiniaceae > Serratia > Serratia sp. TSA_105.2. The sequence continues at coordinate 557,272 of NZ_JBQZFT010000002.1, forward strand.
GTGCCGCAAGGGGCGGGGCTCAGCTCCTCCGCCGCGCTGGAAGTGGCGGTGGGCCAGGCGCTGCAGGCGCTCTATCAGCTGCCGCTGGACGGCGTCGCGCTGGCGCTGAACGGCCAGGAGGCGGAGAACCAGTTCGTCGGCTGCAACTGCGGCATCATGGACCAGCTGATCTCCGCGCTCGGCCGGCGCGACAGCGCTCTGCTGATCGACTGCCGCTCGCTGGAGACCCGTGAGGTGCCGATGCCGGACAACGTCGCGGTGGTGATCGTCAACTCCAATGTGCAACGCGGGCTGGTGGACAGCGAATACAACACCCGCCGCAAACAGTGCGAGGAAGCGGCGCGCTTCTTCGGCGTCAAGGCGCTGCGCGACGTCAGCCCCGAACAGTTTGAAGCGCGTCAACACCAGCTCGATCCGTTAGTGGCCAAACGCGCACGCCATGTGATCAGCGAGAACGCCCGCACGCTGGCAGCGGCCGACGCGCTGGCGGCCGGCGATCTGCAGCGCATGGGTCAGCTAATGGCGGAGTCGCATGCCTCGATGCGCGACGACTTTGAAATCACCGTGCCGCCGATCGATAAGCTGGTCGAGATCGTCAAAGCGGCGATCGGCCCGCGCGGCGGCGTGCGCATGACCGGCGGCGGCTTTGGCGGCTGCATCGTCGCGCTGATGCCGCAGGATCTCGTGGAGACGGTGCGTGCCGCCGTGGCGCACGAGTATCCACGGCAAACCGGCGGATTACAGGAAACCTTCTATGTCTGCCAGGCTTCGCAAGGCGCCGGCCTATGCTGACGGCAACGGCGGCACTTGCCCCTGATGGGCAACCTTATCAGCTGACCCAGCTGCAAAACGCCGGTGGCATGGCGGTGACGCTGATGGACTGGGGCGCCACCTGGCTGTCCGCCGTCTTGCCGCTCAAATCCGGTGAAAAGCGCGAGCTGCTGCTCGGCTGCCACAGCCCGGCGGACTACCCGCGTCAGGGCGCCTATCTGGGCGCCACCGTCGGCCGTTACGCCAACCGCATCGCCAACGCCAGCCTGCCCATCGACGGAAAACCCCATGCGCTGGCCGCCAATCAGGGCGCCCACCAGCTGCACGGCGGCCCCGACGGTTTTCATGCCCGCCGCTGGCGCCGGGTACAGCACGATGCGCAACAGGTCTGCTATGCGTTGCATTCAGCGGAGGGCGATCAGGGCTTCCCCGGCAATCTCGACGTGCAGGTTTGTTACCGCCTGACTCACGACAATCGTCTGGAAATCAGCTACCTGGCGCAGGTCGATCGCCCCTGCCCGATCAACCTGACCAACCACGCCTATTTCAACCTGGACGGCGCCGGCACCGACGCTCGCGCCCAGCGGCTGCAGCTGTTCGCCGATCGCTATCTGCCCGTCGACGCCGAGGGCATTCCCTGCGCCGATCTGACGCCGGTGGACGGCAGCGGCATGGATTTTCGTCAGCCGAAAACGCTGCTGCAGGATTTCCTGCGCGACAGCGACCAACAGCGGGTGAAAGGCTACGATCACGCATTCCTGCTGCATCGTACCTGTGGGGCGCTGGAGAGCCCGGCGGCCCATTTGTGGTCCGCCGACGGGCAAGTGCAAATGAGCGTGTTCACCGACGCGCCTGCGCTGCAACTCTACAGCGGCAATTACCTGGCCGGCACGCCGGCGCGCGATGGCGGCAGCTACGCCGACCATGCCGGCGTGGCGCTGGAGAGCGAGTTTTTGCCGGACAGCCCACACCATCCCGAGTGGCCGCAGCCGGACTGCTGGCTGCAGCCGGGGAGCCGCTACCGCAGCGCCACGCATTATCAGTTTTATCCTATCTGACCCGCTACGCCCCTCGCCGTGCGGCCGGGGGCAATTTGTTATAAATGCTTACCTTTTAGCGCTATCCCCCCACCGGCGCCCACCTTCCCTTATTCCAAAGCGCGCACTACACTCAGGCTACCGTGATAAGCACAACGCCTTGTGCAACGTCACCATTTTCGGCCGATGGCGGCCAATCAATAGCTGAAGGAACACCTATGCGTCTGATTACTGCACTTCCATTGCTGGCGGGCTTAATGCTGAGCACCAATCTGATGGCGGCCGACGCGACGACGGCGACGAAAACGCCTTCTCCGGCGCAGGCGGCCCAACAGAAACGCATGACCGATTGCAACCAACAGGCATCCACCAAATCGCTGAAAGGCGCCGATCGCTCCACCTTCATGAGCACCTGTCTGAAATCCGAAGGCGCCGCCGCGACGGGCAAAACCCTGACGCCGCAGCAGCAGAAAATGAAAAGCTGCAACGCCGACGCCAAGACCAAGGATCTGAAGGGCGACGCACGTAAAACCTTCATGAGCAACTGCCTGAAAAAATCGGCCTGATTTTCCCCGCGCCACGGCGCGCCCGGAGCAATTTCGGCGCGCCATTTCCCCTTCGCAGCGCCAGCCTGAACGATTCAGCTTTTTCCTTTCGCCAGCCCTTACTTTGCGGCAAGAAATTGGCTATGGTTAGACACTATCGATTGCCGAGCCCCGGCCCGCGGCAATATAATGATTTTCGTTATCATTGAAATGTCAGATTATTAAGGAGTTAAGCTATGGCTGTAACTAAGCTGGTTCTGGTGCGTCACGGCGAAAGCCAGTGGAACCAAGAAAACCGCTTCACCGGTTGGTATGATGTCGATCTGTCCGACAAGGGCCGTACCGAAGCGAAAGCAGCAGGCAAGCTGTTGAAAGAAGAAGGTTTCACTTTCGACTTCGCTTACACCTCCGTACTGAAGCGCGCGATCCACACCCTGTGGAACATCCTCGACGAGCTGGATCAGGCCTGGTTGCCGACCGAAAAATCCTGGAAGCTGAACGAACGTCACTACGGCGCGCTGCAGGGTCTGAACAAAGCGGAAACCGCCGAAAAATACGGCGACGAGCAGGTGAAACAATGGCGTCGCGGCTTCGCGGTGACCCCACCTGAGCTGACCAAAGAAGACGAACGTTACCCTGGCCACGATCCGCGCTACGCCTCGCTGACCGAGCAAGAGCTGCCGCTGACCGAAAGCCTGGCGCTGACCATCGATCGCGTTATCCCTTACTGGGACGAAGAGATCCTGCCACGCATCAAGAGCGGCGAGCGCGTGATCGTTGCGGCGCACGGCAACTCGCTGCGCGCGCTGGTGAAATACCTGGATAACCTGAGCGAAGACGAAATCCTCGAGCTGAACATCCCAACCGGCGTGCCGTTGGTGTATGAATTCGACGAGAACTTCAAGCCTATCAAACGTTACTACCTGGGTAACGCCGACGAGATCGCTGCAAAAGCGGCCGCCGTGGCAAACCAGGGTAAAGCGAAGTAATTTCGCCCGTTAACGAAAAAGCCCCCGGTGAAAGCCGGGGGCTTTTTTATTACTGCTGCGCCATCGCCTCATTCACCGCGTCCAGCCGTTCCTGCATCGCCGGATGGGTGCTGAGCCAGGCCGGCAGCGCCCAGCCGTCAGCCGTTTCGCGTTCAGGCGCCTGCGCCAACGCGCGATAGATAGCCGCCATTTGCGCCAGCGAACGCCCCTGCCGCTGCATTTCCGCTATCGCGAACGCATCCGCCTCGCGCTCCATCCCGCGTGAAAACTGCATCTCATTCACGAAGGACGCAGACTGCAGCAGCGTGTCGCCGATGCCGCTGACGTCGCCGGTCATCCACATCAGCGTCAACGCCACCAGTGACGAACGCACCAACATGCGCATCGGGTGACGATGAGCGTGATGCCCCATCTCATGTAACATCACCGCCGCCAGCCCATCGTCGTTTTTCGACAGGGCGACCAGCCCATCGCTGAGCACCAGCGTGCCGTCCGGCAACATAAAGGCGTTCGGCGCCCCGGGCACCGCCATCAGCTTCAACGACAGCGGCGTACGCTCCAGACGCATCTCGGCCGGCATCACCTGCCGGAACAGCTGCTGCAACGCCTGCTGCCGCTCAGCCGGCAATGCGGAGGGTTCAAAACCGCTCTGGCTCAAAAACGTCTGCGTATGCTCGCCCAGCGTCTGTTCCACCGAAGTGGGGATGCGCATGGCGATTTCGCTGCTCGCCCACGGCAGCACGACGTTAACGTAGGCCACGGCGGCCAGCAGCGTCATCAACAGCGCCAGGGCGACGCCGCGTTTATGGCGCTCCAGGCGGTGCACCCAACCCGGCGAACGGCGCTGATAGAACCAGCGGCGAAAGGCCGCATCGTCGTTCGGCACAAAGCGCGCGCCGTCCTTGAAGGTCAGCGTCAGCGGGATATTGCCCAGCGCCGCAGAGACGGTGATGTCCGCCAAGGGGATGTAACGTTGCTCATCCTGCCGCTGCAGCGTCACGCCCTCGCCGCTTTCGTTCACCAGCAGGCGAGCCGCCTCACGTGCGGCCCGCCCCGGCAACTGATAGGCGCCCTCGAGGATCATCGGCGCCTCAGAAGCTGCCACCCAGATCCAGCGCCTGCACCGCTTCTTCGGCCACCGCACTGTTGGCGGTTTCCTGATGCGCCGCGATGTCCAGCAACGCCAGATCGCCTTCGACCGCCGTGCACTCCGCCAGATAACGGGCGTGGCGCACTTCCGCCACCGGCACGGCGAAACCGAGCGAGAACAGGGTGATCAGGGTATTGGTGATCAACAGCCCCATATACGGCAGCGTTTGCATGGAAGAGTGCAGTTTAACGTTGCCGTTCAGCGTCGCCTGGTTAAACAGATAGTTGCGTTGGGCGACGACCTGATAGCTGCCGGCGATCAAGGCGCCAATCAGCAGCACCACCATCATCAGCAGCAGACTGCCAATATTTTCCAACACCAGCAAATCGGCGGTTTCATCCGTCAGCATGCCCATCAATACCATTTGGTACAGGGACAGTATGAACGACCCCATACATACCAGCGCAGCCAACATAAACGGCAGGAAAATGAGCAGGCCGATCAAGGCAAATTTGATAAAGGCCGACTTTTTCAGCTCGGCAATAAACGGCGTGCGGCCGAAGAACAGATTATTAACATACAGATCGTGCTGCAGCGCGCTAATAATACCGTTGACGGCGGCGAATGCCGGCACGGCCAACAGCAGCGTAAACACCAGCATCAGACCGATGGCGTTGATGCTGTCAAAACCGCTGCCAATGCTGAGCAAAATGATTAAGGCGACATAAAGCCCGATAATCAGTAATAGCGGGCAGAACAGTAACGCCCAATAAGCGCGCCCGGTGCGGCAAACATAATTAAAACGCACGCCGCGATAGCTCGACATAATCGCATTGTAGCGCCAGCTGCGGATAACGATCCACGGCAGCAGGGCAAGCAACACCAGCAAAGCCAGCAGCCCCAACAGTGGCGTTACCGCCAACAGGATATAAAATACGATGAGGCCGCCGATCACCAACAGCCGCCCTTTCAGAATTTGCAGCGGCTGCGCATGGTAGTCGAAACGATCGCCGTCCAATTCCGTGTTGCCGTAAAAATAGCGGCGACGACGCACCGTCGCCCAGGCGGAATAGATGCCCAGGGTCACGATGGTCAATAATGCATTGACTAACCAAATAGCGAAGTACTCGCCGCCTTTCCCATGGAATTTAATCCGGTGCAGCCCCAGCGGCTGCGAGGTATTGCTTGTCATAATTCTTTCGTCCTGAAAGGAATAGGTCATACCACTCCCCGCTTATTTGTCATGCGGGGTTTGTGGAATAAAAAAGCGTCTTATATAAGCACAATGCCATGAGCAGTGACAATTATTCTTTTATTAAATAGGAATAATGCGAAGGTGGCCGCTTAATGATTTAATTGGCCTATCAATTGTAAGCCTTAAATAAGTGGGATATATAGAGGTGCAATGACAAGGATAAAACAAGGGCCCGCTGCCGGGCCCTTGTCATTTTTGCGATTAGCCGCGGCGCGCTTTCACCGCCGCCGCCAGATCGCGCAGCACGGTTTCGGTGTCCTGCCAGCCGATGCAGCCGTCGGTCACGCTCTTGCCGTAAACCAGCGGTTCGCCGCTTTCAAGGTTCTGGTTGCCTTCCACCAGGTGGCTCTCAATCATCACGCCGATGATCGCTTTTTCACCGCCGCTGATCTGCCCGCAAACGTCAGCGCTCACGTCCATCTGCTTTTTGAACTGTTTGCTGCTGTTGGCATGGCTGAAGTCGATCATTACCTGCGCCGGCAGCCCGGCTTTGCTCAGGCCGGCTTTGACGTCCTTCACGTGCGCCGCGCTGTAGTTCGGCTCTTTACCGCCGCGCAGAATAATGTGACAGTCGCCGTTGCCGCTGGTGTTAACGATCGCCGAGTGGCCCCACTTGGTTACCGACAGGAAACAGTGCGGCGCGCCGGCGGCGTTGATGGCGTCAATCGCCACCTTGATGGTGCCGTCGGTGCCGTTCTTGAAGCCCACCGGGCATGAGAGGCCGGAGGCCAGCTCGCGGTGCACCTGCGATTCCGTGGTGCGCGCGCCGATGGCGCCCCAGCTCATCAGATCCGCCAGGTACTGCGGCGTGATCATGTCGAGGAATTCGCCGGCGGCCGGCAGACCGCTGTCGTTGATCTCCACCAGCAGCTTGCGCGCCAGGCGCAGACCGTCGTTGATGTTGAAGCTGTTGTCCATCTGCGGATCGTTGATCAGGCCTTTCCAGCCCACGGTGGTGCGCGGTTTTTCGAAGTATACGCGCATGACCACTTCCAGCTCGCCCTTCAGTTCGTCACGCAGCGCCAGCAGGCGCCCCGCGTACTCTTTGGCGGCTTTAGTATCATGGATAGAGCAAGGGCCAATCACCACCAGCAGGCGATCGTCGCTGCCGCGGAGGATATTATGAATTGCGCTGCGGGCCTGGGACACCGTCTTCGCCGCGCGTTCAGTGGCCGGGAATTTCTCCAGCAAAGCCACCGGCGGCAGGAGTTCCTTAATATCATTAATGCGTAAATCGTCGTTTTGGTAATTCATAGCTTTTCCATTCGGTATCGAGGGGTATTTCGCAGTGCGTAACGGTGTAGATCCCAACAATCTAGCCTGTGGGAATGGCGCTGTAAATCACCTTTGCCCCCCTCCGCTGGAACCGCCAAATTAACAGCAGATTGTGCTGTTTCATCAGGGGAGCGCAGAGCCTCCTTTTTCGCTATGCTAGCGATCGGAATATAAAGCGACCCGAGTTGAACATGCCCTCTCTGTTATTAGTTGATGACCACCCGGTGGTTCATGTCGCACTGGAAGCGGCGCTAATGAAATCATCCCGCCCCTACCGCCTGCAGGCAGCGCAGGACGACGTCCAGGCGCTGGCCCTGCTGGCCAAGGCCGCTTTCGGCCTGGTGATCCTGGATATCGGCCTGCCGCAGGTCGACGGGCTGCAGCTGTTGAAAAAAATCCGCCGCTACTACCCGCGGCAGCCGATCCTGATCTATACCGCGCAGGAGGCCGAGGTCTATGCGCGCATGGCCCATGCCGCCGGGGCCAACGGTTTCGTCAATAAAGGCAGTTCGTTGGCAGAGTTGTTGCAGGCGATCGAGCAGGTGCTGGACGGTGAAACCCACTTCCCCGCCGCCGCGCTGGCCGAAGAGGCGCCGACGGCGGACGGTGGGCTGCTTACCCCCAAAGAGCTCGAGGTGCTGGGCTTGCTGAGCCAGGGGCTGTCCAACCTGCAGATCGCCGATCGGCTGCACATCAGCAACAAGACCGTCAGCACGCACAAGAAGAACATCCAGCGCAAAACCGGCGCCGGTAATCTGCTGGAGCTGGTGGCGGTGTTTAAAGAGCTGGCGCCATGATGCGTCGCGCCCTGCTGCTGCTGATCCTGTGGTGCGGCCTGGCGCAGGCGGCGGCGCCGGTGCGCTATCAGTTGGTCAGCAATCTGAATACCCCCGAGAACATGCTGATCGTCGGCGAGAAAAACCCCTGGCGCGACCGAACGCTGCGCATCGGCATCATCAGTGAGAACACCAGTCCGTACAACATCATCGTGGATGACGATCTGTACGGGCTGAACGCCGACTACCTCGGCTATATCCAGCAGGTAACCGGCATTCGCTTCGCCATTTACGGCTTTGCCGATCTGACGCAGCTGGAGCAGGCGCTGCACGACGGCAAGGTCGACCTGCTGTACGGCATCCCGCAGAGTGAGGCGCTGCACGGCCTGGCGATCTCTCAGCCCTATTACGTCAGCAACCTGCGCGTATTGCGCGATCGCAGCAACGATCGGCCGGTGATGCTCAACTCCGCCAACGCCCGCGTCGCGATCGGCGCGCTGACCGACATGCAGTCCGGCGGCGCTCTGCAGGCCGTGGCGTCGCAGATCCAGCGCTACGACAACAATCTGCAGGCGGTCTACTCGCTGCTCAACGGCAGCAGCGACTACTTTATCGCCGACGAGGCCAGCGCCAGCTTTATCATCGACCAGCTGCAGCTCGGCCAGCTCTATCAGATTGAAAGCAACGAGAATCTGGGCAACCTGTCCTTCGTGTTCGCCGCCGCCGACTCACGGCTGATAGACACGCTGGACACCGCCATCGCCGACGCGCCGATGGAGCTGATGAACGCCCTGCAGAGCCGCTGGAGCAAAAAGATCCCCAGCTACCTCGACACCGGCAATGCCGACCTGACGACGATGGAGAAGAATTGGGTGGCGAGCCACCGCGTGGTTTACTACGCCGCCATCGAGAACAACTTCCCGTTCGCCTACCGCGGCTCTGACGGCCAGCCGCGCGGCTACGCCATCGACATTCTCAACATCATCGCGCAAAACACCGGGCTACGTTTCGCACCGCTGTGGGCGCGCAACGCCGAGCAGGCCGATCAGCTGGTGCAGTCCGGCCAGGCCAGCTTCCGCGCCGCCCTGCCGCTGGCGCGCGGCGTCAAGGCGCGCTACGGCGCCAGCATGCCGATCCACCGCTCGCTGTGGGGCGTTTACGTCGGCCAGCACGCCGACGGCATTTCCACCTGGAACGATTTGGCCGGCAAGCGCATCGGCGTGCTGCAGGGCGATTTGGCGCAGGGGCTGGTGCCGGAACAGGAGCAGACCATCAGCTTCGCCGACAGCAAGTCGATGTACGACGCGCTGGCCAACGGCCAGTTGGATGCGCTGGTGGATAACGTCATCTCCGCCAACTTTTTGGCGCTGTCGCGCTATTCCGGCGCCATCAAGCTGGCCTTTGCCGCCAACAACATCCCCTATCCGGTGGCCTTCGGCGTGCGCCGCGATCAACCTCTTCTGTTGGCGATCCTCGATAAGAATCTGATGCAGATCCCGGCGGACACCCTGCAATCGCTGCGCGACGAGTGGATCGTCGACCGCAGCAATCTTATCGACGCGGTGAATGACAACCGTATGCCGCCGCAGACCACCTGGTTGCTGGCGCTGCTGGCCGCCGCCACCGTGCTGCTGCTGGCGCTAACGCTGCGCCGTTTCATGCTGCAGCGCCGTGAAAAACGCGAACGCGAAGAACTCGAGCACGCGCGCCGCCGCGCCGAAGCGGAAAACCGCATGAAGAGCAAATTCCTCGCCACCGTCAGCCACGAGCTGCGCACGCCGATGCACGCCATCCTCGGCCTACTGGAGCTGGAGCTCAAACGCCAACCCGCGCCGGAAGGCCTGCCGGTGATATACAGCTCGGCCTCTTCGCTGCTCAACCTGCTCAACGACCTGCAGGATCACGCCCGGCTGGAAACCGGTTCGCTGACGCTGGCGCCGAAACCGGTGGCGCTGCGCCCCTGGGTAGCGCGCATCGACGCCCTTTACCGACCGCTGATCGGCGAACGCCCGTTGACGCTGAGCGTGCTGGCGGATCCGGCGCTGCCGGAGGCGGTGATTATTGATGGTGAGCGTTTACTTCAGGTAGCTAACAACCTGATAAACAACGCGATAAAGTTTACGCCGCGCGGCACTATTCAGGTCGAGATCGGCTGGCGCGCGCAAGATGAGCGACAGGGGGAATTGCGATTAACGGTGAACGACAGCGGCTGCGGCATCGCCGCCGATGAAATAGGCAAGCTGTTCCAACCGTTTTACCGCGCGCGCGGCGCACAACGCATCTCGGTGCAGGGCACCGGTTTGGGACTGTCTATCTGCAAAGAGATCGTCGAACAGATGGGCGGCCGCATCGAGCTGCACTCGCAGCCGGGCGTCGGCACCCGCGTCGAGGTCGCGATACCGGTCGAGCTGAGCGGCGCAGCGCCGGCTGTCGCCCAGGAGGAGCACACCTATGCTCTGCCGTCTCCCGCCTTGCGTACCGCGCTGATCGACGATCACCCCACCAATTTGTTGCTGCTGGAACGCCAGCTGCGCCACTTCGGGCTGCAACCCGCCCGCTTTGAACAAGGCTATGCGCTGTTGAAGGCCCAGCGCCGGCAACCGTTCGATCTGCTGTTTATCGACTATAACATGCCGCGCCCGGACGGGCTGACGCTGACCAGGCTGATCCGCCGCGACGAACAGCGGCTGCAACGCCCGCCTTGCCGCATCGTGCTTTGCTCGGCAGACGTGCAGGAGTTTACCCGCATCCCGCCGGGGCGGGTGGCGATCGACCACTTCCTGACCAAACCGATTTCACTGGCGGCGATCGGCCAGGTATTGGCTCAGCAGCCGCAGGCTCAGGAAGAAAAGTCAGTCCTTACTGACCTGCGACAAACGCTGGCCGAAATGGCAGGTGACGATCGCGCCATGCTGCAGCGGCTGGCGCAGACGCTCGGCGATACGCTGCGCCAAGACCGGCAGCGGCTCGCGGACGCCGTCGCCGCGAGCGACTGGCCGCGCCTGGAGCAGGCGGCGCACCGCATCAAGGGCAGCCTGCTGATGCTGCAGCTGCCGGAAGCCGCGCAGCTGTGCCAGCAGCTGGTGGATACCGCACGTCGGGGCGAGCTTGCCGCCGCCGCTTATACTAAATTAAAGGCGTTAGTGGCGCAGATAGAACCGGAGCTGGACGCTCTGCTCGCCGCCGCCCCCTCTTTCGCTATGCATAAGGATGAATAATGTCGGACACTCCACACGTACACCTGCCGAAAGACAGTAATAGTAAACGCCTACTGACCGCTTTTTTAGTCACCGCCGTCTTTATGGTGGCCGAGGTGGTCGGTGGCCTATTGTCCGGCTCGCTGGCGCTGTTGGCCGACGCCGGCCATATGTTGACCGATGCCGCCGCGCTGCTGGTGGCGCTGATGGCGGTGCACTTCTCCCAGCGCAAGCCCAACGCGCGCCACACCTTCGGCTATCTGCGCCTCACCACCCTGGCGGCCTTCCTCAACGCCGCGGCGCTGCTGGTGATCGTGGTATTCATCCTGTGGGAGGCGATACGGCGTTTCTTCGAACCGCAGCCGGTGATGGGTACCCCAATGCTGATCATCGCCGTAGCGGGGCTGCTGGCGAACCTGTTCGCCTTCTGGTTGCTGCATCGCGGCAGCGAAGAGAAAAATATCAACGTGCGCGCCGCCGCGCTGCATGTGCTGGGCGACCTGCTCGGTTCGGTGGGCGCCATCGTCGCCGCCATCGTCATTCTTGCCACCGGCTGGACGCCGATTGACCCGATCCTGTCGGTACTGGTCTCCTGTCTGGTGCTACGCAGCGCCTGGCGGCTGCTGAAGGAGAGTTTCCACGAGCTGTTGGAAGGCACGCCGCAGGAGGTCGATATCGCCAAGCTGCAAAAAGACCTGTGCCTGAATATCCCGGAAGTGCGCAACATCCATCACGTGCATGTCTGGCAGATCGGCGAACAGAAGCTGATGACGCTGCATGCGCAGGTGATCCCGCCGCATGATCACGATGGGCTGTTGCAACGCATTCAGGCTTATCTGTTGGAACACTACAAGATTGGCCACGTGACCATTCAGATGGAGTACCGGCACTGCGAGACACCGGACTGCGGTATCAACCGGGCGCCGGAGCCGAGTGAACACTCACATGCCGAAGCGCACTCCCATCTGGGACATCGTCACTAAACCAAGAGGGCGCCACCACGGCGCCCTCTGCTGTTGCTACGGTGCGGACGAGAGCGGGTTGGAACGGTTGCGCCCGGCGCTCTTGATCCACAGCCAGGAGCCGTTCAGGGCGATCAGCGTCAGAATGACATACTCCAGCGCCATCGCGTATACCCCCTGGTAAGCGAAGATCGCCACGCTGATCACGTCGATAACCACCCACAGCAGCCAGTTTTCCACGTACTTGCGCGTCATCAGGATCATCGCCACGATGGAGAGCACCATCATCGCCGAATCCCAGAACGGGAACGCGTCCGGCTGCAGCTCAGGCATCTGCACGTTCAGCCCCAGCCCTTGCATCACCGCTACCGCGATCTGCGTCAGCCAGGCGAACACGCGGTCGATGTTAAAGGTCATCAGGCCAATGCCGATGACGCAAACCGCCGCCCAGGCCAACGCTTTCGGCAACGGCAGCCAGCGGATCTGCAGCTCAGCCTGATTATCCTGGGTTTGGCGGCTCCAGGCATACCAACCGTAAATGTTGGCGCCGAAAAAGAACAGCTGCAGCAGCAGGCTGGCGTACAGCTGGATCTGGAAGAAAATCACCGCGAACAGCGTGACGTTGATCAGGCCGAACAGGTAGTTGATAATTTTTTCCTTGCTGGCATACCAGATGCACAGCAACCCAAACAGCGTGCCGATGGCTTCGATCCACGACAGATCGTAACCGCCCGCGCCAAGCGGAATATGCACCAGAATATTGCTGGTACTGAAGAAGCTCATGAGGTCATCCTTTTAAACGGTTAAGCGTTGCCTTTAACCTGCATCTTAAGCTGAGCGGCGAAATCCAGCATGCGGTTCAGCGGCACCAGCGCCTTTTCACGCAGCGCGGCGTCCACGTGGATCTCATGCTGCGCGCCCCCCTGCTCCAGCCCTTCGGCAATCGCCTTCAGGCCATTCATCGCCATCCACGGGCAATGCGCGCAGCTGCGGCAGGTCGCCCCTTCTCCGGCGGTCGGCGCTTCGAACAGCTCCTTGTCCGGGCAGGCCTGCTGCATCTTGTAAAAGATACCGCGATCGGTGGCGACGATCAGCTGTTGATGCGGCAATGTTTTCGCTGCCTGAATCAGTTGGCTGGTCGATCCCACCGCATCCGCCAACTCAACCACCGCCTGTGGTGATTCGGGATGCACCAGGATGGCCGCCTGCGGATAAAGTGCCTTCATGCGCCGCAGCGCCTGAGTCTTGAACTCGTCATGGACAATGCAGGCGCCTTGCCAGCACAACACGTCAGCGCCGGTCTGCTTCTGCACGTAGCTGCCGAGATGGCGATCCGGCGCCCAGATGATCTTCTCGCCCAGGCTGTCCAGGTGTTCGATCAGCTCAACGGCGATGCTGGAAGTGACCACCCAGTCGGCGCGTGCTTTGACGGCCGCCGAGGTGTTCGCATAGACCACCACGGTACGATCGGGGTGGCTATCGCAAAACGCATGAAACTCCTCTTCCGGGCAGCCCAGATCCAGCGAACATTCGGCAAACAGCGTCGGCATCAGCACCTGCTTTTCCGGGCTGAGGATCTTGGCGGTTTCCCCCATGAAGCGCACGCCGGCCACCAACAGCGTGGAAGCCGGATGAGCGCTGCCGAAGCGCGCCATTTCCAGCGAATCCGCCACGCAGCCGCCGGTTTCTTCCGCCAGCGCCTGGATTTCCGGATCGGTATAATAGTGGGCGACCATCACCGCATTGCGCTGCTTGAGCAGGGTTTTGATCTTTTCGCGATAAAAGGCTTTTTCGGCTACGTCCAGCGGAACCGGTTTAGGCGGGAAGGGATACACCGCCGCATTGACATCAAACATTTCACTCATCGCTGCAATCTCATGCTAGGCTGGGCGCCTGCCGCGTGAATATCGCCTGCCGCAACGCCCTTCGTTTTATATACTAAACAAAATACCTAAAACTGCGCGAAAAGTCCGCTGATATTTTCATATTTGCGCACCTATTGTTTAATAGATTAAAACACAGGAGTTACCCGTGCAGTTCACAGTGGATTAACAGCCTGGCGAGAACGTATAGCCGTTCAGAGAACAGCGGGATGACGATCGGTGCGGTGTTGAAACGAGAAAGCACGAATGTAGGTGACGGTGCTGCAGATGCGAAAAAAGCGCCAAAAGGCGCTTTTCTCTGAATTGGTGGGTCGTGCAGGATTGATTCGGCCTGTGGCCTCACCCTGCGGGCAACGCTGCGCGATGCTCGAACCTGAACGCAGGATCTCACCCGCACGACTCGGTGAACTCTGTTAGCAAGAGGATAAAGTAGAGTCTGGTGGCGCAGATGCGAAAAAAGCGCCAAAAGGCGCTTTTCTCTGAATTGGTGGGTCGTGCAGGATTCGAACCTGCGACCAATTGATTAAAAGTCAACTGCTCTACCAACTGAGCTAACGACCCGCAGTGTGGTGGGTGATGACGGGCTCGAACCGCCGACCCCCTCCGTGTAAAGGAGATGCTCTACCAACTGAGCTAATCACCCACTGCTGTGGTACTGCTATTTTTCACACCTTGCTCTATCAAAGCGTGGTGGGTCGTGCAGGATTCGAACCTGCGACCAATTGATTAAAAGTCAACTGCTCTACCAACTGAGCTAACGACCCACTGATGTGGTTTACTGCTGATGGCGAATAGGCTATTGGAACCGACTCGCGGAAAACAAGGATGGGGATGTTCAGGACAACTCGACGGGTACTCGACTCAGACCTTTACTTTGCCACATCAAACCTATTCTGAAGCTGCCATTCTTAAAGAATGGTGGGTCGTGCAGGATAACTCGGCCTTTGGCCTCGCCCTTGCGGGCCATCACCGGAGTGATGTTGTCTCGCTTCGCGAGACTCGAACCTTTACGGTTCTTATCCTTTACGATTCTCTATCGCAGCCATTCTTAAAGAATGGTGGGTCGTGCAGGATTCGAACCTGCGACCAATTGATTAAAAGTCAACTGCTCTACCAACTGAGCTAACGACCCATAACAGTGGTGGGTGATGACGGGCTCGAACCGCCGACCCCCTCCGTGTAAAGGAGATGCTCTACCAACTGAGCTAATCACCCACTGTTGTGGTTACTGCTACTTCAGAAATTGGTGGGTCGTGCAGGATGACTCGGCCTTTGGCCTCGCCCTGACGGGCCATCACTTCGTGATGTTATCCTTCCCGATTCCACTTCATTTCTTGCTTCAAAATTGGTGGGTCGTGCAGGATTCGAACCTGCGACCAATTGATTAAAAGTCAACTGCTCTACCAACTGAGCTAACGACCCAATTTCCCTGCCGCTTTAACATCTTGCAAGATGTCTTGGCAACGGCGGCATATATTACTAATTTATCTTGGCAGCGCAACCTAAATTTTTGACTGATGCGTTCAACTGCTTGTTCTTCACGCGAATGAGCCCAGAAATCGGTCAAATCGACTAACTTCTGGGCTCATTTTTCTGACTGTTAACCGCCTACGCGACTTTTCGCCTGTTTGGCCGCCGCACTGGTTGGGTACTGTTTAATCACCTGCTGGAACACGGCTTTGGCTTTATCGGCCTGCCCTTTCTCCTGCATGATGATACCCACCTTGTACATGGCGTCCGGCGCCTTCGGTGATTTAGCGTAATTCTTCACCACCACCGCAAAATAGTAGGCCGCGTCGTCTTTTTTACCCTTGTTGTAGAACAACTGGCCCAGCCAATAGTTGGCGTTGGGCTGGTAGGTAGACTTCGGGTACTGTTTTACGAAAGACTGAAAGGCGGAAATCGCCTGGTCATACTGTTTTTTTTCCAGCGCCAGAGAAACAGCGGCGTTGTAGTCGCTGTTCTCATCACCGCCGCTCGGCGTTGCAGACGCGGCTGCAGGCGCGCTGCCGCCCGCATCGGAAGATGCGCCTGCGGCTGCCCCACCGGCAGCGCCCGCGGCCGCAGAGGCGCTCTGAGCGCCGCCCTGGCTGAGGCTATCCATCTGTTGATAGATTTGCTTCTGGCGTTCAACCACCTGATTCAACTGATACTGGCTTTCCTGGATTTGCCCACGGAGAGAATCAATGTCGCGTTGGTTATCAGAGAGTTGTTGCTGGAGTTGATTTAAAAGCTGGCCTTGAGCATTACTGATGCGCTCAAGCGAGGTGACGCGGTCTTCGACCGAGCCGGAGCCGACATTACTGATTGGCGCTTGGGCAGTAGCGGCCCAAGGGGCCGCTACGCCAACCAGTAACGACAGACTCAACAGGTGACGTCTGAAGTTACTGTTCATGCGATTCTCTTAGTAAACCAGAACGGCACGACGGTTTTTAGCATAAGCAGCTTCGTCGTGGCCCAGTACTGCTGGTTTTTCTTTACCGTAAGAAACGATAGAGATCTGGTCAGCGGAAACGCCTTTACCCTGCAGGTACATTTTAACGGCGTTAGCACGGCGCTCACCCAGAGCGATGTTGTATTCCGGCGTGCCGCGTTCGTCAGCGTGGCCTTCAACGGTCACTTTGTAAGACGGGTTGTTACGCAGGAATGCAGCGTGCGCGTCCAGCATCTGAGCGAATTCGGAGCTTACGTCATACTTGTCCAGGCCGAAGTAAACGATGTTGTTCTTCTGCAGTTCTTGCATCTGCAGACGAGCTTGTTCTTCGGAAGACAGGTTGCTGCTGCCGTTTTCCATACCAGTGCCAGCGCCCATACCAGATTGGTCGTTGTTTGCGCTTTTGTTAGAACTACAAGCTGCTACAGCCAGAACTGGCAGTGCCAGCAGAAGCCCTTTCAGCACTTTGTTCAGTTGCATTTCTTTGATCCTTTTATAGTTTGCCATACATATTTACACATGCATCACAGATACGGCGACCAGGCAGGGAATTTGACCTGTCCATCAGTTGCCGGAAGACGCGCTTTGAAACGCCCATCAGTTGACACCAACTGCAGCACGGAGCCCATACCTTGCGTGGAGCTATAGATCACCATGGTGCCGTTTGGCGCAATACTAGGCGTTTCATCCAGGAAGGTGCCGGTCAAAACCTGAACGGCGCCCGATCCAAGATCTTGTTTGGCGATGTGTTGTGCACCACTGTTGGTGCTCACCATCACCAGGAATTTACCGTCGGAGCTGACTTCAGAATCCTGGTTCTGAGCGCCTTCCCACGTCAGACGCTGTGCGGCACCGCCGCTGGCGCTGATTTTATAAATCTGCGGACGCCCGCCCTGGTCGGAGGTAAACGCCAGAGACTGGCCATCCGGGAACCAGGTCGGTTCGGTGTTGTTGTTGCGGCCATCGGTCAGCTGCGTGATCTGGCCGGAGCCGAGGTTCATCACGTACAGGTTCAGACTGCCGCTCTTGGACAGCGCGAAGGCCAGCTTGCTGCCATCCGGCGAGAACGCCGGCGCACCGTTGTGGCGCGGGAACGAGGCGATCTGGCGAATAGCGCCGTTAGCCAGGGTCTGCACCACCAGCGCGGAACGGCCGCTCTCGAAGGTCACGTAAGCCAGTTTGCTGCCGTCCGGCGACCAGGCCGGTGACATCAGCGGCTCAGGCGAACGGTGCACCGTGAACTGGTTGTAACCGTCGTAATCCGCTACGCGCAGCTCATACGGGAATTTCCCGCCGTTGGTCTGCACGACGTAGGCGATACGGGTACGGAACGCGCCCTTGATGCCGGTCAGCTTTTCGAACACTTCGTCGCTGGCGGTATGGGCAGAATAACGCAACCACTGTTTGGTTACTTTATACTGGTTCTGCGCCAATACGGTGCCCGGCGAACCCGAGGTATCCACCAGCTGGTAGGAGATCAGGTAGCTGCCGTCGGCGCCAGGTTGAACCTGGCCGACAACCACGGCATCGATGCCCAGCGCAGTCCAGGCCGCCGGCGTCACTTCAGACGCGGAGGTCGGTTGCTGCGGCATGCGCGCCACGTCGATCGGGTTGAATTTGCCGCTGTTGCGCAGATCCGCGCCGACAATCTTGCCGATATCTTCCGGCGGCGTGCCTGGGCCCGCCCATTTAAACGGCACCACGCCAATCGGACGAGCGGAGTCGACCCCTTGGGTGATTTCAATGCGAACTTCCGCGTGCAACACGGACGCCCACAGAATTAAAAAACCTAGCGCTACTCGAAATGCCTGCTTCATCTCATCTCCCTTATCCAGGCGGGATGCCTGCGATAAATTAGCAGAATTTTAACAAACCAACTTACGTAAAACTACATAATCCCTGTTGGTTACCTTAGTACATCCCTGTGATATCACTCACTCAATCAACCGTTATTACGGTTTGAATTCAAGGATAGAATTCTTAAAGTGCTGATAAACGGCATCGCTCGGCGGCTTCGGTATATGCGCCAACTTGGCGGCAGACACCGCTGCTTGGCACAGTGCAGGATCGCCCCCCGCCGCTTGTACGCTTATCAGCAGGCCGTCCGGCGCCAGCTTGATACGCAGGTCACAGGTTTTTCCGGCGAACGAACTGGCGTCATAGAACTTGCTCTCTATCGCGCCTTTGACCTGCCCCATATAACCGCTGATATCCGCCCCGCTGGCCCCAGCCGTCTTGGCATTGCCCTGCCCGGCCGGTTTACCGTCGCCCTTCGATTTGGCACCGCCGCCTTTCGGCGCGTTCTTGCCGTCCGCCAGGCCGCCAAACAGATCGCTAACTTCATCCGATTGTTTCGCAGCCTCAGCGGCGGCCTTCTTCTTGGCGTCCGCTGCGGCTTTCTTGGCAGCAGCTGCTTTCTCAGCGGCGGCCGCTTTCTTCTCTGCCTCGGCGGCAGCCTTCTTCTCGGCTTCCGCTGCGGCTTTCTTCTCGGCTTCAGCGGCCGCTTTCTTCTCCGCGGCCTCTGCGGCTTTTTGCTCTGCGGCGGCGGCGGCGGCTTTCTTCGCCTCTTCCGCCTGTTTCTTGGCGGCGGCAGCGGCGGCCGCTTCTTTCTTGGCTTCCGCTTCGGCTTTCTTCTGCGCGTCCGCCTGCGCCTTGGCGACCTTGTCCGCTTCGGCCTTCGCCTTGGCGGCGGCGGCTTCGGCGACCTTCTGTTGCTCTTTGGCCTTGGCTGCGGCGGCTTCCGCCGCTTTTTGCTGCTCGGCGGCCTGTTTCTGCTGCTCCGCTGCCTTCTGCTGTTGCTCAGCCTGCGCTTTGGCGTCCTGCGCAGCTTTCTCCTGCGCCGCCAAACGCTCTTTCTCCAGCTCTTTCAGGCGCTGTTGCTGCTCCGCCTGCTTCTGCTGAAGCTCTTCGGCCTGTTGCTCCGCTTTTTTCTGGCGCTGCTTCTCGGCACGCTGCGCATCGTTGCTCTGCTGCTGCTGGCGGTTGTATTGCTCCACCACCGCGCCGGGATCGACCATCACTGCGCCCACCACGGTGCCATCACCGCCACCGCCGGCGCCCATGTCGACCTTTTCCTGCAGCGATCCCCAAATCAGCAGGGCAATCAATATGAAGTGCAGAACGACCGAAACAATAACGGCGCGGTTCAGCTTATCGTTTTGCTCAGTTGCCTTTACCAAAATAGATTCCCAAAAACTGGTGTTGCTTATACGGGGTTCCTGGGCCGCAGCGCAGGAACCGGGTTGCCGTTCGCCTTACGGTCAGATCGGCTGGGTCATCAGCCCCACGGAAGCCACGCCCGCCTGATGGAGAATATTCAATGCCTTGATAATCTCATCGTAAGGGACTTCCTTCGCACCGCCGATCAAAAAGACCGTTTTCGGGTTAGCCGCCAAACGCGACTTGGCTTCGGCCGCGACTTGCTCAGGCGGCAGCAGCTCCATACGGTTGTGATCCACCACCAGGGTGTATTGACCTACGCCGGAAACCTCGAGGATCACCGGCGGATTGTCATCGCTGGACACCGTTTTGGAATCGGTGGCGTCCGGCAGGTCAACCTCCACGCTCTGCGTGATGATTGGCGCGGTTGCCATAAAGATCAGCAGCAGCACCAGCAACACGTCGAGCAGCGGAACGATGTTAATTTCGGACTTCAGCTCGCGCCGACTACGTCCACGTACTCTCGCCATGCTACCTCCTACTTATTTGCTGTCGCTGGAGAAGGCCTGACGATGCAGAATAGCGGTGAACTCTTCCATAAAGTTGTCGTAATTCTGCTCAAGCTTGTTGACGCGCTGGTTGAGACGGTTATAGGCCATTACCGCCGGGATGGCGGCGAACAGACCGATCGCGGTGGCGATCAGCGCTTCGGCGATACCCGGCGCCACCATCTGCAGCGTGGCTTGCTTCACCGCGCCCAGTGCGATAAAGGCGTGCATGATCCCCCACACGGTGCCGAACAGGCCGATATACGGGCTGATCGAACCGACGGTGCCGAGGAACGGAATATGGGTTTCCAGCGTTTCCAGCTCGCGGTTCATCGAAATGCGCATCGCGCGCGACGCCCCTTCGATCACCGACTCCGGCGCATGGTTGTTGGCGCGGTGCAGGCGGGCGAACTCTTTGAACCCGGAATGGAAGATCTGCTCGGAACCGGTCAGGCTATCGCGACGCGCCTGACTTTCCTGGTACAGACGGGAAAGCTCGATACCGGACCAGAATTTGTCTTCAAAGGCTTCGGCGTCACGCGTCGCCGCATTGAGGATGCGGGTGCGCTGAATGATGATCGCCCAAGAGGCTACCGAGAAGCATATCAAAATCAACATGATAAGCTTAACCAGCAGGCTCGCCTTCAAGAATAAATCTAGGATGTTCATGTCAGTCACTGCTTAAACTCCGCGACAATAGACTTAGGAAGCGCTCTTGGCTTCATTTGGTGTGGATCAATACAGGCAATCAGGACATCTGCCTGGCTCAGTAGGGCCCCGTCAGAATTGACAATGCGTTGAGCAAACGTGAGAGAAGCCCCGCGCAGACAGGTGATTTCGCTCTGGACCTCCAGTTGCTCGTCGAGACGAGCCGGAGCCAGATAATCCACCGTCATGCGCCGGACGACAAAAGCGACTTGTTCACTGAGCAGCTGCTGTTGATGAAAGTTGTGCTGACGCAGCATCTCTGTGCGCGCTCTTTCAAAAAAGGCGACGTAGCGGGCGTGATAGACCACACCACTGGCATCGGTATCCTCGTAGTAAACGCGAACCGGCCATCGAAACAACGTATTACTCACTCTACTTCCCAGCAATGCAATTTAACGCTGCTACTATACGCAAGACGGATCGGGTTGGGAATGGGTTACAAGATGGGAATGAAAATAATTATGGGCCGTGAGGGCCCATAACATGGGGACATCGGGGAGATTATAAAGAAACGTAAAGTAATCCTGCGCACAAGATCACAATTGCGGGAAGTGGCGCGAAAAAGGCGCGCCAGACGCTGCGCTGCGGGCGGAATCCGAAACCGTGGATCACCCCGGCGCACACCGCCCAAATCAGCAACAGCCCTTCCCAAATCTCCAGCGAGCTGGTTTTGGCGGCGAAACGCGTCGGATCCCAGAACACGCACCCCGCCAAAATCAACGCCAGCACCAGGGAAAGGGCCCGGATCGGGCCCCTGTCGGTGACAGCGTACAGCTTGTCAATCACGGACGAGCTCATCACTTACCGTCTTGCTGAGCTTTGGTCGCTTCGCTCTGCTCAAGCGCCAGCGCCGTGATGATGCCGAAGGCGCAGGCAAGAAGCGTTCCGAGAATCCAGGCAAAATACCACATGGTTTAGCTCCTTATCCTTAGTACAGCGAATGCTTGTTGTTTTCGATGTAGTTCTTGTCGAGGCGACCGAACATTTTGTAGTACGACCAGCTGGTGTACGCCAAAACGATAGGCACGAAGATCGCCGCCACGACGGTCATCACTTTCAGCGTCAACAGGCTCGACGTCGCGTCCCACATGGTCAGGCTGACGTTAGGCACGGTGCTGGACGGCATCACGAACGGGAACATGGTGACCCCGGCGGTGAGGATGACGCAGGCGATGGTCAGCGACGAGGTGACGAACGCCAGCGCGCCTTTCTCCAGACGCGAGAACAGGATGGTGAACAACGGCAGCACCACGCCCAGCGCAGGCAACGCCCACAGCAACGGATACTTGTTGAAGTTGATCAGCCAGGCACCGGCCTGATGCGCCACTTCTTTACGCATCGGGTTGGATTCCGCCATGGTGTCCAGCGCCGACGTCACGACGAAGCCGTCGATGCCTTTTACCAGCCATACGCCCGCCAGCAGGAAGCACACCGCCATGATCAGCGTCGCGATCTGCGCCGCGGCGCGTGAACGCAGGTGGATCTCGCCGGTGGTGCGCATTTGCAGGTAGGTCGCCCCCTGGGTGACCAGCATGGTCAGGCTGACCACGCCCGCCAACAGACCGAACGGGTTCAGCAGTTGGAAGAAGTTGCCGGTGTAGAACAGGCGCATGTATTCGTCCATGTGGAACGGCACGCCCTGCAGCAGGTTGCCGAACGCCACGCCGAATACCACGGCAGGCACAAAGGAGCCGATGAAGATGCCCCAGTCCCACATGTTGCGCCAGCGGCTGCTCTCCAGCTTGGAACGGTAGTCGAAACCGACCGGGCGGAAGAACAAGGCGGCCAGCACCAGGATCATGGCGACGTAGAAGCCGGAGAAGGCCGCTGCGTAGACCATCGGCCAGGCGGCGAACAGCGCGCCGCCGGCGGTGATCAGCCACACCTGGTTACCGTCCCAGTGCGGGGCGATGGAGTTGATCATCACCCGGCGCTCGGTATCGGTTTTCCCGATGATGCGCACCAGAATGCCGACGCCCATGTCGAAACCGTCGGTGACGGCGAAGCCGATCAGCAGTACGCCAACCAGGACCCACCAAATAAATCGCAGTACTTCATAGTCAAACATACGTGGACTCCTGTTTAGCGCGCTTCCTGCACGGCGGCAGTCGGTTGTTCAAAGTGATAGCGGCCGGTTTTCAGGCTGCTTGGACCCAGACGCGCAAACTTGAACATCAGGTACAATTCAGCCACCAGGAACAGGGTGTACAAGCCGCAGATCAGCCCCATCGAGAACAGAATGTCGCCCGCGGTCAGCGAAGAGTTGGCGACCGCCGTCGGCAGCACCTCACCAATCGCCCACGGTTGACGGCCGTATTCCGCCACGAACCAACCGGACTCGATCGCGATCCAAGGCAGCGGCAAACCGTACAGCGCCGCGCGGTGCAGCCATTTTTTCTGGCCGATGCGGCCGCGGATCACGTTCCAGAACGACAGGCCGATGATCAGCAGCATGATCACGCCACAGGCCACCATGATGCGGAAGGCGAAGTACAGCGGCGCCACGCGCGGAATGGAGTCCTTGGTCGCCAGCTGGATCTGCGCTTCCGTCGCGTCGGTGACGTTCGGGGTATAGCGCTTCAGCAGCATGCCGTAGCCCAGGTCTTGCTTGGTTTTGTTGAATTCGGCGCGCACCGCAGGATCGGTGTTGCCGCCGCGCAGCTCTTCCAGCAGCTGGTAGGCTTTCATCCCGTTGCGGATACGCACTTCATGCTGCGCCATCAGATCTTTCAGGCCGGTGACCTGAGTGTCCGTGGAGCGGGTGGCGATCAGGCCAAGCGCATACGGGATCTGAATAGAGAAGGAGTTTTCCATCTTGTCCTGATCGGGAATGCCGAACAGGGTGAAGGAGGCCGGCGCCGGCTGGGTGTCCCATTCCGCTTCGATAGCGGCCAGTTTGGTTTTCTGCACGTCGCCCATTTCGTAGCCGGATTCATCACCCAGAACGATAACGGACAGAATGGCAGCCATACCGAAGCTGGCAGCGATGGCGAAGGAGCGCTTGGCAAAGGCGATGTCGCGGCCTTTCAGCAGGTAGTAGGAGCTGATGCCCAGAACGAACATCGCGCCACAGGTGTAGCCGGAAGCCACGGTGTGAACGAATTTCACCTGCGCAACCGGGTTAAGCACCAGTTCGGAGAAGCTGACCATCTCCATGCGCATGGTTTCGAAGTTGAAATCCGAAGCGATCGGGTTCTGCATCCAGCCGTTGGCGACCAGGATCCACAGCGCGGACAGGTTGGAGCCGAGGGCCACGAACCAGGTTACCGCCATGTGCTGCACCTTGCTCAGACGATCCCAGCCGAAGAAGAACAGGCCGACCAGCGTCGATTCAAGGAAGAACGCCATCAGACCTTCGATAGCCAGAGGGGCCCCGAAGATATCGCCGACGTAGTGAGAGAAATACGACCAGTTAGTCCCGAACTGGAACTCCATGGTCAAACCGGTGGCCACACCCAGAGCAAAGTTAATCGCAAATAACTTTCCCCAGAATTTGGTCATGTCTTTATAGATTTGTTTGCCAGACAGGACATATACCGTTTCCATAATTGCCAGCAAGAACGCCATACCGAGCGTTAATGGGACAAATAAGAAATGGTACATCGCCGTTAAAGCAAACTGTAAGCGCGACAGTTCGACAATATCAAACATCTTGACTCCTTGCTCCTCGCAGGAAGACTCCGACACGCGGTTATCGGCACGCCTCTTTCAAAGCCGCCAGTAACGCCCCGCAGTGAATGCCCTTAAACACAACAAATTTGATCCAGCTTCTCCGCTTTCAACCGCACACTCGGCCAATAGCCCCTCGGGCCGCCGACAAGCACGCCACTGAAAACCGACAACGGGTAACAAATGCAACAAGATCAACCATCCATAATCACAACATGGATGATACTCGCCCAATCCCACACAATAAATAGGTTTTTACGTGACGTGGGTTAGACTTTTGGTTACAGGTCAAATCTTAGCCGAAAGAGGTACTTCGGGCTAATTTGATCTGAGACAATTTAAGCCTATCCGCATCTTATTTCCATATTCATCAGCACATTTCGCATAATTTTCTTAGGGTCATGTTGCGCAATGGTTTAATTGTTTTTTAATGATATTTTTGTGTTAAATAAATGTAATTTAAAAGAGCCGCCATTGTATTATTACGCGCTTATTATGCGACATAATTAACCTTTTATTTCCAATAAGCCGTGACAGTGATAGCAGTCACAAAACAACAAATCTCTCTCCAATATTAGTCTATTTCTCGCGATGGGATCGTAAAGGTTGCGATTTTGTAGCAAAATGACCACTTATGTTAAAATTGCATTGAGTGACAATAACTTATGAAAAAAATCATCTTTGCCTCTGTCTTGGGACTCTCGGGAAACGCCATGGCCGCCGAAACGGTAAATATCACCCTGCTGGGCACCTCCGATCTGCACGGCACCTTCGTG
This sequence comes from Serratia sp. TSA_105.2, assembly GCF_052692115.1. Lineage (NCBI taxonomy): Bacteria > Pseudomonadati > Pseudomonadota > Gammaproteobacteria > Enterobacterales > Yersiniaceae > Serratia > Serratia sp. TSA_105.2. The sequence continues at coordinate 582,346 of NZ_JBQZFT010000002.1, forward strand.
CCCTGGGACTACGCCAGCGACACGGAAAATCTGGCGGGCAGCCTGAGCCAGATAGCCACCCAGGTCAAAAAAGTGCGGGCCGAGCAGCCCAACCTGATCCTGGTGGACGCCGGCGACACCATTCAGGGCAACTTCGTCGAAACCTTCAAGCATGAGGCCGTCAGCCCGATGATGCTGGGCCTCAACGCGCTCAATTACGATGTCTGGGTGATGGGCAACCACGAGTTCGACTTCGGCCTGCCGGTGCTGGCCACCCCGCTCAAGCAGTTCAAGGGCGCGGCGCTGGCGGGCAATATCGTCTGGGACAATGGCAAGCCCTATCTGCCGGCTTACACCATCGTCGAACGCCAGGGCGTGAAGATCGGCATTATCGGCATGGACACGCCGATGACCGCGGAATTCGCCAAGGGCACCGATCGCATCAAAGGGCTGAACTTCACCGATCCGGTGCAGGCGGTGAAACAGGTCATCAGGCAAATCGACGGCCAGGTCGACGCCATCGTGCTGGTGGCGCATATGGGCATCGACAACGAAAATCAGCGCCCCGGCACCGGCGTGGCCGACATCGCCAACGCCAACCCGGAGCTGGCGGCGATCGTCGCCGGCCATATGCATGTGAAGATCGACAAAGCGGTGGTTAACGGCGTCATCATTACCGAGCCGGATAAATACGGCCGCGCGCTGTCGCGCATCGATCTGCAGTTTGAGCGCCGCGACGGCAAGTTCACGCTGATCGACAAAAACAGCTACACCTACGCCATCAAGGGGATGACGCCGGACAGCGCCCTGCAAGCGCTCTACCAGCCGTACCATGACATTTTGCGCGCCAACGCCAACCGGGTCGTGGCGAAGCTGAGCGGCAGCGATCTGGTGCCCGCCGACGAATTCCGCGGCATTCCCCAGGTGCACGTGCAAGATACCGGCATCAGCGCGCTGTTCCAGCAGGCCGCCCGCCACTATGCGCCTCTGGCGCAGGTGATCGCCCTGCAGATCGACAACGATCGCGCCAGGCTGGACGTCGGCGACATCAAGGCCAAGGATATCGCCTTTAACTACCAATACGCCGGCGGCGAGATCACCGTGTATCAGCTCAACGGCAAAGCGCTTAAACGCTACATGGAGTGGTCCGCCGGTTACTTCAATCAGCTGCAGCCGGGCGACGTCACCTACAGCTTTAACCCGGTGCGGCGTTCGTCCAAATATTCCACCAACGATTTCTTCGATGGCGTCACTTACACCATTGACCTGCGCCAACCCGCCGGCTCACGCATCGTCGATCTGCGTCTGACGGATGGCACACCGGTCACCGACGATATGCCGATCCGCCTGGGTATGAACAGTTACCGCATGGGCCACCTGACGCAAAAGGGTGGCGCGCTGGAGGGGCAATCCTTCCCGGTGCTGTTCGACAGCAAAGCCCAATACGGTGAAGAAGAAGGTACTATCCGCCACCTGACTCTGCGTTACCTGACGGAGGTGAAACACGGCCACTATCAGGGCGTGCCGCCGCAGCGCTGGAAGCTGATCGGCATGGAGGGTTACGAACCGCAGCGGGCGATCGTCAAACGGCTGCTCAACGAGGGCGTCATCCAGGTGCCGACCACCGACGACGGCCGCTACACCAACGTCGCGTCGATCAACGTCAAAGACGCGCTGTTCCGCAACGCCGACGATTACCGCGCCGCCCTCACCTCTCTGGATCAACAGCGGCAAGCCGCCGCGGATCCGGTGCAACAGCGTCGCCTGCAGGATCGGATCGCGTTGATCAAGGCGCTCAACGACTTCTGATCTTCGCCCATAAAAAAGGCCACCCTATGGGTGGCCAAACATGTCGAGATATTGTTATTTCGTACTAAATTCTTAGCGCTTCAGCACCGCTTTTACCGCGTCGCCGATGTCCGCCAGGCTGCGAACGGTTTTCACGCCAGCGGCTTCCAGCGCAGCAAACTTCTCGTCCGCCGTGCCTTTGCCGCCTGCGATGATGGCGCCCGCGTGGCCCATACGCTTGCCTTTCGGCGCGGTCACGCCGGCGATGTAGCCGACAACCGGTTTGGTGACGTGTTCTTTGATGTAAGCTGCCGCTTCTTCTTCAGCGCTGCCGCCGATCTCACCGATCATCACGATCGCTTCGGTCTGCGGATCCTGCTGGAACATCTTCAGGATATCGATGAAGTTGGAGCCCGGGATCGGGTCGCCGCCGATGCCCACGCAGGTGGACTGGCCCAGACCGGCATCGGTGGTTTGTTTCACCGCTTCATAGGTCAGGGTACCGGAACGGGAAACGATGCCCACTTTGCCCGGCAGGTGGATGTGGCCAGGCATGATGCCGATTTTGCACTCGCCCGGGGTGATCACGCCAGGGCAGTTCGGCCCGATCATGCGCACGCCGGCTTCGTCCAGCTTCACTTTCACGGTCAGCATGTCCAGCGTCGGGATGCCTTCGGTGATGGTGATGATCAGTTTGATGCCGGCATCGATCGCTTCCAGGATGGAGTCTTTGCAGAACGGCGCTGGAACGTAGATGACCGAGGCAGTGGCGCCGGTCGCTTCAACCGCTTCGCGCACGGTGTTGAACACCGGCAGGCCCAGGTGCTGAGTGCCGCCTTTGCCCGGGGTTACGCCGCCAACCATTTTGGTGCCGTAAGCGATAGCTTGTTCGGAGTGGAAAGTCCCTTGGCTACCGGTGAAGCCCTGGCAAATTACTTTGGTGTTCTTATCGATTAAAATGGACATTATTTACCCTCCACTGCTGCAACAACTTGCTGAGCCGCATCAGTCAGGCTGGTCGCAGCAATGATATTCAGGCCGCTGTCCGCCAGTTTCTTGGCGCCCAGTTCGGCGTTGTTCCCTTCCAAGCGCACCACCACCGGGACGTTAACGCCCACTTCGGCCACTGCGCCGATGATGCCGTCGGCGATCAGATCGCAACGTACGATACCACCGAAGATGTTAACCAGAACCGCTTTCACCTTGTCGTCGGACAGGATGATTTTGAACGCTTCGGTCACGCGCTCTTTGGTCGCGCCGCCGCCAACGTCCAGGAAGTTGGCCGGTTCGCCGCCGTGCAGTTTAACGATGTCCATGGTGCCCATTGCCAGACCGGCGCCGTTAACCATGCAACCGATGTTGCCGTCGAGGGCAACGTAGTTCAGTTCCCACTGAGCCGCACGGGATTCACGCTCGTCTTCCTGGGAAGGGTCACGCATTTCACGCAGTTCCGGCTGGCGGAACAGGGCGTTGCCGTCGGCGCCCAGTTTGCCGTCCAGGCATACCAGATCGCCCTGCTTGGTGATCACCAGCGGGTTGATCTCAACCATCGCCAGGTCGCGCTCCAGGAACAGCGTCGCCAGGCCCATGAAGATCTTGGCGAACTGGCTGACTTGCTTACCGGTCAGGCCCAGTTTGAAGGCCAGCTCACGGCCCTGATAAGGCTGTGGACCCGCCAGCGGATCGATGGTCATTTTGTGGATCAGTTCAGGGGTTTCTTCCGCCACCTTCTCGATTTCCACGCCGCCTTCGGTAGACGCCATGAACACCACGCGACGGGTAGAACGATCCACTACCGCGCCCAGGTACAGCTCTTTATCGATGTCGGTCGCCGCTTCTACCAGGATCTGGTGAACCGGCTGGCCCAGCGCGTCAGTCTGGTAAGTCACCAGACGCTTGCCCAACCAGGCTTCCGCGAAAGCACGGATATCTTCTTTGCTGTTGACGACTTTAACGCCGCCCGCTTTACCGCGGCCGCCAGCATGAACCTGACATTTCACCACCCACGGGCCGGAGCCGATTTTGGATGCGGCTTCTTCTGCTTCACGCGGAGTGGTACAGGCGTAACCGGTTGGTGCCGGCATGCCATACCGAGCAAACAGCTGTTTTGCCTGATATTCGTGTAAATTCATGATGTTCTATCCATTCAGTTCTGAAGGTTTTTAGCCGGACCATTATTACGCGGTAAACCGCATGGTTTTCCGGCCACATAGCACAGAGTGCGGGCGCGGCATGCCGCGCCCGGCAAGGGTTACTAGACGTCCAGCAGCAGACGAGCCGGATCTTCCAGCATCTCTTTGACCGTCACCAGATAACCGACGGATTCTTTACCGTCGATCAGGCGGTGGTCATAAGACAGCGCCAGATACATCATCGGCTGGATCACCACCTGACCATTGACCGCCATTGGACGATCTTTGATGGCGTGCATGCCCAGGATGGCGCTCTGCGGCGGGTTGATGATCGGGGTGGACATCAGGGAGCCGAATACGCCGCCGTTGGTAATGGTGAAGTTACCGCCGGTCAGCTCTTCCACGGTCAGTTTGCCGTCGCGGCCCTTAACGGCCAGCTCTTTGATTTTCTTCTCGATGTCAGCCATGCTCATGGCATCTACATCGCGCAGTACCGGCGTCACCAGGCCGCGCGGGGTAGAAACCGCGATGCTGATGTCGAAGTAGTTGTGGTAAACCACGTCGGAACCGTCGATCGACGCGTTCACTTCCGGGAAGCGCTTCAGCGCTTCAACCACCGCCTTGATATAGAAGGACATGAAGCCCAGACGCACGCCGTGACGCTTCTCGAAGGCTTCGCCGTACTGCTTGCGCAGATCCATGATCGGCTGCATGTTGATTTCGTTGAAGGTGGTCAGCATCGCGGTGCTGTTCTTCGCTTCCAGCAGACGCTCGGCGACGCGTTTGCGCAGGCGAGTCATCGGCACGCGTTTTTCGCTGCGGCCGGCCAGAGCAGGCTGCGGTGCGGCTTCAGCGGCGGCGGCCGGTTTGGCAGCGGCGCCGCCTTTGGCCAGGTGCGCTTCCACGTCTTCACGCGTGATGCGGCCACCCACGCCGGTGCCTTTGATGGCGCCGGCATCGAGATCGTGTTCGGCGATCAGGCGGCGAATCGCCGGGCTGAGCGCGTCATTGCTTTCTTCTTCCAGGCTCGCGGTAGCGCGCTGGGCAGGCGTGGCTTCTTTCTCCTGGCTCTTTTCAGCGGTCGGCTTGCCGGAGCTGTCGCCCGGACGGATGCGGCCGAGCAGCTGGCGAGACAGTACGGTCGCGCCCTCTTCTTCCACGATAGCATCGAGAATGCCCGCTTCACTGGCCGGCACTTCCAACACCACTTTGTCGGTTTCGATTTCAACCAGGACTTCATCACGCTGCACGCTGTCGCCCGGTTTTTTGTGCCAGGTGGCTACGGTCGCATCGGCAACCGATTCAGGAAGGTCAGGAACCAGAATATCTACGCTACTCATTTAGCTTTCCCTTAAGTTTTTTATCATCTGCTTGCCGGCCCCTCGGCCGGCAAGCGAGCGAACATTAGTCAATATTCAGCGCGTCGTTCACCAGAGCCTGCTGCTGCTTCTGGTGTACGGACATATAGCCCACCGCCGGAGAAGCGGAGGCCGGACGTCCTGCGTAGCGTAAAGAAGCCCCGAACGGCACCACTTCACGGAAGTTATGTTGGCTGCAGTACCAGGCGCCCTGGTTCAGCGGCTCTTCCTGACACCAGACGAAATCATGCACGTGCGAGTATTGCTCCAGCACGGCCTGCACGGCCTGATGCGGGAACGGATACAGCTGCTCGATACGCACGATGGCCACGTCTTTCTGCTCGTTCTTGCGACGCTGTTCCAGCAGGTCGTAGTAGACCTTACCGGAGCACAGCACGACGCGCTTGACCGCTTTCGGATCCAAGTCGTCGATCTCGCCGATCGCCGGCAGGAAGGTGCCGTTGGCCAGTTCGTCCAGCGAAGAAATCGCCAGCGGGTGACGCAGCAGCGACTTCGGCGACATCACCACCAGCGGACGGCGCATACCGCGCAGCGCCTGACGACGCAGCATATGGTAAACCTGCGCCGGCGTGGACGGGACGCACACCTGCATGTTCTGCTCTGCGCACAGCTGCAGATAGCGTTCCAGACGCGCGGAAGAGTGCTCTGGGCCCTGGCCTTCATAGCCGTGCGGCAGCAGCATCACCAGGCCGCACATACGGCCCCATTTTTGCTCGCCGGAGCTGATGAACTGGTCGATAACGACCTGCGCGCCGTTGGCGAAGTCGCCGAACTGCGCTTCCCAGATGGTCAGCGTGCGCGGTTCCGCCGTCGCGTAGCCGTATTCGAACGCCAGCACCGCTTCTTCGGACAGCACGGAGTCCCAGACCTTGAATTCGCCCTGGCCGCTGTGTATGTTCGCCAGCGGAACGTAGACGGAACCGTTTTTCTGGTTGTGCACCACCGCGTGGCGGTGGAAGAAGGTACCGCGGCCGGCGTCTTCGCCGGAGATGCGGATTGGAATGCCTTCATCCGCCATGGTCGCGTAGGCCAGCGTTTCGGCGGCGCCCCAGTCGAACGGCTTGTTGCCCGCCGCCATCTCGGCGCGGTCCGCGTAGATTTTCGCCACGCGCGACTGCATTTCGATCGCTTCCGGCACGGTGCTGATGCGGCGGCCCAGCTCCTGCAGGCGCTTCATCTCAACCTTGCTCGGGTACTCTTCGTCCCACTCGTGGTTCAGGTACGGTGACCAGGTGAAGGAGTGCAGGTTCATCGGACGCCATTCTTCAACCACACAATCGCCGCGGTCGAGCGCGTCGCGGTACAGGTTGACCATTTCCGTGGCATCTTCCAGGCTGGCCACTTTCTGCTCGGTCAGAACGTCAGCGTAGATTTTGCGCGGCGTAGGGTGTTTCTTGATCTTCTGATACATCACCGGCTGGGTGGCGCTCGGCTCGTCGGCCTCGTTGTGCCCATGGCGACGGTAGCAGACCAGATCGATCATCACGTCACGCTTAAAGGTGTTACGGAAATCCAACGCCAGGCGGGTGACGAAGGCCACGGCCTCCGGATCGTCCGCGTTAACGTGGAAGATCGGCGACTGAACCATTTTGGCGATGTCGGTGCAGTATTCGGTAGAGCGCGCATCCAGCGGGTTGGAGGTGGTGAAACCAACCTGGTTGTTGATGACGATACGCACAGTGCCGCCCACTTCGTAGCCGCGAGCCTGAGACATGTTCAGGGTTTCCTGAACCACGCCCTGGCCGGTGATGGCGGCGTCACCGTGGATGGTGATCGGCAGCACCATGTTGCTGCGCGCTTCGTCCAGACGATCGCGACGGGCACGTACCGAACCCATGACCACCGGGCTGACGATCTCCAGGTGCGACGGGTTGAACGCCAGCGCCAGGTGAACCATGCCGCCTTCGGTTTCCACGTCGGAAGAGAAGCCCTGGTGATATTTCACGTCACCGGTGCCGAGGTGTTCTTTATGCTTGCCGGCGAATTCGTCGAACAGGTCGGCCGGCTTTTTGCCCAGCACGTTGATCAGCACGTTCAGACGGCCGCGGTGGGCCATGCCCAACACCACTTCGCGCGTGCCGTTCTTACCGGCGTGGCGCACCATCTCTTTCAGCATCGGCACCAGCGCGTCGCCGCCTTCCAGCGAGAAGCGTTTGGCACCCGGGAATTTGGCGCCCAGGTAACGTTCCAGGCCTTCTGCCGCGGTCAGCTCGTTCAGGAAACGGCGTTTTTCGTCGGCGGTAAAGCTGGCGCGCCCCACCACCGACTCGATGCGCTGCTGGATCCAGCGTTTCTCTTCGGTGTTGGTGATGTGCATGTACTCAGCGCCGATCGACCCGCAATAGGTCTGCTTCAGCGCCGCGTACAGATCGCCCAGCTTCATGGTTTCTTTGCCGATGGCGAAAGAGCCCACGTTGAAGGTTTCCTGGAAATCGGCTTCGGTCAGGTTGTGGTAAGCGGGATCAAGGTCAGGAACTTGCTCGCGCTGCCACAGGCCGAGCGGATCGAGGTTGGCATGCTGATGCCCGCGGAAGCGGAAGGCGTTGATCAGCTGCAGTACCTTGACCTGTTTGGCGTCGGTTTCCGGATCGGTGATGGTGGTATTGTAGCGCGCGGAGTCTTTCGCCAGGCGGCGGAAGTAATCGCGCGTTTGAGAGTGAAGCTGATCGGGTTTGACACCCGCGGTTGGTAGCTGTTGAAAAATGGAACGCCAGCTATCTTCAACGGAACCCGGATCGGTTAAGAAGTCTTCATAGAGCTGCTCTATGTAAGACTGGTTCGCGCCCGCCAGATAGGAGGAATCCAGCCAGGCCTTCATTGCGCCGTTCTGCATCATGATCCCTTAAGCTTTGAAGCTTTAGTTTTCGCCGTGGTTAACATAATTACCGTGATGAATACGGTTTGCCGTAAAACGGTTCACTCGACGTACTTGCGGCCATGACGGCCCGATACGTTCTGTTATGGACCTTGCGGTCCCTTACAAGGAACCTCTAAAAACCGGCGGAAGAACCAGGCTGCATAGCGCCGCAGCCGCGGGTCAGTTTTTAGAGGTTCCCTCCCCTATGGGATGTGCGCCGGAAAAGAGCCCGGCGCAGCATCTCATTCCGTTTATGCGCCGCGTTGCAGCAGCATGGACTTGATATGCCCGATCGCACGCGTCGGGTTCAAGCCTTTAGGACATACACTGACACAATTCATAATGCTATGGCAGCGGAAAACACTAAAAGCGTCGTCCAGATCATCTAAACGTTCTTGCGTTTCCGTGTCACGGCTGTCGATCAGGAAGCGATACGCCGCCAACAGACCGGCAGGCCCGATGAACTTGTCCGGGTTCCACCAGAACGATGGGCAAGAGGTCGAGCAGCAGGCGCACAGAATGCACTCGTACAGACCGTCCAGCTTGGCGCGCTGCTCCGGCGACTGCAGGTGCTCGCGCGCCGGCGGGTTCTTGCCGTCGTTCAGCAGGTATGGCTTGATCTTTTCATACTGGGTGTAGAACTGGCCCATATCCACCACCAGATCGCGCACCACCGGCAGACCCGGCAGCGGACGGATCACGATCTTGCCGTTGCCTTTGCGCAGTGACGAAATCGGGGTGATGCACGCCAGGCCGTTTTTACCGTTCATGTTCAGGCCATCGGAACCGCACACGCCTTCGCGGCATGAGCGACGGAACGACAGGGTCGGATCTTTTTCTTTCAGCTGGATCAACGCATCCAGCAGCATCATGTCGCGACCTTCTTCCGCTTCCAGGGTGTAGTCCTGCATGTGCGGCGCGTCATCGACATCCGGGTTGTAGCGATAAATGGAAAATTCGAGTTTCATCTGTCGATCTCCGCAATTAGTAAGAACGCACTTTCGGCGGGAATGCCGGGCGCAGCTTCGGTTGCATGTTCACTTCACGACGCGTCATGCTTTCCGATTGCGGCAGATACAGCGAATGGCACAGCCAGTTGGCGTCATCGCGTTCCGGGTAGTCGAAGCGGCTGTGTGCGCCACGGCTCTCGGTACGGAAGTTGGCCGACACGGCGGTGGAATACGCGGTCTCCATCAGGTTATCCAACTCCAGGCACTCGATGCGCTGGGTGTTGAACTCGCTGGAGGTATCGTCCAGGCGTGCGTTCTTCAGACGTTCACGGATCACTTTCAGTTCTTCCAGGCCCTTGGCCATCGCATCGCCTTCGCGGAATACCGAGAAGTTGTGCTGCATGCAAGACTGCAGCGCTTTGCGAATTTCGACCGGGTCTTCGCCGGAACGGGTGTTGTTCCAACGGTTCAGACGATCCAGCGAGGCTTCCACGTCGGAGTCGCTGGCGTCACGGCTCACGCCCTGCTCTTCCAGCGATTCCTGCAGGTGCATGCCGGCGGAACGGCCGAACACCACCAGGTCGAGCAGCGAGTTGCCGCCCAAGCGGTTGGCGCCGTGCACCGATACGCAGGCGATTTCGCCCACGGCGAACAGCCCCGGGATCACCACGTCTTCGCCTTTCTCGTTCACGGTCAGCGCCTGGCCGGTCACTTTGGTCGGAATGCCGCCCATCATATAGTGACAGGTTGGGATAACCGGGATCGGCTCTTTCACCGGATCGACGTGCGCGAAGGTGCGGGACAGTTCCAGAATGCCCGGCAGACGGGATTCCAGCACGTCTTTACCCAGGTGATCCAGCTTCAGCTTGGCGTGCGGGCCCCAAGGACCGTCGCAGCCGCGGCCTTCGCGGATTTCGATCATGATCGAACGGGCAACCACGTCGCGGCCCGCCAGATCTTTGGCGTTCGGCGCATAACGCTCCATGAAGCGCTCACCGTGTTTGTTCAGCAGGTAACCGCCTTCGCCGCGGCAGCCTTCGGTCACCAGCACGCCCGCGCCGGCGATGCCGGTCGGGTGGAACTGCCACATTTCCATGTCCTGCACCGGCACGCCGGCGCGCAGCGCCATGCCGACACCGTCACCGGTGTTGATGTGGGCGTTGGTGGTGGACTGGTAAATACGGCCTGCGCCGCCGGTCGCCAGCACGGTGGCCTTGGCTTTGAAGTAAACCACTTCACCGGTTTCGATGCAGATAGCCGTGGTGCCGACCACCGCGCCGTCCTGGTTTTTCACCAGATCCAGCGCATACCACTCGGAGAAGATGGTGGTGTGGTTTTTCAGGTTCTGTTGGTACAGGGTGTGCAGCAGCGCGTGGCCGGTACGGTCGGCTGCGGCTGCGGTACGCGCCGCCTGCTCGCCGCCGAAGTTCAGCGACTGGCCGCCGAACGGGCGCTGATAGATGCGGCCGTCGTCCAGACGAGAGAACGGCAGGCCCATGTGTTCCAGTTCCAGAATCGCTTCCGGGCCGGTTTTACACATATATTCGATGGCGTCCTGGTCACCGATATAGTCGGAACCTTTCACCGTGTCGTACATATGCCATTCCCAGTTGTCCTCGTGGCTGTTGCCCAGCGCGACGGTGATGCCGCCCTGTGCGGACACGGTATGGGAACGGGTCGGGAAAACTTTGGACAGCAGGGCACAGGTCGAGCCCGCTTGGGAAATTTGCAGCGCGGCACGCATGCCCGCGCCGCCGGCGCCGATTACGACGGCATCAAACTCTCTGACTGGCAGTTTCATTTAAGCACCCCACACTACGATTGTTCCGTACAGTAAATAGACCAGCAACGCGACCACGACAGCCAGCTGCAGCACCAGGCGAACCGCCAGCGGCTTGACGTAGTCCGTCAGCACCTGCCACAGCCCGATCCAGGCGTGCACCAGAATCGACAGCAAGGTCAGCAGAGTGAACACTTTCGTAATGGAAGTGGCGAAGAAACCGCGCCAGATGTCATAAGTGAGTTCCGGGGCCGTGACGAAGAAGCCCAGGATATACAGGACGTACAGGGTGATGATGATAGCGGAAGCGCGCAGCAGCAGCCAATCGTGCACGCCGTTGCGCCCTAATGCAGAAACGTTGTTTACCATACGAGGACTCCAGCCAGAACTGACAGCACGACGGTCAGACCGATCGCCACCTGGGCGGAACGGGTACCGGCGGCCAAACTCTCTTCGATGTAGCCAAAATCCATTAACAAGTGACGGATGCCACCGCAAATGTGATAGGCCAGCGCCGTGAGGATGCCCCAGAATATGAATTTGACGATGAAGCTATTCATGATGGCGGCCGCCTGCAGGAACCCCTCTTGGGAAGAGAGTGACAGGCCCAGCAGCCAGAGGAGGATACCCACGGCAACGAAGGTAATTACGCCAGAGACTCGGTGTAAGATAGACGCTATCGCAGTTACAGGGAACCGGATCGTTTGCAGATCCAAGTTGACAGGTCGTTGTTTTTTCACGTATTTGCCCACACAGCTCTTATTATTTTCCTTCCTCCGGGCCTGGGCGGGGATCAGACAGCGTTAAGAGCCTAAAACCCTTACACGTCACGCGCTCAAACATCAACATCCTCTGTGCTCAAACGGCGCGCATTTATAACGCTGGGTGCTCCTACTTCAGGGTAATCCGGAGACCTGGCGGCAGTATAGGAGGATCACATTCTGATTACAATTCTCATACAACCGCTTTGATAACATTTCCCCCGAACAGTGATTCAGATCACGGATTTCACAATTAGTGCAAAATTAATTATCTGATTTGACAAGAGATCAACATTTCCATTACATATAGGGGCACAAACGGTCCTATGATGCGCTATGGGTCAGCAGATACACTTCCCCCCGGGTTCGAGTTATGCAACAGTGTATTTGACGAACCTATCCCAATAGCCGTTGTTTCCCGCTCGATTTTGCCGGCGTCAAAAAGCAAATAAAGCAAATAAAAACAGATTATTGGGATAGGTTCACATCTCTTCGAACAGCTCATAGGTAAGATTAACAGACTATAACGAATTACTATGAATCGTTAACAACTGGTCACCCGTCTCGTTCGCCTGGTCAGCACTCTGTACCCTACCCGCGCACAGTTGCGCAGTCGCTCACAGAGTTAGCGTCCGCACCATTTTTTTGCGGGCAACCTGCAGAGATTTAAGGTATTTCAGTTGTTAGTGGTTTTTAAAATAAGGCGCTAAGGAGACAGTAAATGACTGATAAGAAAGCGACGCTAACCATTAACGACAGCGAAGCTCCGATCGAACTGGGCGTATTGACACCGACACTGGGCCCTGATGTCCTCGATGTCCGCGCTCTGGGTTCCAAAGGTTATTTCACATTTGATCCCGGCTTTACCTCCACCGCTTCTTGCGAATCCAAGATTACCTTCATCGACGGCGACAAAGGCGTGCTGCTGCACCGCGGCTTCCCTATCGAGCAGCTGGCGAAAGAATCTTCCTATCTGGAAGTGTGCTACATCCTGCTGTACGGCGAGACCCCGACGCCGGAAGAGTTCGAGACCTTCAAGACCACCGTCACCCGCCACACCATGATCCACGACCAGATCACCCATCTGTTCCGTGGTTTCCGTCGTGACTCGCACCCGATGGCGGTGCTGTGCGGCGTGACCGGCGCGCTGGCGGCGTTCTACCACGATGCGCTGGACGTCAACAACGAGCGTCACCGTGAAATCACCGCGTTCCGTCTGCTGTCCAAAATGCCGACCGTGGCGGCGATGTGCTACAAATATTCCCTGGGCCAGCCGTTCGTTTACCCGCGCAACGATCTGTCCTATGCCGGCAACTTCCTGCACATGATGTTCGCCACCCCGTGCGAAGAGTACGTGGTGAACCCGGTGCTGGAACGCGCCATGGACCGCATTCTGATCCTGCACGCCGACCATGAGCAGAACGCCTCTACCTCGACCGTGCGCACCGCCGGCTCTTCCGGCGCCAACCCGTTCGCCTGCATCGCGGCCGGCATCGCCTCCCTGTGGGGACCGGCGCACGGCGGCGCCAACGAAGCGGCGCTGAAAATGCTGGAAGAGATCAAGACCGTCGAGCACATTCCGGAATTCATCAAGCGCGCCAAGGACAAGAACGACTCCTTCCGCCTGATGGGCTTTGGCCACCGCGTGTACAAGAACTACGATCCGCGCGCTACCGTGATGCGCGAAACCTGTCACGAAGTGCTGAAAGAGCTGAACAAGAAGGACGACAACCTGCTGCAGGTCGCGATGGAGCTGGAACACATCGCGCTGAACGATCCGTACTTCATCGAGAAGAAACTGTACCCGAACGTCGACTTCTACTCCGGCATCATCCTGAAGGCGATGGGCATTCCTTCTTCCATGTTCACCGTGATCTTCGCCATCGCGCGCACCATCGGCTGGATCGCCCACTGGAACGAAATGCACGACGAAGGCATCAAAATTGCCCGTCCGCGTCAGCTGTACACCGGCTATGCCGAACGCGATTTCAAATCCCAGCTGAAAAACAAGTAAGCCGCTTTCCCGGCTGAAACCGCACAGCGCCGCCCCTTCGGGCGGCGTTTTTTTTGGTTATTTCTGGCAGCCCGGGCACCAATAAAACGGCCGCGACGACAGTTCGGTACGCACGATCATCCCACCGCAGCGTTCGCAGGGCTCGCCGCTGCGATGAAATACCTTGAAGCGAAACAGCGCGCCGTGATGCCGGTTGTCATCCGCCTGCCCGCGCGTCTGGTAAGAAAGGCGCGGCACCGCCAGCAATGCCTCCGCCAGGCGACGCAGCGCCTCTGGCGTCAGATCCTGCGGTTTGTGCTGCGGCGCCAGTTCGGCCTGCCACAGGATTTCGGCGCGCAGATAATTGCCCAATCCGGCGAGAAACGCCTGGTCGAGCAGCATGCCCCCCAGCTGCCTGCGGCGAAAACGCGGCGTCAGCAACCGCTCCGCCACATCGTCTACCGTCAGCGACATGTCCAACACGTCGGGGCCGATGCGTTGCAAAAACGGGTGTTGCTCTATTTCCTCGCGCGGCCCGACGGTAATGTCGGAAGCGCTGTAAAGTAATATCGCGCTGTGGGCGGTTTCCAGCCGCACCCGCAGATCGCGTCTGGTCTCCGGCGTCTCCCCGGCCGCCGCCACTTTCCACACGCCGTACAGCTGGTTATGGCTGTACATCGTCAGCCCATTGGAGAAATGGGTCAGCAGCGCCTTGCCGCGCGGCTCGATGGCGACGATGCGCTCGCCGAGCAGACGCTGGCGATAGTGTTTCAGCTGGGGAAAAGCGAAATCGACGGCGGTCAGCGGCTGATCGATCACCGCCGCCGCCAGTTTGTCCGCCGCCCGGCGAATCTCCGGTCCTTCCGGCATAGACCACTCCTTGCGTAGACCCGGCGCAGCCCGATGCACCGGGGATGACATGATTAATGCGTCGCGCCGCCCACCACTTTCAGATCGTGCTCCACCTGCAAAGCGATGGAAACGGCCAGCTCCAATGCAAACAGCACCGTCGAGGCCGCCATGCTTGGCGCACCGGGGTGTGCCGCCGCCTGCTCCGGCAGGTACGGGATATGGATAAACCCGCCCTTGACCTCGCGCTGGCCGCTCAAACGGTGCAGCAGGCCATACATGACATGGTTGCACACGTAGGTGCCGGCGGTCTGCGAAACGGCGGCCGGAATGCCGGCCTCGCGCATCGAACTGACCATCGCTTTAATCGGCAAGGTGCTGAAATAGGCCGCCGGACCGCCGGCGACGATCGGCTCATCCACCGGTTGCTGCCCCTGATTGTCGGGGATACGCGCGTCGTCGACGTTGATCGCCACCCGTTCAATCGTGATGTCGGTGCGGCCGCCGGCCTGGCCGATAGCCAGCACCATCACCGGCTGCACCTCGTCGATCGCCGCATTGAGCGCGTCCAGCGCCGCGCCGAACACGCACGGCAGCTGGCGCGCCACGATGCGCGCGCCGACCAGCTCCATATCATTGAGTTGCTTCACCACTTCCCAGGAGGGGTTGAGGCGCTCGCCGCCAAACGGCTCAAAGCCGGTAATCAATACTTTTTGCATCCTTACTCCTACAGGAACATCAGGAAATACAGCAGGAACACGTTAACCAACAGCAGCAGCACGCCGGTCGGCACCTGCGCCTTGATCACCGCATTCTTGTCCGGCAGCTCCAGCAGCGCCGCCGGCACGATGTTGAAGTTCGCCGCCATCGGCGTCATCAGGGTGCCGCAATAGCCGGAGAACATGCCGATCGCCGCCATCACCGCCGGGTTGCCGCCGTGCTGCAACACCAGGATCGGAATGCCGATGCCGGCGGTAACGATCGGGAAGGCGGCGAAGGCGTTGCCCATCACCATGGTCAGCACCGCCATACCGATAGCGTAGACTGCCACGGCGATAAAGCGGTTATCGACCGCCAGATACTCCTGGGTCAAATGCGAGATCGCGGTGCCAACGCCGGCGACGGTAAACAGCAGCCCCAGCGTGGCAAGGATCTGCGGCAGAATGAACGCCCAGCCGATCGAATCCAGCAGGCGCCGCGCTTCCTGTATCGGCTGCAGGGCCTTCTCATGGGTCATTTTCACCGCGATCGCCAGGCCAATCAGGCAGCCGACGGTCATCGAGAACAGGGTGATCAGCGTCGCGTGGTTACCACTGCCGAACACCGCGGTTTGCAACGCCGGCACGTTGTTGAACAGCAGCACGCCGATCACCGTCACCACCGGGATCGCCAGAGCGGGGATAAACAGCTTATTGCCCAGTCGCTTGGCGCTGGCCTCGCGCTCCTGCGGCGTCCGCTGATGATAGCTGCCGAGGCGCACGCCGCCGAAGCCGGCAATCAGGGCCATCACCACCACCACTCCGCCAACGATGATGTGCAGCATGCGTTTCTCGTTGCTGCCTTCGCCCAGCACGTCGCCCAGCAGGCGGTAAGTCCAGTCGCCGACCAGGAACACCAGGCCGTACAGCCCCCAAAACAGCCCGGTGGTGATGCGGCGCGGGTTGGCGCGATCGCGGAAGGACATCACCGCCACAATCAGCAGCACCGCGCCGGCCAGCCAGTAGAGATATTGTTGCTGGAAGTTCATCGTGCCTCCCCCTTCGCCTGCAGCGCCGCCTGATTCAGCTGCGCCAGCTCGGCGCTCAGCTGCTTATCCATCCGATACAGCCGGAACGCGTGGATCAGGAAAGCGAAAATCGCGGTCGGAATGCCCCACAGCGCGATATGCAGCGGCTCGGTCTGAATGCCGCCGGACTCCAGCATAAAGTTGTGCATGAAGATGATCGCGCCGAAGGCGACGAAGATATCTTCGCCGAAGAACAGCCCGACGTTGTCGGTCGCGGCCGACATGGCGCGCAGACGGTGGCGCGTGCGCTCCGGCAGCTCGCCGTAGCGGTTTTCCGTCGCCCCTTCCGCCATCGGCGCCAGCAGCGGCCGCACCATCTGCGGATGCCCGCCCAGGCTGGTCAGCCCCATCGCTGCAGTAATCTCGCGCACGAACAGGTAGACGATCAGCAGACGGCCGGCGGTGGCGCTTTTGATCTTGGCGATCCACGCCTGCGCACGCTCTTTCAGCCCGTGGCGCTCCAGCAGGCCGATCACCGCCAGCGGCAGCAGCAGGATCAGCGGCAGGTTACGGGTGTTGAGAAAGCCCTCGCCGAGCTTTTCCAGAATGACGTCCAGCGGCATCAGCGCCGCCAAACCGGTGATTATGCCGGCGGCGATCACCACCAGCACCGGGTTGAAACGCAATACAAACCCGACCACGATGGCGGCGATGCCAATCAGTGGCCAGAGATTCACGGCCTGTTCCATAGTCTTCCCTCGATATTTTCTAATAGTTTTTTGCTTGTGATGTTGTGTCTTGCTTTATCGCTTTACTGCTCCGCGCTGACGCGGATGCCCTGCTGAACAAAACTGTCCCGCAGCTTGCGCGCATACGCCAGCGCATGCTCGCCGTCCCCATGCAGGCAGACGGTTTCCGCCTGAACGGCGGTCCAGACGCCATCCACGCTGCGCACCCGGTGATGGCGCACCATCTCCAGCGTTTGCGCCAGCGCCTGTTCGTCATCGTCGATCAACGCCCCCGGCAAACCGCGCGGCACCAGCGTGCCGTCGGCCTGATAGCCGCGATCGGCGAATACCTCCTGCCGGGTGGTCAGACCGAGTTGTTCCCCGGCGCGGATCAGCTCGCTGCCGGCCAGCCCCACCAACCGCAGCGCCGGATCGACCGTCTGCACCGCCCGGGCGATCGCTTCCGCCAGCGCCGGCTCAACCGCCGCCTGGTTGTACAGCATGCCGTGCGGCTTAACGTGCACCATCACCCCACCCTCGGCGCGGGCGATGGCCGCCAGCGCCCCGAGCTGATACACCACCTGCGCGTACACCGTTTCCGGCGGCAGCTGCATGCGGGTGCGGCCGAAGTTCTCCCGATCGGGAAAACTCGGGTGAGCGCCGATCGCCACGCCGTACTGCAATGCCCAGCGCACCGACTGACGCATGGTCTGCGCATCGCCGGCGTGGAAGCCGCAGGCGATGTTGGCCGAGCTCACCAATTGCAACAGCGCCTGGTCGTTGGCGCAGCCTTCGCCGAGATCGGCGTTCAAATCAACGATCATGTAACCCCCAGGCAATCTGTCGAAGGAAGAGATCCTGCTCGGCTTTGGCGCGCTGCGCCTCCGTCAGTGAGCAGAGAACGAAGTGGATCGGTTCGCCGAGACGGATCTGCGCCAAGTGGTAGAGATCGGCCTCGATCACGCAGGCGATACGCGGGTAACCGCCGGTGGTTTGCGCATCGGCCATCAGCACGATCGGCTGGCCGTTGTGCGGCACCTGCACCACGCCGGGCAGCAGGCCGTGCGACAGCATCTCGCGGTCGGTGGTGCGCGCCAGCGGCGTGCCGCCGTGCAGGCGGTAGCCCATGCGGTTGCTCTGCGGGCTGAGCTGCCAGGCGGTGCGCCAGAACGTGTCCTGCGCCTCTTCGCTGAATTCAGCGTACTCCGGCCCCGGCAGCGCGCGGATGCGGTTGGTGAACAGCAGCTGCTTCACGCCGCAGCGGTGTTGCGGCAGCGCGGTGGATTTGCCCAGCGGCAGCCGATCGCCGTCCTTCAGATTACGGCCTTCGTGGCCGCCAAAGGCGGCTTTCATGTCGGTGCTGCACGAGCCCAGCATTTCCGGCACGGCGATGCCGCCCGAGATCGCCAGGTAGCTGCGCATGCCGCGTTTCGGCGTGCCCAGCGCCAGCCGCTGCCCCTTTTTCACCGGGTAGCGCCAGCCGGTCCACAGCGGCTTGCCGTCCAGCTGCGCGTCGCAGCCGGCGCCGGTCAGGGCGATCCAGCCAGGGCGGGTAAACTCGGCGCTGAACTGGCCGAGGGTGATCTCCAGCCCGGCGGCCTCAGGCGCATTGCCCACCAGCAGGTTGGCGATCTTCAACGCCGGTTGATCCAGCGCCCCGCCGGTGCTGATGCCCAAGCGGCGGAATCCCTCGCGGCCCAAATCCTGCACCGTGGTATAGATGCCGGCACGCAGAATAATCAGCATACGCCCTCCTTCTGCGGCACGAAGCGCACGTTATCGCCCGGGCGCAGCAGCGTCGGCGGCATTTCATGCGGATTGAACAGCGCCAGCGGCGTGCGGCCGATCAGCTGCCAGCCGCCGGGCGTCACCAGCGGATAGATGCCGGTCTGGCCGCCGCCGATGCCGACGGAGCCGGCCGCCACCGCCAGACGCGGCTCAGCGCGGCGCGGCGTCGCCAGCTGTTCCGGCATGCCGCCCAAATAGGAGAAACCCGGCTGAAAGCCGAGGAAATAGACCACGTAGGCCGCCGCCGCGTGGCATTCCACCACCTGCCGCGGCGTCATGCCGGTATGGCGCGCCACTTCATCCAGATCGGGGCCTTGCTCCCCGCCGTAGACCACCGGAATATCCACCTGGCGCGATTCCGGCGTCAGGCTCTCTTTGCTTTCCCAACCTTGCTGCAGCAATGCGAGCATCGCTTCGGCGTCGGCCTGCGGCGTATGCAGCAACAGCGTCAGGTTATTCATACCCGGCACCACTTCCCGCACGTCGGGGTGGTGATTCAGCTTTTCCGCCAGCGCCCAGATGCGCTGCTGGCTCGGTAAAGTCACCGGCGGCGACAGTTCAAGCACTACCGCTCTTTCACCCAACAGGTAATAACGTGCTTGTTGCACCCTTATTCTCCTTATTATTATCGCGATGAAAAACATACCAGTTATGCGTGACGCGGCCCCGGCTGTCAATAGAACGCAACCATAAGGAAAATAAGGAAATAGCGCGGTAAAAGGATTCAGCCGGCGCACAGGCCGGGCTGGATCCGGGGAAGAAAAAAATCAGGCGGGATTCGGGATATCGATAAAGGTCACATCAAAGCCGTGGTGCTGCGCCAGCCAGTCGCCCAGCGCCTTCACGCCGCCGCGCTCGGTGGCGTGGTGGCCGGCGGCGAAGAAATGCACGCCCATTTCGCGCGCGCTGTGAATGGTCTGCTCAGACACTTCACCGCTGATGAACGCATCGACGCCGAAGCGCGCCGCGCTGTCGATAAAGCCCTGGCCGCCGCCGGTGCACCAGGCCACCCGGCGAATGTGCTCAGGCGCGTTATCGCCGCAGTGCAGCACCGCGCGCCCCAGCCGGCTTTCGATACGCTGCTGCAGCGCTTCGCCGGTCAGCGGCTGTTCAAATTCGCCGTGCGGCACCAGCGGCTCGACGTCGCCAATCACCCGAATGCCCAGCGCCTGCGCCAGCTGCGCGTTGTTGCCCAGCACCGGATGCGCGTCCAGCGGCAGATGGTAGCCGTACAGGTTGATATCGTGGGTTAGCAGCGTTTTCAGGCGGTTGCGCTTCATGCCGCGCACCGCCGGCGCCTCGTTTTTCCAGAAATAACCGTGGTGCACGATAATCGCGTCGGCCTGATGCGCCACCGCGGCGTCCAGCAGCGCCTGACAGGCGGTGACGCCGGTCACGATGCGCTGCACGTGCGGACGGCCTTCTACCTGCAATCCGTTGGGGGCGTAGTCCTGAAACGCCGCGGCGTTCAGTTCCGTGTTGATCAGTTGTTCCAGATCGAGGTTACGCATTCTCTTCTCTCTTCATAGTCAAAATGTCTGCCGGTCGCCCTGCGCCATCAGGATGAATTTCACGCCCAGATCGTTGCCCTGCGCCAGCTGCTGCGCAATGGCGGCGCGCGTGTCTTCGCCCTGCTTCAGGCTGGGCTTGATGTGGCTGATCACCACCGGCAAACCGTTCAGCGAGCCATCGCCGCCGCTGTACTGCGTCAGGTTCTTCAGCTCCTTCAGCAGCCAGGCTGGCGTCAAATGGCCGTACAGATGTTTATCCTCCACCCCGTTAGGGTAAGAGGTTTCGATAATCATGCCCTTGAGCTTCTTCTGCTCGACAAGCGGCCCCAGCGCGCGCCAGACGGTATCGAGATCGCGCGACTGCTCCACCTTATCCGGCCCGGTATCGCCGAAGTAGGCGAAGAACTCGTTGCCGTTGGAAATCAGCAGCATCGACGACGGATAGCGATCGTGGCTGAGCGGGTACATCACGCCGGTCAATCCGGTCAAACCGAGGGTAAACCGCTGCTGCGGCCGCACCGTTTGCAGCCGGTAGGTACCCAGCCGCGAGCCGTTGCCGGCGTCGGTAAAGTTCGGCCACGCCTTCCAGTTGAAGTAGTGATTGCGCAGGGTCAGTACGGTGTCCGCCTGGGCGTAAACGGTTTTTTTATTGTCCTCGGGTGAGCCGACGATCAGCCCCGCCACGTGGTCCAGGTGGCCATGGCTGATAAAGTAGCTGCCGATCAACTGCCGGAACACATAGCCCTGCGGCGTGTAAGGCGCGGCCAGCTCGGGCGTCACCTGCGGGAAACTGCCCTTCTCCAGCCCTTTGGCGATGCCCGGCAGCAGCGAACCGGCGTCCAGCGCCACATACCGCGGCTGATTGTCGCTGCGGATCAGGTAGGAGGTCAGGTTGCCGTCGCTGACGCCGCCGTCGACGCCGAGCGCCACCACGTCAAAGCCGGCGATCGCCAGCGCCGAATAGCCGCTCAGGCACAGGGCCAGCACCTTTTTCATCATTGCATCGCTCCTTGCAGTTGCCTCAAGACTCTCCCCGTTTTGCCGCCTCGAACGCCGCCAGCGTCTCCAGCCGGGCTTGCTTATGGTCGACGATCGGCAGCGGGTAGTTCAGCGTGCATCGCTGCTTTTCCGCCCAGCGATGGGGGTGATGGATGTCATTGTCGGGCACATCCGCCAGTTCCGGCAACCATTTACGGATAAAAGTGCCTTGTGGATCAAAACGTTCACCCTGAGTCGTCGGGTTGAAGATGCGGAAATACGGCGCAGCGTCGGTGCCGGTGGAGGCCGCCCACTGCCAGCCGCCGTTGTTGGCCGCCAGATCCCCATCCAGCAGTTGCGACATGAAATAGCGCTCCCCGGCGCGCCAGTCGATCAGCAGATCCTTCACCAGAAAACTGGCGCTGATCATGCGCAGCCGGTTGTGCATCCAGCCGGTGGCGTTGAGCTGGCGCATGGCGGCATCGACGATCGGGTAGCCGGTCTCGCCCCGCCGCCAGGCCTGCAGCTTCGCCGCGTCATCGCACCAGCGCACCTTGTCCGTCCAGGCAATAAACGGCCGATGGCGGCACAGATCGGGATAGGCCACCAGCAGATGGCGATAGAACTCGCGCCATATCAGCTCGTTGAGCCAGGCGAAGGCACCGCTTTCGCGATCTTCCAGCAGCTGCGGGCATTCGGCGCGCAGGCGGTTGAAGCACTGGCGCGGCGACAGTACGCCGATCGCCAGATAGGGCGACAGGCTACTGGTGCCGGCGAGGGCGGGCAGATCGCGCTGCCGGAGGTAATCCTGTACCTGCTCGCGGCAAAAGGCGCGCAGCCGCTGCAACGCGGCCTCCTCGCCGGCGGGATAACCATCCCCAGTCTCCGCCGTGGGGTAATCGAACGCCGCCGGCGCCTCAGGCGCAGGCAACGCGCCACCGGCGCGGATCTTCGGCGCCGGCAGGCAACTCACGTCGGACTCGGTCAGGCGCTGAAGAAAGGCGTTGCGAAACGGCGTATAAACCTTGTACATCTCGCCGCCGCCGGTGAGCACGCTGCCCGGCGGCAACAGCAGGCTGTCATCGAAACCGTGGCACCTCACCCGGCCGCTCAACCGCTGCTCCAGCCGCGCATCGCGCCGCCGTTCGTTCAGTTCGTACTGGCGGTTGTAAAACAGCGCATCCACCTGCTCCCGCTCACAATAGTCCGCCAGCCAGTCGATCGACGCGGCAAAGTCCTCACAGGCATGGCAATGCAGCGCAATGCCCTTGTGCGCCAGCGCCTGCTGCACCGCCTGCAGGCTGGCGTGGATCAGCGCCGCCTGCCGCGGCGCCATCTCATGTTGCCGCCACTGCTGCGGCGTGGCGATAAACACCGCCAGCACCCGGGCTTCAGGATCGCTGCAGGCGGCGTGCAGCGCTTTGTTGTCGGTGATACGCAGATCGTTACGCAACCAGACCAGATGCGTGGTCATAAAACTCCTTGTCAATCAATGGCCGTAACGCAAACGCAGCGCCTCCGGATAAGGTTCGAAATAGCGTTGTTCCGCCAGATAGCGATCGGGGTATTCCGCCATGTAATGCTTGAGCAGCGCAATCGGCGCCAGCAGCGGTTGCATGCCCTGCCGGTAGCGGTCGATCAGGTGCGCCAGCTCCTGGCGCTGCGCCGCGCTGAGCTGACGGCGGAAATAGCCCTGCACGTGCATCAACACGTTGGTGTGGTTGCGGCGCGTCGCCTTGTGCGCCAACAGCGCCATCAGGCGGCTGCGGTATTCCACGGCGAAGGCCTCCAGCGAATCCCAGCGGTGAATATCGGCGACGAAACGCCCCAGCTCGCGGTACGCCGGCTGCGAATGCGCCAGCAGCGACAGCTTGTAGCGGCTGTGAAACGCGATCAGCCCGCCGCGGGTCAACCCCTGACGCCACAGCATGTTCAGTTCGTACAACGCGTACACCCGCTCGATAAAGTTTTCCCGCAGTGCCGCATCCTGCAATCGTCCATCCTCTTCCACCGGCAGCCACGGCATCTGGCGCAGCAGTTCGGCGGTAAACAACCCGACGCCGTTTTTACGCGAGTCCTTGCCGTTTTCGCTGTAGACCCGCACCCGCTCCAGGCCGCAGCTCGGTGACTTGGCGCAGACGATGTACCCGCACAGATGCTGCAAGGCCGCCACGCGCTGCGCGGAGAAGCCGCGCATCTCCTCGGTCAGATCCACGCCGGCGTCGTTGCTGTACCGCATCGCCGGCCACGGCTGCGCCTGTTTCACCAGGCGCAGCGCCGGGCGCGGCGTAGGCAGGCCGATCGCCATTTCCGGGCAAACGGGCTCAAAGCGCACATAGGGCGCCAACTGCTCCACCGCAAAGGCCAGCCGCTTGTGGCCGCCGTCGAAACGCACCGCGTCGCCCAGTAAACAGGCGCTGATGCCGATAGGGATCTTGTCGCTCATACTGCTCTCCCGTGTTGTTGGCCGATGAGGAAAGTGTAGAAGAATGGCTTGCCGAATACGACCTTGCGCTTGATAGGGGCGGCTATAGGCATAAAAAAACCCCCGCCGCAGGGCGAGGGCTTTTCGTGAATCGGCAGAGGCTCAGTAGAAATCGCAGGACGCCAGTTCCGCCTGCTGCAGCCAGACCGGCTTATCGCTGGTTTTTGACCAGACGCGGTGCAGGTAGCTGTAAAAACGCCCGCGATCGCTGCGGAACAGCATCACCGGCAGGGCTAAAATGCCCGCGATAACCACTGCGCTGCGGCGCAGGAGAATCCGATGCAATGAATAAGCGTGATAGGTAGTAGACATGCGAACCTCCTTAAAAACGCCTGCCGTTGATTTGTCAGGGAAAACGGCGTCGGCGTATCAAATGAACAATCGGTAATTTGGTAACTGAGCAAAATTTTAGCGCACTTGATGAAAGTTTACTACTCATCCGACCACTAAATCGCACAAAAAATCGCTAATCGCCGCAGCGATCCGTAATTTTGTTACATGCAGGTTAATTTTTAACTTACCATTGGTTACATTGTGGTTATTATCCGGGTGGTTATTTCCCGCTTACGCTCGTTCTCACTCCCCCATCAGGGGCAATCTCGCCACCGGCCTGATGGTTGAAGCGCTGAATTTCCGCTGAAATTTCAGCCATTTTTATACTTTTTTTACACCCACCCGCGCGATTTTTTCATCTTCTTTCTACCCCTCTCCCTACACTGCCTCTATCAAAAACAACACCTCTGGAGGTGTCCCGTGAGTTTCAGCGTTATTGGTGGTGCGCTGTTGGTTCTGCTGCTGTTGGCCTATCTGGTCTACGCCCTGTTTAACGCGGAGGATTTCTGATGGCGGCTTCAGCCTTTTTACTGATCGCCAGCTTCCTGCTGGTGCTTCTGCTGCTGGCCCGGCCGCTGGGCGGCTTTATGGCGCGCCTGATCGAAGGTGAGCCGCTGCCTGCGCTGCGCGGGATAGAAGCCGGCGTCTGGCGCGCCTGCGGCATCCGCGCCACCGAGATGAACTGGTGGCAGTACGCGCTGGCGATCCTGGCGTTCAACCTGCTCGGCCTGGCGCTGTTGTTCGCCCTGCTGATGACGCAGGGCTCGCTGCCGCTCAACCCGCAAGGCTTCCCGGGCCTCTCCTGGGATCTGGCGCTCAACACCGCCGTCAGCTTCGTCACCAACACCAACTGGCAGGCCTACAGCGGCGAAAGCGCCCTCAGCTATTTCAGCCAGATGGCCGGGCTGGCGGTGCAGAACTTCGTCTCCGCCTCCACCGGCATCGCCGTGGCCTTTGCGCTGATCCGCGCCTTTACCCGCCGCGCCGGCAACACCGTCGGCAACGCCTGGGCCGATCTGTTCCGCATCACGCTGTATGTGCTGCTGCCGATCGCGCTGCTGATCGCCCTGTTCTTCGTCAGCCAGGGCACGCTGCAAAACTTCCTGCCTTACCTGCACCTCACCACGCTCGAAGGCGCGCAGCAGACGCTGCCGATGGGGCCGGTGGCCTCGCAGGAAGCGATCAAGATGCTCGGCACAAACGGCGGCGGCTTCTTCGGCGCCAACTCGGCGCACCCGTTCGAGAACCCGACCGTGCTGACCAACTTCGTGCAGATGCTGGCCATCTTCCTGATCCCCTGCGCGCTGTGCTTCTCCTTCGGCCAGTTGGCCGGTGAAAACCGCCAGGGCCATGCGCTGATCTGGGCGATGGCGCTGATCTTCGTGGTGGCGGTGGTGGTGGTGATGGTCGCCGAACTGGCGGGCAACCCGCACCTGAGCGCGCTGGGCGCCGACAGCAACATCAATATGGAAGGCAAAGAGTCGCGCTTCGGCATTCTCGCCACCAGCCTGTTCTCGGTGGTGACCACCGCCGCGTCCTGCGGGGCGGTTAACGCCATGCACGACTCTTTCACCGCGCTGGGCGGCATGGTGCCGATGTGGCTGATGCAGATCGGTGAAGTGGTGTTCGGCGGCGTCGGCTCCGGCCTGTACGGCATGCTGCTGTTCGTGCTGCTGACGGTGTTTATCGCCGGTCTGATGATCGGCCGCACCCCGGAATATCTGGGCAAGAAAATCGACGTTTACGACATGAAGATGACCGCGCTGGCGATCTTGGTCACGCCAACGCTGGTGTTGCTGGGCAGCGCGCTGGCCATCGGCACCGACGCGGGCCGCGCCGGCATCCTCAACCCGGGCGCTCACGGCTTCAGCGAAGTGCTGTACGCCCTGTCCTCCGCCGCCAACAACAACGGCAGCGCCTTCG
The DNA here is from genome assembly GCF_052692115.1 of Serratia sp. TSA_105.2. Classification (NCBI taxonomy): domain Bacteria; kingdom Pseudomonadati; phylum Pseudomonadota; class Gammaproteobacteria; order Enterobacterales; family Yersiniaceae; genus Serratia; species Serratia sp. TSA_105.2. Next base: position 608,286 of record NZ_JBQZFT010000002.1, read on the forward strand.
CCGGGTTGAGCGTCAATACGCCGTTCTACAACCTGCTGTTGGCCTTCGCCATGTTTGTCGGCCGCTTCGGGGTGATCCTGCCGGTGCTGGCGATCGCCGGTTCGCTGAGCGCCAAACAACGCCAACCGGCGGGCAACGGCACCCTGCCGACCTATGGGCCGCTGTTTATCGGCCTGCTGATCGGCACCGTGTTGCTGGTGGGCGCGCTGACCTTCGTGCCGGCGCTGGCGCTGGGCCCGGTGGCCGAGCATTTGCAGCTTTGGTTGGCAAACTAACCGACGTCACAGAGAGAGAATAAGAGATGACTCGCAAACAACGCGCGCTGTTTGAACCGGCCCTGGTGCGCACCGCGCTGATCGATGCGGTGAAAAAACTGGACCCTCGCGTTCAATGGCGCAACCCGGTGATGTTCGTGGTGTATATCGGCAGCATTCTGACCACCGCCATCTGGCTGGCGATCCTCACCGGCCAAACCGACGGCGCCGCCGCTTTTACCGGCAGCGTCGCCCTGTGGCTGTGGTTCACCGTGCTGTTCGCCAACTTCGCGGAAGCGCTGGCCGAAGGGCGCAGCAAGGCCCAGGCGGAAAGCCTGAAGGGCACCAAGAAAACCAGCTGGGCGAAAAAGCTGGCCGCCCCACGCCGCGACGGCGCCACGGAGAAAGTGGCCGCCGACAGCCTGCGCAAGGGCGATATCGTGCTGGTGGAAGCCGGCGACACCGTCCCGTGCGACGGCGAAGTGCTGGAAGGCGGCGCCTCGGTAGATGAAAGCGCCATCACCGGTGAATCCGCGCCGGTGATCCGCGAGTCCGGCGGCGACTTCTCCTCGGTCACCGGCGGCACCCGCGTGCTGTCCGACTGGCTGGTGGTGCAGTGCAGCGTCAACCCGGGGGAAACCTTCCTCGATCGCATGATCGCCATGGTGGAAGGCGCCAAACGCCGCAAAACGCCGAACGAGATCGCACTGACTATCCTGCTGGTGGCGCTGACCATCGTGTTCGTCCTGGCCACCGCCACCCTGTTCCCGTTCTCGCAATACAGCGTGGAAGCGGCCGGCAGCGGCAGCGTGGTCACCATCACCGTGCTGGTCGCGCTGCTGGTCTGTCTGATCCCCACCACCATCGGTGGCCTGCTGTCCGCCATCGGCGTGGCCGGGATGAGCCGCATGCTCGGCGCCAACGTGATCGCCACCAGCGGCCGCGCGGTGGAAGCCGCCGGCGACGTGGACGTACTGCTGCTGGATAAAACCGGCACCATCACGCTGGGCAACCGCCAGGCTTCGGAGTTCCTGCCGGCACCGGGCGTGAAAGAGCAAGAGCTGGCGGATGCCGCGCAGCTGGCCTCACTGGCGGACGAAACGCCGGAAGGCCGCAGCATCGTGGTGTTGGCCAAACAGCGATTCAACCTGCGCGAACGCGATCTGCAGGCGCTGAACGCCACCTTCGTGCCCTTCTCCGCCCAGACCCGCATGAGCGGCGTCAACGTGCAGGAGCGCATGATCCGTAAAGGCGCAGTGGATGCCATTCGCCGTCACGTCGAATCCAATCAGGGGCACTTCCCGCGGGCGGTGGACGATCTGGTAGAAAGCGTGGCGCGCACCGGCGGCACACCGCTGGTGGTGGCGGAAGGCGCTCGGGTGCTGGGCGTGGTGGCGCTGAAGGATATCGTCAAGGGCGGCATCAAGGAGCGCTTCAATGAGCTGCGCAAGATGGGCATCAAAACGGTGATGATCACCGGCGATAACCCACTGACCGCGGCGGCGATCGCCGCCGAAGCCGGGGTGGACGACTTCCTGTCGGAAGCCACGCCGGAAGCCAAGCTGGCGCTGATCCGCCAGTACCAGGCGGAAGGCCGCCTGGTGGCGATGACCGGCGACGGCACCAACGACGCCCCGGCGCTGGCGCAGGCCGATGTAGCGGTGGCGATGAACTCCGGCACCCAGGCCGCCAAAGAGGCGGGCAACATGGTCGATCTGGATTCCAACCCGACCAAGCTGATCGAAGTGGTGCACATCGGCAAACAGATGCTGATGACGCGCGGCTCGCTGACCACCTTCAGCATCGCCAACGACGTGGCCAAATACTTCGCCATCATTCCGGCGGCGTTCGCGGCCACCTATCCGCAGCTGAACGCGCTGAACGTGATGCACCTGCACTCCCCGGCCTCCGCCATCATGTCGGCGGTGATCTTCAACGCCCTGGTGATCGTGTTCCTGATCCCGCTGGCGCTGAAAGGGGTGAGCTATAAACCGATGAGCGCCGCGGCCCTGCTGCGCCGCAACCTGTGGCTGTACGGGGTCGGCGGCCTGCTGGTGCCGTTCGTCGGCATCAAACTGATCGACCTGATTCTGGTCGCGCTGCACGTCGCCGGTTAACCATTGAGGGAAATGAACATGACTTATTTACGACCTGCGCTGGTGATGCTGATCCTGCTGACGCTGATCACCGGCATCGCCTATCCGCTGCTGACCACCGGGCTGGCGCAGTTGCTGTTTCCGGGTGCGGCCAACGGTTCGCTGCTGTACCAGGGCGACAAGGCGGTCGGCTCCGCGCTGATCGGCCAGAACTTCACGCGCCCCGACTATTTCTGGGGCCGCCCATCGGCCACCGGCGATTCGGCCTATAATCCACTGGCCTCTGCCGGCAGCAACCTGGCGGCCACCAACCCGGCGCTGGATAAGGCTATCGCCGAGCGCGCAGCGCAGCTGCGCCAGGCCAATCCTGCGATGAGCGGCCCGATCCCGGTCGATCTGCTGACCGCCTCCGGCAGCGGGTTGGATCCGCAGATCTCGATCGCCGCCGCACAGTATCAGCTGGCACGAGTCGCGGCGGCACGGCATCTGCCGCCGGAACAGATCGCCAAACTGATCGAAGACAACACCGATCGGGCCACGCCCAACTTCATGGGGGAATCGGTGGTGAACGTACTGAAGCTGAACCTGGCGCTGGATGCGTTGAAGTAACGCGCCGTATTCAGCATAGTGATAGGGTTCGGCATGCCGAACCCCTTTTTGCTTGGTAACACAAGGAATTGTCATGGTCGAAGAAGAGCAGCAGCGCCCCGATCCCGATAGCCTGCTGGCGATGGCCAATGAAAAACCGCGCGGCCGATTGAAGGTATTCTTCGGCGCCTGCGCCGGCGTGGGCAAAACCTACGCCATGCTGCAGGAAGCCCAGCGTTTGCGCGCTCAGGGGCTGGACGTGCTGGTCGGCGTGGTGGAAACCCACGGCCGCAGCGAGACCGCCGCCCTGCTCGACGGCCTGACGCTGCTGCCGCAAAAACGCATCCAGCATCGCGGCCGGCTGGTGCATGAATTCGATCTCGACGCCGCGCTGGCGCGCCACCCGGCGCTGGTGCTGATGGACGAACTGGCGCACAGCAACGCCCAGGGTTCGCGCCACCCCAAACGCTGGCAGGATGTGGAAGAGCTGCTGGACGCCGGCATCGACGTGCTGACAACCGTCAACGTACAGCATCTGGAAAGCCTGAACGACGTAGTGGGCGGCGTGACCGGCGTGCGGGTGCGCGAAACGGTGCCCGACCACGTGTTTGACGAGGCCAGCGAAGTGGTGCTGGTCGATCTGCCGCCGGACGATCTGCGCCGGCGGCTGCACGAAGGCAAAGTGTATATTCCCGGCCAGGCCGAGCGCGCCATCGAGCACTTCTTCCGCAAAGGCAACCTGATCGCCCTGCGCGAGCTGGCGCTGCGCCGCACCGCCGATCGGGTCGATGACCAGATGCGCGAGTTTCGCGACACCCAGGGGCGCGAGAAAGTGTGGCACACCCGCGACAGCATTCTGCTGTGCGTCGGCCACAACAGCGGCAACGAAAAGCTGGTGCGCATCGCCGCCCGGCTGGCAGCGCGGCTTGGCTGCCACTGGCATGCGGTCTACGTGGAAACCCCCAAGCTGCACCGGCTGCCGGAAAACCAGCGCCGCGCCATTCTGCGCGCGCTGCGGCTGGCGCAGGAACTGGGCGCCGAAACCGCCACCCTGGCCGATCCGTCCGAAGAGCGCGCGGTGCTGCGCTATGCCCGCGAGCATAACCTCGGCAAAATCATCATCGGCCGCCGCAGCGAGCAGCGCTGGAAGCTGCGCGGCAGCTTCGCCGATCGCCTCGGCCGACTGGGCCCGGATCTCGATCTGGTGATCGTGGCGCTGGAGAGCGACGCCGCACAGACCTCGCCGGGCAAGGAGCACGACGGCCGCAGCTTCAATGAGAAATGGCGCATGCAGCTGCGCGGTTGCGCGGTCGCGGTGGCGCTGTGCGCGCTGATTACCCTGCTCTCGCAGTGGCTGCTGCCGGGCTTCGATCAGGCCAACCTGGTGATGGTCTATCTGCTCGGCGTGGCGATCGTCGCGCTCTTCTTCGGCCGCTGGCCGTCGGTGCTGGCGGCGGTGATCAACGTCGCCAGTTTCGATCTGTTCTTCGTTCAGCCCGAATGGTCGTTCGCCGTCAGCGACATGCAGTACCTGTTGACCTTCGGCGTGATGCTCGCCGTCGGCATCATCATCGGCAACCTGACCGCCGGGGTGCGTTATCAGGCCCGGGTGGCGCGCTACCGCGAGCAGCGGGCACGCCACCTGTACGAAATGTCGCGCGGGCTGAGCCGCGCGCTGACCGTGGCCGACATCGCCAACACCAGCCGCCACTTCCTCTCCAGCAGTTTCCAGGCGAAAACCGTGCTGCTGCTGCCGCAGGAAGACGGCCGCCTGCAACAGATGGTCGGCGAGGACGGTGGGCTGCTGTCGGTAGACGAGGCCATCGCACGCTGGAGCTTCGATAAAGGCCTGCCGGCCGGCGCCGGCACCGACACCCTGCCCGGCGTGCCTTACCAGCTGCTGCCGCTCAATACCCCCAAGCAGACCTTCGGCCTGCTGGCGATCGAACCCAACAACCTGCGCCAGCTGATGGTGCCGGAACAGCAGCGGCTGCTGCAGACCTTCGCGGTGCTGATCGCCAGCGCGCTGGAGCGGCTGCACCTGGCGCGCAGCGCCGAAGAAGCCAAGCTGGACGCCGAGCGCGAACAGCTGCGCAACTCGCTACTGGCGGCGCTGTCGCACGATCTGCGCACGCCGCTGACCGTGCTGTTCGGCCAGGCGGAAATTCTCACGCTGGATCTGGCGGCCGAAGGCTCCAATCACGCCACTCAGGCCAGCCAGATCCGCCAGCAGGTGCTGAGCACCACCCGGCTGGTGAACAACCTGCTGGATATGGCGCGCATCCAGTCCGGCGGTTTCAGCCTGCGCAAAGAGTGGCAGTCGCTGGAAGAGATCGTCGGCGCCTCGCTGCACATGCTGGAGCCGCTGCTCAGCCAGCATCCTATCGTGGTCGAACTGCCGCCGGAACAGATCCTGGTCAACTGCGACGGCAGCCTGCTGGAGCGGGTGTTCACCAACCTGTTGGAAAACGCCAATAAATACGCCGGCGCCGAGGCCACCATCGGCATTCGCGCCCGCACGCTGCCCGAGTGGCTGGAAGTCGAGGTCTGGGATAACGGCCCCGGCATCCCCGCCGATCAGCTGCAGCTGATTTTCGACAAGTTTTCACGCGGCAATAAAGAGTCGGCGATCCCCGGCGTCGGCTTGGGGTTAGCGATTTGCCGTGCCATTATTGAAGTGCATGATGGCCGCATCTGGGCGGAAAACGGCGCCAACGGCGGCGCCAGCTTCCGCTTCGTGCTGCCGCTGGAAAAACCGCCCGAGATCGACGGCGACGCCTTCGATCTGTAATCAACGCAGGGGAAACGTGAGCATAACGCCAACCAACATTCTGATTGTTGAAGATGAAAAAGAGATCCGCCGCTTCGTGCGCACCGCGCTGGAGAGCGAAGGTCTGCGGGTATTTGAAAGTGAAACGCTGCAGCGTGGGTTGATTGAAGCCGGCACGCGCAAACCGGATCTGATCATTCTTGATTTGGGCTTGCCGGACGGCGACGGGCTGAGCTACATCCGCGATCTGCGGCAGTGGAGCGCCATTCCGGTGATCGTGCTGTCGGCGCGCAACGCCGAAGAGGACAAAATCGCCGCGCTGGACGCCGGCGCCGACGACTACCTCAGCAAACCGTTCGGCATCGGCGAGCTGCTGGCGCGGGTACGGGTCGCGCTGCGTCGCCACTCCGCCAGCCAACAGGAAAGCCCGCTGGTGAGCTTTTCGGAAATCACCGTCGATCTGGTGAATCGCCGGGTACTGCGCAACGACGAAGATCTGCATCTGACGCCGATCGAGTTTCGCCTGTTGGCGGAGCTGCTGGCCAACGCCGGCAAAGTGATCACCCAACGCCAGCTGTTGAGCCACGTCTGGGGGCCGAACTACGTGGAGCACAGCCACTATCTGCGCATCTACATGGGCCACCTGCGGCAGAAGCTCGAAGCCGATCCGGCCCGGCCCAAACACCTGCTGACCGAAACCGGCGTCGGCTATCGCTTCATGCCTTAACCCCGGCGGGCGCGGTTTGCCGCGCCTTTACGCCGCCGGGCCCTTCTTCAATCCGACCATAAATTCTTTAAACGCATCGCGCAGCGGAGCGAACACCGGGTGTTTGCGGTTTTCGATCATCACTTCGGAGAACAGCTTCAAGCCTACGGCGAAGGCCGCGCTCTGCTCGGGGCCGAAGTTCAGATCGTCACGCGCTCGGATGCGCTCGACGATATCGAGAATATCGTCGTGGTTGGTCACTTCAAAACTCAGCGGCGCTTTCTCAACGGGATTGCCGTGACGATCGCTCAGGGCTTCAACGGTAATAGTAAAACGGTGGCCGGGCATCAGTTCTTCTCCTGCTGCGTGGGTTGAATATGCATTTCGCTTTCGATCGCCGCCACGGCGGTCAGCAACGCGGCGTTAATGCGCTCCACCTGCTGCGGCGTGAGATCGGCGCGCATCACGTTGCCGCGCAGCAGGCTGCGCAAGCGGTTCATGGCGTCGTAAATGCCTTCCGCCAGATTGCCGTGCCGATGATGCTCGCGGCCGGCGCCCGCCAGGCGCGCCAGAATGACGTCAACCACCTGTTGATGCTTTTGCAGCTCGCCCTCGCCCGCGGCGGTGATGCGGTAGCTTTTGCGGCCGTTGCCGGTGGTGAGCGGCTCAAGGAAATCCTGCTCTTCCAGCAGCGTCAGCGTGGGGTAAATCACCCCCGGGCTAGGCACGTACAGACCGGATGAAGCTTCCTCAATCGCCTTGATCAGCTCATAGCCGTGGCTGGGCTTGCGCGCCACCAGCGCCAGCAGCACCAGACGCAGATCGCCGTGCTCGAACAGACGGTGACGCCCGCCCCGGCCGCCGCGCCCACCTCGACCGTGCTCTTCGCCTTCGCCGCCGAAGTGATGGCGCCCACCGCGATGACGGCGACCCTCTTCGCATTCATGATGGTGGTGGTGATGCCGGTGTAAACCTAATCGATGAAACATAGGGTGATACCTCGCTTTAACGGTGAACATCAATACGAGGTTGTTTAGATATATCCAAACAGCGTCGATGACGCTAATCTAGATCGATATATCTAAATGCGCAAGCGTGCGCCGATAAAAAGATATATCTAAATTGCAGGCATAAAAAAAGCGCTGTAAAAACAGCGCTTTTTATCAATCAAGAAAAGCGATTACTTGGCGGAGGCCAGCACTTCGCTGACGATCTCGACCGCTTCGTGCTCGATCTTCTCGCGGTGTTCCGCCCCGAGGAAGCTCTCGCAGTAGATCTTGTAAGCCTCTTCGGTACCGGAAGGACGGGCCGCGAACCAGCCGTTGTCGGTCATGACTTTCAGGCCGCCAATCGACGCGCCGTTGCCCGGTGCCGCGGTCAGACGCGCGGTGATCGGATCCCCGCCCAGCGTACTGGCCTTGACCATCTCCGGCGACAGCTTGGACAGCGCCGCTTTCTGCGCATGGGTTGCCGGCGCCTGGATGCGGTTATAGCTTGGCGCACCGAAGCGCTTGGCCAGATCGTCATAGTGATGCTGCGGGTTTTCACCGGTTACCGCGGTGATTTCAGCCGCCAGCAGGCACATGATGATGCCGTCTTTGTCCGTCGACCACGGCTGGCCGTTGAAGCGCAGGAACGAGGCCCCGGCGCTTTCTTCGCCGCCGAAGCCCAGGCTGCCGTCGAACAGGCCGTCCACGAACCACTTGAAGCCGACCGGCACTTCCACCAGCTTGCGGCCCAAATCGGCCACCACGCGGTCGATCATCGCGCTGGACACCAGCGTTTTACCTACCGCCACATCGGCGCCCCACTGTGGGCGATGCTGGAACAGGTAGTTGATGGCTACCGCCAGGTAATGGTTCGGGTTCATCAGGCCTTTCGGCGTGACAATGCCGTGACGGTCGTAATCCGGATCGTTGGCGAACGCCAGATCGAATTTGTCGCGCAGCGCCAGCAGGCCGGCCATCGCCGACTCGGACGAGCAGTCCATGCGGATGATGCCGTCGTGGTCCAGGTGCATAAAGCGGAAGGTCTGATCGATGGAATCGTTCACCAGCGTCAGATCCAGCTTGTAGTGCTCCGCCACGCGCTGCCAATAGGCAATGCCGGAACCGCCGAGCGGATCCACGCCCAGCTTCAGGCCGGCGCGTTGGATGGCCGGCATGTCGACCACCTCAACCAGGCCTTCGACATAAGGCTGCACGAGGTCTTTGGCGTGCAGGTGGCCGCTGTTCCAGGCCTTGTCCAGCGACTGGCGCTGAACGCCTTTCAGCTGCTGCGCCAGCAGTTCGTTGGCGCGCTTTTCGATCACCGACGTCAGGTTGGTGTCGGCCGGGCCGCCGTTCGGCGGGTTGTACTTGATGCCACCGTCTTCCGGCGGGTTATGGGACGGCGTAATGACGATGCCGTCGGCCTGCGCGCCGCCGCGGCGGTTGTGGCACAGAATGGCGTGCGATACCGCCGGCGTTGGCGTGAAGCCGTTGTTTTCCTGCACGATCACGTCGACGCCGTTGGCGGTCAGCACTTCCAGCACGGAAATGAAGGCCGGCTCGGACAGCGCATGGGTATCTTTGCCCACGTAGCACGGGCCGGTGGTGCCCTGCTGATGACGAACTTCGGCGATCGCCTGAGCGATGGCGAGGATGTGCGCTTCGTTGAAGCTGTGGCGCTGCGCGCTGCCGCGGTGGCCGGAGGTGCCAAACTTCACCGCGTGTGCGGCATTGCCGGCTTCCGGTTGCAGCACATAGTACTGCGACGTCAGCTGGGCTACGTTGATCAGATCGCTTTGGCGGGCGGGCTGCCCGGCACGTGGATTATTCGCCATCGACATATCTCCCTCATCCCTGTCGGTGACCGGGCAGATACGTCGCGCACGGCCAGCATGACGGGCTGTTCGCTAAATTAGACGGTACCGCAAACTTTCTCGATCAGTTCCGCCGGGAACTGCATCGCCTGCATGATGTGTTCGATCATGCTGCGTTTGCGGCCGGTATTGGTATTGGTGATCACCCAGTAAGGGGTGCCCGGTACATGCTTCGGCTTGGTGTGCGTGCCGTTGGCCAGCAGGGTCTGCTGATCGCCGGCGAAATAGGTGCGGGTACGGCCGGTCAACGCCTCGGTAGCGGCGGCGAAACCGGCGGCATCGAGGGTATACAGCGTGGACAGCACCAGCATGAAACGGTTGACCGCTTTGTTCTGCTCGGCATATTCATCCGACAGCAGCAGCTCACGCACGGCGCGTACGCGATCGCGTGGGCGCTGCGCCGGCGCCGCTTTTTCCAGCTCGACGGACTGCGGTGCACTGGCAGCAGGCAACGCGCGCACCGGCTGCCCGGCGGTGAATTTCAACATGCGGCGTAAAATATCGGACGCGCTTTCACCGATGTGTTGCGTGTGGCTGGCAATATAACGGTAAAGCTCTTCGTCGACTTCAATAGTTTTCATCTTTATCCAATACTGTTTTTTCTACTTAGAACCTGAAGCCAGATCCTGCATTCAAGCCATGGGATTATAAGGTTAAAAGCGCTGGGGCGAACACAACAATGTGCCTCCGGACGGCAAATGCAGACTAATACCTATAGCCGGCACTGCCAAGCCCGCGCCGCGAAAATTCCGCATGATTCATCGTGCGATTCAATCATGATACCCTAATCTGAATCTCTCTCAGTATGAACTTCGCCATGAAATTACATTATCAACTGCTGGCCGCCGAGTCAGACGCGCTGCCGGTGCTGCTGATCCACGGGCTGTTCGGCAATCTGGACAACCTGGGCGTGCTGGCGCGCGATCTGCATAAACAGCACACGGTGATCAAGGTCGATCTGCGCAACCACGGCCTCTCCCCGCGCGCCGACGACATGAACTACCCCGCCATGGCGCAGGATCTGCTGGCGCTGCTCGACGAACTGCAGCTGGAGAAAGCGATCGTCATCGGTCATTCGATGGGCGGCAAAGCGGCGATGGCGCTGACCGCCATCGCGCCCGAGCGCATAGCCAGGCTGATCGTCATCGACGTCGCGCCGGTGGATTACCAGACCCGCCGTCACGACGAGATCTTCGCCGCGCTGAAGGCCGTCAGCGCCGCCGGCATCACCCAGCGCCAGGCGGCCGCCCAGCTGATGCGCGACTATCTGCAGGAAGAAGGCGTGATCCAGTTCCTGCTGAAGTCCTTCCACAACGGCGAATGGCGCTTCAACCTGCCGGTGCTGATCGAACGTTACGAAGACATCACCGGCTGGCAGGATGTGCCGGCCTGGCCGCACCCAATCCTGTTCATTCGCGGCGGCCTGTCGCCGTACGTGCAGGACAGTTACCGTGCAGACATCGCGCGCCAGTTCCCGCAGGCCCGCGCGCACGTCGTTGCCGGCACCGGCCATTGGGTGCACGCCGAAAAGCCGGAGGCGGTGCTGCGCGCCATCCACCGTTTTCTCGACGAAGCCTGAAAAGTGCGCTCACCTGGCGAAAAAACGCGCTAAAGATAACGGCTTAGCGCGTTTAGCCCGCAGTTAGGCATTGTCGCCGCTCCATCTGCTGGGGTAATATGGCGCGCTATAATTTTGCCGCCGCGCCAGCGCGTTCGCGAACGCCGGTTCGGGGGTGAATTTGGGTTAGGGTTTATTGGCCCGAAGTGTGTTAACCGATGCCTCCGGAAGCGTGCGAGCGCTTTTTGATGCAAACTCCCTTGCAGTACCGCTACCTATGGCAAAAGAACAAACGGATCGCACGACGCTGGATCTGTTCGCAGATGAACGCCGTCCGGGGCGCCCGAAAACCAACCCGCTTTCCCGCGATGAACAGCTTAGAATCAATAAGCGCAATCAGTTACGGCGCGATAAAGTGCGTGGATTGCGGCGCGTAGAGCTGAAAATCAACGCGGATGCGGTGGACGCCCTGAACAAACTGGCGGAACAGCGCAACATCAGCCGCAGCGAACTCATCGAGCAGATGCTGTTGGCACAACTGGCGGAAGAACAGCCGGAACATTGATCTCTTCGGCCGCACGCGCGGCGCGGCGTTAAGGACAACGCCGGATCGACCACGCTTTTCTTCATTCTCCGGCATCGCATAAATGCGATAAAACCCCGGCGCCACTTTCTGGCATGATACGCATTTACCGGTAAGAGACTGCGCCTGTCGGCGCCCGCCCCGGAGGCGAAAGGCTCTTGCCATGGCATCATTTTAATCGGCGTCAGCGGCGGCAGTGCCGGCGTCGAGTAATGCAATTACTTGAATTTAAAGGTTATACGCGATATGGCTACTGTAGGCATTTTCTTTGGCAGCGACACTGGCAATACCGAAAACATTGCCAAAATGATCCAGAAAATTCTCCAGAAACAGTTTGGCGACGACGTCTCTGAAGTGCATGACATCGCTAAAAGCAGCAAAGAAGACCTGGAAGGGTTCGATATCCTGCTGCTGGGTATCCCGACCTGGTATTACGGTGAAGCGCAGTGTGACTGGGATGATTTCTTCCCGACGCTGGAAGAAGTCGACTTCAACGGCAAACTGGTGGCGCTGTTCGGCTGCGGCGACCAGGAAGACTACGCGGAATACTTCTGTGACGCGATGGGCACCATTCGCGACATCATCGAACCGCGCGGCGCGGCCATCGTGGGCCACTGGCCGACCAAAGGCTACCACTTCGAGGCCTCCAAAGGCCTGGCGGACGACGACCACTTCATCGGTTTGGCGATCGACGAAGACCGTCAGCCGGAGCTGACCAACGAGCGCGTGGACGCTTGGGTCAAACAGATCGTCGAAGAGCTGAGCCTGGCCGATATCGTCGGCTAAGCCCCGGCACTGGCGAAAGGTTGAACAAAGGCCCTGTAAAGTGCATAGTGTGCCCACAGGGCCGTCATCGGCAGCAGGGATTGCTGCGATAGAAGCTACAGATTTGTAACTTCCCACCCCGTCACGGTAGACTGAGATATCGGTTTATCCCATCCATCAAGGCGTTGCATGCAAAACATGCAATAGTGCAATTATATCTTTGTTAACAACCGGCGGTTTCCATTTAGTACAACCGGTTCTATAATGAGACGCATTAACTCTTTGTGCCGACCGATGCCACAGGCGAGTACGCCTCAACTTGATTAGCATAGTAACAGGACTGAATTCGCATGACCGACAACAACATCGCATTGAAGAAGGCCGGCTTAAAAGTCACGCTTCCGCGACTCAAAATCCTGGAAGTACTGCAAAATCCGGAATGCCATCACGTCAGTGCGGAAGATTTGTACAAAAAACTGATTGATATGGGCGAAGAGATCGGGCTGGCAACGGTTTATCGCGTACTGAACCAGTTTGACGATGCGGGCATTGTGACACGTCACAATTTCGAAGGCGGCAAGTCCGTGTTCGAGCTGACCCAACAGCATCACCACGATCATCTTATTTGCCTGGACTGCGGCAAAGTGATCGAATTCAGCGACGAATCCATCGAAGTGCGCCAGCGTGATATCGCCAAGCAACACGGCATCAAGCTCACCAACCACAGCCTGTATCTGTACGGCCACTGCGAAACCGGTGACTGCCGCGAAGACGAAACGCTGCACGACAAGAAATAAGCCTGACCGGCTATGAAAAACCGCCTCACACCGAGGCGGTTTTTTTATGCCCGCTGTGCAGCAGACAAAAAAATCCCCGGACAGGCCGGGGAAAATCATGTCATGAAATATCACAATTGCAGCGGCACAGCGACTCCACGTACTACTCTCACTACAACGTCCGCCCTACGCCGACACGCGCGGGCGAACGCATTCCCCCTTCGTTATACGGCCGCCGCCAGGGCAGCAGGCCATTGCACCGGGCCTAGACCTTCTCGGCGCGGCTGTAGCGTTTGCCGTCCGGGCTGACCGAACGCACCTGCACTTCACCGGAGATCGCCGGCTTGGCCTTGGCGTCATAGCGCTGCCACTGCTTGCCGCCGTCGGTGGAGTACTCGATGCCCAACCCCGGCAGCGCGATATTCGCCTCCAGCTTGCCGCCCGCTACGCGTGCGCCCGGCACCGGCAGACGATAAGCGACGCCGCCCTTGTCCAGCTTGGCCAGTTCACGCTGCCCCAGGATATTGGCGAAGCGCAGCCAGTCTTTCTCCAGCGTCTTGGTATCGACAAAGTGGGTTTCCCCGCCTTTGTATTCGCGGCCGGCGCGATAGTCCTGCTCCCAACCGGCGCGGTGCCAGGCGCGTTCAGCCACTGACAGCGCGCGTGGGAAGATCATGTATTCCATCTGCGGATCGGTGCGCTGGGTTTCGCTCCACAGCTGAGCGGACAGCCCGTAGGCACCCGGCCACGGCTTGTCGCTCTTGGCGTTGAAGTGGTTGCCGTCGCGGTCGACCGAGGTTTCCGCGTTCTGTGGCATGTTGTCCGGCGCGAAGCTGAACACCTTGCGCTCGTCGCTGAAGCGGGTGCCCCAGTAGTAACCGCGCTCGTCCGGGTTCACCTCGTAAGGGAAGTCCATATAGACGTAGTCCGGGTTGGAAACCACCACTTCATACCCTTTGTTGGCCCAGTCGTTGACGCTATCGAAACCGCCCCAGTACAGGGTATCCCAGAAGTTGACGCCCACGCGCGAGGTGGCGAACGCCTTCGCGTTCTCGGCGTCTTTCAGGCCATCCTGCCAGGCCTGCATTCTGTCGATGCCATGCGCCTTCACCAGCTTGCTGACCTCTTGGCCAAAGTAGCTCGGCAGATGCTCCATGTCGGCCACCTTGCCTTCTTTGATCATCGTCTGGCACACCTGCGACTTGGCCCACGGCTTGTCTTCGTTGCTCTGATCGATGATGCCTTTGCCCGGCTCCGGTTTCGCCTTGTCGGTGTAGCCGGCACCCAGGCGAATGTTTTTCGCTTCGTCGCCGCCGAAGTGCCAGGTCTTGATCGGCTGGCCGGCCTCTTTATGCATCTGGGCGATCTCGCCGATCACCTTGTCGACAAAGCGCTGGGAAGAATCCAGGCACGGGTTCAGGTAGCTCTGGCGGTTAAAGAACTGTACGGAGGTGGTGTTGGAGGTATCGGTCGGATCCACCAGGCGGAATTCGTTGGCCTCCTGCTCTTTGCCGGCGGCATGCAGCTTTTTATAGCGCGCTTCCATCGAGACCACCGCGGCGCGGGCGTGTGCCGGCATGTCGATCTCCGGGATCACTTCAATCTGGCGCGCCTGGGCGTATTTGATGATGTCAATATAGTCCTGACGGCTGAAGAAGCCACCGTAGACGTCCGGCCCCTGGCCGTACTGCGGCAGCAGGCAGGTGGTTTCGCTCAGATCGTGGCAGCGCTGGCCACCGACCTCCGTCAGCTCAGGCAAACCGGGGATCTCGATGCGCCAGCCTTCGTCATCGCTCAGGTGGAAGTGGAATTTGTTGAGCTTGTAGGCCGCCATCTGATCCAGCAGGCGCAGCACCGCGTCCTTCTTATGGAAGTTGCGCGCTACGTCGAGGAAAATGCCGCGATACTGGAAGCGCGGCGCATCGCTGGCGTCCAGCGTGGCGATCTTGCCGCTGCCGTCGCTCGGCACTAACGACAGGATCGACTGCAGCCCGTAGAACACCCCAGCCTGATCGAAGCCGATCACCCGCGCTTCTTTCTTGCCGATTTTCAGCTCATAGGCGCCCGGCACCGCCATCGCGCCTTTAAACTTGCCCGGCTGGATGTCGGTCTTGATCGGATAGCCGTTGGCCTGAACCGGCACGCCCAGCAGCGCGAAGCGTTGGTTGACGACGTCCGCCGCCGGCTTGACCAGCGTGCTCAGATCCGGCGATACCCCTTTGCGCAGATCGACGTCCTGCGCGTGCACTTTCACCTGCATCGGCGTCGGCACGATCTGGCCGCGCAGCGCGCCGGCAGACAGCGTCTGCAAGTCGGCATTGCTGACAAAGCGCGAAGCCGGCGTCATCAGAATGTTTTTGTCGTCCTTGGTGCGCTTCCACTGGTCGCCGGTGAACGGCGCCACGAACTGGTCCAGGTTTTCGGTGTCGGTATTCGCCAGCATTTTCGGCTTGGCGTCGCCGGACGTGGCATACCAGCGCGGCAGGAAGTCGTTTCTGAACAGCTGCCAGTATTCGGCGACCACCGGGATTTCCACCGCCTTACCGGCCGGGAAACCGCTGAATTTAGAGGTCGGCTCCAGCTTGTACAGATCGCCGGTGAGGTGAGCAATCTTGAACTGGTCGTTGTCTACCCGCAGGGTCTGGCGCGGGCTGTGGAAATAGATGACCCAGTCTTTACCGTCGATCGCCTGGCCGTCGTTGCTGAGGGTGAACAACACCCGGTTGCATGAGGCCCAGTCGGCGCCCAGCGCCGCGCAATCCACGCCGTTTTCGCCGGCGCGGTTATCCAGCATTTTCACGTTCAGCTTCAGCTGGCTCAGCTGATCCACCAGCTGTTGATCGGCCATGGCGTTTCCCATGCCGCCCAGGAATCCCATCGTTGCCGTCAACGCGGCCAGTGCGCTCAGTTTGAATGCGTTCATGTTCTTGTCCTTCTTAATTATTGTTATCGCGAATTTCTTGCCACAGCTTGCCGCACTTGGCGTCGTAAGCCTGACCGTTACCGCTGTGCACCGCCATAATGCAGTTCTGATAATCCATCACCCGCACCGTTTCCTGCGCGGCGAACTGCTGGTGCTGCTTCTCTTGTTTCAGCACGTTCAGCACCGCCTTGCAGGGTTGCAGACGCTCCGGCGAACCTTCGGCGGTGTTGATGCAGGCGCTGTAAGCCTGCTTCAATTTGGCGTCTTCCGGCGGCGCGGCGGGTTGCGCGCAGGCGCTCAAGGCCGCGGCGGCCGCCAACATCAGCATGATTTTTTTCATCGTTGAATTCCCTTAACTGCCCCCGGCGGCGAGGCCGGGGAACGCATCAGAAGATGGTGAATGGCGCGATAACCATGAACTTGACGTCTTTCTCGTCCTGGAAGATGTTGCCGTAACCGCCGCCCCAGCTAGGGATGTTGGTGTGGTTGTCATACTGGGTGTAGTGCAGCTTGATCAGGGTGCCCTTGGCGCGACCTTCCTGGATGGTGTACATCGCGTCCAGGCTCCAGGCGCTCTCTTTCAGGCGCTGGCTCTGATCGTAGATCGGGTTGGTGCTCGGCTTGGCGTCCCAGGCGTAAACGTAGGAGCCGCCGACCGCCATGCCCGGCAGGTTCCAGTTGCTGAGGTCATACATCACGCCGGCGTACACCGCTTTCTCGCCGTTGGCGTTAAAGTCGGAGCGGTTATCCCACCACACGTCCAGACGGCCGTTGGATGAGGCGTAGGTCGGGGTCATGCGCTGCAGGAAGAAGCCCTGGTTGCCTTCCGCCTTGACCATGGTGCCTTCCAGACGCCAGTTGAACTGCCCGGTGGTGTAACCGAAGGTCAGCGCCTGCAGCCAGGCCAGGCCGTCGTAGATGCTGTTCGGATCGTTCTTGTCGCTGATGCGGTCTTCCGCACCGTAGAACTGGTAACTGGTGGTCAGCGGGTTGCCCAGCAGATCGAATTTGTAAGACGCTTTAGTGAAGTATTGATTTACATAACCCTGCGCCTGGCCGAAGGCGGCTTCCAGCACCAGATCGTTTTTGAAATCGTACTTGGCGCCGAGCGAATGCAGGTAGGAGACGCGGGTTTTCTTATCGTTCTGGCGGAAGTCGTCCACCTCGATATGCCACGGCGCCTTGTATTTGTCGGCCCACATGTAGGAGAAGCTCAACGCACCGGCATCGCCGTAGTCGAACTTGGCGCCGGCTTCGGCCCCCTGATAGGTGCCCGGCATAAAGCTCCAGTGCGGTGCCAGCAGGGTTTGGCCGCTCGGCTGAATATAGCCGGCGCGCGCCCAGACCGGGCCGTATTTGAATTTGGCGGCGGCTTTGTACAGGCTGACGCCGCCTTTGTCACCGGAATAGTCTTCGTCGTAGGTACGGTTTTTCGAGGAGAACGCGATCTCGTTCGGATGGCCGCTGGCGCTGGATTCCGCCAGCTCGATGGCGGTAAAGGCACCGACGTCCAGACCGAACATGTCCCAGGCATAGCCCGAAGCGAAATCCAGGCTCAGGTTGGCGGTGGAGTGCGACAGGTTGGTGGTGTATTGGTTGTAATCCTTGCTGTCCGGATTGAGATCTTTACGGTCGCGCTCACGTTGCCAGTAATAAATGCCGCCGGTCAGCGTGGAATCATCGATAAACCCTGCGGCTTTCGCCTCAGGCGCCATGGCAAACCCTGTTCCCAACAGCGCGCCCGCGACTGCGAGCGCCAGCGTTTTACGCTGAGCACCGTGCGTACCCATATTGAAATTCCTCTTTGACTTAACTTAAAAGTTGCAGCCGCCTGTGTTCACCACTGCCCTGCACGACTGCCAATAAAAAACCCGAACGGGTAAAAAATATTGCCGACGAGATGTTATTCCCACAGCACTAATTGCTACAGACAGACTATTTTTCGCGACGCGAATTATCAAATGAAAAATGCGGGAGATTTGTCAAAGTATGACAAGGAGCACATATCAGTGAGATTTTGTTACGCCGGTGATCATGGAAGGTATCGAATAAAAAATTCAATTAAATCAGAATAAATTGAGATACAGGGTCAACCAGAGACGATTAATGGTTTCAGCCTGACTAAATCCGTCAGTCAGACGATAAAAAATGAGAGCGCTCTCTAAATGAAATTAATTCGCATCACGAATATATAAGAAAAAATGAAGGCTAATAGGACCAATATAAGAGAACTAATGGGTTAATCCGTCGCTATTAATTAAACGCATCCCGGATAAAATGAGAGAGGAATAGATCGCGGGCTGAGCGCAGGCATAAAAAAGCGCGGCTTAAAGCCGCGCTGATTCATTAATTTTCGAGGTGAATAAGATTAGCCTTCGATTTTCGCCCAGGTGTCACGCAGGCCGACGGTGCGGTTAAACACCAGATGCTCGGCCGACGAGTGACGGCTGTCGGCGCAGAAGTAACCTTCACGCTCGAACTGATAGGCTTTCTCCGGCTGTGCAGCCGCCAGGCTCGGCTCGACGAAGCCGTGCTTGATGACCAGCGATTCCGGGTTGATGGTGGAGAGGAAATCCTCCGCCGCGCCCGGATTAGGCACGCTGAACAGGCGATCGTACAGGCGAATTTCCGCCGGCAGCGCGTGCGCCGCTGACACCCAGTGGATCACGCCCTTCACCTTGCGGCCGTCGGCAGGATCTTTGCTCAGCGTTTCCGCATCGTAGCTGCAGAAAATGGTGGTGATCTCGCCCGCTTCGTCCTTCTCGACGCGCTCGGCCTTGATCACGTACGCATTGCGCAGACGCACTTCCTTGCCCAGCACCAGACGCTTGTACTGCTTGTTGGCTTCTTCGCGGAAGTCGGCGCGATCGATATAGATCTCGCGGCTGAACGGCACTTCGCGGCTGCCCATTTCCGGCTTGTTCGGGTGGTTAGGCATGGTGACCATTTCCACCGCATCGCCCATGTTCTCGATGACGATTTTCACCGGATCCAGCACCGCCATGGCGCGCGGCGCGTTCTCGTTCAGATCGTCGCGGATGCAGGATTCCAGCGCCACCATCTCGACGTTGTTGTCTTGCTTGGTCACGCCGATGCGCAGGCAGAACTCACGAATCGAGGCGGCGGTATAACCGCGACGGCGCAGACCGGAGACGGTCGGCATACGCGGATCGTCCCAGCCTTCGACGATCTTCTCGGCCACCAGCTGGTGCAGCTTGCGCTTCGACATGATGGCGTATTCGAGGTTGAGACGCGAAAACTCGTACTGACGCGGGTGGCAAGGAATGGTGATGTTATCCAGCACCCAGTCATACAGACGGCGGTTATCCTGGAATTCCAGGGTGCACAGCGAATGGGTGATCCCTTCCAGCGCATCGGAAATGCAGTGGGTGAAATCGTACATCGGATAGATGCACCATTTATTGCCGGTCTGGTGGTGTTCGGCGAACTTGATGCGGTACAGCACCGGATCGCGCATCACGATAAACGGCGAAGCCATATCGATCTTGGCGCGCAGGCAGGCGGCGCCTTCGGCGAACTCGCCGTTGCGCATCTTCTCGAACAGCGCCAGGTTCTCTTCCACGCTGCGGCCGCGGTACGGGCTGTCTTTGCCCGGCGCGGTCAGGGTGCCGCGATATTCACGGATCTGCTCCGGCGACAGCTCATCGACGTAGGCCAGGCCCTTGGTGATCAGCTCAACCGCATACTGGTGCAGCTGATCGAAATAGTCTGAGGAGTAACGAACGTTGCCGCTCCACTCAAAGCCCAGCCACTCCACGTCGTGCTTGATTGACTCCACGAACTCGATGTCTTCTTTCACCGGGTTGGTGTCATCGAAACGCAGGTTGCACTGGCCCTGATAGTCCTTGGCGATGCCGAAGTTCAGGCAGATGGACTTGGCGTGGCCGATATGCAGATAGCCGTTAGGCTCCGGCGGGAAGCGGGTATGTACCGACGTGTGTTTCCCCGACGCCAGATCTTCATCGACGATCTGACGGATAAAATTGGTTGGGCGGGCTTCAGCCTCACTCATTTCACTGTTCCTCAATGCAAAGCGCTACACATAACCGCCTATGATCCAACAAGCCACGTCTGGAAACAACCGTTTGTTTCACGAAAAATGCGGCGCGTTGCACCCTCGGCGCGCAGCGCACCGCCGTGGGGCGAAACGGAATAAAAAAAGCGGGAAGAGATTGCTCTCTTCCCGCCAAGTCGGGGCAAACTCCGCCATGATGCGTGGCCGGCCCCCGGTACTACTCAGGTAAAAACGGCCTTACTTTTGGATCTCGTACAGCTTGGTCTGACCGGCGACGACAGAGCCGCTGGCCAGCGCCGCCAGGCCGGCGTAGTCGTCAGAGTTGCTGACCACCACCGGGCTTATCATCGAACGCGCGTTGGCGTTCAGATAATCCAGATCCAGTTCCAGAATCGGTTGACCGGCTTTCACTTCCGCGCCCTCTTCCACCAGGCGTTTGAAGCCCTGGCCTTCCAGCGCGACGGTGTCGATCCCCATGTGCACCACGATCTCGGCGCCCTTGTCGGTTTCCAGGCAGAACGCGTGGTTGGTATTGAAGATTTTCACCACGGTGCCGTCCGCCGGCGCCACGACGATGTTGTCGGTCGGGCGAATCGCCAGGCCGTCACCTACCGCCTTGCTGGCGAAAGCTTCGTCCGGCACCTGATCGAGCGGCACGACTTCACCGGTCACCGGCGCTACCAGCGTTTCAAACGCGACTTTCGGTGCGTTCGGTACCGCCTGCGGTTTGGCTTCCGCAGCAGGAGCCGCCGCCGGGGCCGCCGCTGCCGCTACCGGGCCGGCTGCAATCACGTTGCGCATTGCGCTGGCGATAAGTTCAGCACGGGTGCCGACGATCACTTGCACGCTCTGCTTGTTCAGACGGATAACGCCGGATGCGCCGAGGCGTTTCGCCAATGCGTCGTTCACCAGCGCGGAGTCTTTCACGTTCAAACGCAGGCGAGTGATGCAGGCATCGATGCCGGTCAGGTTGTCGGAACCGCCGATCGCGCCGACGTAGCGACGGGCCAGCGTGGTAGTTTCGTTCTCGTCTTTACCGGCGTTGCTGTTGACGTTGACGTCATAACCGTCGGTTTCGTCACCGGCAACCGCCAGCTCGCGGCCTGGGGTCATCAGGTTGAACTTATTGATGGTGAAGCGGAACACCACATAGTAGATAACGAAGAACACCAGACCTTGCGGGATCAGCATGTACCAGTGGGTCGCCAACGGGTTGCGCGACGACAGCACCATATCCACCAAACCGGCGCTGAAGCCGAAACCGGCAATCCAGTGCATGCTGGCGGCGATGAAGACGGAAATCCCGGTCAAGATCGCGTGAAGCACATACAGCACCGGCGCCACAAACATGAAGGAGAATTCCAGCGGTTCGGTGATGCCGGTAAAGAAGGCAGCGAATGCCCCCGCCATCATGATCCCCAGCACTTTCGCCTTATTCTCAGGGCGCGCGCAGTGATAGATAGCCAGCGCTGCGCCCGGCAGACCAAACATCATGATCGGGAAGAAGCCCGCCTGATAACGGCCCGTGATGCCGACGACCGCTTTACCGGCTTCGATCGACTGCTGGCCGCCAAGGAAGTTAGGGATATCGTTGATGCCGGCCACGTCGAACCAGAACACCGAGTTCAGCGCGTGGTGCAGGCCGACCGGGATCAGCAGACGGTTGAAGAAGGCATAGATGCCCGCGCCGACGGAGCCCAATTTCTGGATGTGTTCGCCGAAGCTCACCAGAGCGCCGAACACCACTGGCCAGACATACATCAGGATGTAAGCGACCAGGATCATCAGGAAGGAAATGAGGATCGGCACCAGACGGCGGCCGCTGAAGAACGACAGCGCCTTAGGCAGTTCGACGCCGCTGAAGCGGTTGTACACTTCGGCGGAGATGATACCCACCAGAATACCGACGAACTGGTTTTCAATTTTGCCGAACGCGGCGGGCACCTGGTCGAGGGGGATCTTCTGAATCATCGACACGGCGGCCGGTGAACAGAGGGTGGTCAGCACCAGGAAACCGACGAAGCCGGTCAGTGCGGCAGAGCCGTCCTTGTCTTTGGACATGCCGTAGGCCACACCGATGGCGAACAGCACGGCCATATGATCGATAATGGCTGAACCGGATTTGATAAATAATGCGGCAAGCGCGTTGTCGCCGCCCCAACCAACAGGGTCAATCCAGTACCCGACGCCCATCAAGATGGCGGCGGCAGGCAGCGTGGCGACCGGCACCATCAGCGCCCGTCCCACCTTTTGCAAATAACTAAGAATGTTCACCTTTTCCCCCTATGTTGTCCGCGGACGGACCCTATTAGTAGTTTATTTGGAGCTCTCACTACCTTTTTAGAAACAATGCTTGGCACGTATCACTCATGCCGAGTGTAAAAAATTTATTTTGTATCGCAAATTAAAACCTCCCTTTTTGTGATAAATATCACCAAAAAGTAGTCTTTACCTCCCAGATTGCTGGCCATCACACAAAACTTATTTTATCATTCAAAAAATCAACCGGACGGACGATTCACGCGAGAATCATAAAGCTGGGTTACGCTTAGGACTCCCGCAGGCCCGTACAGTATAGCTTTAGTTTACTTATCCCAAGAGGTGTTAGATGAGACTTATCCCACTGAAAGATACCGCACAAGTCGGCAAATGGGCCGCGCGTCATATCGTTCAACGCATCAACGCATTCAAGCCAACCGCAGAGCGCCCGTTTGTCCTCGGCCTGCCCACCGGCGGCACGCCGCTGGAAGCCTACAAACATCTGATTGCGATGCACAAAGCAGGTGAAGTAAGCTTTAAGCATGTTGTGACTTTCAACATGGACGAGTACGTTGGCCTGCCGCAGGAACACCCGGAAAGCTACCACACCTTCATGTACCGCAACTTCTTTGACCACGTTGATATCCCTCGTGAAAATATCAACCTGCTGAACGGCAACGCCGCGGATGTCGACGCCGAGTGCCGCCAGTACGAAGAGAAGATCAAGTCTTACGGCAAAATTAACCTGTTCATGGGCGGCGTGGGCATCGACGGCCATATCGCGTTCAACGAGCCGGCTTCGTCTCTGGCTTCGCGCACCCGCATCAAAACGCTGACCGAAGACACCCGCATCGCCAACTCGCGCTTCTTCGGCGGCGACGTCAGCCTGGTGCCGAAATATGCGCTGACCGTCGGCGTGGGCACGCTGCTGGACGCGGAAGAAGTGATGATCCTGGTGACCGGCCACGCCAAAGCGCAGGCGCTGGAAGCCGCGGTGGAAGGCAACATCAACCACATGTGGACCATCAGCTGCCTGCAGCTGCACGCCAAAGCGGTCGTGGTGTGCGACGAGCCGGCTACCATGGAGCTGAAAGTCAAAACCGTCAAATATTTCCGCGAGTTAGAAGCGGAAAGCGTGAAAAGTCTTTAATCTTTGCAGGGGGCTACGATGTTCGCTTTAACCCACGGCCGAATCTATACCGGCCACGACGTACTTGATGACCATGCAGTCATTATCGCTGATGGGCTGATCGAGAGAGTCTGCCCGGCGGCTGAATTGCCCGCCGGCATCGAAACGCGCGACCTGGGTGGCGCCATCCTGGCCCCCGGGCTTATCGACGTGCAGTTGAACGGCTGCGGCGGCGTCCAGTTCAACGATTCGCTGGAAGCGATTTCGGAAGAAACGCTGGAGATCATGCAGCGCGCCAACGAGAAATCCGGCTGCACCAGCTATCTGCCGACGCTGATCACCAGCAGCGACGAATTCATGAAGCACAGCGTCGACGTGATGCGCGCTTATCTGAAAAAGCACCAAAACCAGGCGCTGGGCCTGCACCTGGAAGGGCCGTACCTCAGCCCGGTGAAAAAAGGCACCCATAACCCGGCGTTCATTCGCAAGCCAACTCAGGACATGATCGATTACCTGTGCGCCAACGCCGACGTGATCACCAAGGTGACGCTGGCGCCGGAAATGGTTGAGCCGCACGTTATCGAGCAGTTGACCAAGGCCGGCATCGTGGTCTCCGCCGGCCACTCGAACGCCACCTACGATCAGGCGCGCACCGGCTTCGCCGCCGGCATCAGCTTCGCCACCCACCTGTACAACGCCATGCCGTATATCACCGGCCGCGAACCGGGGCTGATGGGGGCGATCTTCGATACGCCGGAGGTCTATACCGGCATCATCGCCGACGGCCATCACGTGGCCTGGGCGAGTATCCGTAACGCCAAACGCCTGAAAGGTGATAAATTGGTATTGGTCACCGACGCGACCGCACCGGCAGGTGCAGATATTGACCAATTTATTTTCGCCGGTAAAACAATATACTATCGGGATGGGCTGTGCGTGGATGAGAACGGTACCCTGAGCGGTTCCGCACTGACCATGATCGAAGCGGTGCAAAACAGCGTCGAGCATATCGGCATCGCGCTGGACGAAGCGCTGCGCATGGCGACGCTGTATCCGGCGCGCGCCATCGGCGTCGAGCAGCGTCTGGGCACCATCGAAGCCGGCAAGGTGGCTAACCTGACCGCCTTCACCCGTGATTTCAAGATCACCAAAACGCTCGTTAACGGTAACGAGGTTTAATTCAATGAACAGCGAGTAACATTATTGATGAGCACTGGCGGACAAGCACAAATAGGGAACGTTGACTTAGTCAAACAGCTTAACGGCGCGGCAGTTTACCGCCTGATCGACCAGCAGGGCCCGATCTCGCGCATTCAAATTGCCGAACTCAGCCAGCTTGCCCCCGCCAGCGTCACCAAAATTACTCGCCAGCTGCTGGAGCGCGGGCTGATCAAAGAAGTCGATCAGCAAGCCTCCACCGGCGGCCGCCGCGCGATCTCCATCGTGTCGGAAACCCGTCATTTCCATACCGTCGCGGTGCGTCTCGGCCGCCACGACGCCACCATCACCCTGTATGACATGAGCGGTAAATCGCTCAGCGAAGAACACTACCCGCTGCCGGAACGCACCCAGGAAACGCTGGAAAATGCGCTGTTCGCCGCCATCGCCCAATTCATCGAAGCAAACCAGCGCCGCCTGCGCGAACTGATCGCCATCGCGGTGATCCTGCCCGGCCTGGTGGATCCGGCGCTGGGCGTGGTGCGCTACATGCCGCACATCAGCGTCAGCAACTGGGCGCTGGTCGACAACCTGCAGCAGCGCTTCAACGTCACCAGCTTCGTCGGCCACGACATCCGCAGCCTGGCGCTGGCGGAACACTACTTCGGCGCCACCCGCGACTGCGAAGACTCGATTCTGGTGCGCCTGCACCGCGGCACCGGCGCTGGCATCATCGTCAACGGGCAGATTTTTCTCGGCAATAACGGCAACGTCGGCGAAATCGGCCATATCCAGATCGATCCGCTGGGTGAACGCTGCCACTGCGGCAACTTCGGCTGCCTGGAAACCGTAGCCGCCAACGCGGCGATCGAACAGCGCGTGCGCCAGCTGCTGAGCCAGGGCTACCCGAGCAAACTGACGCTGGAAGACTGCGGCATCAACGCCATCTGCAAGGCCGCCAACCGCGGCGATCTGCTGGCCAGCGAAGTGATCGAACACGTCGGCCGCTATCTGGGCAAGGCGGTGGCCATCGCCATCAACCTGTTCAATCCGCAGAAGGTGGTGATCGCCGGTGAGATCACCGAAGCGGACAAGGTGCTGCTGCCGGCGATCCAGAGCTGCATCAATACCCAGGTGCTGAAGGACTTCCGCAAAAATCTGCCGGTGGTGACCTCCGAACTCAATCATCGCTCGGCGATCGGCGCTTTCGCCCTGGCCAAACGCGCGATGCTCAACGGCGTGCTCTTGCAGCGATTGCTGGAAAGCTGATCCGCCGCTTCTGGCAGGTGTGTTATCGTCACCCCTTGCCTGCCGTAATCATGAGAAACAGCGACAAATGAAAATCAAAAACGTTATATGCGATATCGACGGCGTGCTGCTGCATGACAATACGCCGGTGCCCGGCGCCGATCTGTTCCTGGCGCGCATCCAGGAACAAGGCATGCCGCTGGTGGTGCTGACCAACTACCCGTCACAGACCGCGCAGGATCTGGCGAACCGCTTCGCCGCCGCCGGGCTGGAAGTGCCGGAGAGCGCGTTCTATACCTCGGCGATGGCCACCGCCGATTTTCTGCGCCGCCAGGAAGGCAAAAAAGCCTACGTGGTCGGCGAAGGCGCCCTGATCCATGAGCTGTACAAAGCCGGTTTCACCATCACCGACATCAACCCGGATTTCGTGATCGTCGGTGAAACCCGCTCTTACAACTGGGACATGATGCACAAGGCCGCCTACTTCGTCAGTAACGGCGCACGCTTTATCGCCACCAACCCGGATAGCCACGGCCACGGCTTCTCGCCGGCCTGCGGCGCACTGTGCGCCCCCATCGAGAAGATCACCGGCCGCAAGCCGTTTTACGTCGGCAAGCCCAGCCCGTGGATCATTCGCGCCGCCTTGAACAAAATGCAGGCGCACTCGGAAGAGACGGTGATCGTCGGCGACAACCTGCGTACCGACATTCTGGCGGGCTTCCAGGCCGGCCTGGAAACCGTGCTGGTGCTGTCCGGCGTCTCCACGCTGAGCGACATCGAAACCATGCCGTTCCGCCCGAGCTACGTCTACCCTTCCGTTGCCGATATCACCATCTTCTGATGCATATATGGCGGCTGCCCGGCCGCCATTATTTCTCTCTTCCTGACCGCAGTTTGAATTTAATTCGTTCATGGCCGCAAAAGGTTTCAGCCTGCCTGCGCTAAAAATCCTCATTATAACCTTACGCCCCGCCAATAGCGGATATTGCCGGCCGGCGAAAAACCTTTACCCTAATTAATGAGGCTACCATGAGCACAAATAACATGATTAATGCCGCCGCCGATGACGCGGCCATTATGCCGACTATCGCCAATAAAAAAATCCTGATGGGTTTTTGGCACAACTGGGCCGCCGGCGCCAGTGACGGTTATCAACAAGGCCAGTTCGCCAATATGAATCTGACCGACATTCCCGCCGAATACAACGTGGTGGCCGTCGCCTTTATGAAAGGCCAGGGCATCCCAACCTTCAAACCTTACAACCTGTCCGACACCGAGTTCCGCCGCCAGGTGGGCGTGCTGAACAGCCGGGGCCGCGCGGTGCTGATCTCCCTCGGCGGCGCAGACGCGCATATCGAGCTGAAAACCGGCGACGAAGATAAGCTGAAAGACGAGATTATTCGTCTGGTGGAAGTCTATGGCTTCGACGGCCTGGATATCGATTTGGAACAGGCGGCGATCGGCGCCGCCAATAATAAAACCGTCTTGCCTGCGGCATTGAAAAAAGTAAAAGACTATTACGCCGCGCAGGGGAAAAACTTTATTATCAGCATGGCGCCGGAATTCCCGTATTTACGCACCAACGGCACCTACCTGGATTATATCAACGCCCTCGAAGGCTACTACGACTTTATCGCGCCGCAATATTATAACCAGGGTGGCGACGGTATTTGGGTGGACGAACTCAACGCCTGGATCACGCAGAATAACGACGCCATGAAAGAGGACTTCCTCTACTACCTGACGGAAAGCCTGGTCACCGGCACCCGCGGCTATGCGAAGATCCCGGCGGCGAAATTCGTCATCGGCCTGCCGAGCAACAACGACGCCGCCGCCACCGGCTACGTAGTCAACAAACAGGCGGTGTATAACGCCTTCTCCCGTCTCGACGCCAAGAACCTGTCGATCAAGGGCCTGATGACCTGGTCAATCAACTGGGACAACGGCAAGAGCAAAGCCGGCGTCGCCTATAACTGGGAATTCAAAACCCGCTACGCGCCGCTGATTCAGGGCGGCGTCACCCCGCCGCCGGGAAAACCTAATGCGCCGACGGCGCTGACGGTCGCCGAGCTGGGCGCCACCTCGCTGAAACTGAGCTGGGCCGCCGCCACCGGTGCCTTACCGATCGCCAGCTACACCGTCTACCGCAACGGCAACCCGATCGGCCAGACCACCAGCCTGTCGCTGGCCGACAGCGGCCTGACGCCGGCCACCCAGTACAGCTACTTCGTTACCGCAACCGACAGTCAGGGCAATACCTCGCTGCCGAGCAGCGCGCTGGCGGTTAAAACCGCCAACGACGGCACGCCGCCCGTTCCGGGGACGCCCGAGTGGCAGAACAACCACAGCTACAAAGCCGGCGACGTGGTGAGTTATAAAGGCAAGAAATACACCTGTATCCAGGCGCACACTTCCAACGCCGGTTGGACGCCGGACGCCGCCTTCACCTTGTGGCAGCTCATCGCCTAATTGCCAATCGATTGCCGGCCAAACCGGCCGGCAATCCCGTCATCGCGTTAAAAATTGCATAATCACTAATTTTTCCCGCCGATAACTGGAAATCCGTTAAAAACCACACCCTCGCAAACAACTATTTCTCAGCGTATGGCTAAAACGCTTGCATCTCCTCCAGCTTTAGGCGCATTTTCATAACCACAGCGCAGCAAAAACGCGTTATCGCTGATGAATCGGCAATGCTGCCCATAACAGTAAAAAACAACATCACAGTCATAAAAGCCCGTTAGGAGAGTTGTATGTGTTCTATTTTCGGTGTGCTCGATCTGAAGTCCGATCCCGTTGAACTGCGTAAGAAAGCGCTGGAGCTGTCGCGCCGGATGCGCCACCGCGGCCCGGATTGGTCCGGCGTTTACGCCAGCGACAAAGCCATTTTGGCCCACGAACGCCTGTCGATCGTCGACGTCAACAACGGCGCTCAACCGCTGTACAACGCTGCGCACACCCACGTTCTGGCGGTCAACGGCGAAATTTACAACCACCAGGCGCTGCGCCAACAGCTGAGCGACCGCTACGCGTTCCAGACCGGCTCAGACTGCGAAGTGATCCTGGCGCTGTATCAGGAGAAAGGCCCGGATTTCCTCGACGACCTGCAAGGCATGTTCGCCTTCGCCCTGTATGACACCGAAAAAGACGCCTATCTGATCGGCCGCGATCACCTGGGCATCATCCCGCTATACATGGGCCACGACGAGCACGGCAACCTGTATGTCGCCTCGGAAATGAAAGCGCTGGTGCCGGTGTGCCGCACCATCAAGGAATTCCCGGCTGGCAGCTACCTGTGGAGCCAGGACGGTGAGATCCGCGAATACTATCGCCGCGACTGGTTCGATTACGACAGCGTCAAAGACAACGTGACCGACGCCACCGCCCTGCGTACCGCGCTGGAGGAGTCGGTGAAAAGCCACCTGATGTCCGACGTGCCTTACGGCGTGCTGCTGTCGGGCGGGCTGGACTCCTCGGTCATCTCGGCGATCACCAAGAAGTACGCCGCGCGCCGCGTGGAAGATCAGGAACGCAGCGAGGCCTGGTGGCCACAGCTGCACTCCTTCGCCGTCGGCCTGGAAGGCTCGCCGGATCTGCGCGCCGCGCAGGAGGTCGCCAACCATCTGGGCACCGTGCACCATGAGATCCACTTCACCGTGCAGGAAGGCCTGGACGCCATCCGCGACGTGATTTACCACATCGAAACCTATGACGTCACCACCATTCGCGCGTCGACGCCAATGTACCTGATGTCGCGCAAAATCAAGGCGATGGGCATCAAGATGGTGCTCTCCGGCGAAGGCGCGGACGAAGTGTTCGGCGGCTACCTTTACTTCCATAAGGCGCCGGACGCCCGCGAATTCCACGAAGAGACCGTGCGTAAGCTGCTGGCGCTGCACATGTTCGACTGCGCGCGCGCCAACAAGGCGATGTCCGCCTGGGGCGTTGAGGCCCGCGTGCCGTTCCTGGACAAGAAATTCCTCGACGTGGCGATGCGCATCAACCCGAAAGATAAAATGTGCGGTAACGGCAAAATGGAAAAGCACATCGTTCGCGAATGTTTCGAGTCCTATTTGCCGGCCAGCGTGGCCTGGCGCCAAAAAGAGCAGTTCTCCGACGGCGTCGGCTACAGCTGGATCGACACGCTAAAAGAGGTCGCTGCGCAGCAAATCAGCGATCAACAGCTCGAAACCGCGCGTTTCCGCTTCCCGTACAACACGCCGACTTCTAAAGAAGGCTACCTGTACCGCGAGATCTTCGAAGAGCTGTTCCCGCTGCCGAGCGCCGCCGAATGCGTGCCGGGCGGCCCGTCCGTCGCCTGCTCGTCCGCCAAGGCCATCGAATGGGACGAATCGTTCAAGAAGATGGACGATCCTTCCGGCCGCGCCGTCGGCGTGCACCAGGCCGCCTATAAATAATCGCGCGGCGTTTTCCCTCGGGGCGGGCCTTTTGGCCCGCCTTTTTGTTGCCTTTTCCCCCCGCCAACTGCCTGAATTGCCGATTTTATCGCCATAATGTTCACAAGCCAGACAAACGGCGCTTCCGGGCGCTTTTTCGGGAAAAAACTTGTTGACGCAAATCGGTCATATACGCATAATGCGCCCCGCAACGCCGATGAAGGCAAAGCAGAAAAAGAGGGCTACGTAGCTCAGCTGGTTAGAGCACATCACTCATAATGATGGGGTCACAGGTTCGAATCCCGTCGTAGCCACCATCTCTTTTTTGCATTTGCGGGAGTGGCGAAATTGGTAGACGCACCAGATTTAGGTTCTGGCGCCGCAAGGTGTGCGAGTTCAAGTCTCGCCTCCCGCACCATTTCTCTTCATCGTCGGCGCAGTATGTTGATGGGGTATCGCCAAGCGGTAAGGCACCGGTTTTTGATACCGGCATTCCCTGGTTCGAATCCAGGTACCCCAGCCATATTCTTTCGGGAACGGGGTTTCAACATAAGATTTGTTTGCAGGTGGGGTATCGCCAAGCGGTAAGGCACCGGTTTTTGATACCGGCATTCCCTGGTTCGAATCCAGGTACCCCAGCCATCACAAACGGCTTGCAAATCAAAGAAGTAAAAAGTAACATCGGCTACGTAGCTCAGCTGGTTAGAGCACATCACTCATAATGATGGGGTCACAGGTTCAAATCCCGTCGTAGCCACCATAATTGGGGTGTCGCCAAGCGGTAAGGCTCTGGTTTCTGATACCAGCATACCCAGGTTCGAATCCTGGCACCCCAGCCATATTTAGAAAAGCCCGCTTCGGCGGGCTTTTTGCTGTCTGGCGTTCAGCCTATCCTAACGGGCCCAGCCGCAGCTGAGCCCTGTCGGTTACAATCCCAACGCGTACTTCAACGCATGCTCTTTCAGCTTGCCCGCCCGCTGCGCGGCCATCAGCGCCAGATTGCGCACCACGTTCAGCGGCGCCAGATTATTGCTGAAGCCGGTATAAAACAGATCCATGCCGCTCTGCATCAGCAGATTGTCGGTACGGCGGCGGCGCTGATAACGCAGCAGTACCGCCTCGCTGCTCCAGTCCTCTCCCTGCTCTCGCGCATCGCTCAATACGTTCAACAAGGCATCCACGTCGCGATACCCCAGATTGACGCCCTGCCCCGCCAGTGGGTTGATGGTATGCGCCGCATCCCCCAACAGCGCCAGCCCCGGCAGCACGTAGCGCTGCGCATGACGCCGCGTCAGCGGGAACGAACCGGCGGCGTGCACCTTGACCGGGCCCAGTCGCGCCGGGAAAGCGGTGGCGATCTCACGCTCCAGCTGCGCCGGCGGCATCGCCTGCAGCTGGCGAATGCGCTGCGGGCTGTCATACCACACCAGCGACGCCCAGCTGTCGTACAGCGGCAGAAAGGCGCGCGGCCCGGACGGGAAGAAGCGCTGCCAGGTCACATCCTGCTGCGGCGCGCCGGTATCGACGGTGATCAGCATGCACGCCTGACGATACTGCCAACCGTTGGTGCCGATCGCCGCCAGCTTGCGCACCTGCGAGTTGGCGCCATCGGCGCCGACAACCAGGCGCGCCTGCAGCGTCTCGCCGCCGTCCAGCGTCAGTTGCCAGGCATTGTCCGCCCGCTGCAGCGATTGCAGCCTGGCGGGGCACAGCAGCGTCAGGTTGGCGCACTGCGCTAACGGCTGCCACAGCGCCAGCTGCAGAATGCGGTTTTCCACCATAAAGCCCAGCTCGGGCAATCCCAGGGACACCGCGTCGAACGCCACGCGCGACGACGCCCACTCCCAGGTCTCCAGCCGGCGATATGGCGCCGTGCGCATCGCCGTCACGGCGGGCCAGGCGCCGAGCTGTTTCAGCAGCCCCACCGAGGTGCAGCCGATAGCGGAAATGCGCAGATCCGGCGGGCTTTGCGCCTCGAACGCCTGCGGCGCCTGATGTTCCAGCAACGCCACCGACCAGCCCGCCTGCGCCAGCCCCAGGGCCGCCGCCGCGCCGACCATGCCGCCGCCCACCACCACCGCATCATACCGATTTTGAGATGTCTTCATATTGGCTATGTTTTCTGTGTGAATGCTCGCCATCCCACCCGGCATGGCGTTTTGCGCAGTGTACCGGATTTTCGCTCCGGCTTCAGGTCGCGTGCCATTTTCCCCCGCGCTGGTCACAACGGCGGCAAATGATTACAATACGCGCCCTGCATGTCGCGTAACGCAACTTTCGCTCCGCACTGAGTAATGGCAAGTCAATGACGAAAAAACTACATATCAAAACCTGGGGCTGCCAGATGAATGAGTATGATTCATCGAAAATGGCCGACCTGTTGAACAGCACGCACGGCTTCGAGTGGACCGAAAACGCCGAAGAGGCGGACGTGCTGCTGCTGAACACCTGCTCGATCCGTGAAAAAGCGCAGGAGAAAGTTTTCGCCATGCTGGGGCGCTGGCGCTTGCTGAAAGAAAAGAACCCGTCGGTGATCATCGGCGTCGGCGGCTGCGTGGCCTCGCAAGAAGGCGAACTGATCCGCAGCCGCGCGCCCTGCGTCGACGTGGTATTCGGCCCGCAGACCCTGCACCGCCTGCCGGAAATGATCAATCACGTTCAGGGCACCCGCAGCCCGGTGGTTGACATCAGCTTCCCGGAGATCGAAAAATTCGACCGCCTGCCGGAACCGCGCGCCGAAGGCCCGACCGCGTTCGTGTCGATCATGGAAGGCTGCAACAAGTACTGCACCTTCTGCGTAGTGCCTTACACCCGCGGCGAGGAAGTGAGCCGCCCGAGCGACGACGTGCTGTTCGAAATCGCCCAACTGGCGGCGCAGGGCGTGCGCGAGGTCAACCTGCTTGGCCAAAACGTCAACGCTTACCGCGGCGCCACGCATGACGGCGATATCTGCTCGTTCGCCGAACTGCTGCGCCTGGTGGCGGCCATCGACGGCATCGATCGCATTCGCTTCACCACCAGCCACCCGATCGAGTTCACCGACGACATCATCGCGGTGTACGAAGACACGCCGGAGCTGGTCAGCTTCCTGCATCTGCCGGTGCAGAGCGGTTCGGATCGCATCCTGACCATGATGAAACGCGCGCACACCGCGCTGGAGTACAAGGCGATTATCCGCAAGCTGCGCAAGGCGCGGCCGGCCATTCAGCTCAGCTCCGATTTCATCGTTGGTTTCCCGGGCGAAAGCCAGGCCGACTTCGAACAGACCATGAACCTGATCGCCGACGTCAATTTCGACGTCAGCTTCAGCTTCATCTATTCGTCGCGCCCGGGCACCCCGGCGGCGGACATGGTCGACGACGTCAGCGAAGAAGAGAAAAAACAGCGGCTGTATATTCTGCAGGATCGCATCAACCAGCAGGCGCTGCAGTTCAGCCGCCGCATGCTCGGCACCGTCCAGCGCATTCTGGTGGAGGGCACCTCGCGCAAAAGCGTGATGGAGCTGGCCGGGCGCACGGAGTGCAACCGTGTGGTAAACTTCGAGGGCACGCCCGACATGATCGGCCAGTTCGTCGACGTGGAAATTACCGAGGTGCTGACCAACACCCTGCGTGGCGCAGTGGTGCGCACCGAACAGCAGATGGATCTGCGCGTACATGAATCCCCGCAGTCGGTGATCGCCCGTACCCGCAAAGAAAACGCGCTGGGCGTCGGCATTTACCAGCCCTGACGCCGCGGCGACCGCCTTATAGCTGCCCATTCGCGCTACTCCTTACCGTTTCTCCGCCGGGCGCCCGCGCCCGGTGATTTTCTTTTTTATTTTTTTATTGTTGAAGAGGCGACATAACATGCAACTCCCACACTGCCCGAAGTGCAACTCCGAATACACCTACCAGGACAATGCCCTGTTCATCTGCCCTGAGTGCGCCCACGAGTGGAGCGACAGCGCCCCGGCGGAAGATCAGGACGCGCTGATCGTCAAAGACGCCAACGGCAACCTGCTGGCGGACGGCGATGCGGTCACCGTGATCAAAGACCTGAAGGTCAAAGGCAGCTCCTCGATGCTGAAGATCGGCACCAAGGTGAAAAACATTCGCCTGGTCGAAGGCGATCACAACATCGACTGCAAAATCGACGGCTTCGGCCCGATGAAGCTGAAATCCGAGTTCGTAAAAAAGAACTGATTCACGGCGGCCTTGTTCAGTGATGACGCGGCGGGCTTTGCGCCCCGCCGCGTTTTTTCCTTATCTTCCCTTGAATTCCGCCGACGGCGCACAGATAGATCAGCGGTAAACTTGCGCCGTTGCGGCGCACCATGAATAATTCAAGAAAGAGAGTATTCAGGCTCGCCCTGAACGCGCGCGTCCCAGACGCGCTATGTGACATCAACCAGGCCCGATGTGACCTAGAGGAATAGTTTGAACGTCGCAACACAAGAAATTTTGTTAGAGCCCGCAGACAACAAGCGTTTGCTCAGCCTGTGCGGCCCGTTTGATGACAACATCAAGCAACTCGAGCGCCGATTGGGCATCGAAATCAATCGCCGCGACAACCGTTTCAAGCTGGTCGGCAAAAACCTGTGCGTGGTTGCCGCCGCCGATATCCTGCGTCATCTGTACGTGGATACCGCGCCGATTCGCGGCGTGATCCCGGATATCGATCCTGAGCAAATCCACCTGGCTATCAAAGAGAGCCGGGTGCTGGAACAGGTAGCCGACAGCGTGCCGGATTACGGCAAGGCGGTCACCATCAAAACCAAGCGCGGCATGGTGAAACCGCGTACGCCTAACCAGGCGCAGTACATCGCCAACATTCTCGATCACGACATCACCTTCGGCATCGGCCCGGCGGGCACCGGCAAAACCTACCTGGCGGTCGCCGCCGCGGTGGATGCGCTGGAGCGCCAGGAAATTCGCCGCATTCTGCTGACCCGCCCTGCGGTCGAAGCCGGCGAAAAACTGGGCTTCCTGCCCGGCGATCTGAGCCAGAAGGTCGATCCTTACCTGCGCCCGCTGTACGACGCCCTGTTCGAAATGCTGGGCTTCGAGCGCGTGGAGAAGCTCATCGAGCGCAACGTGATCGAAGTCGCGCCGCTGGCCTATATGCGCGGCCGTACGCTGAACGACGCCTTTATCATTCTGGATGAGAGCCAGAACACCACCATCGAACAGATGAAGATGTTCCTGACGCGCATCGGCTTCAACTCGAAGGCGGTCATCACCGGCGACGTCACCCAGATCGACCTGCCGCGCAACCAGAAATCCGGCCTGCGCCACGCGGTGGAAGTGCTGTCGGACGTGGAAGAACTGAGCTTCAACTTCTTCCACAGCGAAGACGTGGTGCGCCACCCAGTGGTGGCCCGCGTAGTCATCGCCTATGAGGCATGGGAAGCGGCCGAACAGAAACGCAAAGACGCGATTGCCGAACAACGTAAGCGCGAGGCGCTCGCCGCCTCCGAGCAGGAGACACCATGAGCCAGGTGATTTTGGATCTGCAGATTGCCTGTGAAAGCGGCGACGGCCTGCCGGATGAGGCCACCTTCCAGCGCTGGCTGGAAGGCGTGCTGCCGCAATTTCAGGAAGAGGCCGAGGTGACCGTGCGTCTGGTGGACGAAGCGGAAAGCCACGAGCTGAACCTGACCTACCGCGGCAAAGACAAGCCGACCAACGTGCTCTCTTTCCCGTTCGAGGCCCCGCCGGGCATCGAGCTGCCGCTGCTCGGCGATCTGATCATCTGCCGCCAGGTGGTTGAACAGGAAGCGATTGAGCAAGGCAAAGCGCTGGAGGCCCACTGGGCGCATATGGTTGTCCACGGCAGCCTTCATCTGCTAGGGTATGACCACATCGAAGACGATGAAGCCGAAGAAATGGAGTCTTTGGAAACCGAAATCATGCACGGACTGGGCTATCCTGATCCGTACCTGGCGGAAAAAGACCCCGTCTGACGTCAGCCGTTTACCCTACAGCCCCCTGCGGGGCTGTCGCTGACGCCCCTTAACTCTGACATGAGTGACAGTAACGAAAACGCCATGAGCGACGACCATTCACAAAGCAATGACAGCCCCAGTCCCAAGAAGGGGTTCTTTACTCTTATCCTTAACCAGCTGTTCCACGGCGAGCCCAAAAACCGTGGCGATCTGGTCGAGCTGATCCGTGATTCCGAACAAAACGACCTGATCGATCCCGATACCCGCGACATGCTGGAAGGCGTGATGGATATCGCCGAGCAGCGCGTGCGCGACATCATGATCCCCCGCTCCCAGATGGTGACGCTCAAGCGCAACCAGACGCTGGAAGAGTGCCTGGACGTGATTATCGACTCCGCCCACTCGCGCTTCCCGGTGATCAGCGAAGACAAAGATCACATCGAAGGCATCCTGATGGCCAAGGATCTGCTGCCGTTCATGCGTGCAGACTCCGAGCCGTTCAGCATCGACAAGGTGCTGCGCACCGCGGTGGTGGTGCCGGAAAGCAAGCGCGTCGACCGGATGCTGAAAGAGTTCCGCTCCCAGCGCTATCACATGGCGATTGTCATTGACGAATTCGGCGGCGTATCCGGCCTGGTCACCATCGAAGATATTCTGGAGCTGATCGTCGGCGAGATCGAAGACGAATACGACGACGAAGACGATCTGGATATCCGCCAGCTCAGCCGCCACATGTACACCGTGCGCGCGCTGGCCCCGATCGAAGACTTCAACGACGCCTTCGGCACCCATTTCAGCGACGACGAGGTCGATACCATCGGCGGTCTGGTGATGCAGGCCTTCGGCCACCTGCCGGCGCGCGGGGAAACCATTGAAATCGAAGGTTACCTATTTAAAGTTGCCATGGCCGACAGTCGACGTATTATCCAGGTTCATGTAAAAATTCCGGACGATTCTCCCCCACCGAAACTGGAAGATTAAATCCAACATGGCTAAAGCCTCATTACTTGAACGCCAGCGGGTTCGCGCCCTGCTGGCGCTGTTGTCAGGTGCCGGCGGGACGCTGGCGTTCTC
The DNA here is from genome assembly GCF_052692115.1 of Serratia sp. TSA_105.2. Lineage (NCBI taxonomy): Bacteria > Pseudomonadati > Pseudomonadota > Gammaproteobacteria > Enterobacterales > Yersiniaceae > Serratia > Serratia sp. TSA_105.2. The sequence continues at coordinate 645,395 of NZ_JBQZFT010000002.1, forward strand.
GCCCTACGACTTCTGGCCCGCGGCCATCGTCTCCCTGTTCGGCCTGCTGGCCGTTACCCTCAATCGCACCGCCAAACAGTCTGCCCTGCTCGGCTTTGTCTGGGGCTTCGGGCTGTTCGGCAGCGGCATCAACTGGGTGTATGTCAGCATCGCCGATTTCGGCGGCATGCCTTTCGCCGTCAACGTCTTCCTGGTGGTGCTGCTCGCCGCTTACCTGTCGCTGTATACCGGGCTGTTCGCCGGGCTGCTGACGCGCCTGTGGCCGACCACCCGCTGGTGGCGGCTGGCCATCGCCGCGCCGGCGCTGTGGCAGGTGACCGAATTCCTGCGCGGCTGGGTGCTGACCGGCTTCCCGTGGCTGCAGTTCGGCTACAGTCAGATCAACGGCCCGCTGAAGGGCATCGCGCCGCTGCTGGGCGTCGACGCCATCACCTTTGTGCTGATGGCCATCGCCGGCCTGCTGGTGTACGCCGTCAATCAGCGCCGCCTGTCGGCTGCGGTCATCGCCGCCGCGCTGCTGCTGTTGCCATGGCCGCTGCGCCAACTGCATTGGTTTACTCCGCAGCCGGAGAAAGCGGTGAACGTCGCCATGGTGCAAGGCAACATCGCCCAGTCGATGAAATGGGATCCGAAAGCGCTGGTCAGCACGCTGCAAACCTATCTGGACGAAACCCGTCCATACGTGGGCAAGGCGCCGATCGTCATCTGGCCGGAGTCCGCCATCCCGGATTATGAAGCCAACCAGAACGGCTTCCTGACCATGATGGACGACCTGATGCGGGCGAAGAACAGCAGCCTGATCACCGGCATCGTCGACGTGCGCGCCACGCCACAGGGCCAGCAGATCTACAACAGCGCCATCGTGCTCGGCGAACCGACGCCGTACAGCTACCCGGCCAAAGATCGCTACAACAAGCACCACCTGGTGCCGTTCGGCGAGTTCGTGCCGCTGGAAACCCTGCTGCGGCCGCTGGCGCCGTTCTTCGATCTGCCGATGTCCTCCTTCAGCCGCGGCGACTACGTGCAGCCGCAGCTCAGCGTACGCGGGTACAACCTGACGGCAGCCATCTGCTACGAAATCGTGCTGGGCCAGCAGGTTCGCGATAACTTCCGCCCGGACACCAATTTCCTGCTGACCATCTCCAACGATGCCTGGTTCGGCCACTCCATCGGCCCGTGGCAGCACTTCCAGATGGCGCGCATGCGGGCGCTGGAGCTCGGCCGGCCGCTGCTGCGCAGCACCAATAACGGCGTTACCGCCGCGGTGGACGCGAACGGCGAAGTGATCGCCGAGATCCCGCAGTTTACCCGCCAGGTGCTTGAAGTGAAGGTCACGCCGACCACCGGCATCACGCCTTACGCGCGCTTCGGCGCCACGCCGCTGTGGGTGATAACCCTGCTGCTGGGCGGCTGGGCGCTGATGTTGGGCCTGCGCCGTAAATAGTCCTCTTCGCCGGGGCGCGCCCGCCGCGCCCCGCGTTCCCGTCACTATCCCCACCTCAGTCAGAAAACGCCGTTAAATCAACGCGGCTGGCACACTCCTTGCTTTTATCTATGGCGACATCGCGCGCCGATTTACTTTTGCTGACGTTTTGTCGCACCTGCGCACATTTTGGGTGCATTGAGCGCACCGCGCAGGTGCGTCAGGGTTTTGTTGCATTAATTTGGTGCGCGCGGCGTCTCAAAAAATGAAACATTTTAGTTTCAAGGTATTCACAATCGGTTATTTTTTAACGGCTATCCGTTCTAAGACTATCTTTATAACTTGAGCAATAAATAGTCGATTTAACCTGACGCTCTTTAGTCAGAGCCACCACAACAGCAAAGGAGTTGGACCATGCAAATGCGTAAATTGGCGTTATCGTTACTGCTGCTCGGTGCGGCAGGTAGCGTGGCGCACGCGGAAGACCTGACCGGTACGCTGAAGAAAATCAAAGACAACGGCGTGATCGTTGTCGGCCACCGCGAATCGTCAGTGCCGTTCTCCTACTACGACAACCAACAAAAAGTTGTGGGCTACTCTCAGGACTACTCCAACCAAATCGTTGAAGCCGTTAAGAAAAAGCTGAATGCACCGAATCTGCAGGTGAAAATGCTGCCGATTACCTCGCAGAACCGCATCCCGCTGTTGCAAAACGGCACCTATGACTTCGAGTGCGGCTCCACCACCAATAACCTCGAGCGCCAGAAACAGGCCGCCTTCTCCGACACCATTTTCGTGGTCGGCACCCGCTTGCTGGTGAAAAAAGGCTCCGACATCAAAGACTTTAAAGACCTGGCCGGTAAACCGGTGGTGGTCACCTCCGGCACCACCTCCGAAGTGCTGCTGAACAAGCTGAACGACAGCGGCAAGATGAACATGCGCATCATCAGCGCCAAAGACCACGGCGATTCCTTCCGCACGCTGGAAAGCGGCCGCGCGGTGGCCTTCATGATGGACGACGCCCTGCTGGCGGGCGAGCGCGCCAAGGCCAAGAAACCGGATCAGTGGGAAATCATCGGCACGCCGCAGTCGAAAGAGGCCTACGGCTGTATGTTGCGTAAAGACGATCCTGAGTTCAAAAAGCTGGTCGATGACACCATCGCCCAGGCGCAAACTTCCGGTGAAGCGGCCAAGTGGTTTGATAAATGGTTCAAGCAGCCTATTCCACCGAAAAACCTCAACATGAACTTCGAACTGTCGGACGACATGAAACAGCTGTTCAAAGAGCCTAACGACAAAGCGTTGAACTAAATAGAACAAAAGCCGGGGCGGCCGCCAGGCCAAACCGGCCCAGTTGATGACTGGGACAGACAGGAATGAGGGGGGCCGTTCCCCTCCCTCATTTTCCCCAAGGCGCGCCACCGACATCCGTACACAACAAGCCAGCCAGACTGGCCGCGCGGCGATCGGCGCTCATCAAGTCATCAATCTTCGGCGCTCTGCGCCCGTTTATCGGAGTTTGTTATGTCAATAGATTGGAACTGGGGTATCTTCCTGCAGCAGGCCCCGTTTGGGAACACCACTTACCTCGGCTGGATATGGTCCGGCTTTCAGGTCACGGTGGCCCTCTCCGTCTGTGCATGGATTATCGCTTTCTTCGTCGGTTCGCTGTTCGGTATCTTGCGTACCGTGCCCAACCGCTTTCTTTCCACCCTCGGCACCTGTTACGTCGAACTGTTCCGCAACGTGCCGCTGATCGTGCAATTTTTTACCTGGTATCTGGTGATCCCCGAGCTGCTGCCGGCCAATATTGGCACCTGGTTTAAAAGCGAGCTGGATCCCAACGTGCAGTTCTTCGTCTCCTCCATGCTCTGCCTAGGGTTGTTTACCGCCGCCCGCGTATGCGAGCAGGTGCGCGCCGCCATTCAGTCCCTGCCGCGCGGCCAGAAAGCCGCCGGGCTGGCGATGGGCCTGACGTTGCCGCAAACCTACCGCTACGTGCTGCTGCCGAACGCCTACCGGGTGATCGTGCCGCCGATGACCTCTGAGATGCTCAACCTGGTCAAAAACTCCGCCATCGCCTCCACCATCGGGCTGGTGGACATGGCCGCGCAGGCCGGCAAGCTGTTGGATTACTCCGCTCACGCCTATGAATCCTTTACCGCCATCACGCTGGCTTATATCGGCATCAACGCCGTTATCATGCTGTTTATGCGTCTGGTCGAAAAGAAAGTGCAGTTGCCTGGCAACCTGGGGAGTAAATAATGTACGAATTTGACTGGGCGTCGATCGTCCCAAGCTTCCCTTATTTGCTGCAGGGCATGGTGATCACGCTGAAGATCACCGTGACCGCCATCGTGGTCGGCATTCTGTGGGGCACCGTGCTGGCGGTGATGCGTCTGTCGCCGTTCAAACCGATCAGCTGGTTCGCCACCCTGTACGTCAACCTGTTCCGCTCGGTGCCGCTGGTGATGGTGCTGCTGTGGTTCTATCTGGTGGTTCCAAGCTTATTACAACAGGTTCTAGGGTTATCGCCGAAAACCGATATTCGCCTGATCTCGGCTATGGTAGCCTTTTCCCTGTTTGAAGCGGCCTATTATTCGGAAATCATCCGCGCCGGTATTATCAGCATCTCGCGCGGCCAATCCTCCGCCGCGCTGGCGCTGGGCATGACCCATTGGCAATCCATGCGGCTGGTGATCCTGCCGCAGGCGTTCCGCGCCATGGTGCCGCTGCTGCTGACTCAGGGCATCGTATTGTTCCAGGATACCTCGCTGGTTTACGTACTGAGCCTGGCCGACTTCTTCCGCACCGCGTCGACCATCGGCGAACGCGACGGCACCCAGGTTGAAATGATCCTGTTCGCCGGCTTTGTCTATTTTGTTATCAGTCTCGCCGCCTCGGCGCTGGTAAGCTATTTGAAGAAAAGGACTGTTTGATGATATCCCTGAAAAATGTTTCTAAGTGGTACGGTCACTTTCAGGTGTTGACCGATTGCACCACCGAAGTGAAAAAAGGCGAAGTGGTCGTCGTCTGCGGTCCTTCAGGTTCCGGCAAGTCCACCCTGATCAAAACCGTCAACGGCCTCGAGCCGATCCAGCAGGGCGATATCCTGGTGAACGGCACGCCGGTCAACGACAAGAAAACCAACCTGGCGCAGCTGCGCGCCAAGGTCGGCATGGTGTTCCAACACTTTGAGCTGTTCCCGCACCTGTCTATCATCGACAACCTGACGCTGGCGCAGGTGAAAGTGCTCAAGCGCGACAAGACCGCCTCGCGCGAGAAGGGCCTGAAGCTGCTGGAGCGCGTCGGCCTCTCCGCGCATGCCAATAAGTTCCCCGGTCAGCTGTCCGGCGGCCAGCAGCAGCGCGTCGCCATCGCCCGCGCGCTGTGCATGGATCCTATCGCCATGCTGTTCGATGAGCCAACCTCGGCGCTCGATCCGGAAATGATCAACGAAGTGCTGGACGTGATGGTCGAACTGGCGAACGAAGGCATGACCATGATGGTGGTGACCCACGAAATGGGCTTCGCCCGTAAGGTGGCGAATCGGGTGATCTTTATGGACGAAGGCAAAATCGTCGAAGACCGCAACAAAGACGATTTCTTCAACAACCCCGAGTCCGATCGCGCCAAGGACTTCCTGGCCAAGATCCTGCACTAAATACGCCATCACATGCGCCCCGCCAGGGGCGCATCTTTTCTCCCGGCACTAAAAGCGCTTGTTTCTCCCCGGTTTTGATCCGATGCTCGCTGGATAACAAACAGAGGAGAAAGAACATGCCCCGCCCTATTATCATCGATTGCGATCCCGGCCTCGACGACGCCATCGCGCTGGCGATGGCGCTGCGTTCGCCGGAGCTGGACGTCAAAGCCATTACCACCTCCGCCGGCAACCAGACGCCGGAGAAAACCCTGCATAACGCGCTGGGCCTGTTGACCCTGATGCAGCGCGAGGACATACCGGTCGCCGCCGGCGCCGGCGGCCCGCTGATGCGCGAACTGGTGATCGCCGACTATGTCCACGGCAAAACCGGCATGGGCAACACCCACCTGCCGACGCCGACAATCAAACCCGATCCCCGCGGCGCCGTCGAGCTGATCGCCGACCTGCTGCGCGCCAGCCCGCAGCCGATAACCCTGGTGGTGACCGGCCCAATGACCAACATCGCCCTGCTGCTGGCCCAGCATGTCGAGCTGAAAAGCCGCATCGAGCGCATCGTATTTATGGGCGGCGGCATGAACGCCGGTAATACCACGCCGGTCGCGGAGTTCAACATCTTCGTCGATCCCGAAGCCGCCGAAATGGTGCTGAAATCCGGCGTGCCGCTGACCATGGCCGGGCTGAACGTCACCCATCAGGCGCTGGTGTTGCCGCAGGATATCGAGCGCATTCGCCAGATAGACAATCCGGTCGCGCAGGCGGTCGCGGAGATGCTCGATTTTTACCTGCCGCTGTACCTCAGCCATCCGCGCGGCCTGCCCGGCGCGGCGATGCACGATCCCTGCACCATCGCCTGGCTGCTGGCGCCGCAGCTGTTTACCGGCGTAGAACGCTGGGTCGGGGTGGAAACCAAAGGGGAATACACCGTCGGCATGACGGTGGTGGACTATTTCCAGCAAACCGGCAACGCGGCCAACGTGGAAGTGCTGACCGGCATCAACCGCGAAGGCTTTATCGACCTGCTGGCCGAGCGCGTAGCGCGTTATTGATCCCATCGGGGCGCGCTCGCGCCCCTCATTCAATTTTTTTGATTTAACTCAGCGAATTTTTGCGCTATCACTGTTCCTGGCTTGCCTCTACCATGCGTTTACACCGACTGACATCGTCACCGATTAGACTTCGCCTGGAGATAAGCCAATGAGCCGCGTACTGGTCCTGAAATCAAGCATTCTGGGTGAATATTCCCAGTCTGGAAAATTAGTCGATTTTTTTGTTGAACAATGGCGTGAAACTCACCCTGAAGACACGTTCACCGTGCGCGATTTGGCCAACCCGACGCTGCCTGAGCTGAATGGTGAAGTGATGGCCGGTTTTACCGCCGGCGACAAGCCGCTGACGCCGCACCAGCAAAGCACCCTGGCGCTGTCCGATGAGTTGATTGCAGAGTTGAAGTCACACGACACGCTGATCATCAGCGCCCCGATGTACAACTTCAACATCCCGACGCAGCTGAAGATCTACTTCGATATGATCGCCCGCGCCGGCCAGACGTTCCGCTATACCTCCGCAGGCGCCGAAGGGCTGGTGACGGGCAAGAAAGCGATCGTCATCTCCAGCCGCGGCGGCATCCACGCCGACACGCCGACGGATCTGATCACGCCGTACGTGAAGCTGTTCCTGGGCTTTATCGGCATCACCGACGTTGAGTTCGTGCTGGCGGAAGGCTTCGCCTACGGCCCGGAAGCGGCAGAGAAAGCCGCCCAGGACAGCCGCATCGCGGTCGCGCAGAAAATCCCGGCCGGCGTTGCCGTAGCGGCCAGCGCCCCGGCGCAGGCGCAAGCCGCCCCGGCAGCCGTCAGCGGCGGTTTCCTCAGCAACCTGCTGAAGAAACTGTTCCGTTAAATACCGGCCTTAGTTCCCCGCCGCAGCGGGGAACGTCATCACGGTTCAAACGGCCGGCGCTGGAACTGGTCGTGACCGCATTTCGGGCAGAGCGGCAGCACCTCCGGCGTATAGAACGCCAGGTGGTAGTGGCACTGCTCGCACACCAGATTGCCCAGCCCCACCACTTCACCGCTGTGATAAACGCCGTGGTGGCTGACATCCTTGAACACCTCGCGCCACTCCAGCTGGGTTTTGTCGGTGATATCCGCCAGTTCCTGCCACAGGCTCTCTTTGATCACCCGCATAAACACGCTGTCGGTAAATTCGTCCCGGCTTTCCTGATAACTGCGAGCGAACTCTTCCAGATCGCGCCGCACCGCCTGCGTCACCTGCCGCACCTCGTCGCGGGTCAGATCTTCGGCCTCGTTCAACCGCCGCTCCGCGCTGGCCACCAGTTCGTCGATATCGCGTTCACCGTTTTTCAGGCGTTCGGTCAGCGATGCCACCAATTCGCGGTAATACTGAGCAACCTTGTTCATAGACTCTCCTCGATAAACGCTGCGCCGGACTTGGCTGTAGGGATACCCCTAAGCTACTTGTTCTTATTTTAGCCGTAAATGCCTGATGTCACTTGGCAAGACGCGGGATCCGCAGGTTGTGAGCCGCGTCATGGCGGCGTTTTTTTTAAATGCGCCGAGTCAGGCGCTTGGAGTTGTTGCCGGGAGGTCTTATCAGCTATGCTATGCGGATCTACGAATACTAAATGTTCATTGCGTTGCCTCTGACCGGGGCAACGGTTTACACCTACAGGACCACCGGCCGCCATGCAAGAGCAATACCGTCCAGAAGACATAGAATCGAACGTACAGCTTCACTGGCAAGAGAAGCAGACTTTCAAAGTTACCGAAGACGACAGCAAGGAAAAGTACTACTGCCTATCCATGCTGCCTTACCCGTCCGGCCGACTGCACATGGGCCACGTTCGTAACTACACTATCGGCGACGTGATCTCGCGCTATCAGCGCATGCTGGGCAAAAACGTACTGCAGCCGATCGGCTGGGATGCGTTCGGCCTGCCGGCGGAAGGCGCAGCGGTGAAAAACAACACCGCACCGGCCCCGTGGACCTACGACAACATTGAATATATGAAGAACCAGCTGAAACTGCTGGGCTTCGGCTACGACTGGGATCGCGAAATCGCCACCTGCCAGCCGGAATACTACCGCTGGGAACAGTGGTTCTTCACCAAGCTGTATGAAAAAGGCCTGGTCTACAAGAAGACCTCAGCGGTGAACTGGTGCCCGCACGATCTGACCGTGCTGGCCAACGAACAGGTTATCGACGGCTGCTGCTGGCGCTGCGACACCAAGGTCGAGCGTAAAGAAATCCCGCAGTGGTTCATCAAAATCACCGCTTACGCCGATCAGTTGCTGAACGATCTGGACACGCTTGAAAGCTGGCCGGAGCAGGTGAAAACCATGCAGCGCAACTGGATTGGCCGCTCCGAAGGCGTGGAAATCACCTTCGACGTGGCGGACAGCGAAGAGACGCTGACGGTTTACACCACCCGTCCCGACACCTTCATGGGCGCCACCTACGTGGCGGTCGCCGCGGGTCACCCGCTGGCGCAACAGGGCGCGCGCAACAACCCGGCGCTGACCGACTTCATTGACGAATGCCGCAACACCAAAGTTGCCGAAGCCGAAATGGCGACGATGGAGAAGAAAGGCATGCCGACCGGCCTGTTCGTGGTCCATCCGCTGAGCGGCGAGAAGCTGCCGGTGTGGGTCGCCAACTTCGTGCTGATGGAATACGGCACCGGCGCCGTGATGGCGGTACCGGCGCACGACCAGCGCGACTGGGAATTCGCCACCAAATACGATTTGCCGATCAAGCCGGTGATCCTGAACCTCGACGGCAGCCGGCCTGACGTGAGCGCCGAAGCGATGACCGACAAAGGCGCGCTGTTCAACTCCGGCGAGTTCGATAGCCTGGACAATGAAGCGGGCTTCAACGCCATCGCCGACAAACTGGTCGCCAAGGGCGTAGGCCAGCGCAAGGTCAACTACCGTCTGCGCGACTGGGGTGTCTCCCGTCAGCGTTACTGGGGCGCGCCAATCCCGATGGTGACGCTGGAAGACGGCACCGTGATGCCGACGCCGGAAGACCAACTGCCGGTGATCCTGCCGGAAGACGTGGTCATGGACGGCATCACCAGCCCGATCAAGGCCGATCCCGAGTGGGCGAAGACCACCGTCGACGGCCAACCGGCGCTGCGTGAAACCGACACCTTTGACACCTTTATGGAGTCTTCCTGGTACTACGCCCGCTACACTTGCCCGCAGTATGACCAGGGCATGCTGGATCCGGCCGCCGCCAACTACTGGCTGCCGGTCGATCAATATATCGGCGGCATCGAACACGCCATCATGCACCTGATGTACTTCCGCTTCTTCCACAAGCTGATGCGCGATGCAGGCTTGGTGGATTCCGACGAGCCGGCCAAGCGCCTGCTGTGTCAGGGCATGGTGCTGGCCGACGCCTTCTACTACACCGGCAACAGCGGCGAGCGCGTCTGGGTGTCCCCTGTTGACGCCACCGTCGAGCGCGACGACAAGGGTCGCATCATCAAAGCCACCGATCCGCAAGGCCGCGAACTGGTCTATGCTGGCATGAGCAAAATGTCGAAGTCGAAAAACAACGGCATCGACCCACAGGAGATGGTGGAAAAATACGGCGCGGATACCGTGCGTCTGTTCATGATGTTCGCTTCACCGGCAGAAATGACGCTGGAGTGGCAGGAGTCCGGCGTGGAAGGAGCTAACCGCTTCCTGAAACGCGTGTGGAAACTGGCCTACGATCATGTGGAAAAAGGCGCGGTACAGCCGCTCGACGTAGCGGCGCTGAACGAAGATCAGAAAGCGCTGCGCCGCGATCTGCACAAAACCATCGCCAAGGTAACCGACGATATCGGCCGCCGTCAGACCTTCAACACCGCGATCGCCGCCGTGATGGAGCTGATGAACAAGCTGGCCCGCGCGCCGCAGGAGAGCGAGCAGGATCGCGCGCTGCTGCAGGAAGCGCTGCTGGCCGTGGTTCGTATGCTGTATCCGTTCACCCCGCACGTGTGCTTCACCCTGTGGCAGGCGCTGGGCGGCGAAGGCGACGTGGACACCGCGCCATGGCCGGTTGCCGACGAGCAGGCGATGGTCGAAGACTCCAAGCTGGTGGTGGTGCAGGTGAACGGCAAGGTTCGCGCTAAAATCACCGTATCTGCCGATGCGACCGAAGAGCAGGTGCGCGCGCGCGCTGCTGAAGAGCATCTGGTGGCTAAATATCTGGACGGCGTCACGATTCGCAAAGTGATCTACGTTCCGGGCAAACTGCTTAACCTGGTTGTGGGTTAACACAAGGAGGAGTTGTGCGACAACGTATTCTGACGCTGTTGCTGGGGTTGGCGGTGCTGGTCACCGCCGGCTGCGGTTTTCACCTGCGTGGCACCACGCAGGTGCCGAATGAAATGAAAACGCTGATCCTGGACAGTTCGGATCCTTACGGCCCGTTGACGCGCGCGGTGCGTGAGCAGCTGCGTCTGAACGACGTGACTATCGTCAGCGATCCGAAGCGTAAAGACGTGCCTTCCCTGCGCATCGTCGGCGCGACGGAAAGCCAGGATACCGCTTCGATCTTCCAGGACGGTAAAACCGCCGAGTACCAGATGGTGCTGACCGTGCAGGCACAGGTGCTGATCCCGGGCCATGACCTGTATCCGCTGTCGGTGAAAGTGTTCCGTTCCTTCTTCGACAACCCGCTGACCGCGCTGGCCAAGGACTCCGAACAGGAGATCATTCGCCAGGAAATGCGTGAGCAGGCGGCGCAACAACTGGTGCGCAAACTGCTGACCGTGCATGCGGCGGAAGAAGAGAACCGGCAGAAAGCCGCTGCCGCCGGCGAACGAGCGGCAAGCCAAACCGCACAATGATCCGCATTTACCCGGAACAACTTGCCGCGCAGCTCCGAGAGGGGCTGCGCGCTTGTTATTTATTGAGCGGCAATGAACCGCTGCTGCTGCAGGAAAGCCAGGATTTGCTCCGGCAGGCCGCGCAACAGCAGCAGTTCAGTGAGCACTACAGCATTTCCCTCGACGCCCATACCGACTGGGACGCCATCTTCGGCATCTGCCAGGCGATGAGCCTGTTCGCCAGCCGCCAGACGCTGCTGCTGATCTTCCCGGAAAACGGCCCGACGGCGCCGATCGGCGAACAGCTGACCAAACTCGCCACGCTGCTGCACGAGGATATTCTGCTGATCCTGCGCGGCCCGCGCCTCACCAAAGCGCAGGAAAACAGCGCCTGGTTCAAGGCGCTCAGCCCAAACGGTGCCCTCGTCAGTTGCCAGACGCCGGAACAGGCGCAGCTGCCGCGCTGGGTCGCCACGCGCGCCAAGGCGATGAAGCTGGAGCTGGACGATGCCGCCAATCAGCTGTTGTGCTACTGCTACGAAGGCAACCTGCTGGCGCTGTCGCAGGCGCTGGAGCGGCTGTCGCTGCTGCACCCGGACGGCAAGCTCACGCTGCCGCGCGTCGAACAGGCGGTGAACGACGCCGCCCACTTCACGCCGTTCCACTGGCTGGATGCCCTGCTGGCCGGCAAGAGCAAGCGCGCCTGGCATATCTTGCAACAGCTGCAGCAAGAGGACGTGGAGCCGGTGATCCTGCTGCGCACTTTGCAGCGCGAACTGCTGCTGTTGCTGACGCTGCAGCGCCGCATGGCTTCCGCGCCGCTGCGCACGCTGTTCGATCAGCACAAGGTCTGGCAGAACCGCCGCCCGCTGGTGACCCAGGCGCTGCAACGCCTGTCCGGCCCCCAGTTGCAGCAGGCGGTACAGCTGCTGACGCAAATCGAGCTGACCCTCAAGCAGGACTATGGCCAGTCGGTCTGGCCGGAACTGGAAACCCTGTCGATGCTGCTGTGCGGCAAACCCCTGGCCACGAGTTTTAGCGATGCCCACTAATCCGGAACACCCCACCGTTTTGCACGCGCTGTTCGGCGGCACCTTTGACCCGATCCACTACGGCCACCTGCGGCCGGTGGAAGCGTTGGCCACCGAAGTGGGCCTGAATCGCGTCACGCTGCTGCCTAACCACGTGCCGCCGCACCGCCCGCAGCCGGAGGCCAATGCGCAGCAGCGCCTGAAGATGGTGGAGCTGGCGATCGCCGGCAACCCGCTGTTTGCGGTCGACGATCGCGAACTGCACCGCACCACTCCCTCCTACACCATCGAGACGTTGGAAACGATTCGTAAAGAGCGTGGCGCCGCCCAGCCGCTGGCGTTTATTATTGGCCAGGACTCGCTGCTGACGCTGCATAAGTGGCACCGCTGGCAGGCGCTGTTGGACGTCTGCCACCTGCTGGTGCTGGCGCGCCCGGGCTACAACGATCGCATGGACACGCCGGAGCTGCAGCAGTGGCTGGAACGCCATCGCACCGCCGACCCGGCGCTGCTCAGCCGTCGCCCACACGGCCAAATCTATTTGGCCGATACGCCGGAGCTGGAAATTTCTGCCACCGAGATCCGCCAGCGCCGCCATCAGGGCCTCAACTGCGACGACCTGCTGCCACGCCCGGTGCAGCGCTACATCGAGTTGCAGGGTTTATATCGCTAGCGAAAGGTGCGTGATATACTGCGCCGCTATTTTTCAGGTATCCGCTGAAAACCCCGGAAACCTTAGCTGGCCGGGCAGTCACCAGTTAGCTGGCTTTCAGCGGCAGCCTGCCGAAACCATTATCCGGTTACGCCACGGTGCGCGCATTTTGCCCGCCGCAGCCGACTGAACAGAACACACCCGAGGGGGAACCTTTGCAAGGTAAAGCGCTCCAAGATTTCGTCATCGATAAAATCGATGACCTTAAAGGCCAAGACATTATCGCTCTGGACGTCCAGGGCAAATCCAGCATCACCGATTGCATGATCATCTGCACCGGCACCTCGACTCGCCACGTGATGTCGATCGCCAACCATGTGGTACAGGAATCCCGTGCCGTTGGCATGGAGCTGTTTGGCATGAAAGGCCAGGAAGCCTCCGACTGGATCGTGGTCGATCTGGGCGAAGTGATCGTGCACGTGATGCAGGAAGAGAGCCGTCGCCTGTACGAGCTGGAAAAACTCTGGAGCTAAGCGGTGAAACTGCAATTGGTGGCGGTCGGCACCAAAATGCCAGACTGGGTGCAAACCGGCTTTATGGATTACCTGCACCGCTTTCCCAAAGATATGCCGTTTGAGCTGACCGAGATCCCGGCGGGCAAACGCGGCAAAAACGCCGACATCAAGCGCATTCTGGACAAGGAAGGCGAACAGATGCTGGCGGCGGTGGGCAAAGGCAACCGCATCGTTACGCTGGATATTCCCGGCACGCCGTGGGAAACGCCGCAGCTGGCGCAACAGCTTGAGCGCTGGAAGCAGGATGGCCGCAACGTCAGCTTGCTGATCGGCGGCCCGGAAGGGCTGGCGCCCGCCTGCAAAGCCGCTGCCGAGCAGAGCTGGTCACTTTCTCCGTTGACATTGCCGCATCCTTTGGTGCGCGTCCTGGTGGCCGAAAGCCTCTACCGCGCCTGGAGTATTACTACAAATCATCCTTACCACCGGGAATAGCCGGTGGTGACCGTGACAGAGTGAAATAAAGCAGCGGGATGAAAATAGAACGTAACCCTTTTCGCGACTATACGGCTGAATCCGCCCTGTTTGTACGCCGCGCCCTGGTGGCGTTCTTGGTCATCCTGGTGCTGTCCGGCATTCTGATCGCCAACCTGTATAATCTGCAAGTGGTCCGCGTCGAGGATTACCGCACCCGCTCCAACGAAAACCGCATCAAGCTGGTGCCTATCGCGCCCAGCCGCGGCATTATCTACGATCGCAACGGCACCCCGCTGGCGCTCAACCGCACCATTTATCAGCTGGAGCTGATGCCGGAGAAGGTTGACGATCTCAAAGCCACGCTGCAGGCGCTGCGCACGGTGGTCGACCTGACCGACGACGACATCACCAATTTCGAAAAAGAGCGCAAGCGTTCGCGCCGTTTCGTCTCTATTCCGGTGAAAACCGCGCTGACCGAAGTGCAGGTCGCCCGCTTTGCGGTCAATCAGTTCCGCTTCCCCGGCGTGGAAGTGAAAGGCTACCAACGCCGCTACTACCCTTACGGCTCCGCCCTCACCCACGTCACCGGCTACGTGTCGAAAATCAACGACCGCGACGTCGAACGCCTGGACAAAGACGGCAAGCTGGCCAACTACGCCGCCACCCACGATATCGGCAAGCTGGGCATCGAACGCTATTACGAAGACACGCTGCACGGCAAAACCGGCTATGAAGAGGTCGAGGTCAACAACCGCGGCCGGGTGATCCGCCAATTGCACGAGCAGCCGCCCTCCGCCGGTCAGGACGTTTACCTGACGCTCGATCTCAACCTGCAGCGCTACATCGAGCAGCTGCTGGTGGGCAGCCGCGCCGCGGTGGTGGTGAGCGATCCGCGCACCGGCGCCATCCTGGCGATGGTGTCCAACCCGAGCTACGATCCGAACCTGTTCGTGGACGGCATTTCCAGCAAGGACTATCAGGGGCTGCTGAACGATCCGAATCGCCCGCTGATCAACCGCGCCACGCAAGGGGTTTACCCACCCGCGTCGACGGTGAAGCCTTATATCGCGGTGTCGGCGCTCAGCGCCGGGGTGATCACCAAGAATACCGTGGTGTTCGATCCCGGCTGGTGGCAGTTGCCCGGCTCGGAAAAACGCTTCCGCGACTGGAAAAAATGGGGCCACGGCCGGCTGAACGTCACCAAGGCGCTGGAAGAGTCCGCAGATACCTATTTCTATCAGGTCGCTTATGACATGGGGATCGATCGGCTGTCGACCTGGCTGACCAAATTCGGTTACGGCCAGTACACCGGCATCGATCTGTCCGAAGAGCGCTCCGGCCTGATGCCGACGCGCGAATGGAAGCTGAAGCGCTATAAAAAGCCGTGGTATCAGGGTGACACCATTCCGGTGGGCATCGGCCAGGGTTACTGGACCGCCACGCCGATCCAGATGGCCAAAGCGCTGAACACCCTGATCAACGACGGCACCGTCAAAACGCCGCACCTGCTGCAGAGCACCCGCGTCAACGGCGCGCTGGTGCCGTTCAAACAAGAAGAGAGCACGCAGATCGGCGATATTCATTCCGGCTTCTGGGAAATCGCCAAAGACGGTATGTACGGGGTGGCCAACCGTCCGAACGGGACGGCGCGCAAGTACTTTGCGGACGCCCCATACAAAGCCGCGGCGAAATCGGGTACCGCACAGGTATTCGGCTACGAAACCTACAACGCCCACAAACTGGCGGAGCACCTGCGCGATCACAAACTGATGACCGCCTTCGCGCCGTTCAACAACCCGACGGTGTCGGTCGCCATCATTCTGGAAAACGGCGGCTCCGGTCCGGCGGTGGGCACCATCACTCGCCAGATCCTCGACCATATCATGCTGGGCGACAACAATACGCAATTGCCAAGCGAGGCCCCGCTGCCGCCTGGCGTAGAAGGTGACTAAGGTAGAACATGACTGAAAGCCAACAAAAAGGCTCGATCTGGACCAAAATCCACATCGACCCGACGTTCCTGCTGCTGATCCTGGCCCTGCTGGTCTACAGCGCCTTCGTGATGTGGAGCGCCAGCGGCCAGGACATCGGCATGATGGAGCGCAAGATCGGGCAGATCGTCATGGGGCTGATCGTGATGGCCGTCATGGCGCAAATCCCGCCGCGCGTGTACGAAAGCTGGGCGCCCTATCTGTATATCTTCTGCGTGATATTACTGATCCTGGTGGACGCCTTCGGGCAGATCAGTAAAGGCGCGCAGCGCTGGCTGGATCTCGGCGTGGTGCGCTTCCAGCCGTCGGAGATCGCCAAGATCGCCGTGCCGCTGATGGTGGCGCGCTTTATGAACCGCGATGTCTGCCCGCCTTCGCTGAAAAACACCGCTATCGCGCTGGTGCTGATCTTCCTGCCGACGCTGCTGGTGGCCGCGCAGCCGGATCTGGGCACCTCGATCCTGATCGCCGCCTCCGGCCTGTTCGTGCTGTTCCTGTCAGGCATGAGCTGGAAACTGATCGCCGTCGCCGCCGTTGCGCTGGCGGCCTTTATCCCGGTGCTGTGGTTCTTCCTGATGCATGGCTATCAACGCGACCGCGTGATGATGCTGCTCGATCCGGAAAGCGACCCGCTCGGCGCCGGCTACCATATCATTCAATCCAAGATCGCCATCGGCTCCGGCGGCCTGTCCGGCAAGGGCTGGCTGCACGGCACCCAGTCGCAGCTGGAGTTCCTGCCGGAGCGCCATACCGACTTTATCTTCGCCGTGTTGGCCGAAGAGCTGGGGCTGATCGGGGTGTTGGTGCTGCTGGCGCTCTACCTGCTGGTGATCATTCGCGGGCTGATGATCGCCGCCAAGGCGCAAACCACCTTCGGCCGCGTCATGGTCGGCGGCTTGATGCTGATTTTGTTCGTTTATGTCTTTGTTAACATCGGTATGGTCAGTGGCATTTTGCCGGTAGTTGGCGTACCTTTGCCTCTGGTCAGTTACGGGGGTTCGGCGCTGATAGTGTTGATGGCCGGTTTCGGCATCATCATGTCGATCCACACGCATCGGAAAATGCTGTCTAAAAGTTTATAAGAGGTGAGTAATGCGTAAGGAATGGCTTTGGATCGGCGTCGCGGCGGTGTTGCTCTCCGCCTGTACCGCCCCGACCACGGAACAGCAGGCGCCACAGCAGCCGTACAACGGTCCGGTGGTGGAAATCGGTGGCGTCGAGCCTCAATATGAACCCTATAACCCTAACAACATGCAGGATTATAAGGTTAATGGCGATACTTACCGCATCGTAAAAGATCCGCAGAACTTCTCGCAGACCGGCCTGGCGGCCTGGTATGGCGAAGAGGCCAATGGCAACACCACGGCGCTGGGCGAGCAGTTCGATCCGAACGGCCTGACCGCGGCGCACCCAACCTTGCCAATCCCGAGCTATGTACGTGTCACCAACCTGGCCAACGGCCGTCAGCTGGTGGTGCGCGTCAACGATCGCGGGCCTTACACCAAGGGTCGCATCATCGATCTGTCGAAAGCCGCCGCCGACCGCCTCAACCTGTCCAACAACACCAAGGTCAAAGTCGATTTCATCAACGTGGCGCCGGACGGCACGCTGAGCGGCCCGGGCACCATCGGCACCATCGTGGCGAAACAGAGCTATGCCCTGCCGTCGCGCCCGGATCTCGGCGCCAGCGGCATGGGCACCCCGATTCAACAGGACGTGCCGGTCGCCAGCGGCGCGGCGGTGCGCCCGATCGATAACAGCACCCTGCGCACCGACGACAACAACGCGCCAGCCGCCGGCGGTAACGCAACCGGCGGCCGCAGCGGTTTCCTCGGCGCGCCAAGCGCAGTACCGGCCGGCGTGCTGGAAGGGTCAGAACCTGAAGCCGCCGCCGTGGCCGCGCCGGTCGCGGCCGGCGCCGCGGCTGCCGGCATGGCTGCCGCGTCTTCCTCCGGCGGTTACGTGGTGCAGGTCGGTGCGCTGAGCAGCGCCGAGCGCGCCCAGAGCTGGCAGCAAAGCCTGAGCCAACAGTTTGGCGTACCGGGTAAAGTGGCGGCCAACGGCAACGTTTATCGCGTCCAGCTCGGCCCGTTCAGCAGCCGTCAGCAGGCGGCTCAGCTGCAGCAACGCCTGGCCAGCGAAGCGCAACAACAGTCTTTCGTTACTGCTGCACCCTAAGCGTTAAGCCCGGCAGGCATTCGCGGCTGATAAGCGGTTATTTAGCTGAAACATTTTCTTGCAGCTAAAAGTTCTCTAACCGCAATTAGTCAGATGAATGGGTAATGCCTGCCGGGATCGCATCTGCTATAGTGTGGCTCGTTTTTTAACTTTACTTTCACGGATGTTGTAGTCCCGATCATGAAACAAGTAACTTCTTTTCGCTTAATCAAAAGCATCGCACTCGGCACCGTTATCGCAATGAGCGCAGCCTCCGTTGCACATGCCGATGACGTTAACATCAAAACCATGATCCCAGGTGTCCCGCAGATCGATGCGGAAGCGTACATCCTGATTGATTACAACTCCGGCAAAGTGCTGGCCGAGATGAACGCCGACGCGCGTCGCGATCCGGCCAGCCTGACCAAAATGATGACCAGCTACGTCATCGGCCAGGCGCTGAAAGCGGGTAAAATCGGCCAGGACGATCTGGTGACCGTCGGTCAGGACGCCTGGGCGACCGGCAACCCGGTGTTCAAAGGCTCCTCGCTGATGTTCCTGAAGCCGGGCGATCGCGTGCCGGTCTCCAAGCTGACCCGCGGCATCAACCTGCAGTCCGGTAATGACGCCTGCGTGGCGATGGCCGACTACGTCGCCGGCAGCCAGGACGCGTTCGTTAACCTGATGAACACCTACGTCAGCAAGCTGGGCCTGCAGAACACCCACTTCCAGACGGTACACGGCCTGGATGCCCAGGGCCAGTACAGCTCGGCGCGCGACATGGCGCTGATCGGCCAGGCGCTGATCCGCGACGTGCCGGAAGAGTACGCGATTTACAAAGAAAAAGAGTTCACCTTCAACAATATCCGCCAGATGAACCGCAACGGTCTGCTGTGGGATAACAGCCTGAACGTCGACGGCATCAAAACCGGCCACACCGACGCGGCGGGTTACAACCTGGTGGCTTCGGCGACCGAAGGCCAGATGCGCTTGATCTCCGCCGTGATGGGCGGCCGCACCTACAAAGGCCGCGAAGCCGAGAGCAAGAAACTGCTGACCTGGGGCTTCCGCTTCTTCGAAACCGTGGCACCGCTGAAAGTCGGTAAAGAGTTCGCCTCCGAGCCGGTCTGGTTCGGCGATGCCGACCGCGTTGAGCTGGGCGTAGACAAAGACGTCTACCTGACCATCCCGCGCGGCCGCATGAAAGATCTGAAGGCCAGCTATGTGCTGAACACCCCTGAAATTCACGCGCCGCTGGCGAAAAACCAGGTGGTCGGCAGCATCAACTTCCAACTGGACGGCAAAACCATCGACCAGCGTCCGCTGGTGGTGATGAACGAAGTGAAAGAAGGCGGTTTCTTCAGCCGCATCGTGGACTACATCAAACTGATGTTCCACCACTGGTTCGGTTAACGGTTGAATCGGGCGAAATTGCCCCCATATACTGAATAACATTAACTCCCGCCCCGGCGGGAGTTATAATTTATAGATTAGCTAGCACTCTGGAGCGCACGCACATGCAAAAAACTAAACTGAACGAACTGCTCGAATTCCCTTGCTCGTTTACCTACAAGGTGATGGGCCTGGCGCAGCCTGAGCTGGTTGACCAGGTAGTTGAAGTGGTGCAGCGCCATGCACCGGGCGATTACAACCCGCAGGTTAAGCCGAGCAGCAAAGGCAACTACCACTCCGTTTCCATCACCATCAACGCTACTCACATCGAGCAGGTCGAAACCCTGTACGAAGAGTTGGGCAACATTGAAATTGTTCGCATGGTGCTGTAATTCCAGCATAAACCCCAGCTTATCAACCCGGGATGGCGCAGCGTCTTCCCGGGTTGCGCATTTTTGGTCAGCGAAAGGCTGGTCGCAGGCCGGAGCGCCCGGTATAATGGCTTTACCACTTCTGTAACCTGACGATGACTCTTTTGCAACCAGACAAGATCATTTTGCGTCAGCTGGGGTTGCAGCCCTACGCGCCTGTATCCCAAGCCATGCATAACTTCACCGACAGTCGTACCGAAACTACGCCGGACGAGCTGTGGCTGGTGCAGCATCACCCGGTCTTCACCCAGGGCCAGGCCGGCAAAGCCGAGCACGTGCTGATGCCCGGCGATATCCCGGTGGTCCAGAGCGATCGCGGCGGCCAGGTGACCTACCACGGGCCGGGCCAGCAGGTGATGTACGTGATGGTCGATCTGAAACGCAGCAAAGTCGGCGTGCGCCAATTGGTTACGGCGATAGAAGATACGGTTATCAACACCCTCGCCCACTTCCGCCTCGAATCGCGCGCCCGTCCGGATGCGCCTGGCGTCTATGTGGGGGAGCAGAAAATCTGTTCGTTGGGTTTGCGGATCCGCAAAGGCAGCTCATTCCACGGCCTGGCCCTGAATGTGGCGATGGATCTCAGCCCCTTCCAACGCATCAACCCTTGCGGTTACGCCGGCATGCAAATGACGCAGGTCAGCGCGCTGGCGCCCGGCGTTGGCATTGAAGACATACACCCAATCCTGGTACAGGAATTTGTTCATTTACTCGGCTACCAGACGGTCGAGCTTCGTAACTGGAACCTGCACGATTATGAGTAAACCAATTCAGATGGAACGCGGCGTCAAATACCGCGATGCTGACAAAATGGCGCTGATCCCGGTCAAAACGGTGGTCACCGAACGGCAGGAGCTGTTGCGTAAACCCGAGTGGATGAAGATTAAACTGCCTGCCGACTCAACGCGCATTCAGGGCATCAAAGCCGCCATGCGTAAAAACGGCCTGCACTCCGTTTGTGAGGAAGCTTCGTGCCCTAACCTGTCCGAGTGCTTCAACCACGGCACCGCCACCTTCATGATCCTCGGTGCTATCTGCACCCGTCGCTGCCCGTTCTGCGACGTGGCCCACGGCCGCCCGATCGCGCCGGACGCCAACGAGCCGGAAAAGCTGGCGCAAACCATCGCCGACATGGCGCTGCGCTACGTGGTAATCACCTCGGTTGACCGCGACGATCTGCGCGACGGCGGTGCTCAGCACTTTGCCGACTGCATCTCGGCCATCCGCGCCAAGAGCCCGAACATCAAAATTGAAACGCTGGTGCCGGACTTCCGCGGCCGTATGGATCGCGCGCTGGAGATCATCACCGCCACGCCGCCGGACGTGTTCAACCACAACCTGGAAAACGTGCCGCGCGTTTACCGCCAGGTGCGCCCGGGCGCCAACTACGAGTGGTCGCTGAAGCTGCTGGAGCGCTTTAAAGAAGCGCACCCGGATATCCCGACCAAATCCGGCCTGATGGTCGGCCTGGGTGAAACCAACGCGGAAATCGTCGAAGTGATGCGCGACCTGCGCCGCCACGGCGTGACCATGCTGACGCTGGGCCAGTACCTGCAGCCGAGCCGCCACCACCTGCCGGTGCAGCGCTACGTCAGCCCGGCCGAGTTCGACGAGATGAAAGAAGAAGCGATGGCGATGGGCTTCACCCACGCCGCCTGCGGCCCGTTTGTGCGTTCGTCTTATCACGCCGATCTGCAGGCCAAAGGGATGGAAGTGAAATAACGCGTAATAGTTTGTTACGCTAAAGACGGCGGAAACGCCAAAAAACGGATGTCCGCCAGGCATCCGTTTTTTATTGCGCGCCTCAGACGGGACTAAACGTCTTTCTTCTCGACGCTCTGCTGAGCGGACTGGCTCTCGGCGGTGTTGTTGCCGGCGGCCGGCGGCGTGGTGCTGTCGTCGCCCACGGCTTTTTTAAAGCCTTTCAGCGCCGCGCCAAGATCGGCGCCGAGCGTGCGCAGTTTGCTGGTGCCGAACAGTAAAATCACCAATACCGCAATCACCAGAAGTTTGGTAATACTGATACCTTCCATACTCACCTTCTTATCATAGAGCGCTGCGTGAACAGCGAGAAAAACTGACCTTGCCTGCGAATATTTAGCGACTTTCCCCCCGCTCGCACAACCGCAACATGTAACAGAGTGAGATCCGTCGCAGGAATGCCACGCGGCCCCGCGGCATGAATCCCAGACTATTCTTAGTTTATCACCCGCATGATACGCTGCCGTGATACTTATCAGGGAGAGGCCGGATGTATATTGCTCCACCCATTTTCGATGCCCGAAAATCCGGCCTCAGCTTCGCCAAACGCACCTATCTGCCCCGCGTCGCCGGCCTGGGGCTCGGCTTTATTTGCGTTTGCGCCGCCCTCTATCCCTTGGCTCCGCCCACAGCGGTCTGGCTATTGCTGGCCTTTCACGGTTTTCTCTGGCCGCATCTCGCCTACCGCCTGGCCTGCCGCGCCAAAGATCCGTTCAAAGCCGAGATCCGCAATCTGCTGATTGACTCCGCCTTCGGCGGCTTCTGGGCCGCGATGATGGCGTTCAACGCGCTGCCGGCGATTGTCATCTTGTCGATGATGAGCATGAACAACATCGCTTCGGCCGGTAAGGCACTGTTTGTCAAAGGCTTGGCGATTCAATTGGCCGCGGCGGCGCTGACCGGCGCGCTGCTCGGCTTCCCGTTCCACCCGCACAGCACGCCGCTGCAGATCTATCTGTGCCTGCCGATGATCTACCTTTACCCGACGCTGCTCGGCCTGGTGACCTACCGCACCGCCAAACGGCTGGCGGAAAAAAAACAGGAGCTGCAACGCATCAGCACCCGCGATGGGCTGACCGGCTTGTACAACCGCCGCCATTGGGAGCATCTGCTGCATCGTCAGTTCGACAGCTGCCGCCGCTACCAGGACAACGCCACGTTGATCCTGATGGATATCGATCGTTTCAAAACCATCAACGATACTTTCGGCCATGCGCTGGGGGATGAGGCCCTGGCGGCGTTGGCGGAAGAGCTGCTGATTGGCTTGCGCAACGTGGATATCGTCGGGCGCTACGGCGGCGACGAATTTGGCGCGGTGCTGCCGAACACCAGCGCTGAACAGGCGGAAATCGTCCTGCGGCGCATCCAGCAGCGGCTGGACGCCGTTATCTTCAAAGAGGCGCCACAGCTGCGGCTGCAGATCAGCGCCGGCATCGCCAACTACCACCCCGCGCTGGGCGGTTATCTGGACTGGCTGAAAGCGGCCGACGGCGCGCTTTACCGGGCGAAGCAAAATGGCCGCAACCGGCTGGAAACGGCGGCGCCGACGGGCGACTAACTTACTGGTTTAATAACTTGGCAAAATACTTCGGCGCTTCGACAAAACCTTCACGCCGGTAAAACGCATGCGCCCGCTCGCGGCGGCTGTGGCAATGGACCTCCAGCCGATCGCAGCCGCGACGGTGCGCCAGCAGCTGGTGCATTCGCTGCGTCAGAAACGCCTCGGTGCCGGGATAATCCAACGTCGTCATTAATTCGGCGATAGCATGCCTGTCGCTCAGGCGCGCCGTTCTGATTTCCATGGGATGACCTCGCAGATTGTCGATACTACAAAATAGGCGGCGTTAGGTGTAACATCCACCGGGTACGGCAAAAAAGGCCGTGCGGCACGCTGGAGATGACATTCCTCCCTAACCGCCTTCACAGGCTGATGATGTCTACGTAACCTCTCGGAGAGAGGCGCGTAGCGTTACGCCAGTCCCTTTCCGAGCCCCGTGAATTTCTCTGATTGAAAGGTAGTTGCCCCATGTTGAGCTCTTTACTGGCCGTATTTATCGGCGGCGGCGTCGGCAGCGTTTTGCGCTGGGCGGTAAGCATGAAAATGAATCCGCTGAACGCCCACATTCCGCTCGGTACGCTGATGGTCAATCTGATCGGCGGTTTTATCATCGGCCTGGCTATGGCGATTTTCACCCGCATGACGCATCTGGATCCCACCTGGAAATTACTGATCACCACCGGATTCTGCGGCGGCCTGACCACTTTCTCCACCTTTTCGCTGGAGGTGGTGTACCTGATGCAGGATGGCCGCTTCGGCTGGGCGCTGGCCAACATGCTGCTCAACCTGGCCGGCTCGCTGGCGATGACGCTGCTGGCTTTCATGCTGGTGATGTGGGTCAACGGGCGCTAAGCCCTTAATGTTTCCTTAATCTTGCATGCGCATAATCTCATCCAGTACTTCTGACTGGATGAGAAACCGCTATGTTTAGCCTGCCGAAAACCGCCGCCGAAGCGATTGCCGTTGCGCTGTGCGTGCTGATCGTCGCCGCCTTTATCAAATCCTACCTGTTCGCTTAAGCGCCTTTTCCCCACCGCACGCGTTGATCTTGCGTCTTTTCGGCCGATCACACTACAATTGAGAATGAACGTTCACACCCAAAAATGTGAACCCGGCTCACGCGTAGCAAAGGATCGGGCAGATGCTCTCCCCCAACGACAGTAAACAGGCCAAGGTACAGGCTCGCCGCGATCAGATCGTCGAAGCGGCGAAAACCAGCTTCCGCCGCCACGGCTTCCACGCCGCCAGCATGGCGGAGATCGCCCAGGGCTCGCAGCTCAGCGTCGGGCAAATCTATCGCTATTTCGCCAATAAAGACGCGATTATCGAGGAAATCGTCAACCGCATCATCGCCAGCAAGATGCAGCGGCTGGAAAACCTTGGCGATCACATCAACCTGATCGCCGGCACGCTGGCGGCGCGCACGCTGTTTCAGCAGCCGGGCGAGAGCGAAACCGATCACATGCTGATGCTGGAAGTAACCGCCGAGGCCACGCGCAACCCGGTGGTGGCCAAAATGCTCAGCGATGCGGAAGCGCGGCTGTTTCGCCACGTGTGCCACAACCTACAGCGGCTGTATCCCCATTTCAGCGCGGAAGAGATCGCCGCGCGGGTGGAGTTTATCGCCGTCATGAGCGAAGGCACCGGTTACCGCATCCTTACCACGCAAAAAGCCGATGCGTCCCTGCTGCGCGATCTGTATCAGCAGGCCATTTCTCACCTGTTCAGGAAACGCTAATCTCCCATGACCAAACACTTAGCCAGACAACGTCTGGTGTACGCCGTCGTGCTTGGCCTGTTGGCCGCGCTGGGGCCGCTGTGCACCGATCTCTATCTTCCCGCCCTGCCGGAAATGGCGGGCGAACTGAATACCTCTACCGCCGCCGCGCAACTCAGCCTGACCGCCGGGCTGCTCGGCCTGGGCGTCGGCCAGCTGATTTTCGGCCCTTACAGCGACAAATTGGGCCGCATGCGTCCGCTGTTGCTGTCGCTGATCCTGCTGCTGGGCGCTTCGCTGTGGTGCGCCCTCGCGCCCACCATCGACCAATTGCTGATCGCCCGCCTGCTGCAGGGCATCGCCGGCGCCGGTGGCGCGGTGATTTCCCGCGCCATTGCCCGCGATCTGTATGCCGGCCATGAGCTGACCCGCTTCTTCGCCCTGCTGATGCTGGTCAACGGCCTGGCACCGATCGTCGCGCCGGTGCTGGGGGGCGTTATGCTGCAGGTGATGAACTGGCGCGGCATCTTCGGCGTGCTGGCGGCCATCGCCGTGCTGCTGTTCAGCCTGTCGGCGCTGAAACTGCGCGAGTCTCTGCCGGCCGAGCGCCGCAGCCAGGGCGGTATCCTGGCGATGCTGATGTCGCTGGGCAGTCTGTTGACCCAACGCTATTTCATGGGCCTGTGCCTGACGCAGGGCTTCGTGATGGCCGGCATGTTCGCCTATATCGGCGCTTCGCCTTTCGTCTTGCAGCAGATCTACGGCCTCAGCCCGCAGATGTTCAGCCTGTGCTTCGCCATTAACGGCGTCGGGCTGATCATTGCGGCGCAGCTGGCCAGCCGCCTCAGTTCACGTTGGGGGGAGCGTCGGGTGTTGAGGGGCGGGCTAACGCTGGCGGCCGTCGCATCGCTGTTGCTGCTGTTGGCCGCCGCGCTGCATGCGCCGCTGGTGTTGTTGCTGGTGCCGCTGTTCTTTTCGGTGGCGGTGATCGGCATCGTCGGCCCGACCGCCTCTTCGCTGGCCATGCAAAGCCAGGGTGACAAAGCGGGCAGCGCGTCGGCCTTGATCGGCGTGTGCATGTTCGCGCTCGGTGCCTGCGCCGTGCCACTCACCGGGCTGGGCGGCACGTCCAGCCTGTCGATGGCGCTGACCATCGTCGGCTGCTACGCCATCGCCATCCTGCTGTTCAGCCTGTTAGGCCGCCGCAGCGAGGCATAACGCGTCCAATAAAAAACCCGCTCAATGAGCGGGTTTTAAGAAATTCAGCTACGCAGCTTAGATAGCAGTAACGTTAGCGGCAGATGGGCCTTTGGCACCGTTCGTGATTTCAAATTCTACACGCTGGCCTTCAGCAAGCGTTTTGAAACCGTTGCTAACGATGGCAGAGAAGTGAACGAAAACGTCCTTGCTACCATCTTCCGGAGTAATGAAACCGAAGCCTTTGGATTCATTAAACCACTTAACGCTACCTTTAATCTTAGACATCAAACTTACCTTTAACGTGAATGAAAGACACAAAACCTGTGTCTATTACAGTACAGCAAGCAGGCAGGATTTTGTCCACCACCGCGATCACAGAAATCCGATAAAGAGTGAAAAAATCCGTGTTGTCCGGTGTAAATTGATTGCACCGGTTGCGATAAGTTACCGTGCCAGGTCAATCCTCTCCACCCGCCGGCGAACAACGAGCGAACGCCCAAACCCGCCCGCTTCCCCCAGCGTTGACGCTCCCGTGCAGACGCAATCGCTATGAAATATAACCAGATGGTCTTTTTGCTTCGGCGGCCGCTGCACTAGGGTTAGGGTTTATTTCCCACTGTGAGCCAAGCCTATGACCAGCCAGTTGGCAGACAAAATCATCGCCTATCGGCGTGAGCTGCACCAAAACCCGGAGCTTTCCAATCACGAATTCGCCACCACCGCCCGGCTGACGCGCTGGCTGCAAGAGGCGGGCATTCGCCTGCTGCCGCTGGCGCTGAAAACCGGCATCGTGGCGGAGATCGGCAGCGGCAAGGGGCCGATCATCGCGCTGCGCGGTGACATTGACGCCCTCCCGATCGACGAAATCGCCGACGTGCCCTTCAGCTCGCAAAACCGCGGCGTGATGCACGCCTGCGGCCACGACTTTCACACCTCGGTGATGCTCGGCGCCGCACACCTGCTGAAAGCGCGTGAGGCCGACCTGCCCGGCACGGTACGCATCTTCTTCCAGCCGGCGGAAGAGACCTTCAACGGCGCCCGGCACCTGATCGACGCCGGCGCGCTGGATAACGTTGCGGCGGTATTTGGCCTGCATAATGCGCCGGAGCTGCCCACCGGCACCTTCGCCACCCGCGCCGGGCCGTTCTACGCCAACGTCGATCGCTTCCAGATCCTCATCACCGGCAAGGGCGCCCACGCCGCCAAACCGGAACAGGGCGTCGACACCATCGTCACCGCCAGCCAGATCGTCGGCGCGCTGCAGACGCTGCCCAGCCGCAGCTTCAGCTCGCTGGAATCGCTGGTGGTGAGCGTAACGCGCATCGAAGGCGGCAATACCTGGAACGTACTGCCGCAAACCGTGGAGCTGGAAGGCACGGTGCGCACCCACAGCGACGCGGTGCGCCGCCAGGTGCCGGACAAGATTCGCCAGGTGATCGACGGCGTAGCCGCCGCGCTGGGTGCACAGGCCGAACTCCGCTGGCAGCCGGGGCCGCCGGCGGTGATCAATGACCCGCATTGGGCAACGTTCAGCAAAACCGTCGCCGCCGAGGCCGGCTACCGGGTCGAAGAGGCGGAGCTGCAGATGGGCGGTGAGGATTTCGCACTGTATCTGCATCATGTACCGGGGGTATTTGTCAGCATCGGCTCCGCCAGCGAGTTCGGCCTGCACCATCCGCGTTTCAATCCCGATGAACGGGCCCTGTTCCCGGCGGCGCAATATTTCACGCTGCTGGCGGAACGCACCCTGCAACAATTAACCACCGCGCCAGAAAAAGCCCTCAGCAACGCCTGAATAACGGAACATATTATTTCCCCGACGCCGCACATGCCGCGTCGGGCCCTATTATTTTTACCCGCCGTGATATTTGCAATTTTCAACATTTGAATATGCTGTTTTGTTGTTTTACATCCCGTCGCCGCTCATCAATAGTGAACCCATCAGACACCGCGCGCCTCTGCGGCGCATGACAGGATAATCACGATGAGCGACAACGCGAATAATCAACGGCAATTGCGCCTGGGTGCCATTCTGCATGGCGCATCGGGAAATATGTCCGCCTGGCGCCACCCGGACGCCACCGCCGACGCCAGCATTAACCTCGAATTTAATATCGCCTCGGCGAAAAAAGCCGAACAGGGGAAATTCGATTTCGTCTTCGTCGCCGATGGGTTATATATCAACGAAAAATCCATTCCGCATTTTCTTAATCGTTTCGAACCGCTCACCCTGCTGGCCGCGCTGTCCGCCGCCACCGATAAAATTGGCCTGGTGGGCACTCTCTCCACCTCCTACAGCGATCCGTTCACCGTCGCCCGCCAGTTCGCCAGCCTCGATCACCTGAGCCACGGCCGCGCCGGCTGGAACGTGGTGACGTCGCCGCTGGAAGGCTCGGCCAAAAACTTCTCGCGCACAGAACACCCGGAACACAGCCTGCGTTACCGCATCGCCGGCGAATTTCTCGACGTCGCCAAAGGGCTGTGGGATTCCTGGGAAGACGACGCCTTCGTGCGCAATAAGGCCAGCGGCGAATTCTTCCGCACCGGCAAACTGCACACTCTCAATCACCAAGGGGAGTTCTTCTCGGTACAAGGGCCGCTGAACATCGGCCGCACGCCGCAGGGGCGCCCGATCCTGTTCCAGGCCGGCGCCTCTGAAGACGGCAAACGGCTGGCGGCCCAACACGCCGATGCGATCTTCACCCATCACGACACGCTGGAGCAGGCGCAGGATTTCTATCAGGACGTGAAGCGGCAACTGGTGGAACAGGGGCGCGAACCGGACGATCTGCGCATCTTCCAGGGCGTCAGCGTGATCGTCGGCGACGACGACGCGGACGTCGAGCGCCAGTACCAGGAGACCGCCCGCCTGGTCAGCATCGAGAACGCCCTCAACTACCTCGGCCGCTACTTCGAGCATTACGACTTCGCCCGCCATCCGCTGGACGCGCCCTTCCCCGACATCGGCGATCTGGGGCAAAACAGCTTCCGCAGCACCACCGACGCCATCAAGCGCAGCGCCCGCGAGCGCAACCTCACGCTGCGCCAGGTAGCGCTGGAAGCCGCCTCGCCGCGCCCGGTGTTCAGCGGCACGCCGGAAGCAGTGGCGGACGGTCTGCAACGCTGGTTCGACGGCGAAGCCGCCGACGGTTTCATCATCAGCGGCGGTACGCCCAACGCCTTCGGCCACTTCGTCGATCGGGTGGTGCCCGTCCTGCAACAGCGTGGTCTGTTCCGCCAGACGTACCACGGTGACACGCTGCGCGAGCACCTGGGCCTGAAGCACCCGTTGAACAGATTCACCCAATAATAAGATCGCTTTCAGGGATACCCGCTATGCAGAAAACCGTTACTGCCACCCTCGTGGCAGCCTTGCTGAGCCTGACCGGCGCCGCGCAGGCGGGCACCGGCATCGATTTGCAGGCCAATGAAACCCCGATCCACGCGCCGAAAAACCCGCAGGCGATCGCCAAACTGCCGGCCGATTTCCACTTCGTGAAGCCGGGCCAATTCACCGTCGCGATCGCCGCGCTCAACACGCCGCCGCTGGCGCTGTTCGCCGCCGACAACCGGCGGCTGATCGGCAGCGAAGTGGATATCGCGCAGCTGGTGGCCGACAGCCTGGGCCTAACGCTTAACGTGGTGCAAACCTCGTGGGAAGACTGGCCGCTGGGGGTGGTTTCCGGCAAGTATGACGCGGCCATCACTAACGTCACCGTGACCAAAGAACGCAAAACCCGCTTCGACTTCGCCACCTACCGCATCGACTCGCTCGGCTTTTATGTCAAAACCGGCGGCAAGATCGCGACGATCAATCAGCCTGCCGATATCGCCGGATTAAAAATTATCGTCGGCTCCGGCACCAATCAGGAAGCCATCTTGCTGGCATGGGACAAGCAGAATCGGCAGCAGGGGCTCAAACCCTTCCAGCCGATCTACGTGACCGACGATGCGGCCGCCACGCTGGCGATCCAGTCCGGGCGGGCCGACGCCTACTTCGGGCCGAACGTGCTGGGCGCCTATAAAGCGGCGCTGAACGGCCGCACCCGGCTGGCGGGCACGGTAGAAGGCGGTTGGCCCAAGGCGGCGCACATCGCCGTCACCACCCGTAAAGGCAACGGACTGGTGCAGGCGGTGAACGAAGCGCTGAACGGCGCGATACGCGGCGGGCAGTACGATCGGGTGCTCAACCGCTGGGGCGAGAGCGTCGAACGCCTTGCGCAGTCGGAAATCAACCCGCCCGGTCTGGGCGATTAGGAGCACGCGATGACGCAAGACACCTTCATTCAGACGCTGCCGACCGATCCGCTGATCGCCCCGGTGATCGAAGGGCTGTTCGGCGAATATCGCCAGCGTTACGGCGACTATTTTGGTGACCAGGAACCGGAAGCGCTGGATCTGTACGCACCGCCGCAAGGGGCCTTCATCGTGCTGCTGCGCGCCGGCACGCCGATCGCCATGGGCGCCTTCAAACGCTATGACGCACAAACCGCGGAGCTGAAGCGCATCTGGACGCGGGGCGATCTGCGGCGCCAGGGCTTGGCGCAGCGGGTGTTGCAGCAGCTCGAAACGCTGGCGCTGGCGCAGGGATATCGCCGGCTCTATCTGACCACCGGCTTTCGCCAGCCCGAAGCGGTGGGCCTGTATCTGAGCAACGGGTATCAGCCGCAGTTCGATCCCACCGTCGACAGCGAGGTCTACAGCCGCCCACCCTACGATGGCCGCCTGCCGTTCCGCAAAAGCCTGATTGCAGAGGACGCGTGTTGTTGCGCGTCGGAAAGGAAAATCGCCTAAGGCCCCTTTATCTGTATCAGGAGACATAAAATGTCCAAACAAGACGTCTTGAAAGTGGTGCCCGCCCGCTATCCGCTGCGGCTGATCGGCGCGCTGTTTTCGCTGTTTATTCTGGCCGCCATCGTGCAATCGGTGGCGGGCAACGCGCGCTGGGAATGGGGCGTGTTCGCCGAGTGGTTCTTCGCGCCGGCGGTGCTGGCGGGGCTGGGGCAAACCCTGCTGCTGACGCTGCTCGGCACGCTGTTCAGCATCCTGTTCGGCACCCTGCTGGCGCTGGCGCGGCTGTCGCGCTCTTACCTGTTGGCGTCGCTGGCCTGGGGTTATATCTGGCTGTTCCGCTCGCTGCCGCTGATTCTGGTGCTGATCATCCTGTACAACTTTTCCTACCTGTACGAGGCCATCTCGCTGGGCATTCCCTTCACCTCCGTGGTGTTCGCCAGCTACCCGACCATCGACATTCTCGGCCAGTTCGCCGTGGCGGTGCTGGGCCTGACGCTGGTGCAGTCCGCCTACACCGCCGAGATCATCCGCGGCGGCATCCTGGGCGTGGATTACGGCCAGCACGAAGCGGCGGCAGCGCTGGGCCTGCCGGGTTATCGCCGCACCTTCCGCATCATTCTGCCGCAGGCGCTACGCTCCATTATTCCGACCGGCTTCAACGAGATCATCAGCCTGGCGAAAGGCACCTCAATCGTTTACGTGCTGGCGCTGCCGGAGCTGTTTTACACCATTCAGGTGATCTATAACCGCACCCAGCAGGTGATACCGCTGCTGATGGTCGCCACCGTCTGGTATCTGTTCATCACCACCGCACTGTCGGTGATCCAATACTACATCGAGCGCTATTTCGCCCGAGGCGCAGTGCGCGAACTGCCGCCGACGCCCTGGCAGAAACTGACCGGCTGGCTAAAACGTTAGGAGACCCGTATGTCTGAAGCCATTGATTATTACGCCTTGCCCGAGCAGCCGGCGCGCAACCTCACCCCGGTGCCGGCGCGCGGCCTGATCGAAATCAGCAACGTCAGCAAGTTCTTCGGCAAACACAAGGCGCTGGACGACGTCAGCCTGACGCTGCAGCCGGGCACCGTAACCGTGATCCTCGGCCCTTCCGGCTCCGGCAAATCGACGCTGCTGCGGACGATCAACCATCTGGAACGCGTGGACGAAGGCTTTATCCGCATCGACGGCGACTACGTCGGCTACCGCCGCAAAGGCAACCGGCTGTATGAGCTGAAGGAAAAGGCCATCCTCCGGCAGCGCATCAACGTCGGCTACGTATTCCAAAATTTCAACCTGTTCCCGCACCTGACGGTGCTGGAAAACATCATCGAAGCACCGGTGGTGCACAAAATTCACACCCGCGAACGGGCGAAAGCGGTGGCCTATGAGCTGCTGGATACCGTCGGGTTGCGCCACAAGGCGGACGCCTACCCGCGCCACCTCTCCGGCGGCCAACAGCAGCGCATCGCCATCGCGCGTGCGCTGGCGCTGAACCCGAAGGTGATCCTGTTCGATGAACCGACCTCCGCGCTCGATCCCGAGCTGGTCGGCGAAGTGCTGGACGTGATAAAGGGGTTGGCGGATCTGGGCGTCACGCTGGTGGTGGTCACCCATGAAATCGGCTTTGCGCGCGAAGCGGCGGATCGGTTGGTATTTATGGTCGACGGGCAGATCGTCGAGCAGGGCGACGCCAGGCAAGTGCTGGCTCAGCCGCAGCATCCGCGCACCGTCAACTTTCTCAACAAAGTCCTGTGATCGTCGGGGCGCCGCGGCGCCCCGTACCCGAGCCGCTTACCGGCCGGCGAAGCGCCGTTTCTCGGCGGCGAAATCCAGCGGGCGGATCCCCTGCTGGTTTTTGTCCTCGTCGGTCAGCAACGCCGGCGGAATAAACCAGGTCACCTCGAACAGCAGCCCGTCCGGATCGTGGCCATAAATGCTTTTGTGCACGCCGTGATCCTCTTCCAGCCCCAGAATGCCGCGTTCGGCCAACTGGTGACGAATACGCTCCAGCTCCTCCAGGCTGTCCACTTCCCAGGCCAGATGGTACAGCCCGGCCGGGGGCTCATGCTCCGCCGGCGGTTCGTTGTTGGCGCGAAACACCCCGGCGCGCTGCTGGCCCAGATTCTTGCTGAACAGCGCCAAATCGTGATCGTTGTCCGAATCTGCGGCCTGGGTAAACACCGCCCGATCGGGGCTGTCGGACGGCTTGAGCTTGAACCCCAACACCTGATGATAAAAGTCGGCGCTCTGCCGCACGTCGCTGACATACAGCACGGCGTGATTGAGACGTTTGATGCCCATCGATATTCCTTTTTCGCATTGAATGAAGTCAGCCTGAACATAGCATGTGGGGGGAAAGCCGCTAAATGCCGTTATCGCATGACTAAATGCCGCCCGCGCAATCTGTCGCTGCAAGGCATTCCGCGCTATCATAAGCGCTGTATAGAACCCTTTTGTGAGAATAGCGATGAACGGCAAGATAACGACTTTTTTTGAAGACAAAGGCTTCGGCTTTATTACCGACGAGAACGGAGAAAATCGTTATTTTCACGTGATTAAAGTGCAAAACCCGGAGCTGATTAAGAAAAACGCGGCGGTGACCTTCGAACCGACCAACAACACCAAAGGCCCGTCGGCTTATGCGGTCAAAGTGTTGGCGCCCAGCAAATACATCATCATCGCCAATGAAAGAATCAAGATCACCAGCATCAAGTCTTTCAATACTTTCACCGAGGAAGTGCCGGTCAAAGCCGACGTGGATAAAGAGAACACCGTGCTGTCGGTCGGCCTGCTGATGAACCGCATTCGCCCGCAGTCAGAAGACCAGGCGCAGACCATGCAAACGCTGCGCATGCTGACCATCACCACCTTCCAGAACACCACCCATACCTTCTCCGAGCACGAGATCGATATGGATGAGACCATCAAGGCGCTGAAGAGCCTGTAAGCGCCGGTTGCCCAGCGTCGAGCCCTAGCGAAACAGGATATGCTCGACGCTGTTGCCGCTCACCACATTGAACGACTCCACCCGATTACGCCCCTGCGATTTGGCGCGATACAGCGCGATATCCGCCATATTCATCAACTGCTCCAGCGATTTCACCTCGTTCATCGCCAGGCTGGCGACGCCGACGCTGATGGTGATTTTCAGCATCTGCTTGCCTTCCGCCTGCAGTTCCGCCTGCTCCACCAGCCGGCGCAGATGCTCCCCCAGCGCCACGCCCTGCGCCGCCAGCGCGCGCGGCAGCATGATGGCGAACTCTTCCCCGCCCAGGCGGCCGAACAGCTGATCGTGCCGCAGCTCGCGCCGCACGATGTGCGCGAACGACGCCAAAACCTGATCGCCGGCGCTGTGGCCATGCGTATCGTTGATCTGCTTGAAATGATCGATGTCGATCAGCAGTAGCGACACCGCCTCTTTCGAGCGGTGCTTGTGCTCCAGCAGTTCGCCCGCTTTGCGCGTCATCGCGCTGCGCGCCAGCACACCGGTCAGAAAATCGTGGTTGGCGCTGTGCTCCAGGCGCCGCATCAGCTTGCGATTGGCGGCGATAGAGCTGGCGAGGATCAGCGGCCCCATCACCAGCATGGCGATGCCCAATCGGGCGGACATCAGCGTGTCGAGGAAGGCGTTGTGGTTGTTCGGCGTTTCGTACAGCACCAGGTTGGCGGAAATGCTGCTGATTTCGGTCATGCCGGTCAACAGCGTCAGCAACGTCACGGGGAACAGCGGGTAGCGCACCGCGCACCACAGCAGCGCCGGGATCGGGAAGGCGATGGCGCCCGGCCCACCGATATAGACGCTGAACACCAGCGACAGCAGCAGCGCCAGCAGCGGCAGGCAGCCTTTCAAACGCCAACGCACCTGCATGCGCAACAGCTGCTTCAGCCGCGGCGCCGCCATCAGCACCGGCAACAGCAGCAAGGTCGTCGAGAACTGCTCGCTGAACCAGGCCAGCCAGGCAACCACCACCGTGTTGTTGTACAGACTGTCGTTGCGCAGCACCGACAGCGTCGACGCCACCGCCGCACCGGCCAGACTGGCGCTGAACATATAGAGTATTGCCTGGGGTTTGCCCATGCGCCGTTGAGATTGGGGCAGCATCAGCATGATGCCGTAACCGACGGCGATCAGCGACATGTTGCAGGCGTTCAGCCACAGCGCCAGGGACCCGCCTTCGCCGGTGCTGAGATCGGCGGCGACCATGCCCAGATAGGTGGTAAGCCAGCCGAGCGGCGTGGCATAAACGGGTTTGCGCAGCAGCAGGCCGAGCAGAATCGCATTCACCGGCCAAAATAAGGAAAGCGAGCCAATCGGCCGGCTAAGAATACCCACCAGAGAAAGTAAAAAGGCCAGCATGAAAAGATTGATCAGCTGAACCGTTAGCGGCAGGCCATGCCTGGCGTTTACTCTGGCGTTCATCGCCTCGCCCATATTTTGCTAATAACCAGAATAATAATATGCATACTCTCTCGCCCGGCCAGTGAGGGATAGTCAATCCGAATTTCAACCAAAAAAGCCAGACAAATCAATAATAAAAATCGTTAACATTTAATTAACAGACTTTTCTTAGCCTGATGCGGCCGCGGCGGGCTCACCCGCATAGCGTCAGCAAATAATGACTACTCTGCTGTCAGCATAGCGCATAGCGTAATAGGCCGCCGACGGCGTTAATTACATTAATAAGTTTGTGGTTATTGGCCGTTGAATGATGTTTGAATAACTACGCGATTATTTTCCTGCAACTGGGCCGCCCGTGCAATAACAACCCAAAAAAAGCCCGCATAGCGCGGGCTTGCCTGAACAACAGCAAATCGACAGTTACAACACGGCCATGCATTGCATGCCCGTGCTGCCGCGCAGTATAGCGGTGAAAGCTTAAGCAGACCTTAGCAACAAAAAACCCGGCCTAGGAACCGGGAATATTTGTACGAAATGCAGTGTTAGCCCAAGCAGGCTAATAACATTTCACAGCTTACACGCCAATTGTGCAGAGAAAATGAACGCGGCGTCCGTTCAACCGCACCGCCGCCCTCTCTGCACGGAAGGCCTTACGCCAGTTTGGCGGCAAAGCCCGCTACGCGCTGGCCATAGAGCTTGGCGGTCGCCAGATCGCCCGACAGCATTTCATCCACGCCGGCATCCGCCGGGGTCTGCACCAGCAACCCCACCGAACCGCCCAGGTTATTGACGTCGGTGCGCTGCGCCGATTTGGTGTTGGCCGGCAGCAGCCCCAGGCTGACCCACAGGCCGCCATGTTGCGAAGCCAGCGTCTGCAGCGCGATCAACGTCACCTGCTTGTCGCCGTTCAGGCTGGCGCTGTTGGTAAAGCCGCCGAACACTTTGTCTTGCCACTTGCGGCCGAACCAGGCCTTGGAGCTCGCGTCGGCGAATTTCTTGAACTGCCACGACGGGCCGCCCATATAGGTCGGCGAACCAAAGATGATGGCGTCCGCCTCATCCAGCGTCAGCCAGGCTTCGTCGCTGATATCGCCGTTCTGATCGATGGCGATCAGTGCCGCCCCGGCGCCTTCCGCCACCACTTTCGCCAAACGCTCGGTATGGCCGTAGTCGGAATGAAACACCACTACTGTCTTCGCCATAGAAATTCTCCACTCATTGCACAAAGGCGCCGGCGGCGCCCCTCTCGCGTTAAATCTAATCAAGCGCGCAGCGGCTGAATACCGAATAAAACTGACGGTGTTATTCAAAAAAAATCGCGTTATGCGCCCTGCTCTGCCTGTTGGCGGGCAAAGTCGATAAAAGCACGCAGCGGGCGCGGCATTTGGCGGTTTGCCGGATAGTACAGATAGAAACCGGGGAACGGCGGCGTCCAGGCATCGAGCAGCGGCAACAACCGGCCATCGGCCAAACCGGCGGCAACCTGTTGCTCAAACAGGTAGGCAATGCCAGCCCCATCCATCGCAGCCCGCACCAAGACTTCCGGCTCATCGACTATCACCGGCCCTTCCACGGCGATCTCCTGCTTTTCACCGTCGCACTCAAACTCCCAGCGATACAAACTGCCGTTGGTCGGCCAGCGGTAATTCAAACAGCGATGTCGATGCAGATCGCCCGGTGTTAACGGCCGGCCGTGACGCGCCAGGTACGCCGGCGAAGCGACGACGCGCATCCGCACCTCTGCGCCCAGTTTGACCGCCACCATATCTTTCGCCAGTTTCTCGTGCAGCCGCACGCCGGCGTCAAAACCGCCGGCAACGATATCCACCAGCCGCTCCTCAACATTAAGATCGAGCGTAATATCGGGATATTGATGATGAAACGGCGCGATCAAGGGCGCCAGAAAATGCAACGCCGCCACGCGGGTTACGTTAAGCCGCAAAAGACCTGAGGGGTTCTGGCGTTGCTCTACCGCCTGCGCCACCGCCGCGTCGATCTCGGCCATCGCGGGCGTCAGGCGCGCCAACATCTGTCTTCCGGCTTCAGTCGGCGCCACGCTGCGAGTGGTGCGATTCAGTAAACGCACACCCAGACGCGCCTCCAGGTTGCGCAGCGTTTGGCTGAGCGCCGAAGCGGACATGCCTAAATGTGCGGCGGCGCGGGCGAAACCGCCGTGCTCAACAATCGCGGCAAAGGCGCGCAACTCGGCGAAATCACTGCCCCTCATTATACTCTCCCTCCTTAATAATTCATGAAGATTATAGCGCATTCCTTAAACAACCTGCGGGCGCTACTGTAGACGCTACCTACACGGGAGAATGCCTATGAACACGTCACTATCGCTGGATCACTATCGTTTATTGGGCCGTTCCGGCCTGCGCGTTTCACCGCTGGCGCTGGGCACCATGACCTTCGGTGCCGACTGGGGCTGGGGAGCCGAACAAGCCGAGGCTCGGCGCCTGTTTGACGTTTATGTCGAACGCGGCGGCAACTTTATCGATACCGCCAACCGCTATACCGAGGGCAGCGCCGAACGTTTCGTGGGGGAATTCGCCATCAGGCGCCGCGATCGGCTGGTGATAGCCACCAAATACACCCTGCCGATGCAGCCGGACGATCCCAATTCCGGCGGCAACCATCGCAAAAGCATGCTGCGTTCGGTTGAAGAAAGCCTGCGGCGGCTCAATACCGACTACATCGACCTGCTCTATCTGCACGCCTGGGATTTCACCACATCGGTGGAAGAGATCATGCGCGCCCTGGACGACCTGGTGCGCGCCGGGAAAGTACTGTATGTGGCGGTGTCCGATCTCCCCGCCTGGCAGGCGTCCAGAATGCAAATGCTGGCGGACCTGCGCGGCTGGTCACCGCTGATCGCCCTGCAAATCGAGTACAGCCTGCTGGAACGCACCGTCGAACGCGAACTGCTGCCGATGGCGCAAGAATTGGGGTTAGGCGTGATCCCCTGGTCGCCGCTGGCCGGCGGCGTATTAAGCGGCAAATACCGGCGACAGGATCTGCAACCGTCACCGGATGAAGCGCGCA
This sequence comes from Serratia sp. TSA_105.2, assembly GCF_052692115.1. NCBI lineage: Bacteria > Pseudomonadati > Pseudomonadota > Gammaproteobacteria > Enterobacterales > Yersiniaceae > Serratia > Serratia sp. TSA_105.2. The sequence goes on from NZ_JBQZFT010000002.1 coordinate 683,444, forward strand.
CTCGGCGCGAAGCCGTGCGTGCCAAGGGGACATTGAACGCACGCAATCTCGGTATCGCCGACGCCGTCAAGCAGATAGCTCACGAGACCGGGTATACCCCATCACAAATCGCGCTGGCCTGGACACTGCGTCACCCGACGGTTACCGCGCCGATCGTCGGCGCCCGAACCCTGTCGCAATTGGAAGATAACCTCGGTGCATTGAAGGTCGCGCTGGCGGAAGATCATTGGCGACGGTTGGACGATCTCAGCGCCATCGAGCTGGGATTCCCGCACGATTTTCTCTCCCTGCCGGTCACCCGCAACATCATGACGGGCAGCGTGCATCTCGCCAGGCGCAGATAAAAAAAATCCCGCGCAAGGCGGGATAAACTTAACAGGGATGGGGTAATACACTACAGGGAATGGATAACACACAACATCATCGGGTAGAGCTACAGTACCAATCCCAATGTATAGAACTGTCATCCCCGCGTAAGTTTGCTCGGCCAGATGTAACGCCGAATGGGAAATATGACATTTTTCTCAACGCACCACGAACAGACGCGATTCGAAACCGCCGCTCTTGAAGGTGCCGGTATTGACCCACCCCGGCGGCGAATGGCCGAAGTCCTGATTGAAATCGCCGCCGCTGACCAGCCAGACCCGGCGATGGCCTTTCGATAAAACGCTGAGCTTATCGACATAGGTCTGCGCCGCCCGATCGTGGAAAAAGGTGCCGAAGCCATAGGCATTAGGCTTGCCCGAAATGCCGTTGGGCCTGGCCGGGGTATACAGCAGGGCGCGATAGCCCTGCTTGTTGTAATACACATAGCTCAGGTAGTTGAACATGTTGCTGACCACCACCGCATCGTTAGGCTGATAGTGGCTGTTGATATAGTGCACCATCACCTTGAACTCATCTTTCTCGACCGGGTAGTCGTTACGCACGCCGCAGCCAAACAGCAGGCTGAAGAACAACAGCAAAGAGATCCCGCGCACCCGGCTTTTCGTTCCGGCGATCAGCACGCCCAACACCAGCGGAATGCCGAGCGCGGCGGAATAGAGGTAGCGATCGACAAACAGCGGCGTGCGCCAGGAAATGGCGAATACCAGCGTCACCGGGATCAGAATGCCGCCAAGCAGCAGCAGCGAGAATATCCTTGGCATCGCGCGCCGTTTCAGCAGCAGCGCGCACAACGCGATAAACATCGCCGGCAGCAGCCAGAGAATCGCCGTGGGATAGTTGCTGCCGTCATGGCCAGTGAGAAAACGCCAATACATTGCCGGCAGATCGCCCCAGGAAACCTGAGGGATCCAACCGACGTCGCCGCCGACCCGCAGTTCGGCGATATGCGCCAGCAGATTGAACAGCACCAGCAGCCAGGGAATGTAGGCCACCCCAATCGCCACATTGGCCAGCCACCACGCCGGCTGCTTGATGTACCGTACGCCTTCTCGGCGGCACGACAGCGCCAACACCACCAGCCAGTGGGCGATCAGCGTGAAAATGGTGAAGTAATGGGTATAAAAGCTCAGCGTCATCAACAGCGCATACAGCGCCAGATAGCGGCGGTTATCCGGCGTTTTCAGCCACTTCGCCAGCACCATGGCGGCGGCGATCGCCAGCATCCCCATCAGCGCGTACATGCGCGCCTCCTGGCTGTAACGCACCGCCATCGGCATGATTGCCATCAGCCATCCCGCTATCAGCGCCGCCCGCTCGTTGGCCAACCAACGGGTAAAGCGCATCGCCAGCGCCACCGTCGCCACGCCGAACACCAGGCTCAGCGAACGGGCGGCCATGATGCCGTCGCCAAACAGTACCATCCAGGCATGCAGCAACAGATAATAAAGCGGCGGGTGAACATCGAAGGAGGCGTGGTACAGCAAAGCGCCCACATCATAGCGGCTGGTCAGCACGCTGGAGGCTTCATCGCACCAAAAGTACCGATCCGTTAAGGAAATAAATCGCACGATCGCCGAAAACGCCACGATCGCCAACGCGTAATGTTTGTAACCGATGCCCTTTAAGCCGTTGTTGCTCAAAGAGACATTCGAAACCTGTTGCAGTGACATAACCGCATTCCGCCCAAGAGAACCACACAGTGTGGAGACGCAGCGTCATCATTGCCGACGGCGGGTAAATGGCGGGTAAATCAGTGCGAAAAATTCGGCGCAGTCACCGCGGCGCCGCACGGCTCTCAGCGGATTTCAACGCTGAAATCCGGGTAGGCCTTCTCGCCGTCGCTGAGGTAATGCCCCAGCGCCCGGTAAGCCATCACGTACAGCACGGCGGCGGCGCACAGGCACAGCAAGGTCACGAGCAGGAATCTGGATTTGCGCACGATAGGCTCCATGGGGAAATTTTCGCCTATTGTAGCGCGGCAAAATAAACGAAAGTTCAATTGCCGGCGGGTCAAGCGCCTCGCACTCACTCGGCGAGGCGGCTCGTATCATTTCTTCAACATGTAGATAAACGAATCGACGGTTTCGCCGCCGGCGGTGGTGACGCTGACCGCTACCCGTTCATACCCCTCGCCTTCGAACGCATCGAGAGTCGGCCAGTGGTTGACGAGATTAGCTGAACGGAACAGAAAACCCTTCACCCGATTGCCGCTGTTATCCAACACGATGCCTGGGTAGCCCATTTCGGCGCCCCAGCCTTCGTTAAGCAGCGATCCGCCAACGCTGCCTTCTTCCCAGCTGCCGCCGATGGCTTCCATGATGTGCGCGTTGGGTCTGCCCGGCCCCAGGGTGCCGTATACGAATAAGCTTTGCATTTTTCACTCTGCCACTGACGGAAAGTTAGCGCATGAACATAGTATGACGCTCAGCGGCGAGCCAACGGGAGTATGGGCTACACAGTCGAGTTTTCAAGGGAACAATTGTGGGGGAGAAAATCAAGGAAGAAATGGCACGCCCTATAGGATTCGAACCTATGACCTACGGCTTAGAAGGCCGTTGCTCTATCCAACTGAGCTAAGGGCGCATTGAGATGCGGCAACCTGCGGCTGCGGGTTGGGATTATACGGTCAGAGGTTAGCGAGTCAATGCCTTTTCATGACGTTACGGCGGCGGCCGTGCTTTATGGCGTTTTTTCCGCCAGCGCCCGCGCGGCGAGGGTTCCCGTCAACCGGGCGCCGCCATGCTGAACCTGGCCGACGCCTACGTAAATCGGCGCGCGTTCAGACCACCGCCGCCCGTCACCCCACCACCGGCAAAGGCGAGCGGACTGCACGACTGCGGCGATGTCGCCCCAATCGGCGTGCTCAACCACCCGCGCGTTGCAGGTCGCCGCCACCCTTTCCTCCAGTGTGGCGTCGGGGCGGGCGCTGTTTAAAGAAGCCTGGCTCCCCGATGCCCAAACCAGCAACAGCGTGCAGCCTGCCCAGGCGCAGCCCTTCATACGTATAATTTCCGCCACAGCGCATTCAGGCGCGCCCGCCACGACGGCGCTCCTTCATGCTTACCGAGCTGATGCAGCGCGGTGAGTTGCGCGCTGTCCGCCGGATGCAGTGAAGAGTCGAACACCGTTTCCCCCACATGTTTAGGCTCCGCCGGTTGCTCGTCAGGCTGATGATGCAACGGGTAAAGCCGGGTTATCGCTCTCATGATCCTGCCCTCTTTCGCCCTGTGAACGGCCCCAGCGTATCCAAATACAGGTAAAAATGACGTAGAGGATCCTGAGGCCGGCATAAAAAAAGCGTAAATCGCCGTCGGCAACGGCCGCGAGGGTGATTCTGCGCCTGACAGCGCGCTCAGCTTCTGCCAGAATAGCGGCATCCCCGCTTTTCTTAATTGATGGATTTCCACACTGATGTCAGCAAAGATTATTGATGGTAAAACGATTGCGCAGCAGGTTAGAAACGAAGTGGCTGAGCAAGTGAAACAACGTCTGGCGGCCGGCAAACGCGCCCCAGGGCTGGCGGTTGTGCTGGTCGGCGAGAATCCGGCTTCGCAAATTTACGTCGCCAGCAAGCGCCGCGCCTGCGATGAAGTCGGCTTCCTTTCCCGCTCCTACGACCTGCCCGCTGCCACCAGTGAAGCCGAGCTGCTGGCGTTGATCGACCAGCTGAACGCCGATGAGGAAATCGACGGCATTCTGGTGCAGCTGCCGCTGCCGGCCGGCATCGATAACGTCAAGGTGCTGGAACGCATCCACCCGGACAAAGACGTCGACGGCTTCCACCCGTACAACGTCGGCCGCCTGTGCCAGCGCGCGCCTAAGCTGCGCCCGTGCACGCCGCGCGGCATCGTCACCCTGCTGGAGCGTTATAACATCGATACCTACGGCCTGAACGCCGTGGTGGTCGGCGCGTCCAACATCGTCGGCCGCCCGATGAGCATGGAGCTGCTGCTGGCCGGCTGCACCACCACCGTCACCCACCGCTTCACCAAGAATCTGCGTCATCACGTAGAGAACGCCGATCTGCTGGTGGTGGCGGTCGGTAAGCCGGGCTTCATTCCGGGCGACTGGATCAAACCGGGCGCCATCGTGGTAGACGTCGGCATCAACCGTCTGGAAAGCGGTAAAGTGGTGGGCGATGTCGATTTCGACGCCGCCAGCGAGCGCGCCGCCTACATCACCCCGGTGCCGGGTGGCGTTGGCCCGATGACCGTTGCTACACTGATCCAAAATACCTTGCAGGCCTGCGAGGAATATCACGACGTTCAACCTAAATAAGTAAGGCAGTATGGAAATTTTCAATCTGGACAATCATCCCCACGTCGAACTGTGCGATCTGCTGAAGTTCCAGGGCTGGTGTGAAAGTGGCGGCGCCGCCAAAGAAGTCATCGCCGAAGGGCGGGTGAAAGTCGACAGCAAGGTCGAAACCCGCAAACGCTGCAAGATCATCGCCGATCAAGTGGTGGAATTCAACGGCGGCAAGGTCATGGTTAAACCCTAATCCGCAGCCATAGAAAAAGGCGCTGAATTCAGCGCCTTTTTTGTTTTTCCCTGCGGCCGGATTACTTGCGGCGCCAGGTGGTGCCCTGCGGGCCGTCTTCCAGCACGATGTTCATCTCGTTCAACCGATCGCGAGCGGCATCCGCCAGCGCCCAGTCCTTGGCGGCGCGCGCTTCGTTACGCTGTTTGATCAGCGCTTCGATCTCCGCCACTTCGCCGTCGTCAACCTGAGCGCCCCCTTGCAGGAACTGCTCCGGCTCCTGCTGCAGCAGGCCGAGCACGTTCGCCAGCTTGCGCAGCTCCGCCGCCATGCCGTTAGCCGCCGCCATGTCTTCACCCTTGAGGCGGTTAACCTCCCGCGCCAGATCGAACAGCGCCGAGTAGGCTTCCGGGGTGTTGAAGTCGTCGTCCATCGCTTCGCGGAAGCGGGCTTCGAACGCTTCGCCGCCGGCCGGTGCGGCGTCGGCATCGGTGCCGCGCAGCGCGGTATAGAGGCGCTCCAGCGCGGTACGCGCCTGCTTGAGGTTCTCTTCGCTGTAGTTAAGCTGGCTGCGATAGTGGCCGGACATCAGGAAGTAACGCACCGTCTCCGCATCGTAATGGCCGAGCACATCGCGGATGGTGAAGAAGTTATCCAGCGATTTGGACATCTTCTCTCTGTCGATCATCACCATGCCGGAGTGCATCCAGTAATTGACGTACGGGCCGTCGTGGGCGCAGCTCGACTGTGCGATCTCGTTCTCGTGGTGCGGGAACATCAGATCGGAACCGCCGCCGTGGATGTCGAAGTGGGTGCCCAGCTGCTTGCAGTTCATGGCGGAGCATTCGATATGCCAGCCCGGACGGCCCGGCCCCCACGGCGACTGCCAGCTTGGCTCGCCCGGTTTGGACATCTTCCACAGCACGAAGTCCATCGGGTTGCGCTTCACGTCGTCGATCTCTACGCGCGCGCCGGCCTGCAGCTGATCCAGATCCTGGCGCGACAGCAGCCCGTATTGCGGATCGCTGTCGATGGAGAACATCACGTCGCCGTTGCTGGCCACATAGGCATGATCGCGATCGATCAGACGCTGGGTGATCTCGATGATCTCGGCGATGTGCTGGGTCGCACGCGGCTCTTGATCCGGGCGGTCGATCAGCAGCGCGTCGAAGTCGGCGTGCATTTCCGCCAGCATGCGTTCGGTCAGCTGGTCGCAAGTCTCATGATTTTCCGCCGCGCGGCGGATGATTTTGTCGTCCACGTCGGTGACGTTGCGCACGTAGTTCAGCGAATAGCCGAGGTAGCGCAGGTAACGCGCCACCACGTCGAAAGCGACAAAGGTACGACCGTGCCCGATGTGACACAGGTCATAGATGGTTACCCCGCACACGTACATGCCCACTTTCCCGGCATGAATGGGTTTGAATTCCTCTTTTTGACGACTCAGGGTATTAAAAATCTTTAGCATCGGGAGATTCCGTGGTGTGCGTGATAACAAAAAAGATAACCGGGCTTCAGGTTTTCCGCCCGGTAGCGTATTGAAACCTGAAGCCTGATCTATTGCAAGGTTAAGGCCATGCTTTGCTGATTTCACGCGAATAAAATGCGCGAAATTCGGCGGCTGGTGCAATTGTTATAATATAACATAAATGCAATTACCACAGACAGTGCGCGGTTGAGCCGCTGCTGACTCGCTGGGGCGGATATGTTATAAGGGCGGTCTGAATGTTCACTCGCTTTACGTGACGTCTCACTTCACCTTGTTAGGATTAAAACTATGGTTACTTTCCACACCAATCACGGCGATATCGTTATCAAGACCTTTGCTGACAAAGCGCCGGTTACCGTTGAAAACTTCCTGAACTACTGCCGCGCCGGTTTCTACGACAACACCATCTTCCACCGTGTGATCAACGGCTTCATGATCCAGGGCGGCGGTTTCGAGCCAGGCATGAACCAGAAAGCGACCAACGCGACCATCAAGAACGAAGCCAACAACGGTCTGAAAAACACCATCGGCACCCTGGCAATGGCACGCACCAACGATCCGCACTCCGCCACCGCACAGTTCTTCATCAACGTGGCTGACAACGACTTCCTGAACTTCCGCGGCGAAAACGTGCAGGGCTGGGGCTACTGCGTGTTTGCTGAAGTGGTTGAAGGCATGGACGTGGTCAACAAGATCAAAGGCGTGAAAACCGGCCGCAGCGGCATGCACCAGGACGTACCGGTAGAAGACGTAGTGATCAACAGCGTGACCGTCAGCGAGTAATCGCGGCTGCATGAGTACGCTGTTCATCGCAGATCTGCACTTGTGCGCACAGGAACCGGCAATCACTGCCGGTTTTCTGCGTTTTTTACGGCGGGAAGCGGTGCACGCCGACGCGCTGTACATCCTCGGCGACCTGTTTGAAGCCTGGATCGGCGACGACGATCCCGAGCCGCTGCACGCGGAGATCGCCGAGGCGCTGAAAGCGCTGCAACAGGCCGGCGTGCCCTGCTACTTCATCCACGGCAACCGCGATTTTCTGCTCGGCAAGCGCTTCGCCCGCGCCAGCGGCATGCAGCTGCTGCCGGAAGAGAAAGTGCTGGAGCTGTACGGCCGTAGGATCCTGATCCTGCACGGCGACACCCTGTGCACCGACGATCAAGCCTATCAGCAATTCCGCCGTAAAGTGCACAACCCGCTGATTCAAAAATTGTTCCTGGCGCTGCCGCTGCGCTGGCGACTGAAGATCGCCGCCAACATGCGCGCCCGCAGCCAGCAATCCAACCAGTACAAGTCGGAAGCCATCATGGACGTCAACCCGCAGGCAGTCGAACAGACGATGCTGCGCCACGACGTGCACTGGATGATCCACGGCCATACCCATCGCCCGGCGGTGCACCGGCTGGCGTTGAGCAACGGCGAAGCCCATCGTGCGGTGCTGGGCGCCTGGCACGTCGAAGGATCGATGATCAAAGTCAGCGCCGACGCCGTCGAGCTGATCCAATTCCCATTCTGAGCCCCGGACTGGCGCGCGAGTGAAAATTCGCGCTTTCGGCGCTGAAAACCGGCGACGCAACCGTTTTCCTCGCCGTGCGCTCATGGTATGCTCTACGCCCTCATTCGGCCCTCAGCCGACGCCAGAAAAATCACAGGAGCCTTACACCCATGGGAGCCAACGCCGCTTCAGCCGCCACTACCGGGGCGAAAATCGCAATTGTAATGGGATCGAAAAGTGACTGGGCCACCATGCAGTTCGCCGCCGAAGTCCTGACCCAGCTCGATGTCCCCTTCCATGTCGAAGTCGTTTCCGCTCACCGCACGCCGGACAAGCTGTTCAGCTTCGCCGAGCAGGCTACCGCCAACGGTTTTGACGTGATCATCGCCGGCGCCGGCGGTGCGGCGCACCTGCCGGGCATGCTGGCGGCGAAAACCCTGGTGCCGGTGCTGGGTGTGCCGGTGCAAAGCGCCGCGCTGAGCGGCGTAGACAGCCTGTACTCCATCGTACAGATGCCGCGCGGCATTCCGGTGGGCACGCTGGCGATCGGCAAAGCCGGCGCCGCCAACGCCGGGCTGCTGGCGATGCAGATCCTGGCGCTGCACGACGCCGCGCTGACGCAGCGTTTGGCGGACTGGCGTCGGGCGCAGACCGAAGAGGTATTGAACCACCCCGATCCGCGGGAGGACGCATGAAGCCGGTTTGCGTACTGGGCAACGGCCAGCTGGGGCGCATGCTGCGCCAGGCCGGCGAACCGCTGGGCATTGCCGTCTACCCTGTCGGCATCGATGCCGAGCCCGAGGCGGTGCCGTATCAGAACAGCGTCATTACCGCCGAGATCGAACGCTGGCCGGAAACCGCGCTGACGCGCGAGCTGGCGACCCACAGCGCCTTCGTCAACCGCGACATCTTCCCGCGCCTGGCAGATCGCCTGACGCAAAAACAGCTGCTCGACCAGCTCGGCCTGGCGACCGCGCCGTGGCAGCTGCTGGCGAGCGCCGCCGAATGGCCGCAGGTATTCGCTTCGCTGGGTGAGCTGGCGATCGTCAAACGCCGGGTCGGCGGTTATGACGGCCGCGGCCAATGGCGTTTGCGTCCGGGCCAGGAAGCCGAACTGCCGGCCGACGCCTATGGCGAGTGCATCGTCGAGCAAGGCATCAATTTCTCCGGCGAAGTGTCGCTGGTGGGCGCGCGCGGCCACGACGGCCGTTCGGTATTCTACCCGCTGACCCACAACCTGCATGAAGACGGCATCCTGCGCACCAGCGTGGCGCTGCCGCAGCCCAACGCGGCGCTGCAGCAACAGGCCGAGCAGATGCTGGCGGCGATCCTGAACGAGCTGAACTACGTCGGCGTGATGGCGATGGAGTGCTTTATCGTCGGCGATCGGCTGCTGATCAACGAACTGGCGCCGCGCGTGCACAACAGCGGCCACTGGACGCAAAACGGCGCGTCCATCAGTCAGTTCGAGCTGCACCTGCGCGCCATCCTCGGCCTGCCGCTGCCGCAGCCGGTGGTGAGCACACCGTCGGTGATGGTCAACCTGATCGGTACCGCCGTCAACGAACAGTGGCTGTCGCTGCCGCTGGTGCATCTGCACTGGTATGAGAAAGAAGTGCGCCCGGGCCGCAAGGTCGGCCATCTCAATCTGAACGACCCGAGTGCCGCCGATCTGCGCCAGGCGCTTCAGGCGCTGGCGCCGCTGCTGCCGGGCGAGTACCAAAGCGGCCTGGCCTGGGCACAGCAGAAGCTGGCTTAACGGTTTACACCGCCGAAAAGAAGAAGGTTCAGCCCAGGCTGAACCTTTTTTTTGCCGCAAAGATCAACGCGAGCCGATGTTACGCAACGGCTTGCCGGCCATCAGATTGCGTTCAATATGTTCCAGAGAAATATTTTTGGTTTCCGGGATCAGCGCCAACGTGATGAAAACAAACAGTACGTTAAGCCCCGCATAGACCCAAAAGGTGTGAGCGCTACCCAACGAATTCAGCATGGTCAGGAATGTCGCCCCCACAATCATATTGGCGATCCAGTTAGTGGCGGTGGAACAGGTGATGCCGAAATCGCGGCCTTTCAATGGCTGGATCTCTGAACACAGCACCCAAATCAGCGGGCCGGCGCTCATGGCAAAGCCGACGATAAACATCAGCAGCATGACGATGGCGAAATATTGCTCCGCCGCAGAGTTCATGCCGATGTTCATCATGGTGCCCAGTGCCCCCATGCCGACAGCCATCACGATAAACCCAAGGATCAGGGTGGGTTTGCGGCCCCAGCGATCGACCAGTCCAATAGCGATAAAGGTGGCCAGCACGTTGACCAGACCGACGATCACCGTGCCCCACATCTGCTGTTCCGTACTGGCGAAGCCCGCCAGACCGAAAATCTTCGGCGCGTAATACATGGTAACGTTCATCCCGGTGAACTGCTGCATCACCTGGAGAAGAATGCCAAGGAAAACCGCGCGGCGGAAATTTTTATTGCCTTTGAACAGCGCCCAACCACTTTGCTTCAGTTTGAGGCTTTCACGAATTTCATTCAGCTCATGCTGCGCCTGGGCACTGCTGTCGCGCAGCTTCTCCAACACCTGACGCGCCTGCTCATGGCGATTGCGCGAGGCCAGCCACCGCGGGCTGTCAGGCAAAAAGAACACGCCGACCAACAACAGCCCGGCCGGGATGGTGATGACGCCCAACATCCAGCGCCAGGCGCCGGTATAGCTGAATGCCGTATCAGACAGGTAAGCGGCCAGAATGCCGATGGTGATCATCAATTGATACATCGAAATCATGCTGCCGCGGATTTTCTCCGGCGCGATTTCAGAGAGATAAATCGGCGCAGTATAAGAAGCGATACCCACCGCCAATCCCAGCAGAATGCGTGAAACGATCAGGACCTCCACGTTGGGGGCGAACGCAGAACACAGCGATCCCGCCACGAACAGGATGGCGCCGATCATCAAACTGTATTTGCGCCCCAGCCGGAAGTTCATCCAGCCGCTGCCGATGGCGCCGACGGCGGCGCCAAACATCATAGAGCTGACCACCCACTCCTGCTGAGAGCTGGTGATCTGAAATGTGTCGGTAATAAACGGCAGAGCGCCGGCGATTACGCCGATATCCAGACCGAACAACAGGCCGGCCAATGCGGCTAAAAAACAGACGAAAAAAGTCATGCCGACATGAGTCGGGCTTTTCTCCGCCGGTGTAACTTTGACGGTATCGCTCATACAGCCTCCAGGAGAAAACGGTCATCAGTGTGCGACATGATAGGAGGCAATGCGTCGGAGATAAGTGAGTGCGATCACATTAGTGAAAACGATTACACTCCATTAAATATTGATATGCCGTTTTTTAAGGTGGGTAAATTCGCTTGATTGCAGCATAACGCTATAAATTAAGGCATAAAACAGGCGAAATTGACCAGGTGTCCATTGCATCGATGACCAACGGCAGCCGTATCGACATGACATAAATGTAATCGATTTCATTCAGGGTGGGCATAAAGAGGAATAGCACCGGTAACGCGCGAAAAAACGGCAGGCCCGGCCACGCTTGGCGGCAACGGACCTGCGATAGCAAGATCAGCCCTCATAACTGCGGAACAGCGCCCGGCCGCGCAGCAGGCGCACGCCCAGCCAGCCACCGCACAGCGACAGCAGCAGCGCGCTGGCCAGCGGCAGCGCCCACCACAGCACCGGCGTCGGCGTCCACGGGAAGTCGAATACCCGGCTCTGCAGCAGCCACAGCGCCGCCTCGGCGCCCACCGCCGCCGCGATGCCCGCCACCAGCCCCAGCAGGGCGAACTCGCACCACAGCGTGCGGCGCAGCAGCCGTTTGCCGGCCCCCAGCGTGCGATACACCACCAGCTCCTGGCGGCGCTGACGCATGCCGACCTGTACCTGTGCCAGCAGCAGCAGGCCGCCGCACAGCACCACCAGCACCACCATCACCTCCAACGCGCGGCTGACCTGCTGCAGCACGCCGCCGACCTGTTTCAGGATCGCGCCGATGTCCAGCAGGCTGAGCGTCGGGAACTGGCGGTTGAGCTGGGTCAGCATCTGGCCGTCACCGTCGTAGCGGAAGCTGGTGAGCCAGGTTTGCGGCTGACCGTCCAGCGCGCCGGGCGGGAAGATAAAGTAAAAGTTCGGCTTCAGGCTTTCCCAATCCACCTGGCGCAGGCTGGTGACCTTGGCGCTGAACGCCTGGGTATCGCCGCTGAAGGTCAGCGTGTCGCCCAGCGTGATCTTCAGCCGCCCGGCAATGCCTTCATCCATCGAGACCTCGCCGCTTTTCGGCGGCCAACTGCCCGCCACCAGCGGATTATGATCCGGCAAATCGGCCAGCCAGGTCAGGTTCAGCTCGCGGTTCACCGCCTCGCCGCCCGGATCGTCTTCATGCACCCGCTCGGTCGCCACCTGCTGGTTTATCTCGGTGAGGCGCACCCGGACGATCGGATAATAGGTTTCCGGCTTGATCTGGTGCTGCTGCAGGAAGGTTTTCACCTGCGGCACCTGCGCCTCGGTCATGTTGAGCAGGAAATAGTTCGGGCTGTCCGGCGGCAGCTGTTGCTGCCAGCGTTCGAGCAGATCGCCGCGCAGCACCAACAGCAGCGCCAGCAGCATGAACGACAGCGAAAATGCCGCCAGCTGGCTGATGGTCACCCACGGCTGATGCAGCAAGCGGTTAACCGCCAGCCGCAGCGCCAGGCTCTTGAGCGTGATGCGGCGCAGCAACAGCAGGCTGCCCCAGCCGATACCGCCCAGCAGCAGTGCCAGCACCGCCATACCGGCCAGGATCGCCCACAGCAGCGTGCTGGCCCCCATCAGCGTCACCAGCAGCGCCACCACGATCGCCGCCGTCACCGGCAGGAAGTAGCGCAGCGGCCAGACGTTGGCCACCACATCGCGGCGCAGCACCCGCAGCGGTTGGGTAGCCAGCAGCTGACGATACGGCCGCAGCCCGACCAGCAGTGAAATCAGCACCAGCGCGCCGAGCGCCCACAGCCACGGCCAGGCGCCGGCGGCGGGCAATGCGGCCGGCAACACCGGCTTCAGCAGGCGAATCAACAGCGCTTCGAACGCCAACCCGATCGCCCCGCCGCACACCGCCGCCAGCGCCATCACCGCCAGCCACTGGCCGACGATCAGCTTACGCAGCGCGCCGCGCCCGGCGCCAAGGGTTTTCAGCACCGCGATCAGATCGTAGCGGCTGCGGCAATAGTGGCTCATCGCCACCGCCACAGCGGCGATCGACAACAGCAGCGTCAGCAGGGCCGACAGCAGCAGGAACTGTTGGGATCGCTGCAGCGACTTGCCGAGCGCGCTGCCGGACTCCTGCAGCCCGAACCAGCGCTGATCCGGCGTCAACTGTGGCGTTAGCCGCGCTTCGTAACGCTGAATATCCGGCTCGGCGCCGGCGAACATGTAGCGGTAGGTCAGGCGACTGCCCGGCTGCACCGCGCCGGTCTTATCGACGTCCGCCAGGTTGATCATGATGCGCGGCGCGGTCTGGAACGGGTTGAAGCCGGCGTCCGGCTCCTGAATGATTTCACCGGCGATGCGCAGCGTGGTGTCGCCCACCTCAAGCGAATCGCCCACTTTCACGTTCAGCAGCGCCAGCAGACGCGGCGCCACCAGCACGCTGCCCGGTTCGGGCTTGATGTTGGCCGGGCGCGTTTCCAGTTTGCCGTACAGCGGATAGGCCAGATCGGTGGCTTTCACGTCCGCCAGCTGCGGCCGATCGCCGGCATAGGTCATGGTGGTGAACGACAGCTGACGGCTCAGCTTCAGCCCCTGCTGCTGCGCGTCCAGCAGCCAGCCTTCCGGCACCGGATGCGCGCTGCGCAACACCCGATCGCCGGCGATAAAGTCGCGGCTCTGCTGGCTGAGCCCTTTGTCCATGCGATCGCTGATGCTGCCCAGTGCCAGCACGCAGGCCACGGAGAGCGTCAGCGCCAGCCAAACGATCAGCAGCGACGGCGAACGCCATTCGCGCCAGAACCAGCGCCAGATCATGCTTCCTCCCACAGCTTGCCTTCGCGCAGCCGCAGCCGCCGCTGGCAGCGCGCCGCCAGGGTTTCGTCATGGGTTACCAGGATCAGGGTGGTGTCAAAATCGCGGTTGAGAGAGAACAGCAGATCGGCAATGCGATCGCCGGTCTGGCGATCGAGGTTGCCGGTCGGTTCATCGGCGAACAGCACCCGCGGCCGGCCGCTGAAGGCGCGCGCCAGCGCCACTCGCTGCTGCTCGCCGCCGGACAGCTGCGCCGGCAGGTGATCGAGTCGTTTCCCCAATCCCAGCTGTTCCAGCAGCTGTACCGCCTGCTCGCGGCTCTGCCTGTCGCTCTCGCCGCGCAGCAGCGCCGGCAGCTGCACGTTTTCCAGCGCGTTCAGCGTCGGCACCAGCATGAACGACTGAAACACGAAGCCGACATTCCTGGCGCGCAGCGCGGCGCGGCCTTCTTCGTCCAACGCGGTCAGCGACTCGCCGAGCAGGCGCACCTCGCCCTCGCTGCCGTCATCCAGCCCGGCCAAAATGCCCAGCAGGGTCGATTTCCCCGATCCGGATTCGCCGATCAGGGCGATCGTCTGCGCGGGTTTGACAAGCAGCTCGACTCCGGTAAGGATGGTGAGCTGATGCTCACCCTGACCAACGTGTTTACTAAGATGATGAACTTCAAGAACGTTTTCCGCTGGCATCTTCCCTTCCTTTTGCTGTTGGGATTATTCAGTTTACGCGCTGTCGCCGCCGATACCTTGTTGATTTTGGGCGACAGTTTAAGCGCCGGCTACCGCCTGCCGATCGAGCGGGCCTGGCCGACGCTGTTGGCCGAACAGTGGCAGAAAAAACCGGGCGCGCCGCAGCTGGTCAACGCCAGCATCAGTGGCGACACCGCCGCACAGGGGCTGGCGCGTCTGCCCGCGCTGCTGAAACAGCATCAGCCGCGCTGGGTGCTGATCGAGCTGGGCGCCAACGACGGCCTGCGCGGCTTCCCGGCGCAGGACGTACAGCGCGATCTCGGCCAGATCATCACACAGGTGCAGCAGGCCGGCGCACAGCCGCTGCTGATGCAAATTCGCATCCCGCCGAACTACGGCCGCCGCTATACCGAGGCGTTCAGCGCCGTCTATCCGGCGCTGGCCAAACAGTTCAACATTCCGCTGCTGCCGTTCTATATGGAACAGGTGGTGGTGAAGCCGGAATGGATGCAGGATGACGGATTGCACCCCAATGGGGACGCCCAGCCGTTTATCGCCACCTGGATGGCGGAGCGCCTGGAACCGCTAGTAAAGCATGAGTCTCACTAAATTAGGGTCGTACACTAGGTAAAGTTATGCAAAAAGCGGTATTGATAACCGGCTGTTCCAGCGGAATTGGACTGATTGCGGCGCAGGATCTGCGCAACCGCGGCTACCGGGTGCTCGCCGCCTGCCGCAAACCGCAGGACGTGGAAAACATGCGCCAGCTCGGGCTGGAAAGCCTCGAGCTGGATCTGGACGACAGCGCCAGCGTCGAGCGCGCCGCCGCCGAGGTGATCGCACTGACAGACGGCCGCCTGTACGGCCTGTTCAACAACGGCGGTTTCGGCGTTTACGGCCCGCTCAGCCGCATTTCGCGCAGCCAGCTGGAGCGGCAGTTCGCCACCAACCTGTTCGGCGCCCACCAACTGACCCAGCTGTTGTTGCCGGCAATGCTGCCGCACGGCGAAGGGCGCATTATCCAGACCAGCTCGGTGATGGGGCTGGTCTCCAGCGCCGGGCGCGGCGCCTACGCCGCCAGCAAGTTCGCGCTGGAGGCCTGGTCGGATGCGCTGCGCATGGAGCTGCACGGCAGCGGCATTCAGGTCAGCCTGATCGAACCGGGGCCGATCGCCACCCACTTTAGCCAGAACGTCAACCAGGCGCAGAGCGACAAACCAGTGCACAACCCCGGCATCGCCAAGCGCCTGACGCTGCCGCCGGAGGCCATTTTGCCCAAACTCCGCCACGCGCTGGAAAGCCCACGCGCCAAACTGCGCTACCCGGTGACCCTGCTGGCGCACGCCATGAGCGTGCTGCGCCGCATTTTGCCGGGCCGCTGTCTGGATTGGCTGCTGCGCAGCAACGCTTAATTCGCCTGCCGGGGTTGAAGAATGGCGGCGCGCCCCCATCTACACCCCATGGCTCCGCACGATCAGAGAGAAAAAAGATGCTAGCTCAAGCTGTTGTTGATATTAACGAAACTAACCTGCACCAGACGCTGGAACAATCGATGTCCATTCCGGTGCTGTTCTACTTCTGGTCCGAACGCAGCCAACACTGCCTGCAGCTCACGCCGGTGCTGGACAAGCTGGCGGCGGAATACGCCGGTCAGTTCATTCTGGCCAAGGTGGACTGCGACGCCGAACAGATGATCGCCTCCCAGTTCGGGCTACGCTCCATTCCGACGGTCTATCTGTTCAAAGATGGCCAGCCGGTCGACGGCTTCCAGGGCCCGCAGCCGGAAGAAGCGATCCGCGACTTGCTGCAGCGTTTCCTGCCGAAGGAAGAAGACCTGAAACTGGCGCAGGCGCAGGAACTGCTGGCCGCCGGCAACGCCGCCGAAGCGCTGCCGCTGCTGAAAGACGCCTGGCAGAGCAGCCAACAGCGCAGCGACATCGGCCTGACCCTGGCCGAAACCCAGATCGCGCTCAGCCGCAGCGAAGACGCCGAAGCGGTGCTGGCGACCATCCCGCTGCAGGATCGCGATACCCGCTATCAGGGCCTGGTGGCGCAGATTGAACTGTTGAAGCAGGCGGCGGACACGCCGGAAATCCAGCAGCTGCAACAGCAGGTGCAGCAGCAGCCGGACAACGTCGAGCTGGCAGTGCAGCTGGCGCTGCAGCTGCATCAGGTCGGGCGTAACGAAGAAGCGCTGGAGCTGCTGATGGGGCATCTGAAGAAAGATCTGGCCGCCGCCAACGGCAACGCGCGCAAGACCCTGATGGACATTCTGGCCGCGCTCGGCACCGGCGACGCGCTGGCCGCTAAATATCGCCGCCAGCTGTACTCGCTGCTGTACTGATATACTCTTCGTCTTTCCAGCCGCATCGTTGTTGGCGGCAAGTTTGTAAGTCCCCGGGAACTTACTCAAGTAAGCGACCGGGGCGCGTAAACGCAGCCAACACAGATGCAGCTTGAAATATAACGGGGATATCAGCGATAGACCCGCACCCCACCCTCCACGCCCGCCGGGCTGAACAACACCTGCCACAGCTGAATGTTGCGCGAACGGAACGCGCCGGCGCAGGCGTTCAGGTAGTAAGTGAACATGCGTTCGAAGCGCTCGGAATAGCCGCCGGCCAACTCTGGCCACGCCCGTTTGAAGTTCTCCAGCCAGGCCATCAGCGTGCGATCGTAATCGGCGCCAAAGTTGTGCCAATCCTCCATCACGAAACGCCCTTCGCTGGCCTCGGCGATATGCCGCACCGAAGGCAGGCAGCCGTTGGGGAAGATGTATTTGTCTATCCAGGCGTCGACGTTGAGATCGGTCTGATTGGAACCGATGGTGTGCAGCAGGAACAGGCCATCCGACTTCAGGTTGCGCGCCGCGACGCTGAAATAGGTCTCGTAGTTTTTCGGCCCGACGTGCTCGAACATGCCGACCGACACGATGCGATCGAACTGGCGATCCAGATCGCGGTAATCCTGTAGCAAGATCTCGACGTTCAGCCCGGCGCAGCGTTCCTGCGCCAGCTTCTGCTGCTCGGCCGAAATGGTCACGCCGTGCACCGTGACGCCGTAGTGTTGCGCCGCAAATTGCGCCAACCCGCCCCAGCCGCAGCCGATATCCAGCAGCGTCATGCCCGGTTTCAGCTGCAGTTTTTCGCAGATCATCCGCAGCTTGGCCTGCTGTGCCTGCTCCAGCGTCTGCGCCTCTTTCCAGTAGCCGCAGGAGTATTGCATGTAAGGGTCGAGCATCGCCCGGAACAGGTCGTTGCCGATGTCGTAGTGCTCTTTGCCCACCTGCCAGGCGCGCTTGCGCGATTGGCGGTTGAACAGCCGGGCATAGGCGACGCGCGCGATGTCGCTCAGGCTTTTCGGCAGCCGCTCATCGACGCCGGCCTGCAGAATGCGGGTGAACAGCATGTCCAGCCGTTCGCACTCCCACCAGCCGTCCATATAGCCTTCGCCGAAACCGAGCGAGCCTTCCTGCAAAATGCGTTTGAACAGCGCCGGGTTGTGCACCCGGATATCCCAGGCGCGCGGGCCGTTGATGGCGACGCCGGCTTCCGCCAACATCTCCTCCACAATGCGATACCAGCGATCCTTCTTCTGGGCGAGTTCATCAACACTGAGCGAATCCATAACAATCCTTGGCCGAAATGTCATTTCAAAAAGCATAGTCGCAAATAAAAATGACAAATTTTTGACGGTAAATACCGGGGTGTTTTTACTCTAGCCAAGGCGAGCAACATCATGAAATGAATAAAAATTATTGAAATCATGCCATTTAGGCATACTTATCCGCGCCAGCGCGGGCGCGGATAAACCGACGGCGGCTAAGGTAAAATAGAGGTGCCGGCCTGGCCCGCCAGCACCGCGTCGATATCCTGCAGGCCACCGATATGCGCCGTCCGCCCGGTGCGATCGACGAAGCGGCTGACCGCCATGATCTTCGGCCCCATGGCGCCGTCCGCCACCACCATCGGCGCCAGCTCCTGCGTGGTGGCGCGGCGAATGGCGCGCTGGCGCGGCGTGCCCCACGCCTGATACACCGCGTCGGCGTCGGTGAGGATCACCAGGTGATCGGCCCCCACCTGCTCCGCCAACAGCGCCGCCGCCAGATCTTTGTCGATCACCGCTTCGCTGCCCGTCAGCCCATGCTCGCCGGCGATCATCGGAATGCCGCCGCCGCCGTTGCAGATCACGATGTGCCGCTGCGACAGCAGCAGCGTGATCGCCTCGATGTCGAGGATCTTCTGCGGCGCCGGCGAAGGCACCACCCGGCGGATGTAGTTGCCGTCCGCCTTCAGCGTCCAGCCGTATTTGGACTCCAGCGCCTGCCGCTGTTCCGGCGCATACACCGGCCCGATGAACTTGCTCGGCGCCTGATAATCCGCATCCTGCGCATCCACCAGCACCCGCGTCAGCAGCGTGGACACCGGCTGCTGCGGATGGCTGGCGCTCAATTGCTGCGCCAGCATATAGCCGATCATGCCCTGGCTTTCGGCCACCAGAATATCCAGCGGATAAGGCGGCACATCGCGGTACGCCAGGTTCTGCAACGCCAGCAGCCCCACCTGCGGCCCGTTGCCGTGTACGATGGCAATGCGGTATTTCTGCGCCAGCTTGCCGATGGCGTCGGCGATAAGGGCGATGCTCTTATACTGATTTTCCGCAGAGAGCACGGCTCCGCGCTGCAACAGGGCGTTGCCGCCCAACGCAATGACCAAGGTTTTCATGGTTTGCACCCGTAGTTGAAATCATACCGTCCCGGCCGGATCCGCGATCCGGCCCTCGTGTTCACACCGCGCGCCGCACAGTGCGTTAATCGTCGTCACCCCCAGCCACACGCCCAGCAGCGTGTCCGCTCCCGAGAAGTGCCCCAGGCTCAGCACCGCCGCCACCGCCGCCGATCCCTCTTCAGGCGCCCGCAGCCCCCGCGCCAACGCATGCAGCGGCGTGGCGAACACGCCCTGTTCGGCGTAACGCAGGTAGTGCGCACTCACCAGCGTGGTCAGCGCGTCCAGCGGTGGCGTCTGGGCGAAAAACGGCGCCAGCCCGGTAACCGGGATGCGGCTGTCGAGGTAGGCGCTCAGCAGCAGGCCGAGCAAGGTGTCGTCGTTGCTCGGCGTCAGCCCCGGCCCCTTGCCCAGCGCCTGGTGCCAGTCGACCGTGTCGCCCCGCAGCCAACGGGAGAAATCCCGCACCAGCGCGGCCGGCTCCGGCGTTAACGGCTGCCTCACCAATCGGCCCAGCTCGCCGTGCAACCCACACTGCGCCGTGCAGTGCTGCAATACCGCCGTCAGCGGCCGATCGGCAATGGCCGCACGCGGCGCCAGCGCCAGATCCCGCGCCGCCGCGGCGGGCCGCACCAGGAGCGCATCCAACGTGATGCCTGCGGCGGAGAAAGCGCAGCGTCGCGCGGACGGCGCCGCACGCCGCACGCGGTCGAAATCCCGCGTACCAAGCTGCCACCCCATCGGGCTCAGGCCGCTGCCGGCGCGGTGCAGCGTCAGCAGCCGCGCGTTTTCCGTCAGGAAATTGATCGCGTTGTTGAAGCTGCCGACGCAGCGCAGCGCGCCGTAATCCTGCGTCGCATGGCGGCTGCCGGCCAACGCGATAATGTCCATATGCGCCTCCGTTCGCTTACGCCGTAATGCCGAGCTTATCGGCCAGCGCTTCGATCGCTTTCTCGAAGCAGCCGAGCGGCGCGCGCACCGTGCCGGCGCCAATTTGCCCGACCCCGGCTTCGCGGTGGGCGATGCCGGTGTTGATCAGCGGCGTGATGCCGGTTTCCACCACCCGCCGGGCATCCAGCCCCAGGCAGGCGCCCTGGAAGTCCCAGGTCGGGATCTGCAGCATCATGTTGCGCTCGAGGTAGATTTCCGCCATTTCCTCGGAGATGTCGGTGGCGGCGCTCATGCCGCCGGAAGCCCCGACGAAGCGCGTCACGCCCGGGGCCGCTACCATCGCCGCGCCGCCAATGCCGAAGGTTTCGGTGATCGCGCTGTCGCCGATGTCCGGGTTGGCGTCCGCCTGGCTGAAGCCGGAGAAGAACAGCCCCTCCGGCGTGTTCACCGGCGCGGTGAACCAACGATCGCCCATCCCGCTGATCTTGATGCCGAAGTTCTTGCCGTTGCGGGTCATTACCGTAACGATGGTGCCCTGCTCAATCTCCGCCCCGGCGTCCATCGCCGCCTTGCAGTAGGCCATCGCCAGATTGAGGAAGAACTGATCGGTGATGCTGAGGAACTGCATCACCTGCGCCAGCTCCGCCTTATCGCGCGGCAGCAGGCTAATCTCCGGCGCCAGCCTGCGCATCAGCAGCGCCGAGGCCGCGATATTGCGCTGGTGGAATTCGTCCCCCATGCTGATCGCCTGCGCCATCAGCGCGGTCAGATCGATCCCTTCCTCGAGCGTCGCCAGCACCGCTTTCAACACCGGGGCCAGCGAATCGCGCATCCAGCGCAGGCGCTGCTGCACGTCCTCGCCGTAGGCGCCGAAGCGCATCACTTTGCCGATGCCTTCGTTCATGTTGCAGTAGGCGTAATTGCCGTGAACGGTGTTCCTGACCACTACCATCGGCATGTGGGCCGAGGTGATGCCACCCATCGGCCCTACCGCGCTCACGCTGTGGCATGGGATAAACTCGATTTCCCCCTGCTCCAGCAGCGCCAGCGCCTGCTGCTCATCCTGCGCCCAGCCTTCGAACAGGCAGGCGCCGATGCAGGCGCCGCGCACCGGGCCGCTCATCTCTTGCCAGGTGACCGGCGGGCCGGCGTGCAGCAGCTTGCGCCCTTCGGCCAACTGCGGGATCAAGCGGTGCGCCAGATCCACATCCTGCCAGTGCGGGCGCGCCTCGCGGATACGGGCGATAACGGCGGCGTTTGCTTGCTCAATCGTTGCGTACATAGCGGTTCCTTACTTTAATTTTTTCAAGATGTTGGCTAATCGTTGATCGCCACCGGCCACCGGCGCCCACTGGTAATGCACCACCGGGATATCGCTGGTTTGCAGGTCATCGGCGAAACTGCGCAGCCCGGCGTTGATCACCGCGACGCCGTCCAGCAAGGCCGGCCGTTCGCGTTCAGGTGCGGGTAAGACGGGGGTAATCAGCTGATGCGCCAGCGCGACCGCCGCCGGCAGCGACGGCATTACCGCGATGCCGGCCTCCTGCAGGGTGGCGATTTGCCGCGAGCGCTGCTGCGGATCCTGTTCGGTGCCGGTGACGGTGGCGATCGCCGCCAGCGGGTGAGCCGCGCCGCGCGCCGCGCGCACGTTGGCCACCTCGGCCGCCAGCGACGCCGCCGGCTCGTCCTGAGCGCCGAAGCCGATCACCACGTCCAGCAGCAACACGCCGGTCTGCGGCTGCTGCGCCAGGCGGGCGATCTCTTGATTGCGGGCGGTCGGGTCAATCATCGGGTGCGGGCGCCCCTGGGTATAAAAGTCATCGCCCATGTCGATGATGCGATGGCCGTCGGCCACCAGCATGGCGCCGCGCGGATGCTCGCTATCCACCGGCAGGGACAGTTTTTCCGCCAGCAGCATCGCGCATTCGGCCGCCAGCGTGCCCCCGGCGTACAGCCCGGCGATTTTGCCGCCGGGCACCGCAGGCTGTTGCGCCGCCTGTTGCTGCACGCAACCCAGCATCGCCGCCAGCCGCGCCGCTTCATCCAGCGTGGCGGCGAACGTGATGTTGCCCTCCTGGCGCACGGCAGACTGCGCGCCGAGGAACAGCGCCACCACCGGCTTGCCGAGCGCTTTCATCTCGTCGATCACCCGCTGGCGCACTTCGGGCGCCGGCGGCTTGGACACGAACGCCAGCACAAGACTCTGCGGATCCGCCGCCAGCATGCGCAGCGCGCTGATGGCGCTGATGCCGCCGATCTCCGCCGTCAAATCCCGCCCGCCGAGGCCGATAGCGTGCGAGATGCCCTGGCCCGCCAGGGTAATTTGCGAAATAAGCTCCTGAATGCCGGTGCCGGAGGCGCCCACCACGCCGATAGATCCGGCGGGTGCCACGTTGGCGAACGCCAGCGGCGCGCCGGCAATGCAGGCGGTGCCGCAGTCCGGCCCCATCACGATCAGCCCGCGTTCACGCGCCTTGGTTTTCAGCGCCACTTCCTGCGCCGGGCTGACGTTGTCGGAGAACATCATCACGTTGCAGCCGTCTTCCAGCGCGCTATCCGCCAACTCCGCCGCGTATTCGCCGGCGATCGAGATCAGCGCCAGATTGGCGGCGGGCAGCTTCTGCCTGGCGGTGCGCCAGCTGCGCGCCCGCAGCAGTTTTTTGCCGCCCTGGCTCCCCTGCGCAATCGCCTTGAGCGCCGTCTCCAGCGCCGCGCCGATCTCCTCGGCAATCGTCTCGTCGGCGGACTCCGCTTTGATCGCCACGCAAATATCGTTAGGCGTCGCTTCGCTAAACTGCGGGTGCCAGAAACCGGTCACCTCCAATAAGGATTTATTGGCCGGTGTCCCCATCATGACGGATATTTCCTCGACCTTGGGAGATTCACTGAGTTTGCGGGAGATCAACATCAGGCTGACGGAATCCTGAAAGCTCCCCTTTTTAATAAAAGCATGGATCATGGTGATATCCTTAAGACAGCATTTAATAATATCGGCAATATTTCCCGCACCGGCGGCGCGGCGATGCATTGAATCCAGCGAAAAGGTTAATGATCAAGCTACAAATTAAAACCATGCCCAGAGGTGAGTACGGTCACACTTTGTCTATTGTTAGAAAAAATAACTTAATCGCCTGAATATTAGTTAATACAGACGGGAAAAAGCATTTATAAAAAAACTTCTAACAATGGCGATTTAATTCAACGAATTTTTAATCCAATCGGATAAAACGCATCTGGATCACATTATTCCCCCCCGGTATTTATACATTACAACGCAGAGGCGAATTAAATAAACCGTAGTGATAAAAGGACTGTATATGAAGGTCTCTAAACAACAATTACATCAGCTTATCCAGCAAAAAATTCACGCCGCCGGCCTGAGCCAGGAACACGCCGGCATCGTCGCCGACGTGCTGGTTCATGCCGATGCGCGCGGCATTCATTCTCACGGCGCGGTCAGGGTCGAATACTATTCCGAACGCATCAGCAAAGGCGGCACCAACAATCACCCGCATTTCACCTTTGAAAAAACCGGCCCCTGCAGCGCCATTTTCGACGGCGACAACGGCGCCGGGCACGTGGCGGCCAAGCTGAGCATGGATCGCGCCATCGAGATGGCGAAAGAGAACGGCGTGGCGGTGGTGGGCGTGCGCCGCATCGGCCACAGCGGGGCGCTGTCGTACTTCGTGCAGCAGGCGGCGCGCGCCGGCATGGTCGGCATTTCACTGTGCCAGTCCGATCCGATGGTGGTGCCGTACGGCGGCGCCGAGGTCTACTACGGCACCAACCCCATCGCCTTCTCCGCACCGGGCGAAGGCGATGAGCTGATCACCTTCGATATGGCCACCACCGTACAGGCCTGGGGCAAAGTGCTGGACGCGCGCTCGCGCAACGCCGCCATCCCCGACACCTGGGCGGTGGACGCCGAGGGCAAGCACACTACCGATCCGTTCGCCGTCAGCGGGCTGCTGCCGATCGCCGGGCCGAAAGGCTACGGCCTGATGATGATGGTCGACGTGCTGTCGGGCATTTTGCTCGGCCTGCCGTTCGGCAAACACGTCAGCTCGATGTATCACGATCTCAGCGCCGGCCGGGAATTGGGCCAATTGCATATCGTGCTGAACCCGGGTTATTTCACCAACGAATCCGCATTCCGTAAAAATATCAGCCAGGTCATGAAAGAATTGAATGCCGTTAAGCCGGCGCCGGGCGTCAGCAAAGTGCTTTATCCAGGGCAGAATAGCCATGCGCGTGAAATGGAAAGCGAGAAAAACGGTATCGAAATCGTCGACGATATTTATCAATACTTAATTTCAAATGCTATTTACCAGCGTTCTTACGACCATAAAGATCCCTTCGCCAGTTAACGCACTCTTATTATCGTGGGCTTTTTGCGCCGCGGCTCGCGGTTGATATGTCAGAGCCGGGGAGAAAAAAGAAAACCTTCATCAGCGCGCTCAGCGCAATAGGCTGGCCGGTGGCGTATATCCCCGCCCTGGCCGCATCGCCGCTGAGACACAACATGCGGGCAGGTAAACATGAAAGACTTCCAACAAGAAATCCGTGATATTTCCGGCTGGTTATCGAAAATCGGCGCCGACCCCAGCGGCGGCATGACGCGTCTGCTTTATACCCCGGAATGGATCGAAGCGCAGCACGCGTTGAGAAACGCCTTCGAGGCCGCCGGGCTGAACACCCATTTTGATGCGGTCGGCAACCTGTTCGGCCGACTGGAGGGCAGCAAATACCCCGACCAGGTGATTCTCTCCGGTTCGCACATCGACACGGTGGTCAACGGCGGCAACCTCGACGGCCAGTTCGGTATCGAAGCCGCCTTCATGGCGATCAAACACCTCAAGGACACCTACGGCCCGCCGCTGCGCAGCCTGGAAGTCATCGCGCTGGCGGAAGAAGAAGGCAGCCGCTTCCCTTATGTGTTCTGGGGCAGCAAAAACATCGTCGGCCTGGCCCGGCGGGAAGACGTGCAGCACATTACGGACGCCAAGGGCGTCGGCTTCATCAACGCCATGCGCGATGCCGGTTTCGATTTCCCCCCGCCGCATCAGCCGCTGCGCAGCGATATCGCAGCCTTCGTCGAGATCCACATCGAGCAGGGCAAGGTGCTGGAAACCGAAGGCAAAACCATCGGCGTGGTGACCAGCATCGTCGGCCAACGACGTTATGACGTGCGGCTGCAGGGCGAAGCCAACCACGCCGGCACCACCCCGATGAGTTACCGCCGGGATACCGTGCATGCCTTCAGCCGCATCTGCTGCGAATCGATCGCCAAGGCGCGCGCCGAGGGCGATCCGCTGGTGCTGACCTTCGGCAAGGTGGAGCCGAAGCCGAACACCGTCAACGTGGTGCCGGGCTTCACCCACTTCACCCTCGACTGCCGCCACACCGATCAGGCCGCGCTGCTGCGCTTCACGCAGGAGATCGAGCAGGATATCCAGCGCATCTGCGCCGAGATGGGCATCGAGGCCGAGATCGATCTGTGGATGGACGAAGCGCCGATCCCGATGAACGAACAGCTGGTGGCCTGCGTCAGCCGCCTGTGCGAAACGCAGCGGCTGAATTACCGCATGATGCACAGCGGCGCCGGGCACGACTCGCAAATCTTCGCCCCGCGCGTGCCGACGGTGATGATGTTCGTGCCGAGCATCGCCGGCATCAGCCATAACCCGGCGGAAAAAACCACCGTCGCCGATCTGAACGAAGGGGTGAAAATCCTGGCGCAGACGCTGTATCAGCTGGCCTACACCGAACAGGGGGCCGAGGCATGAGCAACGACATCGACCCGCGCTACTGGAAAAAGATCGTCGTCGTGCTCTGTCTGGGCTGGGCGGTGATCTGGATCTATCGCACCGTCCTGACGCCGATCTTCCCCGAGATCCAACAAACCATCGGCGCGCACTCCAATGCGGAAATGGGGCTGATCGCCAGCTTCTACTTCTTCGCCTATACCGGGATGCAGATCCCGGCGGGCATCCTGGTGGACAAATTCGGCAAGAAGGTGGTGCTGATCCCGGGCTTCTGCCTGTTCATCATCGCCACGCTGCTGATCGGCAACGCCACCAGCCTGACCATGGTCTATGCCGGCAGCCTGCTGGCGGGCATGGGTTGCGGCTCTTATTACGGCTCGGCCTACTCCCTGTCGTCGGAGAATATCCCGCTGGAACGCCGTGGCCTGGCGACCGCGGTAATCAACAGCGGCTCGGCGCTCGGCATGGCCATCGGCCTGATCGCCTCCAGCCTGCTGGTGAAAAGCTTCAACATGAACTGGCAGATCATGCTGTTCATCATCACCGGTCTGTTGGTGGTGATGACGCTGGTGTTCGCCGTGGTTATCAAAGGCTCGCAGCCTCAAGCCCCGGCGGCCGTCAGCCAGGCCGTTGCGCCGACGGCTGCCGAGCCCGAAGAGGACGGCCAAGCCAGCGGCCTGTTCAGCCTGCGTATGATCTCCGCCTACGCGATGTACTTCGCCACCTGCTACGGCTACTACATGATAGTCACCTGGCTACCCTCGTTCCTGCAGCAGGAGCGCGGCTTTGAAGGGGTGGCCATCGGCTTCTCCTCCGCCCTGGTGGCGTTCGCCTCGGTGCCGGGCGCGCTGTTCTTCAGCCGCATGTCCGACCGTTTCCGCAACAAGAAAGTGCAACTGATCATTTTCCTCGAGCTGTGCGCGGCGGTGATGCTGGTTTGCACCGTCATTTCGCCGGACTCCACCATGCTGCTGATCAGCCTGATCCTGTACGGGTTGCTGGGTAAACTGGCGGTCGATCCGATCATGATCTCCTTCGTCGCCGACAACGCGCCGAAGAAAGGCTATGGCACCAGCTTCGGCGTGTTCAACTTCTTCGGCATGTCCTCGTCGGTGATCGCCCCCTTCCTCACCGGCGTGATCTCCGACAGCACCGGCTCCAAGGTGATGGGCTTTTACATCTCCGCCGCCATCCTGCTGGTGGGCACCGCCATTTTCTTCACCGTCAACGTCTTGATGAAACGCACTACGGCAGCCCGAACGGCCACCGAGGCCTGACGGCGCTTTTTTACCGGGCGCCGCCGCGGCGCCCTTTCAACGATCAGGAGAATCAACGTGGGTTACTTCAACAATCAAACCGGTTATCCAACCGACATTCTGTCAACGCGCGCCATCATCAAACGCGGCAACTATGCGCTGATCCCGCCGAACGGTCTGGTGCGCAACGTCATTCCCGGTTTTGAAAACTGCGACGTCACCATCTTGTCGACGCCGAAACTGGGCGCCACCTTCGTCGATTATCTGGTGACGCTGCACGACTGCGGCCGCAACACCAAAGGCTTTGGCGGCGAAGAGCTCGAAACCTTCGTGTACGTCATCGACGGCGCCATCACCGCTTCCGCCGACGCCACCGACTACCCGCTGACCGCCGGCGGCTACCTTTACTGCCCGGCGGGCGTCACGATGCGGCTGGAAAACGCCAACGGCGGCCAATCCAGCCGCCTATTCCTCTACAAGCGCCGCTACCAGCGCATCAAGGGCTATGAAGCGCATGTGGTCAGCAACAACGTCGCCAACCTGGAGAAGATCCACTACGAGGGTATGAGCGAGGTGATCCTGCAGGATCTGCTGCCGAAAGATCTGGGCTTCGACATGAATATGCACATCCTCTCCTTCGCCCCCGGCGCTAGCCACGGCTACATCGAGACCCACGTGCAGGAACATGGCGCCTACATTCTCAGCGGTGCCGGCGTGTACAACCTGGACAATGAATGGATGCCGGTGAAGCAAGGCGACTACATCTTCATGGGCGCCTATGTGCAGCAGGCGGGCTATGCGGTGGGCCAGGAAACCTTCAGCTACATCTACTCCAAGGACTGCAACCGCGACGTCGAGCCGTAAGCGCTTCGCCGCCAAAACCAAGGCCACCTGCTCGCGCAGCGTGGCCTTCTTTTTTATCCCAATCGGCGGCCGATGCGCATCGCGCGGGCGACGTTGGCGGCGCTGTGCTGCAGGTTGAGTTCCCCTTGCGACAGCGCGACCTCCAGCGTACTCAGGCGCGGCAGAATGCTGAACATCGCGTCTATTCCCTGCGCGTGCAGCGCCTCCGCCCCGTCCTCCACCACGCCGGCCAGCGCAATCACCGGCAGGCCGCGCGCGCGCGCCAGACGGGCGACGCCGGACAGCGCCTTGCCGCCCAGCGTTTGGCTGTCGATGCGCCCTTCGCCGGTGATCAGCAAATCGGCCTCCGCCAGCGCCTGCTCCAGGCCCAGCGCCGCCATCACGATCTCGATGCCCGGCTTCAGCGTTGCGCCGAGAAACGCCTGGCAGGCGATCCCCATGCCGCCCGCCGCCCCGCCGCCGGCGACGTGCCGCACGTCGTGACCGGTGCTCTGGCGGATCACCTCGGCATACTGCGTCAGGCCCAGTTCCAACTGCGCCACCATCGCCGCCGTCGCGCCCTTCTGCGGCCCGAACACCGCCGCCGCGCCGCGCGGCCCCACCAGCGGATTGTCTACGTCGCAGGCGACCTCGATTCGGCACTGCCGCAGGCGCGCATCCAGCGTGCCGAGATCGATTCCGCTCAGCGTCGCCAGCTCGCCGCCGCCCCACGGCAACGCCTTGCCGTCCGGGCGGTAGAAGCGCCCGCCCAGCGCCTGCACCATGCCGACGCCGCCATCCACCGTGGCGCTGCCGCCAATGCCGAGGATCAGGTGGCGAATGCCCTGATCCAGCACATGCAGGATCAATTCGCCGGTGCCGTAGCTGGTCGCCAGCAGCGGGTTACGGCGCGCCGCCGGCGTCAGCATCAGCCCGCTGGCCGCCGCCATTTCGATCACCGCCGTCTTGCCGTCGCCGCTGACGCCGTAAAACGCCGCCACCCGTTCCCCCAGCGGCCCCGTCGCCGATACCGTCACCTTGCGCCCGCCGGTGGCGGCCACCAGCGCGTCCACCGTGCCTTCGCCGCCGTCGGCGATCGGCAGGCAGACGCACTCGGCATCGGGATAAACCTCGTGAAAGCCGCGCGCGATCGCCCGCGCCGCCCGCTCCGCGCTGACGCTTTCTTTAAATGAATCCGGTGCAATAACAATTTTCATGCTGCCTCCTTTATTCGAGACGAAATAAAAAATGGCCATGCCTTCCCCCGCTGAAATAATCAGATGAGAAATGCATGGCAAAATAAAATAGAACTGTTGTCGACTATTTAATTAAGATGAAGGAAAGTGTTATTTATTGACCCATTTCGCCGGCACGCTGTAGGTTAATATCGCCCCCAGTATCATCATTGTCGACAAGACGCACATCGCCGCCAAATTGCTGTGGGTCAGCTGTTTGAAATAGCCGATGATATAAGGTGAAATAAAACCGCCGATATTGGCGATGGAATTGATGAGCGCAATGCCCGCCGCAGCGCAGGTGCCGGTAAAAATGGCGTTCGGCAGGCTCCAGAACAGCGGCGACGGCACCAGGCTCGACGCCACCGCCACGCACAGCGCCGCCATCACCACGTGCTTGTTGTCCGGGAACAGGCCGATAAAGATCAGCGACACCGCGGCGATGCAGAACGGCACGATGATGTGCCAGCGCCGCTCGCGATGCTTGTCCGAACTGCGTGCGGCCACCAGCATCGCCACCACCGCCAGCATGTACGGCAGCATGGTCAGCAACCCGATATCCATCACCGAGGTCACGCCGGTGTCGCGAATGATGGTCGGAACCCAAAACGCCAGCCCCCCCTGGCCCATCACGGTGCAGAAGCAAATCAGCCACATTTTGGTGAACGCGGACGATCTCAGCATGCTTTTCATCGTCCATTCCTGCCCGCCGGCGCCGCCCTGGCGCGGCGCGCTCTGCGCCATATCCTCTTTGATCAGCGCCTTCTCCTGCGGGCTGAGCCACTTGGCGCTCTGATAGGTATTATCCAGGAAACAGAAGATGACGACGGCGATCAGCAGCGCGCGCGGGCCGCTGATAAAGAACAGCCACTGCCAGCCGGAGAGGTTCATCAGGCCGTTCATGTGCTCGATGATCCACCCACACAGCGGGCCGCCGATGATGTTGCTGACCGGGATGCCGCACACGAACAGCGCGGTCATCTTGGCGCGCTGGCTGGACGGGAACCACAGCGTCAGATAGAGGATCACGCCGGGGTAGAAACCGGCCTCCGCCAGCCCCAGCAGGAAACGCACCAGGTAGAATTGCCAGGGGTTGGTGATAAAGATGCTCAGCATCGAAATCGCCCCCCACACCACCATCAGCAGCGCGATGATCTTTCTGGCGCCGTAGCGGCTCAGCAGAATGTTACTGGGTACCCCGGCGATGATATAGCCGATGAAAAACACCCCGGCGCCCAGCCCGTAAACGGCTTCGGCCATCGAGACATTGCCGTTCAGAATATCGGGCATCATTTGAAATTTCGAAAACGAGATCCCAACCCGATCGAGATAACCGACGATATAGCTCACTAATAAAATGGGCATAATGCGCCAGGCGATTTTTCGATATAAACGGTTTTTGTCAGGGGCGGTAAGAATATCTTTATCAATAACAGCATTATCGGTTGCCATATTCAGTGTCTCCTCGGTTGGCATCCTGCTTTTTACTTTTTATTGTGCTGAATCATTTTTTATTGGATTGGCGGGGACCCTCTTTATTTATCATAAAGAGGGCGTTATTAATGTCGAACATCTCTGATTCTAACGATAAGCCGGCAAATCAAATGCCGGGGGTGCTCTTAGCCGGCCACCCGGTGGTTACCCATGATTTCCAGCGCCCGCACCAGCGCGGAGTGATCCAGCTCGCCGTCGCCATTGGCGGCGCAGACGTTGAACAGCTCCTGGCAGGTGGCGGTATTCGGCAGGCTGAGCGCCAGCGCCTTCGCGCCCTGCAGCGCCAGGTTGAGATCCTTCTGGTGCAGCGAGATACGGAACCCCGGCGCGAACGCCCGCTTGATCATCCGCTCGCCGTGCACCTCCAGAATGCGCGACGAGGCGAAACCGCCCATCAGGGCTTCGCGCACCCGGGCCGGATCGGCGCCGGCGCGCGAGGCGAAGACCAGCGCCTCGGAGACCGCTTCGATGGTCAGCGCCACGATGATCTGGTTGGCGACCTTGCAGGTTTGCCCGTCGCCGTTGCCGCCGATCAGCGTGATGTTCTTGCCCATCAGCGCCAGCAGCGGCTGCACCCGTTCGAAGGTCGCTTCCTCGCCGCCCACCATGATGGTCAGCGTGCCCTGTTTGGCGCCCACTTCGCCGCCGGAAACCGGCGCGTCCAGGTACTGGGCGCCCAGTTGGTTGATGCGCTGCGCGAACCGCTTGGTCTCCAGCGGTGAAATGGAGCTCATGTCCACCACCACTTTGCCGTTCAGCTTGCCGGCGGCGCAGCCGCGTTCACCGAACAGCACCTCCTCCACCTGCGGCGTATCCGGCACCATGATAAAGATCACGTCCGCCTCATCCGCCACCTGCTGCGGATCGCGGCAGGCGATGGCCCCTTGCTGCAACAGCGCCGCCGGCATCTCATGCCGGGTGTGGGCGTAAAGCGTATGCCCGCCCGCCAGCAGCTTTTCCGCCATCGGCGCGCCCATGATGCCCAGACCGATAAATCCCACTTTCATTTTCATCTCCTCAAGACAGGTATTTTTTAATCCATGACAGGCCGCTTTCCGTGGTGGTGAGCGGTTTGTATTCACAGCCGATCCAGCCGCGATAACCCATGCGATCCAGCTGCGCGAAGATAAACTCGCAGTTGATTTCACCGGTGCCCGGCTCGTGCCGCCCCGGGTTGTCGGCGACCTGAATGTGGTCGATCTTCGCCAGCAGGCGCTCAAGGGTCTGCGTCAGCTCTCCCTCCATGCGCTGCATGTGATAAAGGTCGTACTGCAGATACAGGTTAGGGCTGCCGATCGCCTCGATCAGTTCGATCGCCTGCCGGGAGGTTTGCAGGTAGAACTGCGGCATGTCGTAGCGGTTGATCGGTTCGATCAGCAGACGGATATTCTGTCGCGCCAGAGTGTTGGCGGCGTAGCTCAGGTTCTCCTTTACCCGTTCGTCGGTGGCGTGGCGACCGACGGCGGGATCTGGATTGCCGATCAGACAGTTGATGCGATCGCAGCCCAGCGCCTGCGCATACTCGATCGCGCGCCCGACGCCGTCGCGGAACTCCGCTTCGCGCCCCGGCAAGCAGGCGATGCCCCGCTCGCCCGCCGCCCAGTCGCCGGCCGGCAGGTTGAACAGCACCTGGCTCAGGCGATGCGCCTCCAGTTCGCTGCGCAGCGCGGCGATCGGGTAGTCATAGGGGAACATGTATTCCACCGCGCTGAAGCCCTGCTCTTTCGCCCTGCGGAAGCGCTGCATGAAATCGACTTCGGTGAACAGCATGGACAGATTGGCTGAAAATTTCGGCATGGTAAGGCTCCTCAACGGTAATCAAAGAAGTTGACCGAGGTCGGCGCGTCTTCCGGCGTTGCCGCCACCGGTTCGAACTCGTTGACGTTATCCAGCTCGGTGCCCATGGAAATATTGGTGACGCGCTCCAGGATGATTTCCACCACCACCGGCACCCGGTGCTGCTGCATCAGCTCCTGGGCCTGACGGAACGCCGGCGCGATCTCTTCCGGTTTGAACACCCGCAGCGCCTTGCAGCCCAGTCCTTCCGCCACCTTGACGTGATCGACGCCGTACTCGCCAATCTCCGCATTGTTGATGTTTTCAAACGACAGCTGCACGCAGTAATCCATGTCGAACCCGCGCTGCGCCTGGCGGATCAGCCCCAGATAGGCGTTGTTCACCAGCACGTGGATGTAGGGCAGCTTGAACTGTGCGCCGACCGCCAGCTCTTCAATCATAAATTGGAAATCATAGTCGCCCGACAGCGCGACCACCTTGCGCTGCGGATCGGCGGCGCATACGCCCAGCGCCGCAGGCAGCGTCCAGCCCAGCGGGCCGGCCTGGCCGGCGTTGATCCAGTGACGCGGTTCGAAAACGTGCAGCATTTGCGCGGCGGCGATCTGCGACAGCCCGATGGTGGTGACGTAGCAGGCGTCACGGCCGAAGGCGCGGTTCATCTCTTCATACACCCGCTGCGGCTTGACCGGCACGTTGTCGAAGTGGGTTTTGCGCAGCAGCGTTTGCTTGCGCTGCAGACAGGCGGCGCACCAGGCGTCGCGATTCGGCAACTCACCGCGCTCGAAGCGGCGCTTTGCCGTATCCACCAGCATTTGCAGCGCGATGCGCGCGTCGGAGACGATGCCCAGATCCGGGCAGATCACCCGGCCAATCTGCGTCGGCTCAATATCGATGTGCACCACCTTGCGCCCGGCGGTGTACTTGTCCACCGAGCCGGTGTGGCGGTTGGCCCAGCGGTTGCCGATGCCGAACACCAGATCCGAATCCAGCAGGTTGGCGTTGCCGTAGCGGTGCGAGGTTTGCAGGCCCGCCATGCCCGCCATCAGCGGGTGATCGTCCGGAATGGCGCCCCAGCCCATCAGCGTCGGGATCACCGGCACATTGCAGATCTCCGCCAGCTGCTGCAGCAGATCCGCCGCATCGGCGTTGTGAATGCCACCGCCGGCGATGATCAGCGGTTTTTTCGCCGCGCACAGCAGATCCAGCGCTTTGTCGATCTGCATCTGGGTGGCCGCCGGCTTATAGGCGGGCAGCGACGAGTAGGTGTCCGGATCGAACTCGATCTCCGCCATCTGCACGTCGAAAGGCAGGTCGATCAGCACCGGGCCCGGCCGGCCGGAGCGCATCAGGTGGAACGCCTGCTGCAGCACGCGTGGCACCAGCGCCGGTTCCTGCACGGTGACCGCCATCTTGGTCACCGGCTTGGCGATCGATTCGATGTCTACCGCCTGAAAATCTTCTTTGTGCAAACGCGCACGCGGCGCCTGGCCGGTGATGCACAGGATCGGGATCGAATCGGCGGAGGCGGAGTAAAGGCCGGTGATCATGTCGGTGCCCGCCGGGCCGGAGGTGCCGATGCACACGCCGATGTTGCCGGCGGCGGCGCGGGTGTACCCTTCCGCCATGTGCGAGGCCCCTTCCACGTGCCGCGCCAGGTAGTGTTTGATGCCGCCGTGCCGCCGCATAGCATCGTAGAACGGGTTGATCGCCGCGCCGGGCACGCCGAACGCGGTGGTGATCCCTTCTTTTTCCAGCACGTGCATTGCCGCGTCTACCGCTCGCATAATTGCCATGTGATGCTCTCCTTAATTTATTGGAAAATTTTTCCAACTTAAAATTACGGTCAAAAAAACCCGTTTGCTCATCAAACGGGGAGTCTTGTTCCGCGCCGGTTCAGCCCGGCGCGCGACGTTTACGCCTTGCTGCGCGATTCGCCCAGCGCGGCGCTGATGTCTCTGGCCACTTCACCCACCAGTTCGCCCAGCTCCTTGAACCGCTCCTTGCCGACCCGCGAACTCGGCCCGGAGATGGAGATGGCGGCGATCACGTTGTTGTTGCGATCGAAAATCGCCGAAGCCAGGCAGTTCAGGCCAAGCGCGTGCTCTTCATCGTCGATGGTGTAGCCCTGCGCCAGCGACTGATGCAGATCCTTGCGCAGCAGGTTCACGCTGGTCAGCGTCTTGGGCGTGTAAGATTGCAGCCCCGAACGCACGATCAGATCCAGCATCTCCTCTTCCGCCAGCGGGTACAGCAGCGCTTTGCCGGCGCCCGAGGCGTGCAGCGGCAAGCGGCTGCCCAGCGGCGCGCACATGCGCACCATCGCCTGGCACTCGCATTGGCGAATCAGCACCGCGTCGAAATTGTTGCGGATCGCCAGGTTGGCGGTCTCGCCGGACAGCAACATCAGCCGACGCATGAACGGCCCGGCCACCGATACCACGTCGCGATCGTTCATGTAAGCGGAACCGACGGTGAACGACTGAATGCCGATATGCCACCAGCCCAGCTGTGGATCCTGAAAGACGAATTCCGATTTCTCCAGCACTTTCAACAATCTGAAGGTGGTAGACAGCGGCAGCTCCAGCTTTTCGGACAGCACGGAAACCGACGAACTCCCCCCGGCGTTGGCCAGGTACTGGAGGATCTCCAGCCCGCGATCCAACGCCTGCGCCCCTTTGGTGGCGCCGGCTTCGGTGGCGGGTCGTCCTTTCCTGCGTAATTCGGTCATTCAAGCTTCCTTTGTCAGTAACGGCATGGGTGACGCTATGATAAACGCCCTGCGCGGCGTGCGGCCAGCGCTATGCCAAAACTATGCGATACGGCTCCGGCAAGCGGCTGACCACGCAGTTGTCGGCACCTGCGCGATCGATGGTGAAAAAGTCGGTGACCTTCGCATAGGCAAACAGCGGATGGTGCCAGACATTGCGGTGATAGTTAATTCCCTGCTTGCCGTTGGTGATAAAGGCGCGCAGCGTGCCGATGGGGATGGTGTCGCCCGGTTCGGCGACGATCACCACGAAGCGTTCGCCGTTCATCGGCACAAAGGCCTGCGACGAGAGCGGATGCTTTTCCAACAGGGAAAAGGTCATCGGCAGATCGCAGGGTTCCGCCCGGTTGATGCTGGCCAGCACCCGGTTGCCGTCGGACACCTCTATCTTGGCGAGATCGTGATAACGCTCGGTTTTTCCGTCATTGATATGAAAGAAACGCGAGCCCTCTATCTGCAATACATCGCCGTAAGGCGCAAAGGCCGCCGGCGTTAATTCTTCGATGACTAAATCCATGTAATTCTCCCAAGCGCATGACCCAGACGGCGATTGAACGGCGATATTTCACCCAACGCCTTCACTCTAGACAGCGCGTGGTGAATTTGACAGCATTTTTTTGGAAAATTTTTCCACAATAAGATCACCCGCACACTTTACGATCGAAGAGCCATATTAGTTGCTTTAAATCAATGAATTAAAAAACCGCCCAATTCATCATCGGGCAAAATGGGGCGGCGCGCATTCATCACTATCGGGTGATTCTGTGACCGGGATCGTGGGGTTGGGCTTTGCCGCTGCCTATCGCGCCGCAACATCAGTAGATTCTTCTCACCGATAACCGAAAAGGCGGTGTCAGCCAAGGACCCCTCATGCTGGATCACGAAACCATTCGTTCGTTTATCAAAGTTGCCGAGTGCCAAAGTTTCTCCCGCGCGGCGGAGCTGCTGCACAAAACCACCGCCACCATCAGCTACCGCATCAAAACGCTGGAGGAGAGCATAGGCACGCAGCTATTTATCCGCACCACCCGCACCGTCAACCTGACGCCGGCCGGAGAGTATTTGCTGGAGCGCTGCCGCCAGTGGCACACCTGGCTGGACGCCATGCCGGGCGAACTGCGGCAAATCAACGACGGCGTAGAGCACCAGGTGAATATCGTTGTCAACAACCTGCTGTATGACGCCGCCGCCGTGGCCGGGCTGTTGGCCCACCTGCACGCCAAATACCCGTTCACCCAATTTCACATTTCCCGCCAGGTGTACATGGGCGTGTGGGACGCGCTGCTGAATGAGGATTGCCATCTGGCGATCGGGGCGGCGGGCAATGAATCGCTGGAAAACAGCATCAAGGTGCTGCCCCTGGGCAAGATCGATTGGGTGTTCGCCATCGCGCCGACGCACCCGCTGGCCGCCGCCGCCGATCCGCTGAACGAAACGCAGCTGCGCCCTTACGCGGCGATCAACGTCGAAGATACCGCGCGCCATTTGGCCAAACGCACCGCCTGGCTGCTGTCGGGCCAGCAGGAGATCAAAGTGCCGGACCTGCGCACCAAGCTGGAGTGCCATCTGCGCGGTCTCGGGATCGGTTTCCTTCCGCGCCAGCTGTGCCAAACTTACCTTGATAGTGGTGAGCTGGTGGCTAAGCAGCTCAAATATCCACGCCAGCCCTCTCCCCTGTCGCTGGCCTGGTCCGATGCTCGCGGCGGTGAAGCGGTGCGTACCCTGATCGGCCTGTTCCAGACGCGGGATCCGCTGATCGCGGGTTTGGTCAGCGCCCTGGATTAAGTCGCGGTAACGGTAGGCATTTTTCCGGCGCTGACGTAATATCTGTTTACATATGTCTGACAGGAGGTTTGCATGCTTACTTTTATTCCCATCGTGATCGTCGTCGCACTGATTGTGGTGTTCGCCGGCGTCAAAATTGTGCCGCAGGGGTTCCAATGGACGGTAGAACGCTTCGGCCGCTACACCAAAACGCTGATGCCGGGCCTGAACCTGGTGGTGCCGTTCATGGACCGCATCGGCCGCAAAATCAACATGATGGAGCAGGTGCTGGACATTCCCTCGCAGGAGGTGATTTCCCGCGATAACGCCAACGTCGCCATCGACGCGGTGTGCTTTATCCAGGTGGTCGATCCGGCGCGCGCCGCCTACGAGGTCAGCAACCTCGAACAGGCGATCGTCAACCTGACCATGACCAACTTCCGTACCGTGCTCGGCTCGATGGAGCTGGACGAAATGCTGTCGCAACGAGACAGCATCAATAGCCGCCTGCTGCACATCGTCGATGAAGCGACCAATCCGTGGGGGGTGAAAATCACCCGTATCGAGATCCGCGACGTGCGGCCACCGGCGGAACTGATCGCCTCGATGAACGCCCAGATGAAGGCCGAACGTACCAAACGCGCCGACATCCTCGAGGCGGAAGGGGTGCGCCAGGCGGCCATTCTGCGCGCCGAAGGGGAGAAACAATCGCAGATCCTGAAGGCCGAGGGCGAACGCCAGTCGGCGTTCCTGCAGGCGGAAGCGCGTGAACGCGCCGCCGAGGCCGAGGCGCGCGCCACCCAGCTGGTGTCCGACGCCATCGCCAGCGGTAACATTCAGGCGGTGAACTACTTCGTGGCGCAGAAATACACCGACGCGCTGCAGAAGATCGGTTCCTCCAACAACAGCAAAGTGGTGATGATGCCGCTGGACGCCAGCAGCCTGCTCGGCTCGATCGGCGGCATTACCGAACTGCTGAAAGAAAGCAAAGGCAAATAATCATGCTCGAACTGATCGCGGCGAATCCGCTGTGGTTTTGGCTCTCCCTCGGGGGCGTGTTGCTGGCGGCGGAAATGCTCGGCGCCGGCGGCTACCTGCTGTGGAGCGGCGTGGCGGCGCTGTTGGTCGGTGCTCTGATCTGGCTGCTGCCGCCGCTTTCCTGGGCGTGGCAGGGCATGATCTTCGCCGTCCTGACCGTCGTCGTCGCCTACCTGTGGTGGTACTGGCTGCGCCGGCGCCCGGCGGCCGCATCCAGCGGTTCGCCGGTGCTCAACCAGCGCAACCGCCAGCTGATCGGCACCCGCGCTACGCTGACGGAGCCGATGCACAACGGCATGGGGCGCATCAATATCGGCGACAGCAGCTGGCGCGCGCAGGCGGCAGAAGATCTGCCCGCCGGCACCGAAGTGGAAGTGGTGGCGGTGGAAGGGGTCACGCTGGTGATCCGCGCCATCAGCCGTTAATTCGAACGACAGCACCCCGCCAGGTTATTGATGATGGGGCACTCCGCCCCCTCGTCGCCCGGGCATTGGTCGGCCAGCGCCAGCAGGCGCTGGCGCATTTCGCCCAGTTCGCTGATGTGCCTTTCAATCTCCGCCACCTTCTGCAACGTGCGCGCCTTCACGTCCGCGCTGTGGCGGGCCGGATCGTTGAACAACGCCACCAGCTCGCGGCACTCGTCCAGGTTGAAGCCCACCTGCCGCGCCTGACGCAGCAGCGTCAGCTCTTCAACGTGCCTGACGGAATAGTGGCGGTAACCGTTATCGCTGCGGATCGGGGCGGTAATCAGCGCTTTCTCTTCGTAAAAACGAATCGTCTTGCTGGTTAGCCCGGTTTTTTTCGCGACGTCGCTAATATTCATTTTCCCTCCTTGACCTTACCCTTGCTGGAAGGTTTAAGCTCCATTCTTAGTGAAAACAGGTCAGGCGGTCAACCTTTAAACACCGCCCTTTAAGCAAGGAGTTCAATCATGTCACACACCACTATGCTGGCATTGCAGGGGCTGTCCTGCATGAACTGCGCGCAGCGGGTGAAAAAAGCCCTGGAAAGCCGCAGCGATGTCGAACAGGCGGACGTTAACGTGCATTACGCCAAAGTGACCGGCGACGCGCCGGACAGCGCGCTGATCGATAGCGTGATCGCCGCCGGTTATCAGGCCGAAGTCGCGCCGCACGCCGATACCGAACTGCAGCTGAGCGGCCTGAGCTGCATGCACTGCGTCGGCACCACCCGCAAGGCGCTGGAAGCGGTGCCGGGCGTGTTCGCCGCCGACGTCGCTATCGACGGCGCGAAAGTGTACGGCGATGCCGATCCACAGGCGCTGATCGCCGCGGTGGAAGATGCCGGCTATCACGCCAGCGTAGCGGGCGCCGTCGCCCCAAAAACTGAGCCGTTGACTGACGCAACACCTTCGTTGCCGGACGTTCAGCCAGCGGCGCAATCTCCCCTTCCGGCAACCGACGGCGCGGACGACAGCGTACAGCTGCTGCTCAGCGGCATGACCTGCGCCAGCTGCGTCAATAAAGTGCAGCAGGCGCTGCAAAGCGTTCCCGGCGTAGAGCATGCGCGCGTCAACCTGGCGGAACGCAGCGCGCTGGTGACCGGCGCCGCCGATGCGCAGGCGCTGGTGGCGGCGGTGGAAAAAGCCGGCTACGGCGCCGAAATGATTCAGGATGAAACCGAACGCCGCGAGCGCCAGCAGCAGACCGCACGCGCCAACATGAAGCGCTTTAGCTGGCAGGCGGCGCTCGGTCTGGCGTTGGGTATCCCGCTGATGGCCTGGGGGCTGTTCGGCGGCAGCATGACGCTGACGCCGGAGACCCAGCGCCCCTGGCTGCTGGTCGGCGTCATCACCCTGGCGGTGATGGTGTTCGCCGGTGGGCACTTCTACCGCAACGCCTGGCGCGCGCTGATGAACGGCAGCGCCACCATGGACACTCTGGTGGCGCTCGGCACCGGCGCTGCCTGGCTTTACTCGATCGCCGTCAACATTTGGCCCGATTTCTTCCCGATGGAGGCGCGCCACCTCTACTACGAGGCCAGCGCGATGATCATCGGTTTGATCAACCTCGGCCATGCGCTGGAGCAGCGCGCTCGTCAGCGTTCTTCGCAGGCGCTGGAGCGGTTGCTGGATCTGACGCCGCCTACCGCGCGCCTGGTGACCGACGACGGCGAGCGCGATATTCCACTGGCAGAGGTGCAGCTCGGCATGACGCTGCGGCTGACCACCGGCGATCGCGTGCCGGTCGACGGTGAAATCGTGCAGGGCGAAGTCTGGCTCGATGAAGCAATGCTGACCGGCGAAGCGGTGCCGCAGCAGAAAGGCCCCGGCGATACGGTGCATGCCGGGACGGTGGTCGACGACGGCAGCGTGCTGTTCCGCGCCGCCGCCATCGGCAGCCAAACCACGCTGGCGCGCATCATCAAACTGGTGCGCCAGGCGCAGAGCAGTAAACCGGCGATCGGCCAACTGGCCGACCGCGTCTCGGCGGTGTTCGTGCCAGCGGTAGTGGCGATCGCCCTGTTCAGCGCGGCGATGTGGTACTTCTTCGGCCCGCAGCCACAGCTGGTCTACACGCTGGTGATCGCCACCACGGTGCTGATCATCGCCTGCCCATGCGCATTGGGATTAGCGACACCGATGTCGATCATCTCCGGCGTGGGCCGCGCGGCGGAGTTCGGCGTGCTGGTACGCGACGCCGATGCTCTGCAGCAGGCCAGCCAGTTGGACACCCTGGTGTTCGACAAAACCGGCACCCTGACCGAAGGGAAACCGCAGGTGGTGGAGATCCTGACCTTCAATCAGGTCAGCGAGCAGCAGGCGATTGGCTGGGCCGCCGCGCTGGAGCAAGGTTCCAACCACCCGCTGGCGCGCGCCATCATGGAACGCGCCGCCGGGCAAACGCTGCCGCAGGTCGCGCAGTTCCGCACCCTGCGCGGCGCCGGCGTCAGCGGGGAGATCGACGACGTGCAGCTGCTGCTGGGCAACGCCGCGCTGCTGGAGCAGCATCAGGTTGCGACCGCCGAACTGGAAGCGCCGATGCGCGCCCAGGCCGAACGCGGCGTGACGCCGGTGCTGCTGGCCGTTGACGGTAAACCGGCCGCGCTGTTCGCCATTCGCGATCCGCTGCGCGAAGACAGCGTCGCGGCGCTGCAGCGCCTGCACCAGCAGGGGTATCAGTTGGTAATGCTGACCGGCGAAAACCCGGTGACCGCCAACGCCATCGCCAAAGAGGCCGGTATCGATCGGGTGATTGCCGGGGTGCTGCCGGACGGCAAAGCGGCGGCGATCAAGCAGCTGCAGGCGCAGGGCCAGCGCGTGGCGATGGTCGGCGACGGCATCAACGACGCCCCGGCGCTGGCGCAGGCCGACGTGGGCATCGCGATGGGCGGCGGCAGCGACATCGCCATCGAGACCGCCGCCATCACCCTGATGCGCCACAGCCTGCACGGCGTGGCGGATGCGGTGGAACTGTCGAAGGCCACGCTGCGCAACATGAAGCAGAACCTGTTCGGCGCCTTTATCTACAATACGCTGGGTATCCCGATCGCCGCCGGCGTGCTCTATCCGCTGACCGGCACGCTGCTCAGCCCGGTGGTGGCGGGCGCGGCGATGGCGCTGTCGTCGATTACCGTAGTCAGCAACGCCAACCGGCTGCTGCGTTTTAAACCCAGGAAGTGATCGCCGGGGCGCCGTCATGGCGCCCCGCTGTTTTCCGGGCTTTCCTGCGCGGCGGATAGCGTTTAGCATGAATGATGATTTTCCCTCGCCTTTCATGCTGAAACGCGCACCCGTTATTCAGGAGCCACGCCGTATGGGTCAACTGTTACGCCGCCTCGCCGCCTTTCTCGGCCTGATCTCGCCCAAGCGTTACGCTTATCCGGCGTTGGACATCACTCTGCCGGGCGATCGTCGGCTGCATCTGGTGGGCAGCATCCATATGGGCACCGTCGATATGTCGCCGTTGCCGCCCCGGCTGGCCGCCCGGCTGCAACAGGCCGACGCGCTGATCGTCGAGGCCGATATCACCGATTCCGCCTCGCCTTTCGACCACGTAGAGCTGCAGCCGGCGCTGGAACAGCGTCTGTCCGCCGAAGAATATCAACGGCTGCTGGCGCTGTGCCATGAGCTGGGCGCCGATCCGCACGCCTTCGCCACCCTGCCCGGCTGGCAGGTGGCGCTGATGATGCAGGCGCGCCAGGCTCAGCGTTTGGGGCTGCGGGCAGAGTACGGCGTGGACTATCAGCTGCTGCAGGCCGCCAGGGCACAGGACAAACCGGTGATCGAACTGGAAGGGGCGCAGCAGCAGCTGGCGATGCTGGAACAGCTGCCGGAAGGCGGCATTGCGCTGCTGCGCGATACGCTGGAGCACTGGCACACCAACGCGCGGCTGCTGCAAACCATGGTGAGCTGGTGGCTGGACGCCAAACCGCGCGGCACGCTGGACACCCTGCCCGCCACCTTCAGCGCCGGGCTGTACGACGTGCTGATGCATCAGCGCAATCGCGACTGGCGGCGTCAGCTGGAGGCGCTGCCGGCCGGGAACTATGTGGTGGCGGTTGGTGCATTACACCTGTACGGCGAGGATAACCTGCCGGCGATGCTGCAGCCGCAGGGCTAAAAAAGAGGCCAATATCGCTATTGGCCAGTCAAAGAGGAATTTCTTGTATTCTAGTTATACGCATAGCAACCGTGTTAACGGTTACAGTAAACAGGGTAGCAACCCGGTGAATATCTTGGCAACCCGCTTTATGTAACAGCCGCTCAGGTTGCCGTACAGGTTGGATTTTTGTATTTTTAAGACTGGTTATCACCCTTCCCCTACAGGGACATTCTGGACAACACATCATGACGCCCGCAGTCGTTCTGCTTGAGAAACAAAAGGTCGCCTTTACCCTTCATCCGTATCACCACGACAGCGATGAAACCAACTTCGGCGACGAGGCGGTGAGAAAGCTGGGGCTGGATGCCGATCGGGTTTACAAAACGCTGCTGGTGGCGCTGAACGGCGACGCCAAACACCTGGCGGTGGCGGTCACGCCGGTCGCCACCCAGTTGGATCTGAAAAAGGTCGCCCGCGCCCTCGGCGCCAAAAAGGCCGAGATGGCCGATCCGCAGCTGGCGCAGCGCGTCACCGGGTATCTGGTGGGCGGCATCAGCCCGCTGGGGCAGAAAAAGCGGCTGCCGACGGTGATCGACAGCCCGGCGCAAGCGTTCGCCACCATCTACGTTTCCGGCGGCAAACGCGGGCTGGACATCGAGCTGGCCGCCGCCGATTTGTGCCGCCTGCTGGCCGGCAACTTCGCCGACATCGCCAAACGCGACTGA
Organism: Serratia sp. TSA_105.2; assembly: GCF_052692115.1. Classification (NCBI taxonomy): domain Bacteria; kingdom Pseudomonadati; phylum Pseudomonadota; class Gammaproteobacteria; order Enterobacterales; family Yersiniaceae; genus Serratia; species Serratia sp. TSA_105.2. The sequence goes on from NZ_JBQZFT010000002.1 coordinate 726,858, forward strand.
CGCCGCGCGCTCAGCGGCACACCACCGTAGCGTCACAGGCCGCCAGCGTCTCCACCAGGCGGTCCTCCAGCGCCTTCACCTCCGCGCCGGGCACCAGATAGTTGTTGCTGATGATGGCGAACGCCAACGGCCGACCGGCCGCCGAATCGACATAGCCGCTGAGCGACGATACCCCGGTCATGGAACCGCTCTTGGCGTGGGCGCGGCCCGCCGCCGCCGTCTTCACCATGCGGCTCTGCAGCGTACCGCCCACCAACAACCCCGGCTGGCCCGCGATGGGCAAGGCGTTATACCAGGCGGCAAACCACGGCTGTTTTCTGGCCGCCAGCAGCAGCGTCGTCAGCTGCTGCGCCGTGATCTGGTTCATGCGCGACAGCCCGGAACCGTCTACCTGACGGTACTCGCCGGCCGCGATGCCCTGGCTTTGCACAAACTGGCCGATCGCCTGCAGGCCGGCGGCCCAATCCCCCTTGCCCTGCGTCTTGCGGCCCATCGCCTTGGTCAGTACCTCGCCGTAACCGTTGTTGGACACCTTCAGGAAAGTGACGGCCAGGCGGGAGAGCGGCGGCGAGGTTTTTTCGGCCAGCAACCAGGCATCGGCAGGGGTCACGCCCTCTTCCGCGTTACCGCGCAGCGTGATGCCATGCGTGCGCAGGGCATTTTGCAATAAGGCGCCAACCACGCGGGCCGGTTGATCGACGGTGATCAATCGCGAGCGGGTCTCCGCCTGCGCGGCGATGGTGCCGCTGACCACGATCCGGTTGCTGCCCGGCTGGCGATCGAACGTCAGTGCGGTGTCGCCGCCGGTGGAGGTGTGGTTGACCAGCGTCACTGCGTCATTGGCGGGATAGAAACTCACCCGCCCTGGCGCACCGGCGCGGGCGCCCGGCTGCACGTCCACCCGCACCACGTTGATATCGCCGCCGGGGGTAAAGGCGTAGTTCAGCGCCGAGATCGGCGCGCCGAAAGCGAAGGGTTCGTCGTCCCAGCTCCAGCCGGCGCCGAAGGGCGTTTGATCGAACGCGCTGGCGTCCAGGATCAACCGCCCATGAATCTGGCGAATGCCGCGCTGCGCCAGCGTGGCGGCGAAGGTGTCGAGATCGTCAGGGTGCAACGTCGGATCGCCGCTGCCCTGCAGATAGAGATCCCCCCGCAAGGTGTCGCCGCGCTGCTCGCCGGTGGTCAGCAGCCGGGTTTCAAACCGGTAATCCGCCCCCAGCACGCCGAACGCCGCCAGAGAAGTGAACATCTTCATGTTGGAAGCCGGCGCCAGGCGCTGCTCCGCGTGCGCCTGATACAGCACGGTGCCGCTGTCGGCATCGCGCACCATCACGCCGCTCGACGCGCCAACCAGCGCCTTGTCCTGGCCGATGGCCGCCAGCGCCTGGCTGAGCGTTTGCTCATGGCGTTGGCCGGATGACGAACACCCCGCCAGTGCCAGGATGGCGGGCAGCAGCCAGCCTGCGGTTTTCAACATGTCATCTCCCTGCTTGCGTTATCAAAACCAAATTGCTGCTCAGGCTATCATTGGAAGGCGGCGGCGGCGACTTTTGCGTGCGTTTGAGGCAGGGTTTTCAGCGGGAAAACAGGCGGCCCGCCCAAAAGGGGGCAGGCCGCTGCGGTGGCGATTAGCGATAAACGATCTCGCCCTTCGGTTCGTAAGCCGCCGCATCCAGCGGCGAGTGTTTCTCGATGTACTGCTTGAGCACCTCGGCATCGATAAAGCCGGTGTTGACGTAGCTCGGCAGCCCGTCCAGCTTCGGATAGCCGTCGCCGCCCAGCGCGTTGAAGTTCAGCGTCGCCATGCGGTAGGTTTTATCCGCCTGCAGCGGCTGGCCGTTGATCTTCACCTCGCTGACGCCCTTGCCGTCCGCCACCAGGCTGACGTTGGCGAACTGGGCGTAGGCGCCGGAATCCGGCTTCATGTTGGCCACTACCGCCAGGTATTGCTCAACCTCGCTGCCTTTCATATCGACATGCACCAGGGTGTTGCCGAACGGCTGTACCTTGAGCACGTTCTTGTAGGTGATATCGCCGCTTTCAATCGAATCGCGCACCCCGCCGCCGCTCATCACCGCGAAGTCGGCGTCGGCGCGCTCCCTCTGCGCGGCCAGCATCACCCGCGCCAGGTTGGTCTGCACGAAGCGCACCTTGCTGCGATCGCCCTCCAGCTTGCCGTTAACGCTGCCGATCTTCACGCCCAACTGCGCTTTGCCCTTCTCCTGGAACGGCGTCAGCAGCTTCATCATGGTCGAATCTTCCGCAATTTGCTGGGTGTAGTACACCCGCTCGCTGGTGCCATCCGCCTTCTCAACCTTCTTCTTCAGGTTTACCGGGATCAGCTGATAATGCACCAGCTTCAGCTCGCCGTTGCGGAATTCGAAGTCGGCGCGGCCCACGTATTTGCCCCACTCGTGCGCCTGCACGATCCAGGTGCCGTTCTGGCGATCCGGCGAGCACGGCGTGCCCGGCACATAATCCACCTGTTTGCGGTTGTCGCCGGCCATACACACCGGATCCTGCGAATGGCCGCCGACGATCATGTCGAGATATCCGGCCGGCAGGCTGCGCGCCATCTCCACGTCGCCCGGCGCGTTCGAGCCGTGTTCACCGTTGTCGTAGTGCCCCATATGGGTAGCGGCAATAATCACGTCCGGCTTCTCGTCCTTACGCAGTTGCTCCACCACCTGCTTCGCTTCCTGCGCCGGCACGCGGAACTCCATGTCGGTGAAGTATTCCGGATTGCCAATCTTGGCGGTGTCGTCGGTCGTCAGGCCGATAACGGCAATCTTGATGCCTTGCTTGTCGAACAAGGCGTAAGGCTTGAACAGGCGCTGGCCGGTGCTTTTCTGATAGATGTTGGCGGACAGCAGCGGGAAGGTTGCCCATTTTTCCTGCTGGCGCAGCACGCTCAGCGGGTTGTCGAATTCGTGGTTGCCGATCGCCATCGCGTCATAGCCCACCAGGTTCATGCCGCGGAAGTCCGGCTCGGCGTCCTGCAAATCCGATTCCGGCACGCCGGTGTTGATATCGCCGCCGGACAGCAACAGCAGGCTGCCGCCCTGCGCCGCCACTTCCTGCCGAATGCCGTCCACCAGCGTTTTCTGTGCGCCCAGGCCGTATTCGCCATGATCGTTCTGCCAGAAGTGACCGTGATGGTCGTTGGTATGCAGAATGGTGATGGCGTAGGTCTTATCCTTTTCCCAGGCACTGGCGGCCCCCGACAGCAACGTCAGGGAAACGGCCAACGCACATGCGGTGGTTTTCAGCGAAAAACGCATGGCGGATCTCCGTGTATTCAATAGCTTTTATGATGAGGACGGAATTGTAGCGCGAATTAATGACAGCTGATTTCAAATTTTTGCGATGTGAGTCTGATTATTTCAGATATGGTAAAAATTGCGCACCCTGCCTAAGATGTCATCTCTGTGCTCAACAACTTACCAGGCTAATAATAATATGACCGACAGTAGCCAAAGCGCGATGCCGCCCGCCAAGGGCAGTGCGGTGAAAGGCACCGCCTTCTCTATCCTCGGCGCCATCAGCGTGTCTCACCTGCTCAACGATATGATCCAGTCGCTGATCCTGGCGATTTACCCGATCCTGCAAGCCGATTTCCACCTCAGCTTCGTGCAGATCGGCATGATTACCCTGACCTATCAGCTGACGGCCTCGCTGCTGCAACCGCTGATCGGCTATTACACCGATAAACACCCGCAGCCTTACTCGCTGCCGATCGGCATGGGCTTTACCCTGTCCGGCCTGCTGCTGCTGTCGGTGGCGAGCACCTTCCCGCTGGTGCTGCTGGCGGCGGCGCTGGTGGGCACCGGCTCATCGGTGTTCCACCCGGAATCCTCGCGCGTGGCGCGCATGGCCTCCGGCGGGCGGCACGGCCTGGCGCAGTCGCTGTTCCAGGTCGGCGGCAACTTCGGCAGCTCGCTCGGCCCACTGCTGGCCGCGCTGATCATCGCGCCTTACGGCAAGGGCAACGTCGCCTGGTTCACGCTGGCGGCGCTGCTGGCGATCGTGGTGTTGCTGCAGGTCAGCAAGTGGTATCAACATCAGCACCGGGCAACTAAAGGGCAGCCGAAAAGCCCGTCGCTGCTGAAACCGCTGCCAAAACGTACCGTGGCCTACTCGCTGGGCATCCTGCTGGTGCTGATTTTCTCCAAATACTTCTATCTGGCCAGCATCAGCAGCTATTACACCTTTTATCTGATACATAAGTTCGGCGTTTCGGTGCAGAATGCACAGATTCACCTGTTTGCCTTCCTGTTTGCGGTGGCGGCCGGTACCATTATCGGCGGCCCTCTCGGCGACAAGATAGGGCGTAAATATGTTATTTGGGGCTCCATTCTCGGCGCCGCGCCGTTTACCCTTGTTTTACCCTACGCATCCCTGTATTGGACCGGCATTTTGACGGTGATCATCGGGGTTATTCTCGCTTCGGCGTTCTCCGCCATCCTGGTCTATGCGCAGGAGCTGATCCCCGGTAAAGTCGGCATGGTTTCCGGCTTATTCTTCGGTTTTGCTTTCGGTATGGGTGGGTTAGGTGCGGCAGTTCTTGGTTATGTCGCCGATTTGACCAGTATCGAGCTGGTCTACCAAATCTGTGCTTTCCTGCCGCTGATCGGCATTATCACGGCGCTACTGCCCAATATGGAGCATAAAGCGCAATAACCCCGCCGAATGCCCGGATGAAATTATTTATTCATCCGGGTTATCCCACGGATAAACCAATGTTATTTGGCTTATCTGACACAAAATTGCCTCATTGCCTCGCCTTAAGTGAAATCCTCTGCTTTTTTACAAAAAAGGCCAAATTAGCCAAGCAAGCCGCGAACAAATGCAATAAACTAAATGTATCTTTTCGTAACTTTGTTGCGTTTCTCCCGTGCCGCGATGCATAGCCAGAAGGAGTATGGATGCATAATTCAACACCGCTCATCACCACCATCGTCGGAGGGTTAGTACTCGCCTTCCTCCTCGGCATGCTGGCGAACCGCCTGCGCATCTCCCCTCTGGTGGGGTATCTGGCCGCAGGGGTGCTCGCCGGCCCGTTCACCCCCGGTTTCGTCGCCGATACCTCACTGGCGCCGGAACTGGCGGAAATCGGCGTTATCCTGTTGATGTTCGGTGTTGGCCTGCACTTCTCTTTGAAAGACCTCCTCGCAGTAAAATCTATCGCCATTCCCGGCGCCGTGGCGCAGATAGCCGTCGCGACCCTGCTCGGCATGGGGCTGTCCAAGCTGCTCGGCTGGGATCTGATCTCCGGCCTGGTGTTCGGCCTCTGCCTCTCCACCGCCAGCACCGTGGTGCTGCTGCGCGCCCTGGAGGAACGGCAGCTGATCGACAGCCAGCGCGGGCAAATCGCCATCGGCTGGCTGATCGTCGAAGATTTGGCGATGGTGCTGACGCTGGTGTTACTGCCGGCCTTCGGCAACATGCTGGGCAACAACAACGCCAGCAGCGGCCAGCTGCTGATGGAGCTGGCGCTGACCATCGGTAAGGTCATCGCCTTCATCGCGTTGATGATCGTGGTCGGCCGCCGCCTGGTGCCGTGGATCCTGTCGAAAACCGCCAGCACCGGCTCGCGCGAGCTGTTCACCCTGGCGGTGTTGGCGCTGGCGCTCGGCATCGCCTACGGCGCGGTGAAGCTGTTCGATGTCTCCTTCGCGCTGGGCGCCTTCTTCGCCGGCATGGTGCTGAACGAGTCCGAACTGAGCCACCGCGCGGCGCACGACACCCTGCCGCTGCGCGACGCGTTTGCGGTGCTGTTCTTCGTCTCGGTCGGCATGCTGTTCGATCCGATGATCGTGATTAACGAACCGCTGGCGGTGCTGGCGACGCTGGCGATCATCGTGTTCGGCAAATCCGCCGCCGCGTTCCTGCTGGTGAAAATGTTCGGTCACTCCAAGCGCACCGCGCTGACGATTTCCGCCAGCCTGGCGCAGATCGGCGAGTTCGCCTTTATTCTGGCGGGCCTCGGCATCGCGCTGGGCATGATGTCGGAACACGGGCGCAATCTGGTGCTGGCCGGTGCCATTCTGTCCATCATGCTCAACCCGCTGCTGTTCACCCTGCTGGAGCGCTATCTGGCCAAAACCGAAACCATCGAAGAGCAAATTCTCGAAGAGGCGGTGGAAGAAGAGAAGCAGATCCCGGTGGACATGTGCAACCACGCGCTGGTGGTCGGCTATGGCCGCGTCGGCAGCCTGCTGGGCGGCAAACTGGCCGAGGCGGGCATTCCGCTGGTGGTGATCGAGAACTCCCGCCCACGGGTGGAAGCGCTGCGCGAACAGGGCATCAAGACGGTGCTGGGCAACGCCGCCAATCCGGAAGTGATGGATCTGGCGCGGCTCGACTGCGCGCGCTGGCTGCTGCTGACCATCCCCAACGGCTATGAGGCCGGCGAGATCGTCGCCTCGGCGCGCGCCAAGCGGCCGAACATCGAGATCATCGCCCGCGCCCACTACGACGACGAAGTGGCCTACATCACCGATCGCGGCGCTAATCAGGTGGTGATGGGCGAACGGGAGATCGCCAACAGCATGCTGAACATCCTGCAGCTGGACACCCTGAGCGAAGAAGAAAAAATGGGCGGCTGCCCGATCTGAAGCGCCGCCGGCGCATAAAAAAAGGTCCGGCATGCCGGACCTTTTCTTTTTCAGCGGGTTAACGCTCCCAGTAGGACTCTTCCAGGCTGTCTTCCCGCTCCGGCAGGCCACGGGTGAGGCGCGGCGAATGCTGGTTCAACACCTGGTAGCTGACGCGGTTGGCGTATTTGCACACCTGCGCCAGGGAGGAATAAGTCAGGTAGCTGCGCACGTGCTTGCTGGAATTCGGCACGTTATGGCGGTGATAGCCGTTGGCGGCAATATCGTGCAGCAACGCCGACAGCGCGCCGTCGCCGGCGCCGTTGGTGTTCATGATCCTCTCCGGCCCGCCCATATACGGCGCGATGTGCGAATAAACGCGCAGCGGATTTTCACAGTGTTCACGGCGCATGGCCCGGCTGAATTCGTAGCGGTTGAACTCGGCGATATGCCCCGGCAGCAGCGGGTGCTGGGTCTGGCGCTTGTTGGCCTCTTCGGTGTAGCCCGCCATATACAGGCCGTTCGGCCCGGCGGTGCACAGCACCAGATCCACCCACTCCAGCGCCATGTCCGAGGCGGTCAACGGATCGCTCAGCCCGGTCAGCTCCAGCGCTTCGTCTTCGTTCATCGCCAGAATCGTCACGTTTTCCTTCAGGAAGTCGCGCCACCACTGCGGGTTGTCGGCAATGACGTACTTAGTGCCCAGCGTCAATACCACCGGCACGTCGTGTTTTTTGGCGTATTCGATCGCCTGCAGGGTGGCGGCCTTCATCGGCTCCCCTTCCTTGCAGCGCACCAGATAAGAGCTCAGCACCAGCGCCGACGCGCCGGCGATCACCTCTTCAGGAATGCTTTCCGGGCGCAGCTGGTTCATCTGGCCCGGGTTGATGGCGAAGGTGCGCTCGCCGCTTTCGCCAATCAGCGTGAAACAGCGGCCGATGGCGCCATCAACGCCCTGCAGATAGTTAAGATCGGTACGGCTGGAGGTATTGCACAGGTAACGGTAGGCATAGCTGCCGATTTTCACGTTGCTGCACATCACGCCGAGCAGCACCGAGCGATCGTCCGCCAGCACCGAATAGTTGTGCATGGTATTGCCGATGGTGCCGCCGGCGAACTGATGGGTAACCAGGTTGTTGTCATTCAGTTCCTGATACAGCGCCTCGGCGACGTCGTCTTCGATCACCAGAGAGTGGCCCAGGCTCAGGCCGTAGCGCTGGACAAAAGCGTCGTCCACTTTCGCCTCGATATCCACCAGCGTCTGATCGATGCCGACGATATACGAGGTGCTGATTTCACTTTCGGGCTGGGCCTGCTGCAGAAGCGGATCGCGGGCGCTCACCGGGAAATAGTGTTTGGACTTGCGTTTACCAGGAAATTTCATGTGATTGGCGGTGGTGACGGTTTAACAAGCGGAGAATGTTAACACATCCCCGCCCGATCACGATGCATCTAATATACAGATTATGGATGATTACAGGCGCTGCGCCACCAACTGCTGCATCATATCGATATGCGCCGGCTCGTCGTTCAACGCCGAGATATATTCAAACTTCTCGCCGCCGGCCTTGAGGAAGATCTCGCGGTTCTGTTCTTTGATCTCTTCCAGCGTTTCCAGGCAGTCCGCCGAGAAACCCGGGCAAATCAGCTGAATGTGCTTCACGCCCTGCGCCGGCAGCCCCTTCAGGGTCTCATCGGTGTATGGCGTCAGCCACGGCTCGCGGCCGAAGCGCGATTGGTACGTCATCATCACGCGTTCCGGCGCCAGCGGCAGCGTGGCGCTCAGCGCACGCAGGGTGTCCTCGCAGCGCTGCGGGTAGTCGTCACCCAGGCGCGCATAACGTTTGGGAATGCCGTGGAACGACAGCACCAGCCGATCCGGCTGGCCGTGCTCGGCGAACGAGCGCTCCACGCTTTGCTGCAGCGCGGCGATGTAGGCCGGATGTTCGGCGTAATCGCGGATGAAGGCCACAGAAGGCAAACGGCGATAGCCTTTCAGCACCCGCGCTACGCCATCCCATACCGCCGCGCTGGTGGAACAGGAATATTGCGGATAGAGCGGCAACACCACCAGGTTGGTCACGCCCTGCGCCAACAGCTTGTCGATGGCTTCCGCCAGGCTCGGCGAACCGTAGCTCATGCCCAGCTCCACCGGCGTATTCGGCATGCGCGCCGCCAGCGCCCGCTGTTGGCGGCGGCTGTACACCAGCAGCGGCGAGCCCTCTTCCATCCACACCGACTGATACAGCTTCGCCACGCGCGGCGAACGGATCGGCAAGATCGCGCCGTTGAGGATCGGCCACCAGATCAGCGGCGCCGTATCGACCACGCGATCGTCACTGAGGAATTCCTTCAGATAGCGTTTGACCGCCGACGAGGTCGGCGCATCTGGTGTGCCCAGGTTCACCAGTAATACGCCGTGTTTCTCTTGCTTCATCTCAGTTCCCCTCATTTCCTTTCCGGCCGGCATTCCGTTCTGGGTCGGGATGTCAGCAGTCATTAATGCCGGCTATTGTAACGGAAAAGTCCTGCATCGAAACCGATAACAGCAACAGGCTATGCCTGTGGGCCTTCCCTTTGCGCCAGTTGCCACACCGCCGCCACGTTGCGCGCCGTCACCTGCAGATTGCGATCGGCGTCCGCCAGCGCTTCTTCCAGCGTCACGATGCGATCGAGCACCGAAAACGCCGCGTCGATGCCGTGTTGATGCACCACCTGGTAATCCGGCGTCAGGCTGCCGGCGATGGCAATCACCGGCACCCCGTGGCGCTTGGCCACCCGCGCCACGCCGATCGGCGTTTTGCCGTGGATCGACTGGCTGTCCAGCCGCCCTTCGCCGGTGATCACCAGATCGGCATCGCGCACCGCCTCATCCAGACGCAGGGTTTCGGTGACGATCTCGATGCCCGGCCGCAAGCGCGCGCTGAGCATGCCGAGCAGCGCCGCCCCCATGCCGCCCGCCGCCCCCGCGCCCGGCCGGGTGAGCACGGCGCGGCCGGTTTCCCGTTCCAGCAGTTCGCCATAGTGATGCAGCGCCGCATCGAGCTGGGCCACCATCTCCGGCGTCGCCCCCTTCTGCGGCCCAAACACCGCCGAGGCGCCCTTTTCGCCGCACAGCGGGTTATCGACGTCGCAGGCGGCGGTTACGCTCACCCGTTGCCAACGCGCATCCAGCCCGGCGAGATCGAGGTGCGCCAGCTGCGCCAGGGCCGCCCCGCCCACCGGCAGCGGCCGGCGATCCTTATCCAACAATTTAACGCCCAGCGCCTGCATCATCCCGGCGCCGCCGTCGTTGGTGGCGCTGCCGCCGATGCCGAGAATGATCGCCTTCACGCCGCGCTCCAGCGCCGCCAGCATCAGTTCGCCGGTGCCGTAACTGGTGGTGATGCGCGGATCGCGCCGGCCGGGCGGCGCCAGGTGCAGCCCGGAAGCGGCGGCCATTTCAATCACTGCGGTTGCGCCGTCGCCCAGCAGGCCATAGAACCCCTGCACCGGCTCTCCCAGCGGCCCGGTGACCGTCACCTGGACGATTTCGCCGCCGGTGGCCGCCACCATCGACTCCACCGTGCCTTCGCCGCCGTCCGCCATCGGCAGCTTCACGTAGTGCGCCTGCGGATAAATTTGGCGGAATCCCCGCTCGATGGCGTCGGCAACGCCGAGCGCGCTCAGGCTCTCTTTGAAAGAATCCGGGGCAATAACCACTTTTTTCAGCGTTTTCATCACTGTTCCTTATCCCGCCAGGTTAAATACGCCAAACATCAGCGCCGAGATTGCCGCGATGGTGAATCCCACCAGCGTTTCATACGGCAACAGCTTCAGCCGCTCGTGCACCGCCATATTGACGCTGCCGCCGGTAGCGTGGAAGAAGCTGCCGTGCGGCAGGTGATCCAGCACCGTGGCGCCCGCATGGATCATCGCCGCGCCGGCCAGCCCGCTCACGCCCAGCTCGAGCAGCGTGGAGCTGAACACCCCGGAAGCCACGGCGGTGCCGGCGGTGGTCGACGCGGTCGCCATCGACATCAGCGCGCCGGACAGCGGCGCCAGCAGCCAGGCCGGCAGCCCGGTGTGCGTTAAGCCGTTAATCAAGACATCCTTCAGCGCCGAGTTGGCGATAATGCCCGCCAGCGTGCCGGTGCCGAGCAGCATGATCGCCACCGGCGCCATGCGCGACAGGCCGGAGACCATAAACTGATTGCACTGGCGGATGCGCCCCATCAGCAGCGCGCCCGCCAACCCGCCGGCCGGCAGCGCGATCAGCGGATCGACGGCGATACCGGCGATCGGCCGCAGCGACAGCAGCAGGATCGCCACCAACGGCGCGCTGATCGCCGCAGCGAAGCCCGGCCGCGCCCCTTCGGCATGCTGGGTCAGCTCTTCGGCCATCACTTTGCTGCCTTTATCGCTCAGGCGACGCGCCAGCAGATAGGCCACCACCAGGCCGCACAGCCCCGGCACGATGCCGGCCATCATCACCGAGGTGAGCGGCACGTGGAAGTTGTCCGCCGCCGCAATGGTGTTCGGATTAGGTGACATCACGTTGCCGGCCTTGCCACCGCCGATCATCGCCAGCAGGATCGCCGCGCGCGAAATGCCGGCCTTCTGGGCGATCGACAGCGCGATCGGTGCGACGGTGATCACCGCCACGTCGATAAATACCCCCACCGCCGTCAGGATCAGTGTAGCCACCGCCAGCGCCAGCAGCGCTCGGGTTTCACCCACCTTGCGCACGATGGTTTCGGCGATGGTGTGCGCCGCGCCGGATTCGATCAGCACTCCGGCCAGCACCCCCGCCGCCAGAATGCGCATCACGGCGTTGGTGATGCCCTGCGCCCCGCCGATCATCAACGTTACGGTCTGCACCAGGTCGGCGCCGCCGCACAGCCCGCCCGCCAGCGCGCCGGCGATCATGCCGTAAGCCGGTGGCACCTTGCGTAGAATCAGGACGATGGCGACGGCTAACGCCACCAGCGCCCCCAGAGTGGATACGGTTGTCATTGTTGTTTTCTCCGTGGTTGATGTGCAGGCCAACATATCCCGCGCGCCCGGCGTTGGCCTGAGGGGAAACAACAAAAAATCGCCGGGTGAACGGCGTGGAATTTGTGGGTTGGCACAACTCAGTCGTGCATCAGCATGCCGATATACAACCGCAGAGCGTCGGTTAATTGATTGATTTTCATGCCGGTTATCGCTTCGATGCGCTGCAGGCGATAGCGCAGGGTATTGACGTGGATATGCAGTTGCGCGGCGGTCTGCGTCTGATCACAATTCTGCGAAAAATAGTGGCGCAGCGTGCCGCGCAGCACGCCTTTTTCGTCCTGTTCGCCCAGCGTCCGCCAGGGGCGCCCCAGCTCCTGCGCGCGCCAGTCCTCCCCCAGATCGCACAACAGCGACGGCAGCGGGTAGTCGTGGTAGAACAGCGTGGCGTGACGCAGTTTCAGGCGCTGCGCCATCGCCTGGGTGGCGCGCGCCGTCAGGCTGGAACGGTAGGCGCTCTGCGGATCGTCATAAAAACCGCCGACGATCAAGCGCACCCGAAAGCGGTGTTTGAGTTGGTTTTGCAAACGCTGCGCCTGCTGGCGTTCCAGCTTCAGGCTCCATTCACCCTGCGCCATGCAGGCCGGGCGCAGCAGGGTCATTTCATTGAAGCCGGTAATGGCGATCAACGCATCGCGCTGGGTGGCCTCCAGCTCCGCCAGCAGCTCGCGCAGCAGGTGCGGCTGCGCCTCTTGCAGCTCGACGATCCAGACGATGCGCGCCTGGCGCAGATCCAATCCCAGATACGCCGCCATCGCTTGCAGCGACGCGGTGTTCGGCTGCGGCTGCAGCAACTGGTTCGCCAGCTCTTCCCGGTAGCGCTTTTCCCACTGGTGCTGATCCAGCAGCGCCGCCTGCTCCACCATCAACTCCGCCGCCATCTTCACCAGTTCGGCGTAGGCGCGCACCTCGGCCGGTTCGCCGGAGATGCCGATCACCCCCACCCGCTGGTTGCGAAAGCTGAACGGCAGATTGATGCCGGGCCGCACGCCCTTCAGGTGCTCGGCAGTGGCGCGGTCGATTTCCACCACCCGGTTCTCGGCCAGCGCCAGCACCGCGCCTTCATGGCGCTGGAACAGGCGCTGCGGGTTGCCGGAGGCGATGATCACACCGTTGCTGTCCATCACGTTGACGGAATGGCTGATGATACCCATCGCCCGCTGGACGATCTGGCGCGCGGTGGCTTCCGCCAGAAGATTGGTTTGTCTGAGCATGCCCGGCTCCCTGCTGAGGGTGAAAACGCAGGCTTGTTATACGCCATTTGGCGCGGGCGATTAATGGGCACGGCCGCAACAAGCCGCCGCGATCACAATTTGGCGGGAAAACGGCAAAAAAAACGCCGGGCCACAGGCCCGGCGTCGTGCACAATGCGCTTGCGATCAACCGAGGATGGTCGCCAGCTCTGCGCTCACTTCGGCGACCTTGCGGGTGCCGTCGATTTTGCGGTATTGGGTGTTGCCCGCTGCCGCTTCTTTGCTGTAGTAAGAGATCAGCGGCGCGGTCATCTGATGGTATTCCACCAGGCGCTTGCGCACGGTCTCTTCCTGATCGTCCTTGCGCGTGGTCAGCTCTTCGCCGGTCACGTCGTCTTTACCTTCCACCTGCGGCGGATTGAACTTCACGTGGTATACGCGGCCGGACGGCGCGTGCACGCGGCGGCCAACGATGCGGTCAACGATCAGCTCGTCCGGCACGTCGAACTCCAGCACGAAGTCCACGTTGATGCCGGCTTCTTTCATCGCGTCAGCCTGCGGAATAGTGCGTGGGAAACCGTCCAGCAGGAAGCCCTTGCGGCAATCTTCCTGAGCGATGCGCTCTTTGACCAGCGCGATCACCAGCTCATCGGTCACCAGCTTGCCGGCGTCCATGATCTCTTTCGCCTGCTTGCCCAGTTCACTGCCGGCCTTCACGGCTGCGCGCAACATATCACCGGTGGAGATTTGCGGAATGCCGTATTTCTCCATGATGAATTGAGCCTGAGTACCTTTACCAGCGCCCGGAGCGCCCAGCAGAATGATACGCATTGCGTAAATCCCCTTGCTATGTAGTTTTTATAAAATTGCGAAAACGCTCAACGATACCATTTCAGGGGGGGCAGGCTCAAGGCGCGCGAAGGAAATCGATTGCGGAATGTGCAAAAAAGCGGGGAAGCAAAGGGCGAGAAAAAGCGGGGAAAAATCGGCAATGCGCCCCTAACGGTGCCGTTAAGGGCGCATATCTTCAGCTTTAGGCGGACAGTAACTTATTCATGCGACGGATGAACAGGTTCGGATCTTCCAGCGTGCCGCGTTCAGCCAGCAGCGCCTGATCCAATAACAGGTCGATCCATTCGGCGAAATGTTCGTTATCGCCCACGTCGGATGCGCGTTTGACCAACGCATGCTCGGGATTAAGCTCGAAAATGTACTTCACTTCCGGCGCCTGCTGGCCGGCGGCGGCGAACAGCTTGGCCATCTGGGTGCTCATTTCGTCGGCGTCGGTTACCACGATCGCCGGCGTATCGGTCAGGCGGTGCGTCAGGCGCACATCCTTCACGCGCTCGCCCAGCAGGGTTTTCACGCGTTCGATGAAGGGTTCCAGCTGCTTCTCGGCGGCCTTCTGCTCTTCGGTTTCATCCGCCAATTTATCCAGCGTTTCATCCGCTTTGCTGACCGACTGGAACGGCTTGCCGTCGAACTCGGTCAGGTAGCTCATCATCCACTCGTCGATGCGATCGGACAGCAGCAACACTTCGATGCCTTTCTTGCGGAACAGCTCCAGGTGCGGGCTGCTCTTGGCGGCGGCGTAGCTGTCGGCGGTGATGTAGTAAATCTTCTCCTGCCCTTCCGCCATGCGGCCGACGTACTCTTCCAGCGACACGGTCTGTGCCGAGCTGTCGCCGTGGGTGGAGGCAAAGCGCAGCAGCTTGGCGATCGCTTCCTGGTTGCCGTTGTCTTCCGCCGGGCCCTCTTTCAGCACCAGACCGAACTGCTGCCAGAATTTCTGGTAGCCTTCGGCGTCGTCTTTGGCCAGCTTATCCAGCATCTGCAGCACGCGCTTGGTCAGCGCGCCGCGCAGGTTTTGCGTCACGCGGCTGTCTTGCAGGATCTCGCGCGACACGTTCAGCGGCAGATCGTTGGAATCGATCAGGCCACGCACGAAGCGCAGGTAGTTCGGCATGAACTGCTCGGCGTCGTCCATGATGAACACGCGCTGCACGTACAGCTTCAGGCCGTGCTTGTGATCGCGGTTCCACATGTCCCACGGCGCCTGCGCCGGGATATACAGCAGGCTGGTGTACTCCTGCTTGCCTTCCACCCGGTTGTGGCTCCAGCTCAGCGGATCGGTGAAGTCGTGGGCGATGTGCTTGTAGAACTCTTTGTACTCTTCATCGGTCACGTCCGCCTTGCTGCGGGTCCACAGGGCCTGCGCCTTGTTGATCTTCTCCCAGGTGACGGTGTCGTCTTCTTCGTTTTTGCTTTCGATCTCCACCGGCAAGGCGATGTGATCGGAATATTTGCCGATCACCGAGCGCAGGCGCCAGGCGTCGAGGTATTCATCTTCGCCTTCGCGCAGATGCAGGGTGATTTCGGTGCCGCGGGTCTCTTTGGTGATGTCGGCGATGGTGTAGTCGCCTTCGCCGGCGGACTCCCAGAACACGCCTTCGTCATCGGCGGCGCCGGCGGCGCGGGTGCGCACGGTCACTTTGTCCGCCACGATGAACGCCGAGTAGAAACCGACGCCGAACTGGCCGATCAGCTGGCTGTCTTTCGCCTGATCGGAGCCGATGGATTCCAGGAACGCTTTGGTGCCGGACTTGGCGATGGTGCCGAGGTTTTCGATCACTTCTTCGCGGCGCATGCCGATGCCGTTGTCGGCGATGGTCAGGGTGCGCTGCTCTTTATCGAAGGACAAGCGTACGCGCAGCTCGCCGTCGCCGGCGTACAGCTCTGGCGCGGACAGGGCGCGGAAGCGCAGCTTGTCGGCGGCGTCAGAGGCGTTGGAAATCAGCTCGCGCAGGAAAATTTCTTTGTTGGAGTACAGCGAATGGATCATCAAATGAAGCAGCTGTTTTACTTCAGACTGGAACCCGCGGGTTTCTTGACCTTTCATACTCATTGATTACCTCAAAAGACAATGGCTACCAAAATCGAACAATGAGGATCAGATGAGGGTCAGGGTCTTGTTTTTCAAGCGGACGGCGGGAGATTTTTGGCAAAAAAATGACGGGGCCGAACGGCCCCATCCGGGAAAACATCAGAACTTGATGGCGTGACGCCCGGCCAGCGAATGCGACAGCGTGGTGCCATCGACCATTTCCAGCTCGCCGCCCACCGGCACGCCGTGGGCGATACGGCTGGCGAGCACGCCATACTGGCCGCACATCTCAGCGATGTAGTTGGCGGTCGCTTCCCCTTCCACCGTCGGGTTGGTGGCGAGGATCACTTCGGTGATGCTTTCCTTTTCCAGCCGTTGCTCCAGGCGATCCAGACCGATATCGCCCGGCCCGATGCCGTCCAGCGGCGACAGATGCCCCATCAACACAAAGTAGCGCCCGGCGAACTGACCGGTCTGCTCGATGGCGTGGATATCCGCCGGGCTTTCCACCACGCAAATCTGGCCGTTTTGCTGACGGCGCGGGTTGGCGCAGATGGTGCAGACGTCCTGTTCGGTGAAGGTGCGGCAATCGGCGCAGTGGCCGATCTCCGACATCGCGCGCGTCAACGCCTGCGCCAGGCGCATACCACCGCTGCGATCGCGCTGCAGCAGCTGAAACGCCATGCGCTGCGCCGATTTCGGGCCAACGCCCGGCAGGCAGCGCAGCGCCTCCATCAGGGATTCAAGGAGCGGGCTGGTTTGCATCAGAACGGCATCTTGAAGCCAGGCGGCAACTGCATGCCGCTGGAAACGGAGGCCATTTTCTCTTTCTGGGTCTCTTCGATACGGCGCGCGGCGTCGTTAAACGCGGCGGCGATCAGATCTTCCAGCATGTCTTTGTCGTCTTCCATCAGGCTAGGATCGATCTCCACTCGGCGGCAGTTGTGCGCGCCGTTGATGGTGACCTTCACCAGGCCCGCGCCAGACTCGCCGGTTACTTCCAATTTGGCGACTTCTTCCTGCATCTGCTGCATTTTTTCTTGCATTTGCTGGGCTTGCTTCATCAGGTTGCCCAGACCGCCTTTACCAAACATAGTCGTCTCTCGTCGCTAGGGCCGCGCACCTCGCGCGGCGTTTAAAGGGGGCGGATACTCTCTTCATCCAGATCCGCGTCGAAGAACCGGCACAGCGTCTGAATATGGGTATCCGCAACGATAGACTGGCGCGCCTGCGCCAGCTTTTCTTCATAGATGGCTTGTCGCCACTCCAGCGGGGTGCGCTCCGCCGGATTATCGTCCTCTACCACGGTCAGCTCGATCGGGCTGCCGTACAGCTCACCGAGCGCTTCGGCCAACGTCTTCTGCGCCGAAGGCGAATTCAGATGACGCTGCGAAGACCGCAGATGGAGGCAAATCTTGCCCGCTTCCGGCTGCTGCTTGAAGGCGTTCAACGCCAGCTGCTGCACCAGTTTCGGGATCTTCAGCCTGTCGATTTCCGCCGCCCAGGCGTCGCGCTCCAGCGACTCCACCACCAGCTTGGCGGCCAGCTCCGGCGTTTTCTCGTGCTCCAACGCCGTGCGCAGCGCTTTCGGCGTCGCCAGCGGTTCCGGCGCCGCTTCCGGCTCGGTCTGCGCGCGCCAGCGATAGGCTTCCGGCTTGGCCGGTTTTTCCGGCACCTTCTTCTCCGCCAGACGCTGCTGGCTACGCTCGGTCACGGAAGCCAAACGCCCCAGCGCCGAGTTTGCCGGCCGCGCTATTCCTGGCGCCGCCGGCTCATTCTTTTTTGGTGTGGATGCTCCCTGCTGCCGCTGCAGCTGGGACCGCGCTTTCAACAGCTGGGCGGTGGCATCCGGTAAAGGGGTCGATGATTGTCGCGGTGGCGCGGCCGGCTGCCCTAGCGGCGGCGGCGCGTCCTGAAACTGCGGCGGCTGTTGCGCTGCGGCGGCCTGCGGCTGCGCCATCGGCGCCGGCGCGGTCTGCACCAACGCCACCGGCTCCGGGATCACCGCTTTCGGGTGAAACGCCAGCGCGCGCAGCAGGGTCATCTCAACCCCCATGCGGCGATCCGGCGCATAGGCCAGCTCTTTGCGGCCCACCAACAGCGTCTGGTAGTAAAGTTGCACATCGGCCGGCGGCAGGGTGCGCGCCAGCTCGCGCAGCCGTTGTTCCACGGCGGCGTAGTGGTTGTCGAGCATCGAAGGCAGCAGCTGCACCATCGCAATGCGGTGCAGCAGCGCCAGCGTCTCCACCAGCAGATTTTCCCAGTCCACGCCGCGCGAAGCGGCCTGCGCAACCTGCGCCATCACCTTTTCGCCGTCGGCGCTGACCAGCGCTTCGAGGATCGCCAGCGGTTGCTCGTCATCGAGCGTGCCGAGCATCTGACTGACGGTGGCGGCGGTCACCTGCCCCTGCCCCATGGCGATCGCCTGATCGGTCAGGCTCAGCGCATCGCGCATGCTGCCGTCGGCGGCGCGCGCCAGCAGCTGCAGCGCGCGGGCGTCACTGGAGATCTGCTCCGCCGTCAGCACCGTTTCCAGCTGCTGGCGGATCTGATCGACGTCCAGCGCCTTGAGGTGGAACTGCAGGCAGCGCGAGAGAATGGTCACCGGCAGCTTTTGCGGATCGGTAGTAGCCAACAGGAATTTGACGTGCGGCGGCGGCTCTTCCAGCGTCTTCAGCAACGCGTTGAAGCTGTGGCGCGAGAGCATGTGCACTTCGTCGATCAGGTAGACCTTGAAGCGGCCGCGCGCCGGCGCGTACTGGACGTTGTCCAGCAGATCGCGGGTATCTTCCACCTTGGTTCGGGAAGCGGCGTCGATCTCGATCAGATCGACAAAGCGCCCCTGCTCGATCTCGCGGCAGTTGTCGCATTGGCCGCACGGCGTGGCGGTGATGCCGGTTTCACAGTTCAGGCCTTTGGCCAGCAGGCGCGCGATGGTGGTTTTCCCCACGCCGCGGGTGCCCGAGAACAGATAGGCGTGATGGATCCGCCCCAGCGAGAGGCCGTTGGCCAGCGCGGTCAGGACATGTTCCTGGCCGACCACGTCTGCAAACGTTTGAGGGCGCCACTTACGGGCGAGAACCTGATAGCTCATTAATACCGGAGAAGTCGAGGAATCTGGAGGGTCATGCTAACACAGCCCCGCGGCGATCCGCGAGGCCGTTGTGCCCAAGGGGCGTTGCCGCATCAATGGCCGGCGAAGTCCACCAGGCAGTAGCAGTCGATGCCCAGCTTGTTCAGACGCGCTTCCCCGCCCAGATCCGGCAGGTTGATGATGAACGCGGCGTCTTTAACTTCACCGCCCAGGCGGCGGATCAGTTTGGTGGTCGCTTCGATGGTGCCGCCGGTCGCCAGCAGATCGTCCACCACCAGCACTTTGTCACCCGCGGTGATGGCGTCGGTGTGGATCTCCAGCTTGTCGGTGCCGTACTCCAGCTCATAGCTTTCGCTGAGCGTGGCGCGCGGCAGTTTGCCCGGTTTGCGCACCGGCACGAAACCGACGCCCAATGCCAGCGCGACGGGCGCGCCGAACAGGAAACCACGCGCTTCGGTACCCACCACCTTGGTCACGCCCGCTTCGCGATAGCGCTCAACCAGCAGCTCGATGCTGGCGGCGTAGGCCAACGGGTTTTCCAGCAGGCTGGTCACGTCGCGGAACAGGATGCCCGGCTTCGGATAATCCGGGATGGTTTTGATACTGTCTTTAATAAACTGAAGCTGCTGCGCAGTAGCGGTCATAATTGTTGCCTGATAAAACTGCCTGAAAACCGGCGCGCCGCTCACCCACCGCCCCCGGGTGAAACACACCGGAGAAGAAATGGCAGGCGATCCGCGCACGAAAACGCCCAAATCTATGCAAACTGGCGGACAAATGCAACTCTCCCCTGCATCTTTCAACCCGCAGCGTTGTTGACTGCACGCATTCCCCCCGGTCACTTACCTAAGTAAGCTCCCGGGGATGCCTGCGTTTGTCGCCTGGCTGCGGCTTGAAAGCTATTGGGGAGTTTAAGGCACAATCAGCGCTGTTTTTGTTGCGACAGGTCAATAACCGGCAGGCGCAGCATAAAGGTCAGCAAAATGGCCAGCATCAGCAGCAACAGCCCGCGCACCCACCAGATTTTTACCAGCCACAGCGAACAGGCGAAGGTGAGCACGATCACCAGCACAGCCTTCCACTTCGCCCCCGGCGGCAGCGCGCGATGCTGCTGCCAGTGGCGCAGGTAGGGGCCGAACCAGGAGCGGTGCAGCAGCCAGTGATGAAAGCGCGGCGAAGAGCGGGCGAAGCACCAGGCGGCCAACAGCAGGAACGGCGTGGTCGGCAACAGCGGCAGCACCACGCCCAACGTCGCCAGCACCACCGCCAGCCAGCCTAAAATGATCAATAACCCACGCGTCATGCGGCTCTTCGCTCCTCAATCGGTTGCCGCCTACTGTAGCATCGGCGCCGCGCCGGCGGAATATGCGTGCGGCGCTTGTTTCACGGCAGGATCGCGGGCAAGCTTACGCCTGTTGAAATCAAGAGGGAGCTTATGTGAGCACTCAGCGTCTATTACAGGTGTTGGCACAGCAGATCGCGGCGCTGGCGGCCGAAGTGACCCCGCGCGGCGATGTGCCAATCCCGCAGGCGCGCTTCGACGCCGCCCTGTTCGCCAATCGCGGCACGCGGCTGCGCGACTACCTGGCCGAGGTGGAGAAGAATTTCGCCCAGCTGCAAAGCGCCGCCAACGACAGCCGCACCAGCCAGGTGGCCTTTCTGGCCGAAAAACTGGTGGCTCAGATCGCCGCCCTGCAGCGCGAGCTGGCAACCCAGGCGCTGCGGCGCAAGAACCAGCCGAAAGAAGCCCCCGAGGCCGATCTGTACCACAAGCTGGCCGAGCATCAGGACTACGAACGCCGGCTGATCGGCATGATTCAGGATCGGGAAAGCCTGCTGGGGCGCCAGACCACGCTGGCGGCGCAGCAAAAGCTGCAGCACGAGCTGGCGGCGCTGGAGGGGAGACTGATGCGCTGCCGCCAGGCGCTGGCGCGCATCGAACGCAATATCGAGCGCAAAGAAAACGGTTTTTGAAGATTTATCACAATATTTTAATGATTATTCCCGGTTGCGCGCCGGGTTCACTATACTCTGCCGGTACGCGAGTTATTCATCCCATTAATTAATATAAGCGCAGGTGCTATGTCTCTGGAAAACGCCTCACCCGAACTGCAGCTGGCGGTAGACTTGATTTACCTGCTGGAATGCAACGAGATCGATCCGGCCACCGCGCTGGCGGCGCTGGATATCGTCAAACGGGACTATCAGGAAAAGCTGCAGCGCGCCGGCGTCACCTCTCCCTATCTGCCTGCCGGACAGTAATCAGGGACAGCGACGCTGTCCCTTTCGTCTTTCAACGCTTATCAGCCCGCCGTCTGGCCGCCTTCATCCGGCGACAGCGTTCTTTTCACTTCCTGCACTTCGTTGCCCTGCGGGTTATGCAGATAGACCTCCAGCTGGTTGAAGGCGATGTCGATGTCGTTTTCCCGACACAAACGATCGATTGAGCGGTTCAGCTCGTCCACGGTGTAGCTGCGATCGCGCAGTTCACGCACGTACAGCCGCAGCTCGTGATCCAGCGTGCTGGCGCCGAAATTGAGGAAGAACACCTGCGGTTCGGGATCGGTCATCACCCGCGGGTTGTCGTGCGCCGCCTGCAGCAGCACCTTTTTCACCTTGTCGAGATCGGAACCGTAGGCCACGCCCACCTTGATCAGCACGCGGGTGATGGTGTCGGACAGTGACCAGTTGATCAACCGCTCGGTGACGAACGCCTTGTTCGGAATGATCACCTCTTTGCGATCGAAGTCGGTAATGGTGGTGGCGCGAATGCGGATCTTGCTGACCGAACCGGAGAAGGTGCCGATGGTGATGGTATCGCCGATGCGAATCGGGCGTTCGAACAGAATGATCAGGCCCGAGACGAAGTTGGCGAAGATCTCCTGCAGGCCAAAGCCCAGCCCGACCGTCAGACCGGCGGCCAGCCATTGCAGTTTGTCCCAGGAGACGCCCAGCGATCCCAGCGCAACCACCGCGCCCACGGCGGTGATCAGGTAAGTGAGCACGGTGGTGATGGCATAGGACGCGCCTTGCCGCAGCTGCAGCCGCGACAGCACCACCACCTCCAGCAAACCGGGCAGGTTACGGGTGAGTACGTAGGCGACGATCACCGCGGCGATCGCCACCATCATGTTGCCCAGCGTCACCGCCTGCGACACGCTGCTGCCCGCCACGGTGCTGGTGTAATGCCACAGCGTGATGCTGTCCAGGTAAGCGATGACCGTCACCAGATCCGACCAAATGGCGTAGAAGGCGCTGGCGAAGATAGCGAACAGCACCAGAGTGGTCAGGCGCAGCGACTGCTGGTTGATCTGATCGAGCGCCAACGGCGGCTCCTCCACCACCGGCTCGCCGCCTTCGGCCCCCTCCTTCGCCGCGTTTTGCCGCCGCGCCAGCGCGCGCCGGTAGGCCAGACGCCGCGCTGCCACGCTCAGGCCGCGCAGCGCGGTCAGGTACACGATATTCCACAGGAAGAACAGATACAGGCTGTCTATCCAACGGCTGGCCAGCCGCAGTGTGGTATAGAAGTAGCCGGCGAACATCAGCCCCAGCAGGATCAGCGGCGTGGCGGCGAGCGCGGTGACCACCACCAGCCGCACGGCGTGCGAGCCCTTTTCACGCCAGCTGTCGCGGCACAGCGGGAACACCAGCACCGTGAGCAGCGCCAGCGTCAACATCACCACGATCTGGCCGATGACGTCCTCCACCAGGCGCAGCGGCGCTTTTTCGCCCAAGACCGACCAGAAGATCAGCGGCTGCAGCGCCAGCCCCAGCCGCAGCGTCTGGCGGCGGTAATGCGCGCACAGGTTGGCGCCGAAGTTGAAATGCCGCTCGGCGATGCCGCCCGGTTTCAGCATGCGGTAGCTGAAGCCGAACACCAGCCATGACAGCGCCAACTGCTGCGACAGCGCCCAAATAAAGTCGCTGATACCGAAATCCGCGCGATACAGCCAGAAACCGACGCCGAGCAGCAGCGCGGCGCCGGGCAACACCTTCAGCAAGGTCAGCGCGATGGCCTTCGGCGTATGCAGCTGGCCGTCGCGTTTAAGTTGCCCCACGTCGTTGGCCAGCTTTTGCAGATGGCCGTCGATCAGCCGGTAGCGCCAGCGCAATAGCCCGATCGCCAGCAGCATCGGGATCAGGAACACCAGCGCATTCAAGCCGCCCTGCAATAGCTTGCCGCCGTCGAATTTGATATCGAGCCCGGCGAGCTGATCGCGCACCGCCTCCGGCATCGCCTTCAGCCACGCCAGATCGACCGGCTTGTTGCTGTTGACCCAGAAAATCTGCTGGGTCAGCGTATCCTGCAGCGAGCCGTAGACGCTGGTGAGCTGCTGCTGGTTGATCTGCAGGTTGATCGATAACGACAGCTGGTTGCTGAGCTGCTTGTTCAGCTGATCCAGCAGCTCGCGGCGCATGTCGACAATTTCGTTCAGCGCGTCGATCACTTCCGGGCCGGCCTTTTCCTTGCTTTCGGCCACCAGCTGGTTGATGTAATCCTCCCCCTTGAAAAGATCGTCGCGTTGCTGATTGATATCGAACTGCTCCAGCCGCAGATCGGCGATGCGCGTGTCTATATCCGCCAGCAGCGTACCCTGCGGCAGGCTCTGCTGCTGCTGATACAGAATGCGCGACAGCACCAGGCTGCCCTTCAGCACCTGAATCTGCTCTTTCAGGTTACGTTCCGCCTGCAGACCGCGATCGAGCCAGTTTTTGACCCGAATATTCTGCTGGAACAGGGTGTTGCTCTCTTCGGTGGCGGCGATCAGCTGCTGGCTCAGCTGGCGGTTGACGTCCAGCTGCTTGCTGACCAACTGATCGTGCTGGATATCGGTGGCATCTTCCGGGTTCTGCGCCTCTTTGGCGGTTTTTTCAGACAGCGTCAGGCGCTTGCTGTTGACGAGCTCCTGCAGCAGCTGCACCGACCGATCCAGCGCGTCGATATGCGCCGTGGTGTAATCGCGCTGTTTTTGCAGCAGATCTTGTAGCGTGGTATTGGCTTCCAGGCTCTTGCGCTGCAGCTCCAGCTGCGCGTTGAGCAGCGCCTGTTCGGTGTTCAGCATCACCTGCTGGCTGTTGCGCAGCGAATCTTGCCCCGGCGTCTGGCCGCTGAGCTGGCTGCGGATCTCCTGCAGGCGCTGCGAAGCGGCGTACATGGTGCTCTGCACCCGTTCGGGCTGGGTTTGCAGCGACACCAGTTGGCTATTGTAAGTGGAGAGGCTCTCCTGCGCGCTTTGCAGCTCGTCGAGCGTTTGATACAGCCGGCTTTCCAGCTGGCGCAGCGACAACGGCAACAGCGCGGCGCGCGCCGCCGTGTTGTCCACCGGCTGCTTCAGCGCATCCAGTTCGGCGGTGACCTGATTGAGCTTCGCCGGCGCCTGCTGCACCTGCTGTTTAAGCTGTGCGGCGTCCTGCCGGTTGCGCTCGATGGCATCCAGCAGCTCCAGCGTGCGGGTCAAATCCTGCTGGGAGAGTTTTTCGACCGGGGTCAGGGCTTTTTGCTTGTTCAGCGTTTCCAGCTGGCTTTGCACGTCGCTGCGCTGCGGCAGATCGCCGTTCAGCGCCGCCTGCGCCGGCAAGCTGAGCGCGCAAATCAGGAAAAGGAGTGTCGCGGCGGCGATACGCCGCCGGCATGCGCCGACAAACGTGAGCGGCGCCAGAAAAGGCAGAGTCAACCAGCGATGCATGATTTAGCTTCGGATCGGTTAAGAAGCCTGAAGATTATCACGATCGCCGGCGGGCAACGAACAACAAAAGCGTTGCCGGTGATGTCCCGTTGTCGCGAAATCAGAAAGTCAGCACTTTCTCCGCTGCCAGCGTCCATTGCGCCAGTTCGACCAGCGTGCCGATCGCCACGCCGTCAGCCAGCGGCAAGCGGCTGACGCCGCGCGCGTCGGCACAGGTCTTGCACAGCTTGACCGGCACCTGCTGCGCGGTGAGGATCTCCAGCATCTGCTGCAGGTGATACCCTTCGTGCGGCTGCTGCCCGGCCAGCCCGGCCACCACCGCGTCGGACATCAGAAACAGCCGCAGGTCGAGGCTGCTCTGCTGCTCTTTCAGCGCAATGGCCAGCCGCAGCGCATTGAACAAGGATTCATGGCCATAGGCGGCGCCATTGGCGATGAGAACGATGGATGACATGAAATCTCTCCTTATAAAGGAAGGCGGTCGGCGCCAGGCGTCGCCGCGTCGGGTTTGAGGCGCAAGGTGGGGCAAAACTGCAGCATCTCCAAAAACGCGTCCACCAGCGCTTCGGCTTCGGCCCGCAGATCGAAACTTTCCGGCATAAACAGCCAGTTTTCCATCAGGCCGGTAATATAACCGCGCAGGATGATCGCCGCACGACGGGTATGTAAATCGGCGGGCAATTGCTCGTGGTGAATGCAGTTATACAAGACCGCTTCAATGCGTTCGTAGCCGGCGAGGTACAGCACCTTGCGCGAATCCAGCAATGGCATCATTTCACCGACAAACTCGCATTTGTGGAATATAATTTCCATCAACGCCCGTCTACGGCCGTCTTCAACCGTAGACGTCAGAATGTAAATCAGAATTTCTCGGATAACCCGCAGTGGATTATCGGGAAACTTTGCCTGATACTCTGTTTCGAGCTGGTCAATTTTCGGCTCGGTAGATTCCCAAACTTCATTAAACAGGTCTACCTTATTCTTGAAGTGCCAGTAGATGGCTCCACGCGTAACCCCGGCAGCGGTGGCAATATCTGTCAGTGACGTTGCAGCAACGCCACGTTCAGAGAACTCTCTCACCGCAGCATCAAGGATTTGCTGTCGGGTTTCTTGCGCCTGCTGTTTGGTTTTTCGTGCCATGGCATTGTTATTTAGGGGGAGTGTGATTTACATACATTCGCGAATGTATGTACCATAGCACGCACATATAATTAACGCAGCAATGGGTTTTAAAGCTTGTGATCCATTGATCATTTTGAAATCGGACACTTGAGGTTTTTCTATGAACAAAAACAGAGGGTTAACGCCTCTGGCGGCCGTTCTGATGCTTTCAGGCAGCTTAGTGCTAACAGGATGTAACGATAAAGAAACCCAACAGCAAGGCGCCCAACAACAGGCTCCTGAAGTGGGCGTAGTCACCTTGAAGGCCGAGCCTCTCAACATCACTACCGATCTTCCTGGCCGCACCGCTGCGTATCGTATCGCCGAAGTTCGCCCTCAGGTCAGCGGCATCATCCTGAAGCGCAATTTCGTTGAAGGCAGCGATATCAAGGCCGGGACGTCCCTGTACCAAATCGATCCCGCCACTTATCAAGCCAGCTACGACAGCGCGAAAGGCGATTTGGCCAAAGCACAGGCGAGCGCTTCCATTGCACGCGTGACGGTAAACCGCTACAAGCCATTGCTGGGCACGAGCTACATCAGTAAGCAGGACTACGACAACGCCGTCTCCACGCTGCAGCAGGCGGACGCCGCCGTGGTGGCCGCCAAGGCCGCCGTGGAAACCGCGCGCATCAACCTGGCGTACACCAAGGTGACCTCCCCGATCTCCGGCCGCATCGGCAAGTCCGCCGTGACCGAAGGCGCACTGGTCAGCAACGGCCAGGCAACCGCACTGTCTACCGTGCAGCAGTTGGATCCGATGTATGTCGACGTCACCCAGTCGAGCACCGACTTCCTGCGCCTGAAGCAAGAACTGGCCAGCGGCGCGCTGAAGCAGGAAAACGGCAAGGCCAAAGTGAAGCTGATGCTGGAAAACGGCACCGAATACGCGCAGGAAGGCACGCTGGAGTTCTCCGATGTCACCGTCGATGAGACCACCGGCTCCATCACCATTCGCGCTTTGTTCCCTAACCCGAACGATACGCTGTTGCCGGGCATGTTCGTGCGCGCCCGTCTGGACGAAGGCGTGCGCAGCGATGCGCTGCTGGTACCTCAGCAAGGCGTTACCCGCAACCCGCGTGGCGACGCGACGGCGTTGGTGGTAGGGGCAGACGACAAAGTTGAGCTGCGCACGCTGAAGGCAGACCAGGCGATTGGCGACAAATGGCTGGTTACCGATGGCCTGAAAGCCGGCGATCGCGTGATCGTTACCGGCCTGATGAAAGTGCATCCGGGCGCGCAGGTAAAAGTGCAGGAAGTTGACACTCAGGCGCAAAAACAGCCGCAGTCTGAAGCGCAGAAGTCATAAAAAGGAGCCTGTAATACATGGCTAAGTTCTTTATAGACCGCCCAATTTTCGCCTGGGTAATCGCCATCATCGTCATGTTGGCGGGGGTGCTTGCAATAATGAAACTGCCTATCGCGCAGTATCCCACTATTGCACCGCCGGCGGTGAGTATTTCCGCCAACTACCCGGGCGCAGATGCCAAAACGGTGCAGGATACCGTCACGCAGATTATCGAACAGAACATGAACGGTATCGATAACCTGATGTACATGTCCTCCACCAGTGATTCCTCTGGTAGCGTCACCATTACCCTGACGTTTGATTCCGGCACCGATCCTGACATCGCGCAGGTTCAGGTTCAGAACAAACTGTCGTTGGCCACCCCGTTGCTGCCGCAAGAAGTTCAGCAACAGGGCCTGAAAGTAGAAAAATCCAGCAGCAGCTTCCTGATGGTGGCCGGCTTCGTTTCCGACGATCCGAACATGACTCAGGACGATATTGCGGACTACGTGGCGTCCAACATCAAGGACCCGATCAGCCGTTCGTCCGGCGTGGGTGAAGTGCAGCTGTTCGGTGCCCAGTACGCGATGCGTATCTGGCTGGATCCGAACAAACTGAACAACTACCAGTTGACGACTACGGACGTGACCTCCGCCATCACCGAGCAGAACAACCAGATCGCCGCAGGCCAGCTGGGCGGCCTGCCGCCGGTGCCGGGGCAGCAGTTGAACGCCTCGATCATCGCGCAGACCCGTCTGACTTCGCCGGAAGAGTTCGGCAAGATCCTGCTGAAGGTGAATACCGACGGTTCCCAGGTGCGCCTGCGCGACGTCGCTCACATCGAGCGCGGCGCAGAAAGCTACGCGGTTACCGCTCGCTATAACGGCAAGCCTGCCGCCGGTCTGGGTATCAAACTGGCTACCGGTGCCAACGCCCTGAACACCGCCAAAGGTGTGAAAGACGAGTTGGCCAAGATGGCGCCATTCTTCCCGCAAGGGATGAAAGTGGTTTATCCGTACGACACCACCCCGTTCGTTAAAATCTCCATCAACGAAGTGGTGAAAACGCTGATCGAAGCCATCATCCTGGTATTCCTGGTGATGTATCTGTTCCTGCAGAACTTCCGCGCGACGCTGATCCCAACCATCGCGGTGCCGGTGGTACTGCTGGGGACCTTTGCGATCCTTGCGGCGTTCGGCTTCTCGATAAACACCCTGACGATGTTCGGCATGGTGTTGGCGATCGGCCTGCTGGTGGATGACGCCATCGTGGTGGTGGAAAACGTCGAGCGCGTCATGTCCGAAGAGGGGCTGCCGCCGAAAGAAGCGACCCGTAAATCGATGGGCCAGATCCAGGGCGCGCTGGTGGGTATCGCCATGGTGCTGTCGGCGGTATTCGTGCCGATGGCGTTCTTCGGCGGTTCAACCGGCGCCATCTATCGCCAGTTCTCGATCACCATCGTGTCCGCGATGGCGCTGTCGGTACTGGTGGCCTTGATCCTGACGCCGGCGCTGTGCGCCACCATGCTCAAACCGATCCCGAAAGGCGATCACGGGGTTAAAACAGGCTTCTTCGGCTGGTTTAACCGCATGTTCGAGAAGAGCACGCATCACTATACCGACAGCGTGGGCAACATCCTGCGCAGCACCGGCCGCTACCTGATCATCTACCTGCTGATCGTGGTTGGCATGGGCCTGCTGTTCCTGCGCCTGCCTTCCTCGTTCCTGCCGGACGAAGATCAGGGCATCCTGTTGACCATGGTGCAGCTGCCTGCCGGCGCCACCGAGTCCCGCACCAACAAAGTGCTGGAAGAAGTCTCCGACTACTTCCTGAACAAGGAAAAGGACAACGTGGTTTCGGTGTTTACCGTCGCGGGCTTCGGCTTCAACGGTAACGGCCAGAACAACGGCCTGGCATTCGTCAGCCTGAAAGACTGGGGTGAGCGTCCAGGGGCCGGGAACAAGGTCGAAGCGATCGCGGGCCGTGCCATGGGCGCGTTCTCGCAGATTAAAGAAGGTCTGGTATTCCCGTTCAACCTGCCAGCGATTATCGAACTCGGTACCGCAACCGGCTTCGACTTCGAGCTGATTGACCAGGGCGGGCTGGGGCACGAGAAACTGACCGAAGCGCGTAACCAGCTGTTGGGCATGGTTGCTCAACATCCGGACGTGCTGGTGGGCGTGCGCCCGAACGGCCTGGAAGATACGCCGCAGTTCAAACTGATCGTCGATCAGGAGAAAGCCAAGGCGCTGGGCGTCAGCATCACCACCATCAACAGCACGCTGAGCACCGCCCTGGGTGGTTCGTACGTCAACGACTTCATCGACCGCGGTCGTGTGAAGAAAGTGTACGTACAGGCCGAGGCGCCGTTCCGTATGCTGCCGGAAGACATCAACAAATGGTACGTGCGCGGTACCAGCGGCCAGATGGTGCCATTCTCCGCCTTCTCTTCGGCGAAATGGGAATACGGCTCACCGCGTCTGGAACGCTATAACGGCTTGCCGTCGATGGAAATTCTGGGCCAGGCCGCACCGGGCAAGAGTACCGGTGAAGCGATGAACCTGATGGAACAGTTGGCGTCCAAACTGCCAAGCGGCATCGGTTACGACTGGACCGGCATGTCCTATCAGGAACGTCTGTCGGGCAACCAGGCGCCGGCGCTGTATGCCATCTCGATTCTGGTGGTGTTCCTGTGTCTGGCGGCGCTGTATGAAAGCTGGTCCGTGCCGTTCTCGGTCATGCTGGTATTGCCGCTGGGGGTTATCGGTGCGTTGCTGGCCGCGACGATGCGCGGCATGAACAACGACGTGTACTTCCAGGTGGGGCTGCTGACCACCATAGGCCTGTCGGCGAAGAACGCCATCCTGATCGTGGAATTCGCCAAAGACCTGATGGAGAAAGAAGGCAAAGGCCTGATCGAAGCGACGTTGGAAGCGGTGCGTATGCGTCTGCGTCCAATCCTGATGACGTCTCTGGCCTTCATCCTCGGGGTTCTGCCGCTGGTTATCAGCAGCGGTGCAGGCTCCGGCGCACAGAACGCGGTAGGTACCGGCGTAATGGGCGGGATGATCACCGCCACCGTCTTGGCGATCTTCTTCGTACCGGTGTTCTTCGTGGTGGTTCGCCGCCGCTTCAGCAAGAAGAACGAGGACCTGGAACACAGCCATCCGGTAGAGCACCACTGATCGCTCAGTGATGTGAGCTCCACCCGATAATCGAAAAGGCCGCGCATGCGGCCTTTTTCTTTTGCTTCAGTTGCTTAATGTAAACCGTTCTCATTAATTCACTCTTGTGTGCAATTTGCGCTTGATCGCGATGTCAGGTCGGCGCATAATAATTGTTATAGTATAACATTACACGAGAGGGCCATTATGAAACCCGGCATCCATCCCGATTACCGCACCGTGGTGTTCCACGACGTCAGCGCCAATGCCTACTTCAAAGTGGGATCGACCATCAAAACCGATCGCACCATCGAACTGGACGGCGAAAGCTGGCCGTATGTCACCCTTGACGTCTCTTCCGCTTCGCATCCGTATTACACCGGCAAGCAGAAAGACTATTCCAAAGAAGGCAGCACGGCGCGCTTCCAGCAGCGCTTTGGCCGCTTTATCGGCAATAAGTAACAAGGAAATCCCATGCAGGTATTGAGTTCATTGCGTTCGGCGAAAAATCGCCACCCGGATTGCAAAGTCGTGCGTCGTCGTGGCCGCATCTATGTGATCTGTAAAAGCAATCCGCGATTCAAAGCGGTACAGGGACGTAAGAAAAAGCGTTAACTCCAAAGTGTCATCTGTCGCAAAGCCCCGTTGCTGCTCAACGGGGCTTTTTTTATGGCGAGAAAGTGTCTGCAAGCCGTCCCCCGCCGGCAGGCGGGGGCGGAGATTACTTCATGCTGCTCAGCAGCGCGTCGACATTGTGCTTGAACGCCTGCTCATAGGTGGCCGCCGGGCCGCCCGCGCGGGAGAGCGCTTCAGGGTATAGCTCGCCGCCCGCCTTTGCGCCGGTGGCGGCGGCAATCTGTTTCACCAACCGCGGATCGGTCTGATTTTCGATAAAGTAAGCGTTAACCTTTTCCTGCTTGATCTGCTTGATCAGGCCCGCCACGTCGCTGGCGCTGGCTTCTGCCTCGGTGGAAAATCCGACCGGGGCAAGGAAGGTGACGCCATACTCTTGCCCAAAGTAGCCAAAAGCATCATGGCTGGTCAGCACCTTACGTTTCTGTGGCGGTACTGCCGCGAACTGGGTTTTGGCCCATAGATCCAGCTTTTGCAGCTGCTGAATATAGTCGGCTCCACGCTGACGAAAATAGTTGGCATCCTC
Organism: Serratia sp. TSA_105.2; assembly: GCF_052692115.1. NCBI lineage: Bacteria > Pseudomonadati > Pseudomonadota > Gammaproteobacteria > Enterobacterales > Yersiniaceae > Serratia > Serratia sp. TSA_105.2. The sequence continues at coordinate 758,118 of NZ_JBQZFT010000002.1, forward strand.
GGGATCGGCGGCAATCAGGGCGTTCATCACGTTGGTGGCGTACTGCACGCCGTTTTTCATGCTGTTCCAGGCGTGGGGATCGGTAATCGGTTTGCCGTCCTCCTCCATCTGGCGGGTGCTGATCCCCTGTGAAGCGGTGATCACCTGCCCCTTATAACCCGAAGCGCTGACCAAGCGATCGATCCACCCTTCCAGCCCCAGGCCGCTGACGAACACCACATCAGCCTGAGCCAGCTTCTTGCCGTCCTGCGGCGAAGGCTCGAAGCTGTGCGGATCGCCATCCGGCCCCACCAACGTGCTGACCTTGACATGATCGCCGCCCACCTGTTTGACGATATCCCCCAGAATGGAAAAGCTGGCGACGGCGTCGACGGTCTTCGCCATCGCCCATGGGCTGGCCAGCAGAGCAGCAACCGCCAGCGATATAGGTAAACGTTTCATACTTTCTCCTTGCAAATGGCACTTCTCAACGGCGCGCGAAGGCGAAAATGCCTCCGCGCGTTCCAAACAGGATCGAGACGAAAAAGATGACGCTGGCGCTGAGCACGATCGCCGGGCCGGCAGGCAGCGAAGCGTAATAGGACCACACCAGCCCAATCACGCTGGAAAGTGCGCCGATGCCCATCGCCGTCGCCAGCGTCTGCGGCAGATTGCGCGCCCAGAAACGCGCGCTGGCGGCGGGCAGCATCATCAGCCCCACCGACATCAGGGTGCCGAGGATCTGGAATCCCGCCACCAGATTGACCACCACCAGCGCCAGAAACAGGCCGTGGATCAGCGCCAACCGGCGCGGCGCGTTGACGCGCAGAAACGTCACGTCGAAGGATTCGATCACTAACGCGCGGTACAGCGCCGCCAGCGCCAGCAGCGAAACCGAGGCGATCGCACCGACCATCAGCATCGCCTGGGCATCCACCGCCAGGATCGAACCGAACAGCACGTGCAGCAGATCTACGCTGGAGCCACGCAGCGAGACCAGCGTGACCCCCAGCGCCAGTGAGCCCAGATAGAACCCGGCGAAGCTGGCATCCTCTTTCAGCGGCGTGCGGCGGCTCACCAGGCCGGACAGCATCGCTACCGCCAGCCCGGCAATAAAGCCGCCCACGCCCATCGCCACCAGCGACATGCCGGAGATCAGATAGCCGATCGCCGCGCCCGGCAACACCGCGTGGGACAATGCGTCCCCGACCAGGCTCATGCGGCGCAGCAGCAGAAACACGCCCAGCGGGGCGGCGCTGAGCGACAACGCCAGGCACGCCATGAGCGCACGGCGCATAAAACCGAAAGAGAGGAAAGGATCGATAAGCCCATGCCACAGCATCATGGCGCCACCGCCCGCAGATCCGGCTGCCGTTCGGCGGCGCGATACCTCGGCACCTGTTCCAACACCCGCTCGGCCGCGCCCCAATGGCAAGCCTGCGGCGTCAGCAACAGCGCCTGCGGAAAATGCTCGGCAACCATCGACATATCGTGCAGCACGGCGATCACCGTTCTCCCCTGCCGGTGCAGTTGCGCGATCGCCTGCAGCAAAATCTGCGTGGTGGCGCTGTCGATGCCGGTAAAAGGCTCATCCAGCAAGATCAGCGGCGCCTGCTGGACCAGCAGGCGTGCAAACAACACCCGCTGCAGCTGGCCGCCGGACAGCTCGCCCACCGGGCTGTGCGCCAGCGCACTCATGCCAACGTTCGCCAGCGCCTCATTGACCTGACTCGCCGCACGCTTGTTCATGCCGCCGAACATGCCGCTTTGCGGCCAACAGCCCATCGCCACCAGATCGCTCACCGCGATGGGGAACTGTCGATCCAGCTCCGCCTGCTGCGGTAAATAAGCTCTGCGCGGTGGCTTTCCGCCGCTAAAACTCAGGCTGCCTCCCAACGGCGGCAACAATCCGGCGAAGGTTTTCAGCAGCGTCGACTTACCTGCCCCGTTGACGCCCACCACCGCGGTGAGCGATCCAGCGGTAAACTGCCCGCTCAGCGGCGGGAAAAGCGGCGTGGCCCCATAGCCTATCGCCAACTGACGCAAGGTAATCATGGCAGCGACACCGCCCAGAAAATGCCGAGCCACAACAGGGCCAGCAGCGCAACGGCCCCCGCACAGCGCACGGCAGCGGAGGTGGTAAACAACGAATTCAGTGACGACGCGGCGTCATGTTGTGAAGAGGGAGTCAATGTCGTGATCAACGCAATGAATTAATGGTTATAATATAACATCACACTCGCTGCAACGTCTCAAGCCCTGCCGTGCCAATTAATGCAACGGAACGTAACAGCCCCGCGCAGCGGCTCTCCCCCGCCACGTTCCCCCTTATCAACCTCAGGGATATTCCCGTTCGACAGAAATGTTGGCATAAGGTAAAGAACAGCGGTAAATCGAAAAATTTACCGGCGGGGCCGGAAAAGGAGTAAGATAAGTAGATAACATTGTTGTTGGCCGAGATTAATGCTTGTTACCCTTGCCTGTAACCTGGAAGTCAACGCACTTTCTGTTAAAAAATTAAAGAAAGTGATTAATGACAATATAGCGGAGTTAGTGCCGGCGCTGACCAGCGGACTCAGCTTTTATTCTGAAAGCGCACGCTATGTCGAGGATTCATTAGAAATACTTGATATAGTGCAACAAGGTGACGGCGATTATTCAATGAGTTATCGCTATAAGTGGGGCATTTTTAATGCCTGCCTGGATATCAACAGCGAAGATATCATCAACGACAGCGTCCGGTTTCGAGTGACGGCGCGGGGTTTAATCTTCGACATCATTGATAACTCTCGCCCATCAACTGCGGATGAATTGTAAGTTTACGTAATAACTACAGGCCAAACGCGAAAAAATGATTTATATTCATTTTACGGGAAGTTTATTTAACCACCGTTAAGCTGCCTCCGTTCATGATGTAAATCAGCTTACTCACATAGTGTTATCACACCGCAATTAAGACTTACGGAGGGGATGATATGGATGAGTATTCGCCTAAGCGACACGACATTGCTCAGCTCAAATTCTTGTGCGAAAATTTGTATGATGAAGGTATCGCTACCCTGGGAGACAGCCACCATGGGTGGGTCAACGATCCGACGTCCTCCGTCAACCTGCAGCTTAATGAGTTGATCGAACATATCGCTTCGTTTGTGATGAGCTATAAAATTAAATACATGGACGAATCTGACCTATCGGAGTTAGTCGAAGAATATCTCGACGATACCTATACGCTGTTCAGCAGCTACGGTATCAATGATTCCGACCTGCGCCGCTGGCAAAAAACCAAGGCGAGATTATTCAGAATGTTCTCAGGAGAGGACATCTGTACGACAATGAAAACTTAGGGGATAATTATTCCCGAGCTATTTTACGGTTATTAAACTAAAGGCCACCATGACTAAAACCGACTATCTGATGCGTTTACGTAAATGCACCACGATTGATACTCTCGAACGTGTTATTGAGAAAAATAAGTACGAGCTTTCCGATGATGAACTGGAGCTGTTTTACTCAGCGGCCGATCACCGTCTGGCCGAGCTCACCATGAACAAACTGTATGACAAAATCCCCACCTCCGTTTGGAAATATGTCAGATAATCAGCCCCCGACGCGTTGAGCCGATGCTTTTATCGGCTTCAATGTCCACATTGAATACGTATTTTTCCTATTGACAACGAAATGTTAATTACGTTCATCTCTATCGTTAATAATAAATAGAAACACTTCTCTGTTCCTGTTCGGGGTATAACGCGATTAACGCGTGATGACTCCCGCCCCTGCTTAACGGCCACAGGCGTAACGGCCACGCCGCCGCATTGCCTCGCCGGGCGGCGTGATCGCCCCGTAAAATCAGAGCATGCGGCGCAAAATCGCCTGCCGAGCAAAACAGTGGTGTTTAATCACCGCCGCGACGTGCAGCACGATCATGGCCGACAGCGCGATACACGAATAACGGTGCACGGCGAAAAAGAAGCGGTTGACGTCGAGATTTGCAATCGGGCGCGGGAAGTCAATCGCGCCGAAAACGGCAAAGCCATGCTCCAGCATGAGGAATCCGCTGAGCAGCACCACGAAAATCAGCAGGTAGAATATTTCGTGCAGCAAATGCACCAATCCCTTCTGGTGCCCTTGCAACATATCGCCATAGGGCACCTTCGGGCGGAAAAAGCGCCAGATAAAGCGCGCCGCCATCAGCGGTGTCAGCACCAAAGCCAACGACATATTGGTCACGGAGAAAAAAGCGAAGATGCGCGCATCCGTCATAAAATGCAGTGAATAACCGACGATCATTACGTAGATCATGACCGCGGCAATGCCCCAATGCAGTAACCGACTGAAAAGATCGTAACGGGCAGGTTCGTGTGACATAAAACTCCTTGAAAAGCGGCCATCGCTGGCCGCTTGGCTATCCGATTTACGCTTACTTTTTCAGGATCCAGGCATCCTGCCAGTTGGATCCCACGCCCGGCTCATAATGAGTCGCGCCGCTGTTCCACTGCATGCAGTACCCGCTGTAAGGGAAAGGTTTGCACTGATACACCTTGCCGTTCTTCGGCTGCAGCACCGTGGTGCCGGCGGCGTATTTGTTCAGCTCGTTCGGGAAGACGAAGTTGTAGTCGCCGTTGCCGCCACCGCCGGTGGAGTCTGCTTCCAGGTTGAAGTTTTCGATATCAGGCTGAATGCTCTGCCCGTTGTCGTTGCTGGCGATCACTTTCAGCATGTGGTGGCCTTCGCTGACGTTGGTCAGCGCGATGGTCAGCGGCTGGCTGGCGTCTTCCAGCGTCTCTTTCACATAGCCTTTCTCCGTCTGGCCGTGATCGTAAACGCGCGCTTCCACCGTCAGCTTGCCTTTGACCTCGGCATTGAAGGTCAGCTGGGCTTTGCCGTCCTTGATCTTGGTGCTGGACAGATTGCCGATGCGGATCTCTTCGGTAATGGCCGGCGTTTCTTCCTCATAGGAGATCACCACGCTCTTCATCGTGCTGCCCTGCCTGGCGAAGACCGCGTTATTGCCGAATACCGGGTTGACGTTGCCTTTGCCGTCTTTCACCCCGGCGCGCACCGCTTTCTGTTCGGCGTTGATCTTGGTAGCCAGTGCGTGGCTCCAGCGGTTTTTGTCGGTCAGCGCCTCGCTGTCGATCGCCAGCTCGGTTTTCATCGCCAGCACTTCGCCGTTTGCGTCGAAGAAGCGAGCGATCGCTTTGTCGCCAACCTGCAGGTTTTTACCGGTGAGGGAACCTTGCAGCTGCTTGCGCCATTCGGATACGACGCCGTCGTCCTCGAAGTTGACGTCAACCACTTGATAGAAACTGTTCACCGTGTCATTGATTTCCCACACGCCGTAAATCACCTGATAGCCGGTTCTCTCCGGCACCACGCACTGGTGCACTTCGCGATCTTTTGGCGCCTGAGCATGGCCATCAACCTCGCAGAACGGTTCTTTTTCAAAAGCCTCGCGCGACAGCGGCTTGTTCACGTCCCAGTCTTGTTTGGTGATGTAGTAACGCCAGTTATTGGTTTTGTGCTTGGCGGTGTGGAACCAGGTGAACGTCTGCGGCCCCGGCTTCATGGTGTTCAACGCCCAGACGTTGACGCCCTGGCGATCCAACGGCTCGAAGCCGCCCACCCCGCCGCTGGCCAACTGACCGTCGAGCGGCGTAGCGCCGCCAGGGAAGCCGGAGGTCTGCTCAACGCTCTGCGGTTCCCACTGCGCCCGACCGCAGTCGGTGTTGCTGCCCAGCTTGCACTTGTAGGCGCGGCTTTCGGGAACTTCGATATACCCATGCGACCAGGCGGCCGACGAGGCAGCAAGCGTTGCCATCATCAGGGCAATTTTGGATAATTTCATTACGACTCCAGTTAAATTTATTGGATTCCAACTGAGTGAGAAGAAACTCAAAGAGATGCGGTAATACCGCGAGAGGAATAATAAGTAGAATCCCTGAACGTCCGGCACTTAGAATGCATTAAAATAATAAAACCTAATACGCCCAGGATATTAAATGGCATGACAAACGTTTAAAATAATCCGGAATCGCGACGCCGCCGTGCAGCGAAAGAAATAAACGCACCGTTCCTATTCCACAGAGAGAATAACGTGACATTGAAAAATATCGCCGCAGCGGCCTTGGCCTCCCTGCTGCTCTCCGGCTGCCAACACGCCGCCAAATCGATCCCTGACGCCGCCGCCCAACGCGACCAGCTGTCGTCGCTGGTCGGCGCCGGCTTGTTCTTGAGAGAGCGTTGCAGTCGCGCCGACATCCCGGTCGACGATAAGCTCGCGGCGGCGGCGCTGCAGGAGGCAGAGAAGAAAGGATGGGCGCCGGCGCTCAATCGCGCCCAGTTGCTTGCTGCAGGCAAACACGTCGCCGCGCAGCTGGCGACCGACGCCACGCCGCTGCAGGAGAAGTGCAGCGGATTCAATCGGTCGCTGGCACCCTTTTTAGCCCAGCTCCGTTAGCCCCCCAGCGGCAGCGCAAACCACTGGCAGGCCACCGCGCCTGCGCCCGCCGTCGCCAGCCCCGGCCCGAAAGGCAGGGGCTGTGTTGCATCACCGCCGCGCCATACGCGCAGCAGCAGCCACAGCAGGCTGCCGGCGGAGGCGAACAGCAGGATCGACGGCAAGGCGGCATAGCCGCCCCAGGCACCGAGCGCAGCCAGCAGTTTGAAATCACCGTATCCCAGCCCCTCGCGGCCGGTCGCCAGACGAAATGCCCAATACAGCAGCCACAGCGCCAGATAGCCCGCCATCGCGCCGACAACCGCCGTCGGTAAAAAGGCCGGGTGCGCCTGGCAATGCCACAGCAACCCGCCCCACAACAGCGACAGCGTCAGGCAATCCGGCAGGAGTTGGCGCTCGCTGTCAATCGCCGCCAGCGCCAGCAACAACGCGACAAACGCCAGCATGAAAAACCAATCCAGCCCGATGCCGAGACGCCAGGCCAGCATGATTCCCATCAGCATCAGAAATAACTCCACCAGTGGATAACGCACGGAAATAGGGCTGCGGCAATAACGACAGCGGCCACGCAACAGCAGCCAACTTAATAACGGAATATTATCGAACGCCGATAATTGTTTTGTGCATGACGGGCAAAATGAACGCGGCCAAACGAGATCAAATCGCTCGGCCTGCGTCGTTTCTCTTCCACGCTCAAGCATGATAGGCAGCCGATAAACGACCACGTTAATAAAACTGCCGACGCACAGACTCAACACGGCGCTAAATAACAGCCAGTGTTCATCCGCCGCCGCGTTTAGGGCGAATAGCATGATTTTTTCTGATCCCTGATGATTCGTTAGCGTGGGTTACATCGACGGCTGCGTCGTTACCTGCAGCCGGCTGACCTGCACTACGCCCGGCGCCTGCCCCGCGCGCTCCACGGTGAGCGCGAGCACGCGGATACCGTGTTCGCGCTGCAGGGCGGCCAGCCACGACAGCAGGCTTTCGAACGGCACGGGCGGCAGCCTCACCCGCATCTCCGCGTCACTTTCCGTCAGGTCGGCGATGGGAATGCGGTACGCCTGCGCGCTCTGCCGCAGCCTCTCCGGCAGTTGCTCACGCGCAGCGGCACCCGGCGGCAAGCGAGCCTGCAGTTGCTGGATGACGCGTGCCTGCCCCTGCAGGCTCTCCAGCCGTTGTGCGCTTTTCTGCGCCTGTGAAAACTGATACAGGCAGTAGCCGCAGGCTACCAACAACAACAGGCTTAACAACACCGCCCGCCGCAACGCCTTATCGTGCCACCCGATATTCATCGCTCACCTCTCACCGTCAGGACCGCCTGGTTGGGTGCGCCGCCTTCGCTGAACGCCATGCTGACCTCGCCGTCGTTAACCGGTGCCGGCAGCGGCACGTCGTTTCTGTTCACCGTCACCACCAGACGATCGTCGGCAGCGTCGAAAGCCAGCGCCTGCAGCTGCGGAGGCGCCCATAAAGCCAGTGCCCCGGCCGCGTAGGGCAGCAGCCTGAACAGCTGCGGCGCATTCAGGGCGTCTTGCATACGCCGCACCTGCACTTTCGCCGCCTGTTCCGCAAACGCCGGCGCGGTCTGGCCAGGCAGCAGGCGCTGAGACAGTACCGCTATCCGGCTCTCGTTCTGCCGGGCCATCTGTTGGTGATGCAAACCGCCCACCAGCAGCGAACCGCTGAGCAACAGCAGCGCGCAGACGGTCTTGTCGGGCAGGCGACGCGGCCAGCGTACGCTCGGTTTGAAACGCCCCTGCAGCAGCGTGGCGGGGCTACTCCAGGCCTCTTCCGCCAGTCGCCAGAGCGGATCCTCGTCAATGCGCGCCGCTTCCCAGCCCGCCGGAATCTCCCCGCCGCAGTGCAAACACCAATCAGGCGTCGGCAGCGGAGTGCAATCCCGCCAGGCATTGGGCAGCGACATGCTCTGCCCACTCCCCGTTCGGATCAGCCAGCAATCGCGCCAGCGCAGCGCGCTGCATTGGCCCGGCAGCGGCAATGCCAGCACGTCGGGCAGCATTTTATCGGCGCGAATGCCGCAGGCGCTTAGGCGCTCGACCCAGCCCTGCATCTGCGCCAGCGCGACGCCGGCGAGGGTGAAGTCACACTGCGCCTTCCCCAGCACCGCCCAGTGCATCCGATCGGTATCGGTCAACAACCCGGCCTCGTGGGCGTAGGCCAGCGCCAGCGGCGTCGCCTGCCGGGCCTTGCCCTGGAATGTCGTTTGTCTCAGCACCACATGACGGGCAGGCACCAGTACCACGACCCGGCTGCCCTGCGCCATGGCCGCCAACTCGCCGCCGCCGTCGGTCAGATCGAGGCGAGCGCCAAAGCGGCAGCGCGTCTCGCCGACGTGGCCCCAGCGCACATCGGCCATCGAGCCCTCGCTCAGCGCGATAAGCAGGATTGTGTTCGCCACCCTTTACCCCTCCCCTCTGTCGAACTGGCGCCCGCTGACCGTGACGCCTGACTGGTCCGGTTGCCACGCGCTGACGAGCCGATAGCGCCCGTCGTTCAGCGTCAGCTGCAGCTGCGCAATCCAGCGGCTGTCGTCGAACTTCAATCGCTCGCCGACATCGTCGTCACCCAAGTCTTGCAGCGCTTTTTCCTGCGACAAAAACATCAGCGTCTGCCACCCCTGCGGCGGGCGAGCCGCCAGCAACGCCCGCAGCCGTTCACCGCTCAGGGCGTTCATCAGCATCGCCCGCAGCAGCGGCAACCGAGCCTCATCCACGGCGTCCGGGTTGATCTGCAATTCAGCATCCGGCTCCGCACAAAGCTGCGGCGCGAGGCGCAGGTATAGCTCACGATCGATACCGGCCAGCTCCCGCAGTTCGCTGATATCCCCCATCAGGTACCCTTCGCCATAAGCCCGGGCGACGATCGCATCAGCAATCGCGCCCGCCTGCGCGTCGGCGATCCCCAGGTTGTTCAGTAACAGCATGAATATCCGCCTCTCTTTATTGGGGGGGGCCCCCTCGCTATCTCCGACCTCCGTTGGGCCGGCGGCGCGGATCAGGGCGTTTACGTTGAAACAGGCATCGACCCGGCGCAGGCGTATCACCACCTCCCCCTCTTCGGTACGCATACTGAACGCCGCCCCAGAGGCTCCCCAGGCCTTGCGCTGCTCTCCTGCCTGCCGCCACCGCTGTTGGGCGTAGATCTCCCCGCCCAACAGCAGCCATTTCGCCCTCAGCCGATCCTGCTGAGACTGGGTGCGCGCCAGCGAACGCTGCCAGTGGTCATTGATATTGACCGCCACGATCGCCATCAGCGACATCATCAGCAGCACCATCAACAGCGCCATACCGCGTTGTTTTTTCATCATGGCCTCGCCGAGGGCAGCGCGATGATGCGCCGTATTTCCCCCAACGCGGGGGTCTCGACGGTGATCTCCACCGCCTGCGGCAGCAGCCCGCCGGCGCGCCAGGCCGTCAACCATTCGCCTTGCCGGTAAAAACGCAGGCGGAACCGCGTCACCTCAGGCAGCAACAGCACGCTGCGCGCCGTCGCCTGCGGGCTGCTCAAATTCGGGTAACTGAGGCGCTCCAGCCGCCCCTGCCGGTGGCGATAGGCCACCCGCTCCTGCGTGGCACGCGGCAGCCGGGCCTGCGGATTCGACCAGCCGCTTCGGATCAGCAACAGCTGAAAATCCACGTCTTCCCCCTCCGCCGTCTGCAGCACCGCGAATTCCGGCGCCGCCGGCCTGCGTTTATCACCGATCGGCGCACGCGCCTGCGCATGAGCAAAATCGCGCTCGACGATCGCCAGCGCCCGTTGCAGCTGGGTCAGCTGCGTCGATTTGCGCTGGGTAATTTCGTCGTTTTTCAGCACGCCCCTGAAGACCGCCAGGGCGGTGAGCGACAGCATGGCGAACAGGGCGATGGCCAGCAGCATTTCCACCAGCGTAAAGCCGCGTTGCAAAGCGCGCTTCATGGCAACCCCCGGTAAGCCTGTAACTCCGCCAGCACGTTGCGATCCTGCGGATCGCGCCTGACTTCGATCGCGATCGCCCGCATTCCGGCGTCGCTGGTCTCCTGCCCACGATAACGCCAGTGCCAGGTCTCACCGGCCATCACCGTGGTGCCCGAATGCCAGGCCAGCGTCGGCGGCTGCGGCTCGAGCTGCAGCAGCGTCAGCTGGTTGTCCGCTACCCACAGCGCGACGGTCTTGGCTTCGATCTCGCTCAGGCTACGCACCTGGCCGCCGGTGCTGTTGATCAGCGCCAGGCAACCGATGGCGAAGATCATCAAGGCCACCATCACTTCCAGCAGCGTCATGCCCTGCTGGCGTCTCATTTTCCGCGTCATCGCAACGAATGTCCGTCGTTTCAAATACGAAGTAACCGGGCGCCTGCAATCGCCACAGGCACCGCCCCTGCGACAGCACTACGCTGAACGCCGTGGTTTCGCCCCCCGGATACAGCCACACCTGCGGCGGCCGCGCCGCCGCGTCATCGAGCGCGACGGTTTGCCCTTCAACGCTCAGCCACAGCGCGATGCCGTCCGGCAGGGCGTATGCCTCCCGGCTCGCCTGCCCCGCAGCGGCAACGCTGCGCCAACCGCCGCTGCCGAACGCCACGCCATAACTCACCCCTTCGCGCTCGGCCCGCTCGGCGAGGGCATTCAACCAATGGTTCAGCCGCTCCCCCTGCCGTGCCAACGCTTTCTCATCCGCCGGAAAACTCAGCATCACCAGGCCGCTGGTCACCCCCAGCAGCAGCAATACCAGCATGATCTCCAGCAGCGTAAAGCCGCGTATGCGCCTCATGGCGCGTCGGCGTCGGCCACCCAGTTGCCGATATCGTCATCGGTGTCGGCGATGCCGTCCGGCCCCAGAGAAAACACGTCCAGCTTGCCGTGACGCCCCGGATTACGCAGACGATACTCCTGCCCCCAGGGATCTTGCGGCAACCGGCGGATATAACCGTCTTCGGGATAATTTCTCGGGATCGGCGCCAGCGCCGGCCGGGTCACCAGCGCCGCCAGCCCCTGTTCCGCGCTGGGATAACGCCCGTTGTCCAGCTTGTACATATCCAACGCGTTCTCCAACGCGACGATATCGCTGGCGGCCTTTTGCCGATCGGCCTTCTCCTTGTTTCCCATCAGGCTTGGAATAGTCAGGCTGGCCAACAGCCCCAGAATGACGATCACCACCATGATTTCCAGCAGCGTAAACCCTCGCTGCCGCGACCTGCGCATCTTGCTGATATGACTCACTTTACTCTCCATTAACGGCATGATTAGCCGACCATATTATTGAGCTGCAATATCGGCTGCAGGATGGCCAAAATGATAAACAGCACCGAACCGGCCATCGCGATCACCAATAAAGGCTCAAACAGCCCCAGCGCCAGCGTGACTTGCCGGCCGAAGGCCTCCTGCTGCATCGTCGCCGCCCGTTCGAGCATCATGTCCAGCTCACCGCTGCGCTCGCCGGACATGATCATGTGCCGCATCATCGGCGAGAACAGCGCGGTGCCCTCAAGCGACGGCGACAATCCTTCGCCCTCCCGCACCCGTTCCATCGCCGCCAGCAGCCGTTCGCGGGCGGCATCGTTGCCCAACACGCCGGCGCTGATGCGCATCGCCTCCAGCAACGGCACCGCGCTGGCGTTCAAAATGCTCAGCGTTTTGGCGTAACGCGCCGTGTTCACCGCCAGCGACAGCTTGCCGACCACCGGCAACCGCAGGATGAACGCATGCCAGCGCACGCGCCGCGCCGGATCCCGCAGCCGATAGCGGAAAGCGCCAAGGCCCGTCAGCACCGATATCAGCGCCAACGCCCCCCATCGGCGCAGCCCGTCGCTGGCGCCGAGCAGCATCCGGGTCGACAGCGGCAAGGTCTGCTTCATATGCACAAACTGTTCGATCACCTTCGGCACCACCGCCGTCAACAGGATCGCCACCACGCCGATTGCCACCGCCGTCAGCACCATCGGGTACACCAACGCCTGCACGATTTTGTTCTTCATTTGCTGGCGCTGTTCGACGTAGTCGGCCAGCCGTTCCAGCACCGGCGCCAGATGGCCGGCAATCTCACCGGCGGCCACCATGGCGCAATAGAGGCGGTCAAAAATCTGCGGATACTGACCCAGCGCCTGCGCCAGCGGAAAGCCCTCCAGAATGCGCTGCCGCACCTGAGCCAACACCGCCTGCAGACCTTTTTTCTCCGTTTGCCGCGCCACCGCCATCAGCGCTTCCTCCAGCGGCAGCGCAGCGGACAGCAGCGTCGCCAGCTGCCGGGTCAACAGCGCCACATCGCCGCTGCTCACGCCGCTCATCCAGCGGCCGGCAAACACACCGGTGAAAGCGGGCCGCCTGCGCGCTTGCACCGCCAGCACCTGCCACCCCTTTTCACGCAGGCGATCGCGGGCGTGGCGCAGAGAATCCGCCTCCAACACGCCGCGCTGGGCGCGCCCCTCACGGTCGCAGGCGCGATAATCAAACTTCATCGCCGTCCCCTTCGCGCGTCACTCGCAGCACTTCCTCCAGACTGGTCTCCCCGGCGCGCATCTTGGCGATCCCATCCTGGCGCAGCGGCAGATAGCGTTCGGCGGCCAGTTTCGCGATGTCCAGCTCGCCGTCACCGCGATGGATCGCCATGCACATCGGTTCATCCAGCACCAACAGTTCGTGCAAGCCGATTCGGCCGTGATATCCCTGCCCGCCGCAGGCCTCGCACCCCAACGGGCGCCAGCAGGTCACCGCCTGCGTCGGGGGCAGCCCCAGCCGGCGCCGCTGCGCGTCAGACAACGCATAAGGCTCGCGGCACTGCGGGCACAGCCGGCGCACCAGGCGCTGCGCCAACACGCCGCTGAGCGAACTCGAAAGCAAGAACGGTTCGACCCCCATGTCCCGCAGCCGGGTCACGGCGCCGATCGCCGTGTTGGTATGCAGGGTCGACAGCACCAAATGCCCGGTCAATGAGGCCTGCACCGCGATCTGCGCCGTTTCGCCGTCGCGGATCTCACCGATCAGCACCACGTCGGGATCCTGACGCAGCAGCGCGCGCAGCCCGCGCGCGAAGGTCATGTCCACCTTGGGATTCACCTGCGTCTGCGCAATGCCGGCCAACTCATATTCGACGGGATCTTCGATCGTCATGATGTTGCGCTGTTCATCGTTGATCTGGCTCAGCAGGGTATAGAGCGTGGTGCTCTTGCCGGAGCCGGTCGGCCCGGTGACCAAAATGATGCCGTGCGGCTGGCGGATCAGGCGCAGCAACGCCTGCTGGTGCGCCGGCGCCATGCCCAGGCTGGGCAGTTCGAGCCGCACGCCCTGTTTGTCCAACAGGCGCATGACCACGCGTTCGCCGTGGCTGGCCGGCATCACCGACACCCGCACGTCAATCGCTCGCCCGCCGACCTTCAGCGCCATGCGCCCATCCTGCGGCACGCGCTTCTCGGCGATATCCAGCTTCGACATCACCTTGATGCGCGACACCAGCAGCGCCGCCAGCTTGCGCTGCGGCGCCAAAATCCGCCGCAGCGCGCCGTCGATGCGAAAGCGGATCACCAGCTCGCTCTCGTAGGTTTCGATGTGGATATCGGAGGCGCGTTCTTTGATCGCCTCGCTCAGTAAGGCGTTGATCAGGCGGATAATCGGCGCATCGTCCTGTTCGTCCAACAGGTCTTGCTGCTGCGGCAGCTCCTCGGCCAGCGCGTAAAAATCCAGTTCGCCGCCCAGGTCGTCGATCATTTTCTGCGCCTGGCCGCTTTCCTGCTGGTAGTGCGCCACCAGCCGTTGATCAAAAGCCTCCGCCTCCAGCCGGGCCAGCGCCGGCTCGCCGGGCAGGCAGCGGTAGGCCTCCATCAATGCGGCGTGGCTCGTGTCGGGGTGACAATAAATCTGGATACCGTGCTGCCCGTCAACGGCCAGCACGCCATGCTGGCGCGCCCAGGAAAAAGGCAGCAGCGGCCCCGCAGAACGGGGCTTCACGGGCGTACTCCCCGCGAATAAAACGCGTCGATACTTGCAACGGTGGCGAGAAACGCCCGATTGTCGAGCGCCTTCTTATCGCCGGCGATCTCGCCGCGCAGTGCGTCATTCAGCTCACGATCGTCCTGCTGTTCGGCGTCGAACTTGCCTAACTTGCGTTGGCTCTGCCGGGCATATCCCTCGGTGCTGCGAATGATGGTCGGGCGGATAAACAGCATCAAATTACGCTTGCTCGCTTTGGTGGCGGTCGAGCGAAACAGCGCCCCCACCAGCGGGATCTTGCCCAGGATCGGCACGCTGCTCTCCAGCTCCGAGTTGGACTTGTCCAACAGGCCGCCCACCACCACGGTTTCGCCGCTGTCCACCAGCACCGTGTTGTTAACCGTGCGGATATTGAAGGTCGCCCCCAGCGAATCCGGCGTAGCGCTGGCGCTGTCGGCAACGCTGGAGACCTCCTGTTCGATCTGCATCAGCACGGACTGGCCCTGGTTGATCTGCGGTTTGACCTTGAGTTTGATCCCCACCGTCTTGCGCGACACGGTATTGAAGACGTTATCGCTATTGGTGGTTTGCGAACCGGTCAGGATCGGCACATCCTGCCCGACGCTGAATTCCGCCTCGGCGTTATCCAGCGTGACGATGCTCGGCGTGGCCAGGATATTGTTTTGGTTGTTGCTGGCGATGGCGGTCAGCAATACGCCCCAGTTACCGCTGTAGAAGCCAGTCATCAGGCCGTTGGCCTTGCCGAACACGTCGCTCATGCCGTTTTCAAAGCCCGCCGACACCCCGGGCGCCGAGCCGGCGAACTGCGTGCCGCCACCGTATTTGTTGGCCCACTGCACGCCGATGTTCAGCCCCTGCCCATCCTGCACTTCGACGATCACCGCTTCGACCAGCACCTGCGCGCGGCGCACATCGAGCTTGGCGACCACCGCCTCGAGATCGCGCATCACATCCGGCGCGGCAGTGATGATCAGCGCATTGGTCTGCTCATCGGCCTTGATCACCACATTTTTCAGCAGCGCCACGTTGGCAGCGGCGCTCTCCTTCTCGTTTTGCAGGCCCGCACTCACGCCGGTCAGCACCTCGACCAGGCTCTGCGCCTTGGCGTATTTGAGAGGGATAACCTGGGTATTGCCCTGGGTGACGCTCTTGTTATCCAACTGGTCAATCAGTTCTTTGGCGTACTCGCGGCTCCGGTCATCCCCGGCGATCATCACGCTGTTGGTCCGCTCATCCGCCACCAGCCGCAGCGAGCTCGCGCCGGCCGTGCGCCGCTTGCCCTCTTCGCGAAACAGTTCGTTCACCATGCGCGCGATCTCGGGCGCCGCCGCATGCTTCAGCGCGAGAGTTTCGACCCGATTGCCATCGTCCTGATCCATCTCTCTGACGAGCTCGAGCAGGCCGTTGACCACGCTGGCCCGGCCGGTGATTAACAGCGCGTTCCCCTGCTCGTAATGCGCCACGCTGCCCACGCCGATGCTGTCGTTGAGCTGGCGCAATATCGGCGAAACGTCTTTGGCCGCGATATTGCGCAGCGGTACCACGCGCATCACCACTTCATCCCCTTCGGCGATCGCCTCGCCGCCGTTTTGCGCCAGCGCGGCTCTTTTTCCCTCTTTGGCGGCGATCACCTTCAGGACGTTATTGGGCATGCCGATGACCGTATAGCCATAGACATCCAGCACGTTGAGAAAGAACTGGTAATACTGCTTCTCGTCGAGCTGTTCATAGCTGCGTACCGTGACCTTACCTTTCACCGCCGGATCGATAATGATGGTTTTGCCCAGGTTTTTACTGACCGTATTGATAAATTCCTGAATGTCCGTGCCTTTGAAACTCGCGGAGAATTGCTCCGCGCGCGCCGCGCCACCCAGTACAATCATGACGGCCACCGCCGCTAACGCGCGCCATAAGCCGGCGCTCCAGCCTGGGCCGGAACGATAAATAAAATGCGTAATCACAATGTCGCCTTATGCTATAAACACCCCGCGCCGAAACGGCGCGCCGGCTACTCTTTAAACGTCAGCGTGGCGTAATAGCCGTTTTCATCGAGCAGTATTTTATTTTTTACTATCCGCACGATGACGGCATTGCTGCCGGCCAGACGGTCGCCAACACCATAACCGGTTTGCTTACCGCCATGCTCGACGATGACCAGGCTTTTTTTGGCGTTATCGCTGAACAGCAGACCCGCTATCTTGCCAAGCGCAGCGGCTTCCGGTGCGTTAGCCAGCAGCTCGGCACCGATCGCCCATTCGCCGACTTTATACCCGTGCGCCTTTTCGCCGTCTTTCGCCGCTTGATAGCGGCCAAACCAGTGCGCGTCATTAATTTTTCCGATGTCATCTTCCTGAGGAAAGACAATATGACGCGCCGGCCCGCGCGCGTTTTCACGGCTCGGCTCAACGGGCGCGCCATCCCCGGCCATCATTCGCCATCCCAGCTGGAGCATGAACGCCAGATTCGCCAGAAAAAAAAGAAGCATAAAAAAGTCTATCCACCGTTTGCTCACGGCACCCCCGGTTATTTAACGGTGCCAACGCTAAGCGGAAATACCGACTACCATCGCGACGGAAAACAGCAGCGTGATGACCAGGGCCACTTTATAATTCACGGCGTCCAGCCACGTTCGCCGGCGCTTATTAGCCGATGACGACGGGCATTCCCTCTGCAAATTAGCGGCCGCGCGTTCGCAGGCCTGAAAACTCAGCATCACGCCAAATCGGGGAATGGTCTTGATCACCTCGCCGGGAATACCGTGGCGGGAGAGCAAAGAGCGGCATTGAAATATCATCTGATAATAGTTATTGTCGCTAATGGTCTCATGGTTGCAAAACCAGACAGCGCGAATAATGTCGTTCTTCTTATAAATACCGCTCAACAGGCACAGCATGAAGCGCCGCTGTAATTCGGTCATCTCAATGAGCACATTCTCTTTTTTAAACAACAGCGTTTTTTCATTGTTGTTTAATATCACCAACTCATTTTCCAACAGAGTCTCGTTCAGGGCAATGTTATGTATGTCCATCTCTCGCCTATCAGTTTAATGAAGTTCAAAGGCTCTCTGTGCCATCACCTTTGCACGCATGCGGCGAGATGCATTTTCAATGAAAATTAATGGTTCGCCGTTTCAAGAGTGGCCTCAATTAATCATGCAGAAAACATTCATGCAACTTATTTCTTTAAAATAAACAATATAAAATTAATATGGTCATATCACATCACCTTAGATTCATTAAATCATTTAAAAACATGACGATAGCAGGTTTTATAAAATAGCTAAATCACCATTAAATTTGATTAATGATGAAGAAAATAGGCATTTACACATAATAACCCATGTTATTAGTTGCGTACTAAAAAGACAGAAAGCGAGAATATAAAGGGTAACAAAAATACACCTTAAACTCACATAAAAAATGAGATGAAATCAGGATTCAATATTGCATAAAAACATCGGCGAGTAGGCATTGCTAAACATCAACGTATTCTTATCTACGCTGCGAATATGATAAAACGTCGATTCATTGCTGAAAAAGTAAGCATACACCTCTTCCGGCAAGGTATCGCGCGGTGAATAATTCACCTCGCCATAGTGGAAACGATAGAAACTGCCTTGCGAGACATAGCTGAAGTTAACCCGTCGGTTGACGAAATACTTCTCTTCGCCGTCGTTGGCCAGGCCCGACAGGATCATCACGCCCTTATCGCCCGACAAAAAGATGTAGTTTATTTTTAGCGACAGCTGGATGTCATCGTGTGCCGCCTGCGCGTCCAGCGAATTGAAATAATTGAACGTGGCGTTCGCTTCGCAGGAAAAATCACCGAACTCATGATGGCTGCGAACCAGGGAATACACCACGCTGCCCGTCAACACACACAGGCCGACCAGCGTGGCTGACAAAATATTTAACTTTTTTTCCATGCCCGGATGTACTCGCTCTCACAATTATGCAAAACGGCCGCACTGTCCTTCGTGCATTTGGCGATAAACTGGCGTCCGCTGTCTTCATTGGCATTATGAGAACGGTTAACCTTGGTAATGACAATCTCACCGGAGCGGCAACGCTGACCATAAAGATCCTTCCTGACCAAGAACTGCAAATAGTCGTCCTGATGATTCTCCAAAAAATGGCCGGCATAGTAGATCGGGCAGCCGTTTACCGTCCCCACGTAAGACAATACTTGCTTCTTTTCACTGTCGCGATGATGTTTGTAATAGATAAAGCACAGCGCCAGAAAAGATAATGGCACGACGATCGATAAGCTGCGCAGAAGAATAAAAAAATAGTGGTGGGCGTTTTTTGACGTTACGGTCGGCACAGCCAAGGGAACCGGGGCATCGGCAAGCGGTGGAGGATCGGGTAAATCAATCCGCAGTCGGTCGATCGGTATTATTCTATTGAGTCTATACCCCTTTTTAGAGAGGGTAACGATCAGGCGTTCATTGAAACCGACAGACGTCAATGCCCGCCGCGTCAGGCTGATATATTGATTCAACGTCGCCGAAGAGGCGCTCAGGCCGTGATCGGTCCACACCTGCTGCAACAGCGTATCCCGGCTCACCGTCTCGTGGCCATGCTCAAGCAAACATTTGAATACTCTAGAATTAACGCTGGATAAGAAAACTTCCCGTCCCTTCTTTATACTCTTCAATGAACCGTTTTCAGTGTTAAATGTAATATCTTTATCAATGATATAAATCATGTTCAGCCTGACAGCGCACACGGGTTATTATTTAAACTTATTCAGCGAGTTCGACGACCGCCGCGAAGCGCGGATAGTTTTTTCGCACAGAGAATAAACAATACTAACGCCATCCCAACAGGCGTGCAACTTTAAGAATTTTCCCTATGCCTGCGCCATTATTTGCCCCACAAATAACGATATAAACGCTATTTTTTTCACCGTCATCGGATCTGTTGGCAACCCTATAGGGGATCACAGGGGGAGAAGGACAAAAACGGCGCAGAGGAAAAGACGCTCACTCGCGGCGTGCGAAATGACGCTTGTGCAGCTTGTCGACAGGAAGAATAACGGGGAAAAGCGTTTTGCGGGTCGCAAATGGGTGGGGACCCTGCCAGCTACATCCCGGCACACACGTCACCTGCTGCGGCTGCTTCCTTCCGGACCTGACCGAGTTCACAAGTTAGTGTTGCGGGAGAACCAACAGGGCCCCCATTGACGGCTTCTGTACTCCGAAGCGGTGGGCATTATCGGCGATGCCCTATCAAATAGCAAGCCAACCGGGACCAACCGCTGTTTTCTTACCCACCTGCGCTGTGGCACACTCTCCGCCTGGGTTTTGACTCGTGCAGGAACAGCAACATGCAACCAGAAGACGCCTCTTTCAGCCAGCGGGTATTCCACATCGTGGCCGCCATTCCTTACGGCAAAGTCACCACCTACGGCGAAGTCGCCCGGCTGGCCGGCTCGCCGCGCGCCGCGCGTCAGGTCGGCGGCGTGCTGCGGCGTTTGCCAGAAGGCAGCACGCTGCCCTGGCACCGGGTGATCAACCGCCATGGGCAGATATCGCAGCAGGGGGAGGATTTTCAACGGCAACGGCAGGCATTGCTGGCGGAGGGGATTATTTTCGGCCCGCACAGCACGGTCGATTTCGATCGCTACGGCTGGCGCTGGTAAAACAAAACAGCCTTTGGCCGAAGCGCAAAGGCTGTTAATTTCATCTTGCGGTACCGCAGTAAGATTACTGCATGGCGGTTGGCGCAGCCTGAATCGGCACACCCTGAACCGGAACCAGCAGCAGATCGGCACGGGTGCCGTTGCGGTTAACCACTTCCTGGATGGTGTCGGTAATAAACATCAGTCGCCCGTTGACCGTCACCGCCGCGCTCAGAATGATACGCGCATTCGGTTGGATGTCGGACGGGTTATACGGCAGCGTAAAGTTGAACGGCGCCTGTTGCCCTTCAGTACGTACCGCGCGCTGTGCAATCACTTTGGACGGCGCATCCGCCAGCGAGGCGTCAGAGAGGGTGACCGTCAGTACGGCGTCCGGCGGCAGCGCAATGCGCTGACGTATATTAACCGAACCTGTCACCGCCGGGCCCTGAATCTGCGTTTGCGCAGCCGCCGGGTTACCGGCCGCCTGTGTAGGCACATCAGCACTCTTTTGCGCGCATCCTGCCAGCGTGATCGTCAGTGCCGCGGCACCGCCTACGATTTGCCAGAGTTTCATGGATCGGTCTCCTTTTTTATTATCAACATGTTGGTGGCTTTCACCACCGCACCTATTAAACTTAGCACAAAACACTGATAAATCCACTTTGTCCTGACTATTAATCACTTAAACAGCCCAAGGCGCCCATGATTAAGAGCATTCTCATCGGCCCTTTAACGCAAAATGTTGACGCCGCGCCGTGATATTCCGCACACTGCGCAAAATGATTATTAGAAAGGTAACAATTTTATGAGCCAGGCATTGCAAAACCTCCTCGAGCTGCTGGATCTGGAGAAAATCGAAGAAGGGCTGTTCCGCGGCCAGAGTGAAGATTTGGGGCTGCGCCAGGTGTTCGGCGGGCAGGTGGTCGGCCAGGCGCTGTACGCCGCCAAGCAGACGGTGCCGGATGAACGCAGCGTGCATTCTTTCCACAGCTACTTCCTGCGCCCGGGCGACAGCAGCAAGCCTATCGTTTACGACGTGGAAACCCTGCGCGACGGCAACAGCTTCAGCGCGCGCCGCGTCAGCGCCATCCAGCACGGTAAACCTATCTTCTATATGACCGCCTCCTTCCAGAGCCCGGAGGCGGGTTTCGAGCACCAGAACCTGATGCCGGACGTGCCGCCGCCGGAAGGGCTGCTGTCCGAATCAGAGATCGCCCAGAAGCTGGCGCATATGCTGCCGGAAAAAGTGCGCGAAAAATTTATCGGCCAAAAGCCGATCGAAATGCGCCCGGTGAAATTCCACAACCCGCTGAAAGGCAGCGTGGAAGAACCGCATCGCTACGTCTGGTTCCGCGCCAACGGCAGCATGCCGGACGATCAACGCATCCACCAATACCTGCTGGGCTACGCGTCGGACTTTAACTTCCTGCCGACCGCGCTGCAGCCGCACGGCGTCGGCTTCCTCGAGCCGGGCATGCAGGTGGCCACCATTGACCACTCCATGTGGTTCCATCGCCCGTTCCGCATGGATGACTGGCTGCTGTACGCGGTGGAGAGCTCCTCCGCCTCCGGCGCACGGGGCTTTGTTCGCGGCCAAATCTACACCCGCGACGGCGTCCTGGTCGCCACCACCGTGCAGGAAGGGGTGATTCGCCAGCGCGACGCCTGATCCGCAGCATAAAGAAAGGGGCGATGTTTCCATCGCCCCTGTCGGCTTCATCATTATTTTAGTCTTTAGCGCACTGCCCTGCTTCGAGTCTTATTGGTTGTAGGCGCTCTCGCCGTGGCTGTTGACGTCCAGCCCCTCGCGTTCCTGCTCTTCCGGCACTCTCAGGCCCACCATCGCGCCCGCGATCTTGAAGGCGATAAAGGCGGCGACGCTCGACCACACCAGCGTGATCAGCACGCTCACCAGCTGGATCCAGACCTGATGGCCCATCGTCACCCCTTCGGCGTAGCCGGTGCCGCCCAGTGAAGAGGCGGTGAACACGCCGGTCAGCAGGCAGCCGACGATGCCGCACACCCCGTGCACGCCGAACACGTCGCAGGTGTCGTCCACCTTCAGCCATTTCTTCAGCGTCACTACGCCCCACAGGCCGGCGACGCCGCCCACCAGGCCGATGATCAACGCCCCGCCCACGCCCACGGTGCCCGCCGCCGGCGTCACCGCAACCAACCCGGCGATCATGCCGGAGCAGGCGCCCAGCAGCGAAGGCTTGCCGCGCAGCACCCATTCGGCGAAGGTCCAGGAGAGAATGGCGCCCGCAGTGGCGACCACGGTGTTGAGGAATGCCAGGGCCGCAATGCCGTTGGCCGCGCTGGCGGAGCCGGCGTTAAAGCCGAACCAGCCGATATACAGGATGGACGCCCCGGTAAACACCATCGGCAGGTTGTGCGGTTTGAAGGCCTCTTTACCGAAGCCGGCGCGCTTGCCGATCAGGTAGGCGCCGACCAACCCGGCGCTGGCGGCGTTGATGTGCACTACGGTGCCGCCGGCGAAGTCCAATGCGCCGTCGGTGGCCAGGTAGCCGCCGCCCCACACCATGTGCGCGATCGGCAGATAAGACAGCGTGAACCACACAATCGCGAAGATCAGCACCGCCGAGAAGCGAATGCGTTCGGCGAAGCCGCCCACCACTAGTGCGACGGTGATACAGGCGAAGGACGCCTGGAAGGCGACGTGGATCATCTGGCTGATGCTGCCGGTGACGCTATCGATGCCGATGCCTTTCAGCATCGCCGTTTCGAACCCGCCAAATACCGCATTGCCCTCGCTGAACGCCAGGCTGTAGCCATACAGCACCCACAGCACGCAGACCAGCGCGAAGGTGACGGTGACCTGCGTCAGCATCGACAGCACGTTTTTGCCGCGCAGCAGGCCGCCGTAAAACAGCGCGATGCCCGGCAGCGTCATGAACAGCACCAACGCAGTGCAGATCATCATAAAGGCGTTGTCGGCCTTATCAGCGACCGCCGGGGCGGCCAGGGCCAAAGAAGGAACCAGGGTTACCGAACTCAGGCCCAACATGGATAACAGTCTTTTCATTATCAATCCATCCCCATCACTTAGCTGAGTTCGCGGTTACAGTGCCGATTCGTCGGTTTCGCCGGTGCGAATGCGGATCACGCGTTGCAACTCGGCAACGAAAATTTTGCCGTCGCCGATTTTGCCGGTGTAGGCGGCTTTGCTAATCACATCAACCACTTCATCCAACTGATCGTCAGCGATGGCGATGTCGATTTTGACCTTGGGCAGGAAGTTGACGTTATATTCGGCGCCGCGATACAGCTCGGCGTGCCCCTTCTGGCGGCCAAAGCCCTTCACTTCGGTTACGGTCAACCCCTGAATGCCCACGGAGGACAGAGCCTCGCGCACGTCCTCCAGCTTGAACGGTTTGATTACCACGGTCACCAGCTTCATATTGCCCCTCCACGAATTAAACCCAAACTCACCCCTGGTACGCGTCATATGTAGCAAGGCCTGTGCCAGATTTGATTTTGCATGACGATTCAGCGGATTAGCGGGAACGCGGGCACCATCAGACCGCGGCGCCATACCGATACCCTGAATTGATTAAATATCGCGCACTGATTTGGTGCGCATCGCGTCGAAAAAGTGCAGAAAGGGGGCATGGCGCAGGCGGGTTGCCTGCTTGTGGTGCGTGGGAAAAAAAGAAGGGCCGCGATCGCGGCCCATGCTCAGGCGGGTTGGCTCTCTTCGCGCACCGTTTCCGCCAGCTGCTCGCCCGCCAGCTGCAGCTGGTACATCTGGTAGTAGCGCCCCTGCTGCGCCAGCAGCTGCTGATGGTTGCCCTGCTCTACCGCCTGGCCGCGATGCAGCACCAGGATGGAATCGGCATCGACGATGGTCGACAGCCGGTGGGCGATCACCACCAGCGTGGTGTGCTCGCGGATCGCACGCAGCGCGCGCTGGATCGCCTGTTCGGTGCCCGAGTCGATATTGGCGGTCGCCTCGTCGAGGATCAGGATCTGCGGCGCCTGCACCAAGACCCGCGCCATCGCCAGCAGCTGTTTCTGCCCGACCGACAGGTTATTGCCCTGTTCCCCCAGCCGGGTGTGAATACCCTGCGGGAAGCCGCGCACCAGCTCCGCCAGCTGCACCGTTTCCAGCGCCCGCCACACGGCGTCTTCCTCGATGTTGCGCCCCAACGTGACGTTGGCCAGCACCGAATCGGCGATCACCACCGGATCCTGCTGCACCATCGCCACGCCCTGGCGCAGCGTGCGGTGCGACAGGCTGGATAGCGGACGGCCATCGAGGCGCACTTCCCCCTCGCTGACCGGGTAATAGCCCATCAGCAGGTTGGCCAAGGTACTCTTGCCGCTGCCGGTATGCCCGACCAGCGCCACGAAGCCGCGCGAAGGCACCGCCAGCGAAATATGCTGCAGCACCTTTTTGTCCGCGCGGTAAGCGAAGCTCAGATCGGTGATGTCGATGCGGCCACCGGCCAGCGGACGATCGTCGGCACCGTAACTCTGCTGGCTGCGATCCATCAGCTCGAAAATGCGTTCGCCGGCCACTACCGCCTGCTGCAGGATCGACTGCTGTGACGTGAGCTCGATCAGCGGTTCGTTCAGGCGCCCCAGGTAGTTGATGAAGGCGTAGAGCACGCCGACGCCAATCACCCCCTCGCCGCTGAAGCCGAACAGCATCAGCAACCCGCACAACACCAGCGCCGAAAACAGGCTGAGCAGCGGCCGCAGCAGGAAACCGTCGAGCCGCAGGGTCTGCATGCGCGCCAGATAGTGCGACTGGCTGGCGGCGCTCATGCGTTCGCCGAAGCGCACCTGCTGGCGGAACTGCTGAATCACGCCCATGCCGTTGATCACTTCGTTGAAACCGTCGTTGATATCC
This sequence comes from Serratia sp. TSA_105.2, assembly GCF_052692115.1. Taxonomy (NCBI): domain Bacteria; kingdom Pseudomonadati; phylum Pseudomonadota; class Gammaproteobacteria; order Enterobacterales; family Yersiniaceae; genus Serratia; species Serratia sp. TSA_105.2. The sequence goes on from NZ_JBQZFT010000002.1 coordinate 783,004, forward strand.
GCCAGATAGCTGCGCACCCGTCGCACGATCGGCGTGCTGTAGTATTGATAGATGCCCATCACCACGAACACCGCCGGGAAGATGCAGACCGCCACCAGCGCCATGCGCCAGTCGAGGCTGAACATCGCCACCAGCATGGTGCCGATCAGCGCGGCGCTTTTCAGCACCGTGGAGACCACCATCACGTACAGATCCTTGATCACCTCGGTGTCGTTGGTGACGCGCGAGATCAATTGCCCGACCGGCTGCGTATCGAAGGCGCTGAGCGGCTGGCGCAGCGCGGCGTCCATCACGTCGGTGCGCAGCCGCTGCACCACGCCCACCGCCGCCTGGTTGAACAGCAGCGCCTGGAAGTAGTGCAGCGCCGCCGCCAGCAGCTCCAGCAGAATGTAAGCCGCCGCCAGCCCGCCGACGATCATCAGCGGCAGTTGCCCTTTGGCGACGTAGTTATCGATAAAATAGCTCACCAGGATCGGCCCGGCGACTTCCGCCGCCGCCGCTATCCACAGCATCAGCACCGCCAGCCCCAGCGGTTTGCGGTACGGCGAGCCATAAGCCAGCAGCCGCTTCAGCGTCGGCCACAGCTTTTGCACTTTATTCATCGGCCAACGCCTCCTCGCCGTTTTCCGGCGCTTCGTCCAGCGCCGCTTCCAGCTGCTGATAACGGTACATATCGCGATACCAGCCCGGCTGCGCCGCCAGCGCCGCCGGATCGCCGCGCTGCGCAACGCCGCCGTGCTGCATCACCAGGATCTCGCTGGCCTCGGTCAAGGCCGACAGCCGGTGCGCGCTGATGATCACCGTGCGATCTTGCCCCCAGCTGCGCAGGTTGTGCAGGATCTGGTGTTCAGTACGGCCGTCCACCGCCGACAGCGCGTCGTCGAGGATCAGGATCTCCGCATCCAGCAGCAGCGCGCGCGCAATGGAGATACGCTGTTTCTGCCCGCCCGACAGCATCACGCCGCGTTCGCCCACTTCGGTGTCATAGCCCTGCGGCAGCCGCAGAATGTCCTCATGGACGCTGGCCAACCGCGCCGCCTGTTCGATCTGCGCCTGCGTCGCCCCCGGATGGCCCAGCGCGATGTTGTTCGCCACGGTATCGGAGAACAGGAACGGCGTCTGGCTCACCACCGACAGCCGCGAACGCCAGTCGTCGAGTTTGACCTGCGGCAACGGCAGGCCGTGATAGCGGATCTGCCCTTCGTTGACATCGAACTGGCGCTGGATCAGCGACAACAGCGTCGACTTGCCGGCGCCGGTCGGCCCGCACAGCCCCAGCATCTGCCCCGGCTTCAGCGTCAGCGCCACGTCATGCAGCGCCGGATGTGGGTTTTCCGGGTAGTGGAACGCGCGGATATCCACGTCCAGCACGCCGCGGCCAGCCGGCAACGCCTGCGGGCCGTCCTGCACCGCCGGCGCCTCGTCGAGCAGGCTGCGGATGCGGCTGTAGGCCGCGCTGCCGCGCTCGACGATGTTAAACATCCAGGCCAGCGCCAGCATCGGCCAGATCATCAGGCCGAGATACATCACAAAGCTGGTCAACTGCCCGAGCGTCAGCGACCCGTTCACCACCATCCAGCTGCCGCCGCCGATGGCCAGCAGGTTAGAGGCGCCGATGGCGATATAAATGGTCGGATCGAAGCGCGCATCCACCCGCGCCACGTGCATGTTCTTGGCGCCGGTCTGCGCCGCCACCTCGGCGAAGCGGTTGGATTGGTGATCTTCCAGCCCAAAGGCCTTGATCATGCGGATGCTGGTCATGCTTTCCTGCGCCTGATCGTTCAGGCTGGAAAACGCCGCCTGCGCCGATTTAAAGCGCTGGTGCAGCTGGTCGCCGTAATATTTGATGGCGATCGCCATCAGCGGCATCGGGATCAACGCCAGCACCGTCAGTTGCCAGCTGATTTGGGTGCTCATCACCACCAGCACCACCAGCCCCATCACCAGCGAATCTACCAGCGTCAGCACGCCTTCGCCGGCGGCGAAGACCACACGATCCACGTCGTTGGTGGCGCGTGCCATCAGATCGCCGGTGCGGTGGCGCAGGTAGAACGCCGGGTTTTGCCGGCTGAGCTGGCGGTAAAAGTTTTCGCGCAGCTCGACCGCCAGCTGATAGGAGGCGCCGAACAGCAACACCCGCCACACATAGCGCAGCAGGTAAACGACGATCGCGGTACCGATCATCAGCCCGAGCCAGGCCATCAGCACGCCGGTAGACATTTGTTTTTCGGTGACGCCGTCCACGATGATGCCGACCAGCTTAGGCGGCAGCAGTTGCAGGATGGCGATGACGATCAGCAGCACCACCGCCCCGAGGTAGCGGCGCCACTCCCGGCGGAAGTACCAGCCGATTTGAGCAAATAATCTCACGCAGTTTGATTCCAGGGTTTTATGGGATTTGTCTCTTTTTCTGCTTCAACAGAGCAGGATACCACCGTTGAGCCGCCCGTCCGGTGAACTTTTCACTCCGGCACCGGCAGCGCAGTGGTGTATTTGATTTTTTCCATGGCAAAGCTCGAGGTGACGTCGATGAGGCCCGGTACGCCGTTCACCAGGCGCTTATAGAAGCCGTCGTAGCTTTTCATGTCCGCCACTTCGACCTGCATCAGATAGTCGTACTCCCCCGCCATGCGGTAGAACGCCAGCACCTCGGGCATCTGGCTGGTCAGTTGCACAAACGCCTGATACCACTCGCTGCTGTGCTGCTGGGTCTTGATCAGCACGAACGCCGTCAGCCCCAGGCCGAGCTTTTCGTTATCCAGCAAGGCCACCCGGCCGCGGATATAGCCCTCGTCTTCCAGGCGCTTCAGGCGTTTCCAGCACGGCGTCGAGGTCAAATTGACCGCATCGGCCAGCGCCTGCAGCGACTGGGTGCAGTCTTGCTGCAGCATGCACAGCAGCTTACGGTCTGTTTTATCTAACATGGCGGCCACCAGGAGAAAAATTTTCTCTCATTAGGCGATTAAACAGGGAAAATGGCAATCCTTTTTTCCTGCCGACAGGCTATGCTACGCCATAAACCTGCCCCCTATTCTGAGGCCAAATCATGACAAACTCTTGGGTAAAATATGCTATCGGTGAAATAGAAGCGGATTTTCAGCGCTCCGCCGATACGCACCTGATTCGCCTGAACCTGCCGGCATTTCCCGGCATTTGCCTGTATCTGAAGGATGAGAGCACCCACCCGACCGGCAGCCTGAAACACCGCCTGGCGCGCTCGCTGTTCCTTTATGGCCTGTGCAACGGCTGGATCACCGAGAACACCACCATCATCGAGGCCTCTTCCGGCAGCACCGCGGTGTCCGAAGCCTACTTCGCTCGTCTGATCGGCCTGCCGTTCATCGCGGTGATGCCGTCCTGCACCGCACGCCGCAAGGTGGAGCAGATCGCCTTTTACGGCGGCCGCTGTCACTTCGTCGATCACGCCGCCCAGATCTATGCCGCCTCCGAACAGCTGGCCAAAGAGCTGAACGGCCACTATATGGATCAGTTCACCTACGCCGAGCGCGCCACCGACTGGCGCGGCAACAACAACATCGCCGACAGCATCTTCCGCCAGATGGCGCGCGAACCCTTCCCGGTGCCGAAACACATCGTGATGAGCGCCGGCACCGGCGGCACCTCCGCCACGCTGGGGCGCTACATCCGCTATCAGGGGCACGACACCCAATTGACGGTGGTCGATCCGGAAAACTCAGTGTTCTATGACTGCTTCCACCACGGCGATCGCACCCTGATCGGCAGCTGCGGCAGCCGTATCGAAGGCATTGGCCGCCCGCGCGCCGAGCCGTCGTTCATCCCGTCGGTGGTCGACAACATGCTGCGGGTGCCGGATGCCGCCAGCGTCGCCACCATTCACTGGCTGGAAGGCGTGCTCGGCCGCAAGGTTGGCGCCTCCACCGGCACCAACGTCTGGGGTGCGCTGCAGTTGGCGAAACAGATGCGGGAAAACGGCGAGCAAGGGTCGATCGTCACTCTGCTGTGCGACAGCGGCGAGCGTTATCTGGATACCTATTACAACCCGGAATGGGTCAGCAATAACATCGGCGATTTACAGCCGTATCTGGCGCAGCTAGCAGATTTGTAACGCCAGGCTCCGGATAAAAAAAAGCCGGGTAGTCATACCCGGCCGGCTGTAAGGAGAACCTCATTCTTCGGGGGAATAGGTGAGGCAAGGTGAACGCAGCCAATGTTGTAAATAGTGGGCCACCGCCTGCTGTTGGCAATGGCCGATAACCGGTAGCTGCGGCAGCAGGGATTTCAGCTGCGGCAAGGCGTTGCCCATCACCACGCCGTGCCCCACCGCCCCCAGCATCTCTTTGTCGTTCATCGCGTCGCCGAACGCCATGCAGTCGGCCATCGTCAACCCCAGATGGCGGCTCAGCCGGTCCAGCGCCGTGCCCTTGTTGCAACCGAGCGGCAGCACCTCCAGGCAATCGTAAGCGGAAAAGCACAGGTCTGCCTCGTCGCCCAGTTGCGCCCGCAGATGCACCTGCAACGCCAGCAGCTCCTCGTGCGGCGCGACAAAGCACACTTTGCTGTTGCCGAACGCCGGCAGACGGCGCACGTCGGCCAGCTGAAAACGAAAGCCGCTCAGGTGGTGCGCCCGCAGCATCTCTTCCGGCACGGGAAACTCGGTCAGCCAACCTTCGTCACGGAACACATGCATGCTGGCGCGGGTGCGCCAATGATGATGCAGCACCTCTTCGGCGACCGCCGCCGGCAAATCGGTGGCGTGCAGCTGTTGGCCGCGGTTGTCATACACTCGCGTGCCGTTGCCGGTGATCAGGTAACCCTGCAGCCCTAGCTGCGCCATGATCGGTTGCGCGTCGAGGTAGTGCCGCCCGGTGGCGAACGTCACCACCATCTCCCGCTCCACCAGCTGGTTCAGTACCGCCAGCGTTTCCGGGCCAACCCGGTGATCCGGCATCAACAGCGTGCCGTCCATATCGAAAGCTGCCAGACGATACATAAGGACCTCTTGAATGTGAACGCGATTACAATCCGTGCAGTATGGGATGGTATTTGCGGAAGTAATAGTGAACAATTTGAGAAAACTGTTCCGGATTTCTGCCCATGCGCCTGGTTCACCGTCTCAGCCAATATCAACGCCTATACCAACAGCTCGGCAGCGCGCCGGTCGCCGTGACCATCGGCGAGCTGGCGGCGATGTTCTACTGCAGCGAACGGCACGCCCGCACGCTGGTGCAACAGCTGCAGGATCAGGGCTGGCTGAGTTGGCATTCGCAGCCCGGCCGCGGCAAACGCGCCCGCCTGCACTGCCTGAAAACCCCGGATGAACTGCGCGCGCAGCTGCTGCAACAGCTGCTGCAACAGGGCAACCATCAGGGGGCGCTGGAGATGGCGCAGCTCGATCCGCAGCACCTGCAGGATCTGCTCAGCCCGCACCTCGGCGGGCAATGGCAGGCCGGCAGCCCGACGCTGCGCATTCCCTATTACCGCACGCTGGAAGCGCTCGACCCACTCACACTGACCGGCCGCGCCGAGCAACATCTGGTATCGACCCTGCACGCCGGGCTAACGCGCCTGATGACCGGTAACCCTGAACCGCAGCCCGATCTGGCGCACCACTGGCAGATCGGCGAGCACGGCCTGCGCTGGCGCTTCTTTCTGCGCAGCCAGCTGCGCTGGCACAACGGTGAACCACTGACCGGCCAACAGCTGCTGCAAACGCTGGAAAAACTGCAGCGCCACCCGCGCAGCCAACCCAGCCTGACCAACGTCGCGCTCATCAGCCTGCCGCATCCGCTGTGCATCCAGTTCGATCTGCACCTGGCGGACTATTGGCTAGCCCACCGGCTGGCGGAGCTGCCTTGCCTGATGACCCACCCGGAGCTGCCGACTATCGGCGCCGGCCCGTTCAAGCTGGCGTTGAATGAGCCGCAGCTGGTGCGGCTGGAACAGCACGCCGGTTACCATCTGCAGCATCCGTATCTGGACACCATCGAATACTGGATCACCCCCGACCTGCCCACCGCCGGCGCCGACACCAGTTGCCAGCATCCGGTGCGCATCACCATCGGTCAGCAAGACGATTTGGCGCAGGCCCGGCCGGTGCAGCGCAGCATGAGCCTGGGCTGGTGTTATCTGGCGTTGAACCTGCGCCACGGCGTGCTGAGCGAAGCCCAGGGGCAAAAGCTGCTGATGCTGATCCAGCAGTCCGGCCTGCTGAGCCGTCTGCCGATCCCCAACAGCGTGATCACCCCCAGCCATGAAATGCTGCCCGGCTGGCGTATTCCCAGCCAACGGATTGAGGAAGATGTCACCCTGCCCGCCCGGCTGACGCTGCTGTATCGGCCGCCGGTCGAGCTGGAAACGGTGACGGTCGCGCTGCAGCGGTTGCTCGCACAGCACGGCTGCGAGCTGGAGGTGCGCTACTACGCCGGCAAGCGCTGGCAAAGCGAAGCGCAGATCGCCCAGGCCGACCTGCTGCTGGCGGACAACCTGATCGGCGAGGCGCCGGAGGCGACGCTGGAGAGCTGGCTGCGGCAGGATACGCTGTGGCGCGGCATCCTGACGGAAAACCGCTGGCAGCAGCAGCAGGAGACGCTGCGGCAGATCCAGCAGCTGCAGGCGCAGCAACCGCGCTTCGCACAACTGCAGGCTTATTATCAACGGCTGATGGCCGCCGCTATCATCACGCCGCTGTTTCACTACCAGTATCAGATCAGCGCGCCGCCGCGCATGCATGGCGTCACGCTAACCGCCCACGGCTGGTTCGATTTTTGTCAGGCGTGGCTGCCACCGCCGGTGGACGACGCACCGGCCTGAGCCGAACCGCCCTGCGCCTGGCGGCCCTTTCTGCTACTATTGTCGCCGCAACGCAATTTTTATCCTGCCGCCCGAATGTGTATCGGGAGAGGCCAAAGCCCAAAAAGGTGATTTTATGAAGCGCGCGGTTGTCGTTTTCAGCGGTGGACAAGACTCCACGACCTGCTTGATCCAGGCATTGCAACAGTATGATGAAGTTCACTGCGTCACGTTCGATTACGGCCAGCGCCATCGCGCCGAGATTGAAGTGGCTCAGGAGCTGTCGGTGGCCCTCGGCGCCAAGGCGCACAAGGTGCTGGACGTCACGCTGCTCAATGAGTTGGCCGTCAGCAGCCTGACTCGCGACAATATTCCGGTTCCCGCCTACGATCCCAATCAGAAAAATGCGCTGCCGAGCACCTTCGTGCCGGGCCGTAACATCCTGTTCCTGACGCTGGCGGCGATCTACGCCTACCAGGTGGAAGCGGAAGCGGTGATCACCGGCGTGTGTGAAACCGATTTCTCCGGCTATCCGGATTGCCGCGACGAGTTCGTTAAAGCGTTGAACAAGGCGGTGACGCTGGGCATCGCCCGCGATATCCGCTTCGAAACGCCGCTGATGTGGCTGAACAAGGCCGAGACCTGGGCGCTGGCGGATTATTACCACCAGTTGGACCGCGTGCGCCAGGATACGCTGACCTGCTACAACGGCATCAAGGGTGACGGCTGCGGCGAATGTGCCGCCTGCAACCTGCGCGCCAATGGCCTGATGCAGTATCGGGCCAACCAGGCGGAAGTGATGGCGGCGTTGAAACAGAAGGCCGCTCTGGCCTGAGGCAGTGACGGCGGCAGCCTCTGCCGCCCGTGAGCTTACTGCAGATTATCCTTCGGCGTGAGCGCCTCCAGGTGCTCGCGCAATTCCCCTTCGATCGGCAGCGCACGCTGCGTTTTCAGATCGACGCACACGAAAGTCAGCAGCGCGTCGGCCACCGGCGTCCCCGCCGGATCCTGCGTCACCTTTTGGCTCAGCACCCCGCTCTTGCCGTTGAGCTGCACCATCTGGCTGTCGATACGCAGCTTATCCCCCAATACCGCCGGGCTGCGGTAATTGATATTGATGTTCACCACGATGAAAGCGATGTTGTTTTCCGTCATCCAGCGGAACCCGGCCTCGTTCTCCAGCCACTCCCAGCGCGCCTCTTCCAGAAACTCCAGATAGCGGGCGTTGTTAACGTGCTGGTAAACATCAAGGTGATAACCGCGAACTTTGATAAAGGTTTGCATAGGGAACGATCGCTCCTGCCTGGTGATTACAGAAAGAGGGAGCCGCGGCGGCTCCCTCGCCCGTTTGGTCAACGCGCCAAACTGGTAAGACCTGTAAAATGTAGCAGAGGAGTGACGGCCTCAGCGGCATTTTGCCACGCGGCCGCGACCGGGATCACATTTTCAGCCGGGTGCGGTTCTTCTCAAACAGCGCCGGTCCGATGCCCGGCACCTCCTGCAACTGCTCAATCTGGGTGAACGGCCCGTTCTGCTCGCGGTAGCGCACGATGCCTTCCGCCTTCTTCAAACCAACGCCGCTCAGGGCGGCGGCCAGCTGTTCGGCGGTGGCCTGATTGATGCTGACCGCCACCTCCTCGCTTGCCTTGGTCATCATCGGTTGCCCGCCATTGCTCGCCGGTGCTGAGAGCATGGGTGCCGGGGCCTCGGCTTTATCCACCGCGGCGGCCGGCCCCGCCAGGCACAACAGCAGCGCGGTCAGCGCAGCTTTAATGTGATGCTGATAACCTGATAACGCTGATTTTTTCTCTGTATGTTGCATGCTGTATCCTCCTTGTGTGTGACAGCATGGCTACCTTGCCGCGGCGGCGGATATTCAGCAATCGGCCGATATCAGATATGGAAAAGGCCGCGAAAGCGGCCTTTGTTTGTTGCACTGCGTTGCAGAAAAATGCGGCGATTACTGAGGCTGTTGCTCAGCAGCGCCCATTTTGATCTTGGCTTCTTTGCGCAGGCTCGCCAGCAGCGAATCGAAGGAAACGCCGGTCGCGCCCTCTTCCATCTTGCCGACGAAGGTTTTCATTTCGTCTTCCGGCAGCGTGCCTGGCTTCACCGCATCGAGCGCGATCAGCACCACGTTATCCTGGCGATCCTGCGACATGCCGTATACCGGTTTGCCGTCCTGCGGGTGCGGCAGCGCGAACACGCTCTCCACCAGCTGGCTGTCTTCCGGCGCGCGCGCCATCTTCTGCACGGCGCCAAAGCTCAGGCCGGCGGCTTTCATCGCCTCGTCGCCCTTGCCCTGCTTCAGCTCAACCAGCAGCTTCTCGCCCTGCAGCTTCGCTGCCTGCAGCGCCTTGTTGCGCTTCACCAGCTCAGCCACGCGATCTTTCACCTGGTCGAACGGTTCGATGCCTTCCGGTTTGTGGCCACTCACGCGCACGACGAAAGCGCGGTCGCCGTCTACGGTGATCACGTCGGAGTTGCTGTCCGGCGCGCCGTTCTCGCCGATCAGCGAGCCGTCGAAGATCGCCTGCACGACCGGCTTGAAGTTCAGCGCGGCAGGAATATTGTCACGGGTGAACCAGTCGCTTTGCGCCGCTTTCACGCCGGCCGCTTCTTCAGCCGAGGCCAGAGATTCGTTGTCGCTGGTCGCCGCTTCGCTCACCTTTTGCTGCAGCGCGTAATACGCGTCTACCGCTTTCTCCTGCTGCACCTGCTTGGCGATGGCGTCATGCACTTCGCTCAGCGGCTTCACTTTCTCAGGTGCGATATCGTTCAAACGCACGATCAGGTAGCCGACGGAAGATTTCACCACGCCGGAGAGCTGCCCTTTCTCGGTCAGGTTAGCCTGCTTCAGCTCGTCGGCGGTGGTTTCCGGTTCCAGCCAGCCCAGCTCACCGCCGGTACGGCGTGAGATGATGTCGGTGGATTTCTCTTTCGCCAGGGTGGCGAAATCAGCACCTTTCTTCAGCTCGTCCAGCACCGCGTTGGCTTCCGCCTCGGTTTTCAGCTGGATCACGCTGTAGTTTTTACGCTCCGGCTGGCCGTAGCTGCTCTTGTGCTGGTCATAGTAAGCGTTGATGTCCTCTTCGCTCACTTTCACCTTGTCCTGCATGGACGCGGCGTCCAGCGGGATATAGCTCACCTTCACCTGCTCCGGGGCGATGAAGCTGTTCTTGTTCTGATCGTAATACGCCTTCAGTTCGTCGTCGCCGGCGCTCTGTTTCGCCTGCAGCGCTTTCAAATCTATGGTCGCCAGGCGCACATCGCGCTCCTGCAGCACCAGCGCCGCCATGGCTTGCGATTCGGACGGCAGCACGAAGCCGGAGTCGCCGAAGGCCTGGATCACCTGCTGATTGACCAGTTGCTGGCGCATCGATTGCGCGAAGTTGTCGGCGGTGTAGCCCATGCGACCGATCAGGTCGAGGTATTTGGCGTTATCGAACTGGCCGTTGGTCTGGAAGTAAGGCGCCTTGCGGATGGCGTCCTTGATCTGATCGTCGCTGACCGCCAGGCCCAGCTTCTTGGCGTACTGGTCGAGCAGCATGTTGTCGATCAACTGGGACAACACCTGACGGCGCATCTGCTGCATGTAGCCTTCGTTGCCGGCCAGCGCGGAGAACTGGTCACCCAGCTGCTGCTGCATGCGGCTACGCTCGCTTTGGAAAGCCTGTTCCAGCTGAGCGCGTTCGATCGTCTGACCATTTACTTTCGCAGCATAATCGCCGGAGCCGCCGATCAGGTAGTTACCCACCCCGGTCAGAACGAATGACAGGATGATCAGGGCCAGGATGATTTTGAGCACGACGTGATTAGCAGCCGCGCGTAAATTGTCCATCATAGTGTGACAACACTCCGCTGTGATGTGGATTAACAACCCTTGTGCAGGCGCGTTCCCTGCGACAAAAATAAAAAAAGCGCATCAATCCGATGCGCCTTGTATCTTACCTTACCAGCACCGCTGCGTCAGGTGATTGTTTATTACAAAACCCTGTTACGCTAAACGGTTAGACGCTAAATCAGTTTACAGCGTCTTTCAGCGCTTTCCCTGCACGGAAGGCCGGTACTTTGGCTGCCGCGATTTTGATCTCTTTACCGGTCTGCGGGTTACGGCCGGTACGAGCCGAACGTTCACGCACGGTGAAGGAACCGAAACCTACCAGAGCCACGTCATCCCCTGCTTTCAGAGAGTCGGTAACGGAAGCGATTACTGCGTCTAAAGCACGTCCCGCTGCCGCTTTGGAAATATCAGCACCTGCGGCAATCTTGTCGATCAGTTGTGACTTATTCACTCTATCATCCCCTCTAGAATTCTATCGTCGCACCGAAAAATCCCTACGGTTGCGACAGCGCAGCTGTTATATCAATCCCATCGAACCTTGGCAAGCCACCGACTGGGTGGCAAAACGCGGGCCGACAGAGATCTAACTTAGCGGTACAAAAAAATACTGGCAAGTCCGAAATGGCTTGCCAGTATAAGTTTTATCAATGGTTTTTGCGATTCGTCACTATTTTGCCGCTACCGGCAGTGCGCCGAAGGCCGGGTTTTGCAACGCAATGTTCAAAACTTCATCGATTCGCTGCACCGGATGAATCTCCAGATCGGCGATAACATTGTCCGGAATCTCTTCCAGATCGCGCTTGTTCTCGTAAGGGATCAGCACGGTTTTGATGCCGCCGCGATGCGCCGCCAACAGCTTCTCTTTCAGGCCGCCGATTGGCAACACCTGACCGCGCAGCGTGATCTCGCCGGTCATCGCCACATCGGCGCGTACCGGGTTGCCGGTCAGGCAGGAGACCAGCGCGGTGCACATCGCGATACCGGCGCTCGGGCCGTCTTTCGGCGTTGCCCCTTCCGGCACGTGCACGTGGATGTCGCGTTTCTCGTAGAAATCGGCATTGATGCCCAATTTCTCCGCGCGCGCGCGCACCACGGTCAGCGCCGCCTGAATCGATTCCTGCATCACTTCACCCAGGGAACCGGTGTAGGTCAGCTTGCCTTTGCCCGGCACGCAGGCGGTTTCGATGGTCAGCAGATCGCCGCCCACTTCCGTCCACGCCAGCCCGGTGACTTCACCCACGCGGTTTTCGGTATCCGCACGGCCGTAATCGACGCGCTGCACGCCCAGGTAATCCTTCAGGTTGTCGCCGTTGATCTCGATATGCTTGCGCTTCTTGTCCATCAGCAGCGTTTTCACCGCTTTACGGCACAGCTTGGAGATTTCACGCTCCAGGCTACGCACCCCGGCTTCGCGGGTGTAGAAGCGAATGATGCCGATGATGGCGCTGTCGTCCACCGTCAGCTCGCCTTTTTTCAGCGCGTTGCGCTCAAGCTGCTTCGGCAGCAGGTGCTGCTTGGCAATGTTGAGCTTCTCGTCCTCGGTGTAACCCGACAGGCGGATCACTTCCATACGGTCCAACAGCGGCGCAGGAATGTTCATCGAGTTCGAGGTGGCGACGAACATCACGTCGGACAGATCGTAATCCACTTCCAGGTAGTGGTCGTTGAACGCCACGTTCTGTTCCGGATCCAGCACCTCCAGCAGAGCGGAGGCCGGATCGCCGCGCATGTCCGAAGACATCTTGTCGATCTCATCCAGCAGGAACAGCGGGTTCTTCACCCCAACCTTGGCCATCTTCTGGATCAGTTTACCCGGCATCGAACCGATGTAGGTACGACGGTGACCGCGGATTTCCGCTTCGTCACGCACGCCGCCCAGCGCCATGCGCACGTACTGGCGACCGGTCGCTTTGGCGATCGACTGCCCCAGCGAGGTTTTACCCACGCCCGGCGGCCCCACCAGACACAGGATCGGCCCCTTGATCTTGCTGACGCGGCTCTGCACCGCGAGGTACTCGAGGATGCGATCCTTGACGCGCTCCAGGCCGTAGTGATCGGTATCGAGCACTTCCTGCGCCTTGTTCAGGTCTTTTTTCACCTTGCTGCGCGCATTCCACGGCACCTGCAGCATCCAGTCGATGTAACCGCGCACCACGGTCGCTTCCGCCGACATCGGCGACATCATCTTCAGCTTTTGCAGTTCCGCTTCGGTTTTCTCGCGCGCCTCTTTCGGCATTTTCGCCGCATCAATCTTGCGCTTCAGCGCTTCGTGCTCGTCCGGCGCATCGTCCATCTCGCCCAGTTCTTTCTGAATTGCCTTCATCTGCTCATTCAGATAGTACTCGCGCTGGCTCTTCTCCATCTGCTTCTTGACGCGGTTGCGGATACGTTTCTCGACCTGCAGCAGGTCGATCTCCGATTCCATCATCGCCATCAGGTATTCCAGACGTTCGGTGATGTCGGACATCTCGAGCACCGACTGCTTGTCGCTGAGTTTCAGCGGCATGTGGGCGGCAATGGTGTCCGCCAGGCGCGCGGCGTCGTCGATGCTGTTCAGTGAAGTCAGCACCTCCGGCGGGATTTTTTTGTTCAGCTTGATATAGCCTTCAAACTGATTAATCGCGGTGCGCACCAGCACTTCCTGCTCGCGCTCGTCGATCGCCGGCGACTCAAGGTATTCCGCCTGCGCGGCGAAATGCTCACCGCTGTCGGACAGCGTAGTGATGCGCGCGCGCTGCAGCCCCTCGACCAGCACTTTTACCGTGCCGTCCGGCAGCTTCAGCATCTGCAGGATCGACGCTACGGTGCCAACCGAGAACAAGTCGTTAATGCCAGGTTCATCCGTTGAGGCCTCTTTCTGTGCCACCAGCATGATCTTCTTATCGTGATCCATTGCGGCTTCGAGGCACCGAATCGATTTTTCCCGGCCAACAAATAACGGGATCACCATGTGCGGATAAACCACCACGTCGCGCAATGGCAGGACGGGGATTTCAATGCGTTCGGAACGCTCAGGGTTCATAGAGCTCTCTCTTAGTTTAATTTCCGCCAGGTTGAGGGGGAATCTCATGAGACGCAAGCATCTAACGTTTCATAAAATCTGGTTAATGAGTATATGGGGATGAATCGCTTACATTCAACGGCAAGAATGCAGGAAAAAGAAATGGGGGATGAAATCCCCCATTTTGCTGATAACGCTCTGGTTTGACTGGTTAATTATTCACCAGACGCCTGGGCTTCCGGCTTGCCGTAAATCAGCAGCGGCTTGGATTGGCCGGCGATGACCGACTCGTCGATCACCACTTTGTCTACGCTGTCCATCGACGGCAGATCGTACATGGTGTCGAGCAGCGCGCCTTCCACGATGGAACGCAGGCCGCGGGCGCCGGTTTTGCGCGCCATGGCTTTCTTGGCGATGGCGTTCAGCGCTTCGTCGCGGAACTCCAGCTCCACGCCTTCCAGGTTGAACAGCGCCTGATACTGCTTGGTCAGGGCGTTCTTCGGCTCTTTCAGAATCTGAATCAGCGCGTCTTCGCTCAGCTCGCTCAGGGTCGCCACCACCGGCAGACGGCCGATGAACTCAGGGATCAGACCGAACTTGATCAAGTCTTCCGGTTCGGCCTGCAGCAGCAGTTCGCCTTCGGTCGCCTTCTCGGACTCGCCCTTGACGGTCGCGCCGAAGCCGATGCCAGAGCCGGTGTTGACGCGCTGGCCGATCACCTTATCCAGGCCGGCGAATGCGCCGCCGCAGATAAACAGGATCTTGGAGGTGTCAACCTGCAGGAACTCTTGTTGCGGATGCTTGCGCCCACCCTGCGGCGGAACCGCGGCGATGGTGCCTTCAATCAGCTTCAGCAGCGCCTGCTGCACGCCTTCACCCGAGACGTCACGCGTGATCGACGGGTTATCGGACTTGCGGGAAATCTTATCGATTTCATCGATATAAACGATGCCGCGCTGCGCTTTCTGCACGTCATAGTCACATTTTTGCAACAGCTTCTGGATAATATTTTCCACGTCCTCGCCCACGTAACCGGCTTCGGTCAGCGTGGTGGCGTCGGCCATGGTGAACGGCACGTCCAGGAAGCGCGCCAGCGTTTCCGCCAGCAGGGTTTTACCGCTGCCGGTCGGGCCGATCAGCAAGATGTTGCTCTTGCCCAACTCGATACCATTGCTGGTATCGCCGTTGCGCAGGCGTTTGTAGTGGTTGTACACCGCAACCGCCAGCACTTTCTTCGCCTGCTCCTGGCCGATGACGTAGTCATCCAGGTGGTGGCGAATTTCGTGCGGCGTCGGCAGCGCACTGCGCTCACGATGCGGGGCAACTTCTTTAATCTCTTCGCGAATAATGTCGTTACACAGATCGACACATTCATCGCAGATATACACTGACGGCCCGGCAATCAGCTTACGCACTTCATGCTGGCTTTTGCCGCAAAAAGAGCAGTACAGCAGCTTTCCTGAACCGTCTTTGCGCTTATCTGTCATCAGTCAAACCTCTTCTTTAGTCTTGTCCCGCAGGAAAATCACGGCGGCAGTGCGCCCAAACTCATATCGGGAACGCCGAGGGGCCACAACAGAGCGAGCCCCTGCCCACTCTGATTACTATAGTCCATCGGCGCCGCGTGGTTCTAGCTGCGGTGTGTCAGAATGCCGTCAACCAGGCCGTATTCCACGGCTTCTTCCGCGGTCATAAAGCGATCGCGCTCGGTGTCGCGCTCGATCTGCTCCAGCGGCTGGCCGGTATGTTCGGCCATCAGTTCGTTCATGCGCGCTTTCACCTTGAGGATTTCACGCGCGTGGATTTCGATGTCCGTCGCCTGGCCCTGGTAGCCGCCCAGCGGCTGGTGAATCATCACGCGCGAGTTCGGCAGGCAGAAACGTTTGCCTTTGGCACCCGCGGTCAGCAGGAAGGAGCCCATCGAGCACGCCTGGCCCATACAGATGGTGCTGACGTCCGGCTTGATGAACTTCATGGTGTCGTAAATCGACATGCCCGCGGTGATCACCCCGCCCGGCGAGTTGATGTAGAGGAAAATGTCTTTTTCCGGGCTTTCCGCTTCGAGGAACAGCATTTGCGCCACGATCAGGTTGGCCATGTGATCTTCCACCTGGCCGGTCAGGAAAATGATGCGCTCTTTCAGCAGGCGGGAATAGATGTCGTAAGAACGCTCCCCACGTGAAGTCTGCTCTACCACCATCGGCACCAGCGCCATGTTCGGTGCAAATTGATCTCGTTCGCCACTGTATGACATTACCGTCTCCTAATAGAAATTGCCTTGGCGGCCAGGGTGTCACCCTAATACGCCGATTCTACTTGAGAACGGCCATGATGACTATGCTCAAGCATTCGACCCGCGCCACACGTACCCGACGGTTATTTCATCCCGCGCACTTTGGCAAACAGCCCCAGAATCATTCTTTACAGATTGGGGGATCCCGACGCGATTTCAAGCCCAGGGGCCGATTTTCTCCGCGCGCCGAAAACGATGCCGTTAATCTGACCGTTATCATGCCAGCCAGTTCCCCAGGCAACAGGGTAAATATAGTGCATATTGCCCCGCTTAACCTGAGATTAATCAGCAACGTGGCAAAAAGAAAAGCCCGCAACCTCAGGTTGCGGGCTTTTTCATCGTGCGCCGGTTCGCCAGGCGAAACCGGGGGCGCCGTTCATCGCGCCCGGCACGCCGGCATTACGCCTGTTGAGTCTGGTTCATCAGCTCGCTGAAGGTAGTGGCTTTTTCAGTCACTTTCGCTTTTGCCAGCAGGGCTTCAACCGCTTGCTCTTCCAGAGCCACGTTGCGCATGTTGTTCATCAGCTCTTTGTTTTTGCTGTAGAACTCGATGACTTCGCTCGGATCTTCGTAGGCAGAAGCCATTTCTTCGATCAGCGTCTTCACGCGGTCTTCGTCAGCTTTCAGATCGTTGGTGCTGATCACTTCACCCAGCAGCAGGCCAACCACTACGCGGCGCTTCGCTTGCTCTTCGAACAGCTCGCGTGGCAGTTCCAGCGCTTGCTTCTCGTTGCCGCCGAAACGCTGTGCAGCCTGACGACGCAGTACGTCGATTTCGCCGTCGATCAGGGCAGCTGGCACGTCGATTTCGTTCGCGCTCACCAGGCCGTCGATCGCCTGAGACTTGATGCGGTTACGCACGGCGCCTTTCAGCTCGCGTTCCATGTTCTTGCGAACTTCGGTGCGCAGGCCGGCAACGGAACCGTCCGCCACGCCGAAACGCTTGATGAACTCTTCGGTCAGTTCCGGCAGCTCGCGCTCTTCAACTTTCTTCAGCACGATAGCGAATTTGGCCGCTTTGCCCTTCAGGTTTTCCGCGTGGTAATCTTCCGGGAAGTTCACGTCGATGGAGAACTCTTCGCCCGCTTTGTGGCCGACCAGACCTTCTTCGAAGCCTGGGATCATGCGGCCCTGGCCCATTGCCAGTACGAAGTCGGACGCTTTGCCGCCTTCGAACTCTTCACCGTCGATAGATCCGGTGAAGTCAACGGTCACGCGATCTTCAGCTTCCGCTGCGCGATCGGTTTCTTTCCAGGTCGCCTGCTGCTTGCGCAGGGTATCCAGCATCGCGTCGACGTCTTCGTCGTTCACTTCAACCACAGGTTTTTCAACTTCGATGTTTTCCAGGCCTTTCAGCTCAACTTCTGGATACACTTCGAACTCAACGGCGAAAGTGAAGTCTTCACCTTCTTTGTACTCGCCCGGCACGTAGTTTGGTGCGCCGGCCGGATTAATCTTTTCTTTGATGATCGCGTCAACGAAGCTGCGCTGCATCGCTTCGCCCAGCACGTCCTGACGAACAGAAGCGCCGTAACGCTGTTCCACGATGTTCATCGGCACTTTGCCTTTGCGGAAGCCGTCGATACGCACGCTTTTCGCTGCGTTGATCAGCTCTTTCTTCACCGCCTGCTTGATAGTATCAGCCGGTACAGTAATAGAGAGACGGCGCCCAAGGCCTTGAGTGGTTTCTACTGAAACTTGCATCTTGTTACCTCAAAAAAATCACAGTGCTCGGTCAACTCCGTTCCAAGAACCAGGACGGCTACAATAAGAACCGAGTTCCCTGATGACAGAAGCGTCCCGAAACCATTCCGGAAAAATAAGACGCGACATTATAGCGGCGCATGCATGGCGAGTCGAGGAAAGCTAGGCGGCGCAGGCGCGCTAAAACTCACACTTTTGCCGATTCGATCGCCAAAAGGCCGCCAAAACAGACCGAACGTTGGCCATATTGCGCATCGGCCGTGTCGTCGTCAAAAACAGAAACGGCCCGCAGGCCGTTTCAAAATTCGTCAGTAGTAATACCCTAATTCAAGGGCAAAGTTCCACTGATACCTGAAAATTTCCCCCTCAGGCCAGCGTCCCGGCGCCGCGGCACGGCGGCGAGGCCGGCACGGTATCCTGCAACCCTTCCCACTCCTTGAGCGTATAGGTGTGCAGCGCCAGCGCGTGTACGCCGTCCGCCAGCTCCTCCGACAACACGCCGTAGATGGAGCGGTGGCGCGTCAAAAAACGTTCGCCGACGAAGCGATCGCTGACCAATACCACTTTGAAATGGCTTTCTGAACCCGCCGGAACGTTATGACGATAGCTTTCATCAACGACTTCCAGATACGCGGGCTCAAACGCCGCCCTTAACTTTGCTTCTATTTGCTCGCGAATCATAGGATCTCCTTACAACACCGGCAGAGGACCGTGCCCATCTAGTTCAATATTAGCCGGTTTTCCCCCGTTTAGACCATCGCCGGGACAAATTTCTCTTTTCTGCGGTCAAATGATGAGCGCCATCCCCGTCGCTTGGGGGATTATCCGATTGAGCGGGCCAAAAAAGCGTGTTTTTATCAACGGCAGGTAAAAATTTGTCACTCAGGCGCCTTCCGCGCTTCCACCGCACGGCGGCGATGCTATGATGTCGGCAATTTGTTGTCGGCTATCCCGCTCTGATTATTGCTAAATCCATCGAGAATGAGACAGAAAACATGTTAAAGAAACTTTGTCTTCCTTTGCTGGCCGCCCTGCTGCTGGCTGGCTGCGCGACCAGCAGCAACACCCTGAACGTCACGCCGAAAATCGTTCTGCCGCAGCAGGATCCTACCCTGCAGGGCATCACCGTCAGCATCAACGGCGCGGATCAGCGCACCGATCAGGCGCTGGCCAAGGTGAATCGCGACGGCCAACTGGTCACGCTGACGCCATCGCGCGATCTGCGTTTCCTGTTGCAGGAAGTGCTGGAGAAACAGATGGGTGCTCGCGGCTACATGATCGGCGCCGACGGCCCGGTGGCGCTGCAGATCGTCGTAAATAATCTGTACGCGGACGTCGCCGAAGGTAACCTGCGCTACAACATCACCACCAAAGCCGACATCTCGATCATCGCCCAGGCGAAGAACGGCAACAAGCAGGTGAAGAATTACCGCTCGACCTATAACGTGCAGGGCGCCTTCACGGCGACCAACGAGAAGATCACCGACGCCGTCAACTCCGTGCTGGGCGACGTGATCGCCGACATGGCCCAGGACACCAGCGTCAACGATTTCATCAAGCAAAACGCGCGCTAATCACCGCGCCTTGTGCCGCCCGGCGGATCGGGCGGCACAGACAGGGAACTCATGTCGAAACACTATCTGAACATCTTCACCCAGCGTAACTCCGCCATTCTGC
Organism: Serratia sp. TSA_105.2; assembly: GCF_052692115.1. Taxonomy (NCBI): domain Bacteria; kingdom Pseudomonadati; phylum Pseudomonadota; class Gammaproteobacteria; order Enterobacterales; family Yersiniaceae; genus Serratia; species Serratia sp. TSA_105.2. The sequence goes on from NZ_JBQZFT010000002.1 coordinate 802,294, forward strand.
TGCTGCTGGGCTTCGCGTCGGGTCTGCCGCTGGCATTGACCTCCGGCACGCTGCAAGCCTGGATGACCGTCGAAAATATCGATCTGAAAACCATCGGCATCTTCTCGCTGGTGGGCCAGGCCTACGTCTTCAAATTCCTCTGGTCGCCGTTCATGGACCGCTATACCCCACCGTTCCTTGGGCGGCGGCGCGGTTGGCTGCTGATCAGCCAGCTGCTGCTGGTGGTAGCGATCGTGGCGATGGGCTTTATGCAGCCCGCGCAGCACCTGTGGTGGCTGGCGGCGTTGGCGGTGCTGGTGGCGTTCTGCTCCGCCTCGCAAGATATCGTGTTCGACGCCTACAAGACCGACCTGCTGAAAGCCGAAGAGCGCGGGGCGGGTGCAGCGATCTCGGTGCTGGGCTACCGGCTGGCAATGCTGGTTTCCGGTGGCCTGGCGCTGTGGCTGGCGGATCGCTATTTCGGCTGGCAAGCCACCTACTGGCTGATGGCCGGATTGATGCTGATCGGCGTGGCCGCCACGCTGCTGGCACCGGAGCCGGACGAAAGCATCCCGGCACCGCGCACCATGGAACAGGCGGTCGTCGCGCCGCTGCGCGATTTCTTCGGCCGCAACAACGCCTGGCTGATCCTGCTGCTGATCGTGATGTATAAAATGGGCGACGCCTTCGCCGGCAGCCTGAGCACCACGTTTCTGATCCGCGGCGTGGGGTTCGACGCCGGTGAAGTCGGGCTGGTGAACAAAACCCTCGGCCTGTTTGCCACCATCGTCGGTGCCCTGTTCGGCGGCGTGCTGATGCAGCGTCTCAGCCTGTTCCGCGCACTGATGCTGTTCGGTGTCCTGCAGGCGGTCTCCAACCTCGGGTATTGGATCCTGGCGGTGACCGACAAGAGCCTACTCACCATGGGCAGCGCCATCTTCCTCGAAAACCTGTGCGGCGGCATGGGCACCGCAGCCTTCGTCGCGCTGCTGATGACGCTGTGCAACCGTTCGTTCTCCGCCACCCAGTTCGCGCTGCTGTCGGCGCTGTCCGCCGTGGGGCGCGTCTATGTCGGCCCGATCGCCGGCTGGTTCGTCGAAGCCCACGGTTGGCCGTTGTTCTACCTGTTCTCTATCGCCGCCGCCCTGCCCGGCTTGCTGTTGCTCGGCATCTGCCGCCAGACGCTGGAGCACACCCAGCAGCATGGCGACTTTATGCCGCGCACCGAGTTTTCAGAATCTTACCGTTGGGCGCTGCGCTTGCTGACGCTAGGCTGTTCGCTGTTGGGCCTGTGGTTGCTGTTGCTGATCGCCAATGCGCTGGACTGGACGCAGGCACCGCTGATGGCCGATCGGCTGCTGCAGGTCGGCGCCGCGCTGAGCCTGCTCGGCGTCGCGATGGGCAGCGCGCTGGATTACCTGGCCCTGCGCCGCACCCGTTTGGCATAATCTGACCGGCCGGTGATTTCGCCGGCCGAAAAAAAAGCGATCCGGGGGTATATTTATTTCGCTAAAAAAGATAATCGGCGCGGAAATTATTTTTTTATCCGACTGCCGCGCTCGGAAATAAAATTAAATTCACCTTTAAGACACAATTATTTTACATTAAATAAACCTTTTCTGCGTATTTCCCCGCCGCGCATTTCTTCGCCAAATTCATCATACCTTTAGTTTTCCTTAACATACGGACTGCTCGTCACGATTCAGCGTGCCAACGCGTTGTTGTCATTGGTAAATTGTCACGCAGGGTTACATCTGTGACCCCCTTAACAGAAAGTGTCAACAAGCCGCTGACACTCCCTTAAGCATGTTTACAGTACTGCAACCTTCCCGTAAAATGCCCGCACACATGAAACGACAATTGAGCCTTTGTTATTGAGGTCGTTAGATGAGACTTAAGAAATACAATAAAAGTATTGGGATGCTGTCATTAATCGCAGGCACTGTATTGCTCAGTGGCTGCGATATGGTTTTGATGAATCCCAAAGGAGCAATTGGTGTTGAGCAACGGACACTGATTATCACTGCAATCGCGTTGATGTTGATCGTGGTGGTGCCAGTTATCTTCATGGCGTTCGCCTTTGCCTGGAAGTATCGCGCTTCCAACAAAGACGCCAAGTACAGTCCGAACTGGGCCCACTCCAACAAGATCGAAGCGGTCGTCTGGACCATTCCTATCATTATCATCGCCATCCTTGGCACCATTACCTGGAAGACCACCCACGAACTCGACCCGTTCAAGCCGATTGTCACCGACAAGAAGCCGATGACGATCGAAGTGGTGTCGCTCGACTGGAAATGGCTGTTCATCTACCCGGAACAAGGCATTGCGACCGTTAATGAGCTGGCTTTCCCGAAAGATGTTCCAGTCGAATTCAAGATCACCTCTAACTCGGTAATGAACTCGTTCTTTATCCCGCAGTTGGGTGGACAGATTTATGCGATGGCCGGCATGCAGACCAAACTGCACCTGATCGGCAACGAAGCCGGTGCCTACAAGGGCATCTCCAGCAGCTACAGCGGCGCAGGCTTCTCCGGTATGAAATTCACCGCGATCGTTACCCCGACCGAAGGCGACTTCGATCAGTGGGTGGCCAAGGTGAAGGCATCGTCTAAAAATCTGAACACCACCGACGACTTTAACAAACTGGCAGAGCCGAGTGAAAACAACCCGGTTGAGTACTTTGCCGCTGTCAAACCGAATTTGTTCAAAGAAACAATTGCCAAATTCATGGGCGACATGGATATGCACAAGGGCGCTGGCGCGCACGAAGGCATGGACATGAGCCAAGGTATGGACATGGGTGAACATGCTGCTCACGCCGGAGCCGAGGAATAACTGATGTTGGGAAAATTAACACTTGATGCGGTTCCGTACCACGAACCGATCATCATGGTCACCGTAGCCGCAATTATTGTCGGGGGCCTGGCAGTGCTGGCGCTGCTGACATATTTCGGCAAATGGAAGTGGCTGTGGAGCGAATGGCTGACTTCGGTCGACCATAAAAAAATTGGTATCATGTACATCATCGTGGCGATGGTCATGCTGCTGCGCGGCTTCGCCGACGCCATCATGATGCGTAGCCAGCAGGCGTTGGCGTCCGCCGGCGAAGCCGGGTTCCTGCCGCCGCACCACTACGATCAGATCTTCACCGCGCACGGCGTTATCATGATCTTCTTCATGGCGATGCCTTTCGTGGTCGGCCTGATGAACGTCGTGGTGCCGTTGCAAATCGGTGCACGCGACGTCGCCTTCCCGTTCCTGAACTCCCTGAGCTTCTGGTTCTTCGTGGTGGGCGTTGTGCTGATCAACATCTCCCTGGGGGTCGGTGAGTTCGCTCAGACCGGTTGGCTGGCGTATCCGCCGCTGTCGGGTAAAGAGTACAGTCCTGGCGTCGGGGTCGATTACTGGATCTGGAGCCTGCAAATTTCCGGTCTGGGTACCCTGCTGACCGGCGTGAACTTCTTCGCCACCATTCTGAAGATGCGTGCCCCTGGCATGCCTCTGATGAAGATGCCGGTGTTCACCTGGGCGGCTCTGTGTACCAACGTCCTGATCATCGTTTCTTTCCCAATTCTGACCGTCACCATCGCGCTGCTGACCCTGGATCGCTATCTGGGCACCCATTTCTTCACCAATGATATGGGCGGCAACATGATGATGTACATCAACCTGATTTGGGCCTGGGGTCACCCAGAGGTGTATATCCTGGTTCTGCCGGTGTTCGGCGTGTTCTCCGAAGTCACCGCGACCTTCTCCAGAAAACGCCTGTTCGGCTATACCTCACTGGTATGGGCAACCATCGCGATCACCGTTCTGTCGTTCATCGTCTGGCTGCACCACTTCTTCACCATGGGGTCCGGCGCGAACGTTAACGCCTTCTTCGGTATCGCCACCATGATCATTTCCATCCCGACCGGGGTGAAAATCTTCAACTGGCTGTTCACCATGTATCAGGGCCGTATCAAGCTCAACTCCGCGATGCTGTGGACCGTTGGCTTCATCATCACCTTCTCCGTGGGTGGTATGACCGGCGTTCTGCTGGCGGTGCCGGGTGCGAACTTCGTGCTGCACAACAGCCTGTTCCTGATCGCTCACTTCCACAACGTCATCATCGGCGGCGTGGTGTTCGGTTGCTTCGCGGGCCTGACCTACTGGTTCCCGAAATCCTTCGGCTTCACGCTGAACGAAAAATGGGGCATCCGCGCGTTCTGGTTCTGGATCATCGGCTTCTTCACCGCCTTCATGCCGCTGTACGCATTGGGCTTTATGGGCATGACCCGTCGTATCAGCCAGAACATCAACCCTGAGTTCCACCCTCTGCTGCTGGTTGCAGCCGGCGGTGCGGCGCTGATCGCCTGCGGCATCCTGTGCCAGCTGATTCAGATCTTCGTCAGTATCCGTGACCGCGAACAGAACCGCGATCTGACCGGTGACCCATGGGGTGCTCGTACTCTGGAGTGGTCAACGTCTTCTCCACCGCCGTTCTATAACTTTGCCGTAGTGCCACAGATTCATGACCGTGATGAATTCTGGGACATGAAAGAAAAAGGCGAAGCGTATAAGAAACCGGCTAAATACGAACCGATTCATATGCCTAAGAACACCGGCGCCGGCGTTATCATCGCCTTCTTCAGCCTGGTCTTCGGTTTCGCAATGATTTGGGAAATCTGGTGGATGGCTCTGGCCGGCTTCATCGGTATGATCGTTGTCTGGATCGGCAAGAGCTTCGATCACGATGTTGACTACTATGTGCAGGTTGATGAAATCGAGCGCATTGAGAACCAACACTACGAACAAATCCGTAAAGCAGGCGTGAACCATGTCAACTGAAACTCTGACCAATCATAACGCAGCCCATGCAGAGCATGGGCACCACGACGCGGGAGAGACCAAAGTCTTCGGATTCTGGATCTACCTGATGAGCGACTGTATTTTGTTTGCGAGCTTGTTCGCGACTTATGCAGTCCTGGTGAACGGGACCGCTGGCGGTCCCTCAGGCAAAGACATCTTCGACCTGAAGTTTGTCCTGGTCGAAACTTTCCTGCTGTTGTTCAGCTCCATCACCTACGGCATGGCGATGATCGCCATGAACAAGGGTAAAGTTGGCGGTGTAAACACCTGGCTGTTCCTGACCTTCCTGTTTGGTCTGGGCTTCGTGGCGATGGAAATCTATGAATTCCATCACCTGATCGCCGAAGGCTTCGGTCCGGATCGCAGCGCGTTCCTGTCCAGCTTCTTCGCGCTGGTCGGCACCCACGGTCTGCACGTGACTTCCGGCCTGATTTGGATCATCGTGCTGATGATTCAGGTGAGCAAGTTCGGCCTGACCGCGACCAACAAAACCCGCCTGATGTGCCTGAGCCTGTTCTGGCACTTCCTGGACGTGGTCTGGATCTGCGTATTTACCGTTGTCTACCTGCTGGGGGTTATGTAATGAGCCATTCATCCCATGAAACCTCTCACGGCGGCGCAAGCCACGGCAGCGTGAAGTCATACCTGGTCGGCTTTATCCTGTCGATTATCCTGACGGTAATTCCATTTGCGATGGTAATGAACGGCTCCGCCTCTCATTCCACCATCCTGGCGGTTGTTGTCGGTATGGCGGTTATCCAGGTGATTGTTCACCTGGTTTACTTCCTGCACATGAACACCTCATCGGAAGAGCGCTGGAACCTGGTGGCATTGCTGTTCACCGCTATGATCATCGGTATCGTTGTTGTAGGTTCACTCTGGATTATGTACAACCTCAACATCAATATGATGGTCGATTAAGAGCTGAGCTGCACGTGATGATTAAGCAATACCTGCAAGTCACTAAACCAGGAATTATTTTCGGCAATTTAATTTCTGTCGTTGGGGGATTCCTGCTCGCTTCCAAAGGGAGCATCGACTATCCCCTGTTTCTCGCCACCCTGGTGGGTGTCTCGTTGGTGGTCGCGTCGGGCTGTGTGTTTAACAACTACATCGACCGCGACATCGACAAGAAAATGGAGAGAACGAAGAATCGGGTGCTGGTAAAAGGCCTGATCGCGCCGAGTGTCACCCTGGTTTATGCGACCGCTTTGGGTATTGTGGGCTTTGCGTTGCTGTATATCGCGGCCAACCCGCTGGCCATGTGGCTGGCGGTGATGGGCTTCGTGGTTTATGTCGGCGTTTACAGCCTGTACATGAAACGCCATTCGGTCTACGGCACGCTGATCGGCAGCCTGTCCGGCGCCGCGCCGCCGGTTATCGGCTACTGCGCGGTGACCAACGAGTTCGACGCCGGCGCGTTGATCCTGCTGGCTATCTTTAGCCTGTGGCAGATGCCGCATTCTTATGCGATCGCTATCTTCCGCTTTAAAGATTACCAGGCGGCCAACATTCCGGTGCTGCCGGTGGTGAAAGGTATTTCCGTCGCCAAGAACCACATCACGGTCTACATCCTAGCATTTATGATCGCCACGCTGATGCTGACCCTGGTAGGTTATGCTGGCTACAAGTACCTGATCGTCGCTGCGGCGGTGAGCGTATGGTGGCTCGGCATGGCGCTGCGCGGTTACAAGACCGAAAACGACAGCGTCTGGGCGCGTAAACTGTTCGTGTTCTCCATCGTCGCCATCACCTCGCTGAGCGTGATGATGTCGATCGACTTCAGCGCCACGGCGGCGCCTGAAGCGCTGGTGACCTACGTTTGGTAAGCCAAATCATCTGTGAATGGGCCGCTTTTGCGGCCCATTTTATTTGTCACGCCGAAAAGCGGCCGAACTGTAATATCTGTTAAACAACATTCGATTTACCCCCCCTGCCCTGCACACTAAAATGACGCAGCTTTACAGAAATCATGCCATCAGGCGCTGTCGCAACGTCTGATGGCATGGTTTTTACCGAGGTTTGATGTGAACGATAATTCAATGACCCCGCAGGAGCGCCGCGCCACCTGGGGATTGGGCACCGTATTCTCCCTGCGCATGCTCGGCATGTTTATGGTACTGCCGGTGCTGACCACCTACGGCATGGCGCTCAACGGCGCCAGCGAAGCGCTGATCGGCATCGCCATCGGCATCTACGGCCTGGCGCAGGCGGTGTTTCAAATCCCGTTCGGCCTGGTGTCCGATCGCATCGGCCGCAAGCCGCTGATCGTCGGCGGCCTGCTGATCTTTGCCCTCGGCAGCGTGATCGCCGCCGCTACCGACTCAATCTGGGGCGTGATCCTCGGCCGCGCGCTGCAAGGCTCCGGCGCCATCGCCGCCGCGGTCATGGCGCTACTCTCCGATCTGACCCGCGAGCAGAACCGCACCAAAGCGATGGCGTTCATCGGCGTCAGCTTCGGCATCACCTTCGCCATCGCCATGGTTCTGGGCCCCATCATCACTCACGCCTTCGGCCTGCATGCGCTGTTCTGGATGATCGCCGTACTGGCGCTGGCCGGCATCGTCATCACCCTGGCGGTGGTGCCTTCCGCCGACACTCACCTGCTGAACCGCGAGTCCAGCATCGTGCGCGGCAGCTTCCGCAAGGTGCTGAGCAACTCGCGCCTGCTGAAGCTCAACTTCGGCATCATGTGCCTGCATATCCTGCTGATGTCGAGCTTCGTGGCGCTGCCGCTGGCGATGGAAAAAGCCGGGCTGGCGGCCAGCGAGCACTGGATCGTCTACCTGGTCACCATGCTGGTGTCATTCGCCGCCGTGGTGCCTTTCATCATCTATGCCGAAAAATATCGCCGCATGAAGCAGGTCTTTATGGGCTGCGTGGCGGTGCTGTTCTGCGCCGAAGTGCTGCTGTGGCTCTCCGGCGCGCACCTGTGGGGCATCATCGCCGGCGTGCAGCTGTTCTTCATGGCCTTCAACGTGATGGAAGCCATTCTGCCTTCGCTGATCAGCAAAGAGTCACCGGCCGGCTACAAGGGCACCGCGATGGGGGTCTACTCCACCAGCCAGTTTATCGGCGTGGCGATCGGCGGCAGCCTCGGCGGCTGGCTGTACGGTTTGCAGGGGGCGGGCTTGGTGTTTATCGCCGGCGCCGTGCTGGCCGCGCTCTGGTTCCTGGTCAGCAGCACCATGAAAGAGCCGCCGTATGTCAGCAGCCTGCGGATTACGCTGTCGGAACTGGCTGTGAAGGATTCGGCGCTGGAAAGCCGCCTGAAGGCGCAGCCCGGCGTGGCCGAGGCGATCGTGGTGCCGGAAGAGCGCAGCGCCTACGTCAAGGTGGATACCAAGCAGACCAATCGCGGTCAGCTGGAAGCGCTGGTCAATTCGCTGTAAAAAATCAGGGCCGGCAATGCCGGCCCCGTAGAGATTAATCGCGGAAGTTCTTGAACTGGAACGGCTGCCCCAGATCGCCGCCGCGCACCAGCGCCATCACGCTCTGCAAATCGTCGCGTGACTTGCCGGTCACCCGCACTTCTTCGCCCTGGATCTGCGCCTGCACCTTCAGCTTGCTGTCTTTGATCAGCTTGACGATTTTCTTCGCCACAGAGGTTTCAATCCCCTGCTTCAGCTTGGCTTCCACGCTGTAGGTTTTACCGCTGTGGGTAAACTCTTCCGGGATCTCCAGCGCGGCGCCGTCGATGCTGCGCTTGCTCAACTTTTCGCGCAGAATGTCGAGCAGCTGCTGCACCTGGAAATCAGACTCGCTGGCAACCTTGATGCTTTGGTCTTTCTCGTTTAGCTCAAAGCTGGCCGGCACGTTGCGAAAATCCCAGCGGGTGCCGAGATCGCGGGTGGCGTTCTCAACGGCGTTACGCACTTCCTGCATATCAATTTCGGAAACGATGTCGAAAGATGGCATACTTCTTCCTCCTGAATGAGTGCCTAATAGCTTAGGCGATTTTGATGCCGAGCATGATAACCGCTTTGCCGCCTCAGACAAAATCTGCTGAACGCACGCAGGGATAGCGCTTCAGGCTGCCATAAAGCCTATAGTTAATTCACGGTAATTGAGCGGTATTCCCGTGTTTCCAAGGAGATTGAATGAAAATAACCATTCTTGGTTGCGGCGCGCTCGGACAACTGTGGCTCTCCCGGCTGTATCAGCAGGGCCACGATGTACAGGGATGGCTAAGAGTGCCGCAGCCTTTTTGCGCCGTGAACGTGATAGAGCCGGAAGGCGTCTCGTTCAATCGCAACTTGCCCACCAACGATCCGCAGCATCTTGCGCAAAGCGAGCTGCTGCTGGTGACGCTGAAAGCCTGGCAGGTGTCCAGCGCGGTCAGCGCGCTGCTGCCGAAGCTGGCCCCCCAGTGCGCCATTTTGCTGCTGCACAACGGCATGGGCACCCAAGAGGAGCTGCCGCCGAACGGCCAGCCGATCCTGCAGGGCACCACCACCCACGCCGCGCGCCACGAAGGCAGCACCATTATCCACGTCGCCACCGGCATCACCCACATCGGCCCGACCTCGCCGGCCGCCCAGCACCTCAGCCACCTGGCGGAAGTGCTGCATCAGGCGCTGCCCGACGTTGCCTGGCACAACAACATCGCCTCGGCCAACTGGCGCAAGCTGGCGGTCAACTGCGTGATCAACCCGTTGACGGCGCTGTATGGCTGCCGCAACGGCGATCTGCAGCGCTACCCGGAACAGATCGAAACGCTGTGCCGTGAAGTCGCCGGCGTGATGGCAATGGAGGGCTACCACACCTCCTGCGAAGGTCTGATGCAATACGTGATGGACGTGATCCACAGCACCGCCGACAACGTTTCGTCGATGCTGCAGGACATCCGCAGCCAGCGGCACACCGAGATCGACTACATCACCGGCTATCTGCTGCGCCGCGCGCGCAGCCACGGCCTCGCGCTGCCGGAAAATGCGCGGCTGTTTGAACTGATTAAACGAAAGGAAAATGAATATGAGCGTATCGGCGCTGGTCTGCCTGGCACCTGGTAGCGAAGAAACCGAAGCCGTCACTGCCATCGATCTGCTGGTGCGGGCGGGCGTAAAAGTCACTACCGCCAGCGTTGCCGGCGACGGCGAGCTGACTATCGTCTGTTCGCGCGGCGTCAAGCTGCTGGCCGACGCGCCGCTGGTGGCGATCGTCGATGAGCCGTTCGACGCCATCGTGCTGCCCGGCGGCCTGAAAGGCGCGGAATGCTTCCGCGACAGCCCGCTGCTGGTGGAAAAGGTGCGGCAGATGCATCTGCAGGGCAACATCGTCGCCGCCATCTGCGCGGCACCGGCGCTGGTGCTGCAGCACCACGATCTGTTCCCGGTCGGCAACATGACCGGTTTCCCGGGCCTGAAAGACCAGATCCCGGCGGATAAATGGATGGAGCGCCGCGTGGTGTACGACGCCCGCGTCAACCTGCTCACCAGCCAGGGGCCGGGCACCGCGATGGAGTTCGCGCTGAAGCTGATAGACTTGCTGCTCGGCAAGGCCAAAGCGGCGGAGATCGCCGCGCAGCTGGTGCTGATCCCGGGGATGTACGATTTTCGCGACTGAGCGGCTTGCCGATAAAAAAAGGGCTGAAAACCGGTTCAGCCCTTCACGTTTATGCCGCTCCGTGCGTTACGGGCGATAAACCTTCACGTTGCTGAAGCCTTGCTCCAGCAGGTACAGCGCCTGCAGGCGGCTCATCACGCCGCGCTCGCAGTACAGCAGATAGGTTTTGCTCTGATCCAGATCGCCAAACTGGGTGCTCAGCTTGTAGAACGGCAGCGCTTTCACTTCAACCTGTTCCAGCTGCAGCGGCTTCTCTTCCTGCTCGTCGTTGGAGCGGATATCCAGGATCACCTCGTCGGCGCCGAAGGCCGCGACGGTTTCCACCTCGGTTACCTGCTCCTGCGCCTGCTCGGCGATAGAGCGGATATCGACGTTCCTCGCTTCGCTCACCACCCGGTCGAGAATGCTGAAATCGAAGTGGCTCTCTTCCTCTTCGATCTTGGCCTTGATCGCTTTCACCGTTGGGCTCTTCGAAATCACGCCGCAGTATTCCGGCATGGTTTTGGCGAAGTCTTCGGTGCCGATTTCGCGCGCCAGTTTGATGATGTGCTCTTTATCGTGCGAGATCAGCGGACGCAGGATCAGGGTATCGGACGCATTGTCGATCAAACGCAGATTGGTCAGCGTCTGGCTGGAGACCTGCCCCAGCGCCTCGCCGGTCACCAGCGCCTGCACGCCGTAGCGTTCGGCCACTTGCGAAGCGGCGCGCACCATCATGCGCTTGAGCACCACGCCCATCTGGCCGTCGTCGACCTTCTCCAGGATCTCGCCCACCACCGGTTCGAAGTCGATAGCGACGAAGCGCACCTTGTGCGAGCTGGCAAAACGGTTCCACAGGTAGTGCGCCACCTGCTTCACGCCAATCTCGTGCGCAGCACCGCCCAGATTAAAGAAGCAGAAGTGCACGCGGCAGCCGCGGCGCATCAGCATGTAGCTGGACACGCCCGAGTCGAAACCGCCGGAAATCAGCGACAACACATCTTCCTGAGTGCCGACCGGATAACCGCCGATGCCTTCGAGGCGGCGTTTGACCAGCATCAGCTTGTCGTCTTCAATCTCCAGGTTTACCGTGACCTGCGGGCGGGTCAGGTTAACGCGCGCACTCTCGATATGCTGGTTCAGGCCGCCGCCGACGTAGCGCTCCACGTCCTGCGAGTTGAACGCCTGCTTGCCGCGGCGCTTGACGCGCACGCAGAAGGTTTTGCCTTCCAGCTGGGCGCGGTAGGCTTCCAGCGTCTGCTCGAAGATGTGGTGGATGTCGGTATAAGCGCGATCTTCCACTTCCAGAATATGGTGGATGCCGGGAATGCGCGTCAGGGCGTCGGCGATGGCCGGCCGCTGGTTTTCATCTTTGGCGCGAACTTCGATATGATCCCAGTGACGGACGACCGCCAGCGTTTCATCATACTGCTTCAGGACGTTGCGAATATTGGTCGAGAGAATCTTGATAAAGCGCAAGCGCACAGATTGGCTCTTGATGGTGATTTCCGGGAACAATTTAATGATAAACTTCATGGCGGTCTTTGTTGTCAGATAAGAATTACGGCGCGGAGTATATCACCATATCGCCGTGCTCTGCGCACAAAACCACACATGAGCGCCATGATTTGCTAATCAAGATCCGCTAGGATAGGCTCTGGCGCCACGGTTCACATGATGACGTAAAAAGAAAATTATGCCGAAAAAACCAGCACAATCAGCCAGTACAGAGCAAACAGCCAGCTTTGAAAGCGCCCTCGGCGAGCTGGAAAGCATCGTGACGCGTCTGGAATCAGGCGAACTGCCGCTGGAAGACGCGCTGAACGAATTCGAACGCGGCGTGCAGCTGGCGCGTCAGGGCCAGCAGAAACTGCAACAGGCGGAACAGCGTGTGCAGATACTCCTTAACGACAGCGCCGACGATGCCGCGCTGGCGCCTTTCACACCGGATACCGAGTAACCGACATGTCTGAGATCGCCCCATCGGCCGCTTTTGCCGATCAAATGCAGATTTTCCGCCAGCGCGCCGATCGCGCGCTGCTGGACTTCATCGCCCCGCTGCCGTTCAACGACGGCAACATGGTGGCGGCGATGCGTCATGGCGCCTTGCTGGGCGGCAAGCGCCTGCGCCCGTTCCTGGTCTATACCACCGGCCAGATGTTCGGCGTGTCGCTGAGCAACCTGGACGCGCCGGCGGCGGCGGTAGAATGCATTCATGCCTACTCGCTGATCCACGACGATCTGCCGGCGATGGACGACGACGATCTGCGTCGCGGCCAGCCGACCTGCCACATTAAATTCGGCGAAGCCAACGCGATCCTGGCCGGCGATGCGCTGCAAACGCTGGCGTTTTCGATCCTGGCCGATGCCGAAATGCCTGACGTGGCGTTGCGCGATCGGCTGGCGATGGTCTCCGAACTGGCGACCGCCAGCGGCGTAGCCGGCATGTGCGGCGGTCAATCGCTGGATCTGGAAGCTGAGGGCAAGCACGTCAATCTACAGGCGCTGGAGCAGATCCACCGCCACAAAACCGGTGCGCTGATCCGCGCGGCGGTGCGCCTGGGTGCGCTGAGCGCCGGCGAAGCCGGGCGTGCGGCGCTGCCGCAGCTGGATCGTTACGCCGCCGCGGTTGGCCTGGCGTTCCAGGTGCAGGATGACATTTTGGACGTTGTCGGCGAGACTGAAAAAATCGGCAAGCGCCAGGGCGCGGACCAACAACACGGAAAGAGTACCTACCCGGCGTTGCTCGGGCTTGACAGCGCGAAAGCAAAAGCGTGGGATCTCTATCAGGAAGCATTAGCTGCATTAGACACTTTGGCAGCGCAATCTTATAACACAGCGCCATTGCGAGCGTTAGCCAGCTTCATTATTGAACGCGACAATTAACGTGTGACGTTAACTCCTCTGATATGAGTATCGAATGAGTCTTGATATAGCCAAATACCCAACCCTGGCGCTAGCGGAAAACCCCGAGGAACTCCGCTCACTGCCCAAAGAGAGCTTGCCGAAGCTGTGCGATGAGCTGCGGCAATACCTGCTGAACAGCGTCAGTCGCTCCAGCGGCCACTTTGCCTCCGGGCTGGGTACCGTCGAACTGACGGTGGCGTTGCATTTCGTCTACAACACGCCGTTCGATCACCTGGTGTGGGACGTCGGCCACCAGGCCTACCCGCACAAAATTCTGACCGGCCGCCGCGACCGCATCGCCACCATTCGGCAAAAAAACGGTCTGCATCCGTTCCCGTGGCGTGCCGAAAGCGAATACGACGTGCTGTCGGTCGGCCACTCGTCGACCTCCATCAGCGCCGGCCTCGGCATGGCGGTGGCGGCGGAGCGTGAAGGCAAAGGCCGCCGCACGGTGTGCGTGATCGGCGACGGCGCCATCACCGCCGGCATGGCGTTCGAAGCGATGAACCACGCCGGCGACATCAACCCGGACATGCTGGTGGTGCTGAACGACAATGAGATGTCGATCTCGGAAAACGTCGGCGCGCTGAACAACCATCTGGCGCAGCTGCTGTCCGGCAAGCTTTACTCCACCCTGCGCGAAGGCGGCAAGAAAGTGCTGGCCGGCGTGCCGCCGATCAAAGAGCTGGTGAAACGCACCGAAGAGCACCTGAAAGGCATGGTGGTGCCGGGTACGCTGTTCGAAGAGCTGGGCTTTAACTACATCGGTCCGGTAGACGGGCACGACGTGCAGGGGCTGGTCGCCACGTTGAAAAACATGCGCGATCTGAAAGGCCCGCAGCTGTTGCACATCATGACCAAGAAAGGCCGCGGTTACGCGCCGGCGGAGAAAGATCCGATCAGCTTCCACGCGGTGCCGAAGTTTGATCCTGCCAGCGGCACGCTGCCGAAAAGCGCCGGCGGTCTGCCGACCTATTCGAAAATCTTCGGCGACTGGCTGTGTGAAACCGCCGCCAAAGACAGCTCGCTGATGGCGATCACACCGGCGATGCGCGAAGGTTCCGGCATGGTGCAGTTCTCCCGCGACTACCCGCAGCAATATTTCGACGTGGCGATTGCCGAGCAGCACGCGGTCACCTTCGCCGCCGGGCTGGCGATCGGCGGCTACAAGCCGGTGGTGGCGATCTATTCTACCTTCTTGCAACGCGCCTACGACCAGCTGATCCACGATGTGGCGATCCAGAACCTGCCGGTGATGTTCGCCATCGATCGCGGCGGCATCGTCGGCGCCGACGGCCAGACTCACCAGGGAGCGTTCGATCTGTCGTTCATGCGCTGCATTCCGACCATGGTGATCATGACGCCGAGCGACGAGAACGAATGCCGCCAGATGCTGTATACCGGCTATCACTACCACGACGGCCCGAGCGCGGTGCGCTATCCGCGCGGCACTGGCACCGGCGCGACGCTGGAGCCGCTCAACCAGCTGCCGATCGGCAAAGGCGTGGTGCGCCGCCAGGGAGAAAAGATCGCCATTCTCAACTTCGGCACCCTGCTGCCGGAGGCCGCGCAAGCGGCGGAGGCGCTCAACGCCACGCTGGTCGACATGCGCTTCGTCAAACCGCTGGACGAGCAGCTGGTGCTCGAACTGGCCGCCAGCCATGAAACGCTGGTCACGCTGGAAGAGAACGCCATCATGGGCGGCGCCGGCAGCGGCGTCAACGAACTGCTGATGGCCAAACGCCGTCCGGTGCCGGTGCTGAACCTCGGCCTGCCGGACAGCTTCGTCTCGCAGGGCAGCCAGGAAGAACTGCGCGCCGATCTGGGGCTGGACGCCGCCGGCATTCAGCGCCAAATCGAAACCTGGCTGGTGCAGTAATCGCCACTCGCGCCTGACAAAACGCCTCCGCCTTCGGGGGCGTTTTCATTTCCGCCCTCCGGGATCCGCGCTACAGTTATTGTCTGAGCTGTGAATGGGAGGCAAGCATGAAGTACCTGAAACTGGGCAACACCGATCTGAACGTCTCGCGCATCTGCCTGGGTTGCATGACCTACGGCGAACCGAACCGCGGCAATCACGCCTGGACGCTGCCGGAAGAGAGCAGCCGTCCGCTGCTGAAACAGGCGCTGGAAGCCGGTATCAACTTTTTCGACACCGCCAACAGCTATTCCGACGGCAGCAGCGAGGAGATCCTCGGCCGGGCGCTGCACGACTATGCGCGCCGCGAAGACGTGGTGGTCGCCACCAAGGTGTATTTCCCGCTGAGTAACCTGAAGCGCGGTCTATCGCGCGCCAACATCATGCAGTCCATCGACGACAGCCTGCGGCGCCTGGGCACCGACTATGTCGATTTGCTGCAGATCCACCGCTGGGATTACGAAACGCCGCTGGAAGAGACGCTGGAAGCGCTGCACGACGTGGTGAAAGCCGGTAAGGCGCGTTACATCGGCGCCTCCTCGATGTACGCCTGGCAGTTCGCCAAGGCGCTGTATACCGCCGATCTGCACGGCTGGACGCGCTTCGTCAGCATGCAGGATCAATACAACCTGATTCAGCGCGAAGAAGAGCGCGAAATGCACCCGCTGTGCGCCGCCGAAGGCATCGCCGTGCTGCCGTGGAGCCCGCTGGCGCGCGGCCGCCTGACCCGCCCCTGGGGCGAAACCACCGCACGGCTGGTTTCCGACCAGTTCGGCAAGAGCCTGTACGAGGAAACTGAAGGCATCGACGCCATTATCGCCGAACGCGTCGCCAGCCTCGCCGAGGAACGCGGCGTTTCACGCGCGCAGATCGCGCTGGCCTGGCTGCTGAACAAACCGGCGGTCAGTGCGCCGATCGTCGGCGCTTCGCGCAGCGAACAGCTGGACGACGCCATCGCCGCGATCGATTTGAGTTTGTCGCCGCAAGAGATCGCGGAGCTGGAGACGGCTTACGTGCCGCATCGGGTGACGGGATTTGAATAAGAGAAGCGGGCGCGAAACAGCGCGCCCGTCTGTCAGAACAGACCGATCGGCCAGTGATGCCCAATCAGGTAGATGATGCCGGCGGACAGCACGCCGGCGATGATATCGTCGACCATGATGCCCATGCCGCCATGCACGTTGCGGTCGAACCAGCGGATCGGCCACGGTTTCCACATATCCAGAATGCGGAAGATGACGAAACCGGCGGCAACCCAGCGCCAGTCGTTGACCGGCAGCGCCATCAGCGTGATCCACATGCCGACGAACTCGTCCCAGACGATACTGCCGT
This sequence comes from Serratia sp. TSA_105.2, assembly GCF_052692115.1. NCBI lineage: Bacteria > Pseudomonadati > Pseudomonadota > Gammaproteobacteria > Enterobacterales > Yersiniaceae > Serratia > Serratia sp. TSA_105.2. Next base: position 818,828 of record NZ_JBQZFT010000002.1, read on the forward strand.
GATCGTGCACCTTCATGTCTTTTGCCGTACGGTGGCAAATATAGACGCCGATGCAGATGCTGAACATCACCGCCAGCGAGTAGAGCTGCCACGGCAGCTGGATCAGCAGCAGCCAGAACGGGATCGCCGCCAGCGATCCCATGGTGCCCGGCATCACCGGTGACAAACCGCTGCCAAACCCGGTGGCCAGCAGGTGCCACGGATTGCTCATCCGCAGCCGACGCTTGGCTTCATCCATGGGTGCCCCGCTCCGCGTTGAAATGATCGAACCCAATCCAATCCAGCTCTACCGGCTCATCGTCGCGATAATAGCGGATGCCTTCAGACAGCGGGCCAATTTGGCCGATACAGGTGTAGTCGGCCCCGAGGTGGCTCAACGCCACTTCCAGCGCGCCGCGGTTGATCTCCGGCACGGTGAAGCACAGCTCGTAATCTTCGCCGCCCGCCAGCGCCCAGCGCAGCGCCTGCTCGGCATCGGCGTGGCTGCTCAGCGCCTGCGACATCGGCAGCTCGTCCAGTACGATGCGTGCGCCACAGTCGCTGGCCTTCAGGATATGCTTCAGATCGGAAATCAGGCCGTCGGAGATGTCGATCGCCGAGCTGGCCAGATCCCGCAGCGCCTGCCCCTGCAGCACCCGCGGCTGCGGCCGCAGATGACGAGCGATCAGATAATCGCGCGCCGCCACATCCGTCACCGCCAGGCGATCCTGCAGGATCGCCAAACCGGCGGCGCTGTCGCCCAGCGTGCCGGTCACATAGATCCAGTCGCCGATGCGCGCACCGCCGCGGGTCAGCGCCCGGCCGGCCGGGATCAGCCCCTGAATGGTCAACGTCATGCTCAGCGGCCCGCGCGTGGTATCGCCGCCGATCAGCTGCATGCCATAATAGTTGAGCTGATCGAACAGGCTGTCGCTGAAGGCCTTCAGCCAGGGCTCGTCCACCTTCGGCAGGGTCAGCGCCAGCGAGAGCCAGGCCGGATCGGCACCCATCGCCGCCAGATCGCTCAGATTGACCGCCAGCGCCTTATAGCCGAGATCGGCCGGATCGATGTCCGGCAGGAAGTGAATGCCCGCGACCAGCGTATCGGTACTGACGGCCACCAGCTGTTTTTCCGGCACTGCCAGCAGTGCGCAGTCATCTCCAATGCCCAACTGTACATCCCGGCGCACGCGCTTAAACCGGTCAAAATAGCGGGCAATGAGGTCAAATTCGCCGCATGCCATATCGATATTCCACTAGAAGAAATTAAGGCCGGGAATGCCGGCCTTAATGTTTTACTTTTTCTTGCGAAGGGTTGGCGCCACTTTATCCAGCACCCCGTTCACAAACTTGTGGCTGTCTTCCGCGCCGAAGGTTTTCGCCAGTTCGATCGCTTCGTTGATCGCCACCTTGTAAGGGACATCCTCGCGCATTTTCAGTTCAAACAGCGCGACGCGCAGCACCGCGCGTTCCACCTGGCCCAGCTCTTCGAGCTGACGCGACAGGTAAGGCGCCATCAGTTCGTCCAGCATACCTGCATTCACTGCCGCGCCGGACAGCAACTCGCGAAAATAGGCGACGTCAACATCTTTGACATCCTGCTCCGTCAGGAACTGGTGTTCAACATCGGCAAGGTCGTTTTTAGACAACTGCCAAGAGTAAAGCGCTTGAACAGCGCACTCACGAGCGCGGCGACGAGCAGCAGGTTTCACGGAATTCCCCTTAACTAAATTCAGGCTTTAATAGCTTTGATAACATTAATCATTTCAAGTGCGGTCAGCGCGGCTTCAGCGCCCTTGTTGCCCGCTTTGGTGCCGGCGCGTTCGATCGCCTGCTCGATGCTTTCGGTGGTCAGCACGCCAAAGGCAACCGGGATTTCGGCATTCATCGCAACGTTGCCGATGCCGGAGCTGGCTTCGCCCGCCACATATTCGAAGTGCGCGGTGCCCCCACGGATAACGGTGCCCAGCGCGATAACTGCGTCGTATTTGCCGGTTTTGGCCAATACGCTCGCCGTCAACGGCAGCTCGTAAGCGCCCGGGACCCAGACAACGGTGATGTTGTCGTCAGCAACCTGACCAATGCGTTTCAGCGCGTCGATGGCACCTTCCAGCAGGCTGTCGTTGATGAAATTGTTAAAACGTGCAATTGCGATCGCCACACGGGCATTTGGAGTAGCAACAACACCTTCGATAACTTTCATGGGCTTTCCTTAAAAATGGGTTCAATACCCCGCAGGGGGGCGGATTCTATCATATTCTTTCATCGCCTGCGCGGCGCTTTTGTAAAACCGGCGCGCGGGCACGAGATTCAGTGTTTCGCCCGCAGGCGCAAACGCAGATCGGGGCCAACCTGACGCACGTCGCTAAAGACGAATTCCGGCGCGTCGGCCAACCGCTCCAGGCCCGGCAGGTGGCACAGGCCACGGCCATTATCGCCCAACAGTTTCGGCGCGATGTACAAAATGAGCTCATCCACCAGGCCGGCCTGCAGCAGCGCGCCGGCCAGCGATGCGCCCGCCTCCACCCAGATTGAATTCACCTGGCGCTTGGCCAACAGCATCATCATCACCACCAGATCGACGCCGCCGCCGTGCGCCGGGCAGATAAACTGCTCAACGTCTTGCGGCCAGGTCCGTTCATCCGCCTGCAGGCGCGCCAGCCAGGTGGCGCCCGGCTGCTGCACCACGCGGTGCTGCGGGGTAATGCGGTTTTGGCTGTCGAGCAGGATGCGCAGCGGCTGGCGCAGATTGTCGCGCGGATAGAGGCGCTGCGTCTCGGCGTCCAATTCATCCCAACGCACCGTCAGCGACGGATCGTCCGCCAGCACGGTAGCGCTGGTGCTGAGAATGGCAGCGCTCTGCGCGCGCAGGCACTGCACGTCCTGGCGCGCTTCGGGTGAGGTGATCCACTGGCTTTCGCCTGAGGCCATCGCCGTGCGGCCGTCCAGCGACGTGCCCAGCTTCAGCTGCACGTAAGGGAAGCCGGTGCGCATGCGTTTGAGGAAGCCCAGGTTGACCGCTTCGGCCTCGGCCAGCATCAGGCCATGACGCACTTCGACGCCGGCCTGCTGCAGCTTGTACAGCCCACGCCCCGCCACCTGCGGGTTAGGATCTTGCATCGCCGCGACCACCCGCGTCACGCCGGCGGCCACCAGCGCATCAGCGCAGGGCGGCGTGCGGCCGTGATGGCTGCACGGCTCGAGCGTGACATAGGCGGTGGCGCCACGCGCCTTGTCGCCCGCCATGCGCAGCGCGTGCACTTCCGCATGCGGCTCGCCGGCGCGCAGATGATAGCCTTCACCGACAATTTCGCCGTCGCGCACGATAACGCAGCCGACGTTCGGATTGGGCGCGGTGGTGAAACGCCCCAGCCGCGCCAGTTCGAAGGCGCGCGCCATGTAAAATTCGTCGTGATGCATGAAAGATCCTTTAGTCTTGCAGGCGGGCAATCTCTTCGCCGAACTCGCGCACGTCTTCGAAGCTGCGGTATACCGACGCGAAGCGGATATAGGCGACCTTATCCAGCTTTTTCAGCGCGTCCATCACCAGATTGCCCACCAGTTTGGTCGGCACTTCGCGTTCGCCGGTGGCGCGCAGTTGGGATTTGATATGGTTAAGGGCGTTTTCCACGTCGTCCGAGCTGACCGGGCGCTTTTCCAGCGCTTTCAGCATGCCGCGGCGCAGTTTGTCTTCGTTGAACGGCTCGCGCACCTCATCGCTTTTAATCACTCGCGGCATCACCAGCTCGGCCACCTCGAAGGTGGTGAAACGTTCATTGCACACCAGACACTGGCGGCGGCGGCGCACTTGCGAACCGTCCCCCACCAGGCGGGAATCAATGACTTTGGTATCAACGGCGGCGCAGAAAGGGCAATGCATAACACGTCCTGATAAACGTTTTTTATAGATAAAAGCAGTTTACCCCGAAGTGCAGCCACAACAAAGGGCGGCGGCCATTTGTTGCGACAGGCGGCGGGAAGGCGGCAACGATATGACTTTCACCGCCATGCGGACTAAGCTTGATAGCAGGAGACTCAGCATAGGAAATCGCCGTCATGACAACCTGTTACCCTAAAATCGCCCTGCTCGCCGCCGCTATTTTGCTGGCGGGCTGCGCGCACAACGCCGCCGTGCCCCAGCTGCGCCATCAGGTCGCCGCGCTGAACCAGAAAGTGAGCGTGCTGACCGATCAGACCACTGCGCTGGAGCGGCAAAACCTGCTCAATCAGCATTCCGACAACGGCGTCTACCTGCTGCCGGCAGCCCGAAGCGCCGCCCGTTTGCAGAGCGGCATCGGCGAGCTGAGCGTTTCGCTAAGCCACATCAAGAACGAAGCCAATGGCACACAGGCGCAGCTGCATGTGCGCATCCTCTCACAGGCCACGCTGCCGCCGTTCAAAGCCGTGGTGGAATGGGGCCAGCTGGACGAGGCCACCGGCCGGCCGCTGACCGCCGAGGCGCTGTCGCAACCGATCGCCAGCGCCGACTCGCTGCTGCCGAAGCCCGGCCAGGACTTCGAGCTGCGTTTCAGCGGCCTGACGCCGGAACAATTGGGCTATATCCGTCTGCACAGTCTGGTTTCGATCGCCCAACCGGCAGTGGTGCAACAACACTGAAACCCGAGGCAAAAAAAAGGAGCGCCATCGGCGCTCCTTCTCATTTCGCTGAATACTGCGGCGGTTAAGGCAGAATAGAAGGCTGATCTGCGCCCTCTTTTTCCACTTTTTGCTGCAGCATGTGTTCGCGTTTCATCCCCAGCTTCAACGCCAGCGCGGACGCGACGTAGATCGAGGAAACGGTACCGATCGACACGCCGATCAGCATCGCCAGCGAGAAGCCTTGCAGCATCGCGCCACCGAAGATGTACAGCATCAGCACCACCATCAGGGTGGTCCCGGAGGTCATCAGCGTACGGCTCAGCGTCTGGGTCAACGACACGTTCATGATCTCGTAAGGCGTGCCGCGGCGGATCTTGCGGAAGTTCTCACGAATACGGTCGGAGACCACGATGCTGTCGTTCAGCGAGTAGCCGATAACCGACATCAGGGACGCGACGATGGTCAGGTCAATCTCGATGTGGAACAGCGACAACACGCCCAGCGTGATGATCACGTCGTGCGCCAGCGCGATAACCGCCCCCAGCGCCAGGCGCCATTCGAAGCGGAAACCGACGTAGATCAGGATACAGATCAACGCCACCAGCAGCGCCATGCCGCCGGTTTGCGCCAGTTCGCTGCCCACGCTCGGGCCGACGAACTCGATGCGCTTCACGGTGGCGTTTTTATCCACCGAGTCGTTGATCACGCCGATCACCTTGTTGCCCAGTTCCTGACCTGCGGTGCCGGTCGCCGGTGGCATGCGCACCATCACGTCGCGGCTGCTGCCGAAGTTCTGGATGATCGGATCCTGGAACCCGGCCTTCTCCAGCGTATCGCGCATCAGGTCGAGGTTAGCCGGTTTCTCCAGGTTGATTTCAATCACCGTACCGCCGGTGAAATCCAGACCCCAGTTAAACCCGCGCACCGACATGGTGACGATCGACGCGACCAACAGCAGCAACGAGATGCCGAAGGCCAAATAGTCCCAGCGCATAAAGTCGTAGACTTTACGGCCGTAGTTGAGTTGCTCAACAGTATAATCCTGTGCCACAACGCACTCCTCAGATAGACAGCTTGTTAATGCGTTTGCCGCCGTAAAGCAGGTTGACGATGGCACGGGTACCGACAATCGCGGTGAACATGGACGTCGCCACACCGATAGCGGTGGTGATCGCAAAGCCTTTGATCGAACCGGTGCCCACTGCGTACAGGATGACCGCGGTGATCAGCGTGGTGATGTTGGCGTCGACGATACTGGAGAACGCGCCTTTATAGCCTTCATGGATCGCCTGCTGAACGGACCTGCCGTTCTTCAGCTCTTCCTTGATACGTTCGTTAATCAGTACGTTGGCGTCGACCGCCACCGCCAGCGTCAACACGATCCCGGCAATGCCCGGCATGGTCAGCGTCGCCCCCGGCAACAGGGACATCACGCCGACGATCAGCACCAGGTTGGCGACCAGCGCCGTGGTGGCGATCACGCCGAACTTACGGTACCAGACCACCATGAAGACGATGGATGCCACCAGGCCCCACAGACAGGCTTCCAGACCTTGGGTGATGTTCTGCTGACCCAGGGTTGGACCGATGGTGCGCTCTTCGACGATCTGAATCGGCGCGATCAGCGCGCCCGCACGCAGCAGCAGCGAAAGCTGACGCGCTTCGTTCGGGTTGCCGATACCGGTGATGCGGAAGCTGTTGCCCAGACGCGACTGAATGTTCGCCACGTTGATCACTTCTTCCTGTTTCACCAGCACCGCGCGGCCGTTGGCGTCTTTCTTGCCGCTGTCCTTATACTCCACGAACAGGGTCGCCATCGGTTTGCCGATGTTGTCCTTGGTGAAGTTGGACATGGACGTGCCGCCGGCGCTGTCCAGCGAGATGTTAACCTGCGGCTGGTTGTATTCGTCGGTGCTCGAGGTGGAGTCGGTGATGTGGTCACCGGTCAGGATCACGCGCTTGTACAGCACGATCGGCTGGCCGTCACGGGTGTATTTCACCTCGGAGTCGCCCGGCACGCGGCCGTTGGCCGCCGCAGTGGCGTCCGCATTGGTGTTCACCAGACGGAATTCCAGGGTCGCGGTGGCGCCCAGAATTTCTTTGGCGCGCGCGGTGTCCTGAATGCCCGGCAGCTCGACCACGATGCGGTCGGCCCCCTGGCGCTGCACCAGCGGTTCGGCGACGCCGAGCTGGTTGACACGGTTACGCAGGATAGTGATGTTCTGCTGGACGGCATATTCGCGCGCTTCGCTCAGACGGGCGTCCGTCAGGTTGGCTTTCATGGTGTTGGCGCCGTTGGCGGACAGCACCAGATCGCGCTGACGCGGGCCGATGTAGCTGATGGCTTGGTCGCGGGCCGCATCGTCACGGAAGCGAACTTCCACACCGTTGTTGTCCAGCTTGCGGATAGACGCGTAAGGAATGCCCTTCTCACGCAGCTCGCTGCGCAGGGTATCCATGGTCTGTTCCTGCAGCTTGCTCAGCGCGGTGTCCATGTCCACTTCCATCAGGAAGTGCACGCCGCCGCGCAGGTCCAGGCCGAGTTTCATCGGCTCTGCGCCCAGCATGGCCAGCCAGGTCGGCGTGGCCGGCGCCAGGTTCAGCGCCACGACGAATTTGTCACCCAGCTCGGTCACCAGCGCTTCGCGGGCGCGCAGCTGAACGTCAGGATCTTTAAAGCGAGCCAGGATGGCGCCATTTTCCAGCGCAATCGACTTGCTCGCGATGTTGTCTTTTTCTAATACGGTACGGACCTGGTCCAGCGTAGTTTCACTGGCGGCGACGCCGCGCGCGCCAGTGATTTGTACGGCCGGATCCTCACCGTAGATGTTGGGAAGCGCATAAAGCAGACCGACGAGGATCACGACGATCAACATCAGATACTTCCACAAAGGATAACGGTTTAGCACGGCAATTCCCTTCGGGAAAAAAGATTACAGGGCCTTCATGGTACCTTTCGGCAGAACGGCCGCCACGAAGTCACGCTTGATCATCACTTCCGTGGTGTCGTTCAGCGCGATGGCGATGATGCCGGTGTCGGCCACTTTGGTCACGCGACCGATCAGGCCGCCGGTGGTCAGCACTTCGTCGCCTTTACCGATGGAGTCCATCAGCTTCTTGTGATCTTTAGCGCGCTTCTGCTGTGGGCGCAGGATCATGAAGTAGAAGATCAGGCCGAACACCACCAGCATAATGATCAGAGAGTACGGGCTTCCCTGAGCCGGAGCCCCTGCGGATGCGACGGCGTCAGAAATGAAAAAGCTCATTGAAATTCCCTCATTAAGTTATCAATTATTAGATCAAGCGTTTAAAGGCGGAATCGGCTTGCCGATCCGACCATAGAAATCCGCAACAAACTGCTCTAATTTACCCTCTTCGATAGCCTGGCGTAAACCCGCCATGAGGCGCTGGTAGTGACGCAGGTTATGAATTGTGTTCAGTCGAGCACCCAATATTTCGTTGCAACGGTCGAGATGGTGCAAGTAGGCGCGGCTGTAATGGCGACACGTGTAGCAATCACAGTCCTTATCCAGCGGAGAAGTATCATCCTTGTGCTTGGCATTACGGATTTTTACCACACCGTCAGTCACGAACAGATGGCCGTTGCGGGCGTTACGGGTCGGCATGACGCAGTCGAACATGTCGATACCGCGACGCACGCCTTCCACCAAATCCTCCGGCTTGCCGACGCCCATCAAATAGCGTGGCTTATCTTCCGGAATTTGCGGGCAAACGTGTTCAAGAATGCGATGCATATCCTCTTTCGGCTCGCCTACAGCCAAGCCGCCCACAGCGTACCCGTCAAAGCCGATATCCACCAGCCCTTTGACTGAAACATCACGTAAATCTTCGTAAACACCGCCCTGAATGATGCCGAACAGCGCATTTTTATTTTCCAGCTCGTCGAAACGCTTGCGGCTGCGCTCCGCCCAGCGCAGCGACATTTCCATCGAACGCTTGGCGTAGTCCCAGTCGGCCGGGTACGGCGTACATTCGTCGAAGATCATCACGATGTCGGAACCCAGGTCATACTGGATTTCCATCGATTTTTCCGGGCTCAGGAACACCTTGTCGCCGTTGATCGGGTTGCGGAAGTACACGCCTTCCTCTTTGATCTTGCGCATCGCCCCCAGGCTGAATACCTGAAAACCGCCGGAGTCGGTGAGGATCGGCCCATGCCACTGCATGAAGTCGTGCAGATCGCCGTGCAGTTTCATGATCTCCTGGCCCGGGCGCAGCCACAGGTGGAAGGTGTTGCCCAGCAGGATCTGTGCGCCGGTCTCTTTCACTTCTTCCGGCGTCATGCCCTTGACCGTACCGTAGGTACCGACCGGCATAAAGGCCGGGGTTTCCACCACGCCGCGGTCGAAGATCAGGCGGCCGCGACGCGCGCGGCCATCGGTAGTTTGTAGTTCGTACTTCACAAAGCCTCCAGCATCAGAGAAACAGTCTGATGTCGTTGAAACGGGGCCGCGCCGTGGGCACAGCCCGGGAAATTAACCGCCGACGGACTCGTTTTCCGCCTGCGGGTTACGGCTGATGAACATCGCATCGCCGTAGCTGAAAAAGCGATACTGCTCGGCCACCGCCTGCTGATAGGCGTTCATGGTATTTTTATAGCCGGCGAAGGCCGACACCAGCATGATCAGGGTCGATTCCGGCAGGTGGAAATTGGTCACCAGCGCGTCGATCACCTGGTAGTGATAACCCGGATAGATAAAGATGCTGGTATCGCCGAAGAACGGCGCAATCAGCGCCTCTTTGCTGGCCGCCGCGGCGCTTTCCAGCGAGCGCACCGAGGTGGTGCCCACCGCCACGACGCGTTTGCCGCGCGCCTTGCAGGCCAGCACCGCATCGACCACGTCCTGCGGCACTTCGGCGTATTCGGCGTGCATCACGTGATCTTCGATGGTCTCCACCCGCACCGGCTGGAAGGTGCCGGCGCCGACGTGCAGCGTCACGAACGCCATTTCCACGCCCTTGGCGCGTAGCGCCGCCAATAGCGGCTCGTCGAAGTGCAGGCCGGCGGTCGGCGCGGCGACCGCGCCGGGCTTCTCGCTGTAGACCGTCTGATACAGCTCGCGGTCTGCGTCTTCATCCGGGCGGGCGATATAAGGCGGCAGCGGCATGTGGCCGGCGGCGTTGAGGATAGTGAACACGTCGCGTTCGTCGTTGAAGCGCAGCTCGAACAGCGTCTCGTGGCGCGCCACCATGGTGGCGGCGATGCTCTCGTCATCCCCCAACAGCAGCTCGGCGCCCGGCTTCGGCGCTTTCGACGCACGCACGTGCGCCAGCACGCGATGGTCGTCCAGCACGCGCTCCACCAGCACTTCTATCTTGCCGCCGCTGACCTTGCGGCCGAACATGCGCGCCGGGATCACGCGGGTATTGTTGAACACCAGCAGGTCGCCGGCTTCCAGCTTATCCAGCAGATCGGTAAATACGCCGTGCGTCAGCGCCCCGCTCGGCCCGTCCAGCTGCAGCAGGCGGCATGCGCTGCGTTCGGCCTGGGGATAGTGGGCAATCAGGGATTCGGGAAGTTCAAACGAAAAATCAGCGACGCGCATGGGTATTCACTTCTTCAATTTAGGGCTGGTTGGTAAAAAACAGGCGGCCTAGTCTAAAGCCGGGGGCGGTCAGCGGCAAGAAATAAGGAGGATTTGCCTGACTTCGGGTATAGTTGAGGGATGAATTTTCTCGCTCATCTTCACTTGGCCATGCTGGCGGACAGCTCGCTGCTGGGCAACCTGCTGGCCGATTTCGTGCGCGGCAACCCCGCCGCCGACTACCAGCCCGACGTGGTGGCCGGCATCATGATGCACCGCCGCGTCGACGTGCTGACCGACAGCCTGCCGCAGGTGAAAGCCTGCCGCGACTATTTCAGCGCCCCCTACCGCCGCGTGGCGCCGATCACCCTCGACGTGGTGTGGGACCATTTTCTGGCGCGCCACTGGCAGCAGCTCGAACCTTCGCGCGACCTGCACCAGTTTACCCAGGAAGCCCGCAGCCAGATCGAGCCTTATCTGCCGCTCACGCCGCCGCGCTTTCAGAACCTGAACGGCTACCTGTGGCCGGAGCGCTGGCTGGAGCGCTACGCCGAATTGCCGTTCATCGCCCGGGTGCTGCAGGGCATGGCCAGCCGCCGCCCGCGCCTCGAAGCGCTGGCCGGTTCGTTCGCCGACGTCGAGCAACATTATCATCAGCTTGAAACACAGTTCTGGCAGTTTTACCCGCAAATGATGCGGCAGGCGAAGGACAAAGCACTCTAAGGTCAACCCCAAGCCATTGAAATTGCAACGCCTTGCAAGAATTTACGTTTTGCCGCTTGCCCTTTTGTGGGAAAAGGTTATTTTTAAAGCTCGCTAAATTATATCAACGACTTTGATAGGTGAAAGCTATCTCATCGATTGGTCTTTTACCCTTTATTCACCAAGTCGCGGCCCCTATACTGGCCCTTGTTTTTACATCCACCCTTTAACACCTATTACAGGAGTAATTATGGTCCTGGTAACTCGTCAAGCCCCTGACTTCACTGCAGCTGCCGTACTGGGTAGCGGCGAAATCGTTGAAAACTTCAACCTGAAGAAGCACCTGAACGGCAAACCGGCCGTGCTGTTCTTCTGGCCAATGGACTTCACCTTCGTATGCCCTTCCGAGCTGATCGCTTTCGATCACCGCTATGAAGAGTTCCAGAAGCGTGGCGTTGAAGTGGTTGGCGTTTCCTTCGACTCAGAGTTCGTTCACAACGCATGGCGTAAAACCCCTGTCGACAAAGGCGGCATCGGTGAAGTGAAATACGCAATGGTTGCTGACATCAAGCGTGAAATCCAGAAAGCTTACGGCATCGAGCACCCGGAAGCCGGCGTTGCGCTGCGCGGCTCCTTCCTGATCGACAAAGACGGCATCGTGCGCGCTCAGGTTGTTAACGACCTGCCAATCGGCCGTAACATCGACGAAATGATCCGTACCGTTGACGCACTGCAATTCCACGAAGAGCACGGTGAAGTGTGCCCGGCTCAGTGGGAAAAAGGTAAAGCAGGTATGGGCGCTTCTCCAGACGGCGTTGCAAAATACCTGGCTGAAAACGCTGCCAAGCTGTAATTTCAGCCTGATAGTGAATCAACCGGCCCACGCGGCCGGTTTTTTTATGCCCCTTTATGGGGCAGACCGCCCACCTTCAGTGCTTTATTTCCCTGTTTCCGCTCACATTTCCCACCCAGTTCGCCGCGCGCACGCCCATCTGCGGCTACTATCAATAACGCTGGCTCGCGCTTTGCAAGTGAACAGCGGCAAGCAAACACAACACAATAAAAAACTGACAGGGTAGGAATAACTATGTTTTTACAGAAATGGAGCAAACCCCTGACCATGGCGGCGCTGCTGGTCAGCGGCAGCCTGTATGCGGCATCCAACCCGGCGGTGGAAGCCAAAAACGGCATGGTGGTCACCTCGCAACACCTGGCCTCGCAGGTCGGCGTGGATATCCTGAAGATGGGCGGCAACGCCATCGACGCCGCCGTGGCGGTGGGCTATGCGCAGGCGGTGGTTAACCCCTGCTGCGGCAACATCGGCGGCGGCGGCTTTATGACCGTCCACCTGGCGGACGGCACCGACACCTTCATCAACTTCCGTGAAACCGCGCCGGCGGCGGCCAGCGCCAACATGTATCTGGACGCCGACGGCAAGGTAAAGAAAGACGCCAGCCTGTACGGCTATCTGGCGGCGGGCGTGCCGGGCACCGTGCTGGGGATGGAAACCGCGCGTGAGAAGTACGGCAAGCTGAGCCGCGAACAGGTGCTGGCGCCGGCTATCAGGCTGGCGCGCGAAGGCTTTGTGCTGACCCGCGCCGATACCGATATTCTCGACACCACCGTCGCACGCTTCAAACAGGATCCCGAGTCGGCCAAAATATTCCTGCGCCCGGACGGCAGCCCGCTGCAGCCGGGGGACAAGCTGGTGCAAACCGATCTGGCCAATACGCTGGAAGCCATTGCCAAAGGGGGAACCGATGCCTTCTATAAAGGCAAGATCCCGCAGGCGGTGGAGGCAGCGGCCAAACAGGGCGGCGGCATTTTGACCGCCGCCGACTTCGCCAACTATAAAGTCACCGAAACCCCGCCGATTACCTGCAGCTATCGCGGCTACAAGTTCGTGTCGGCGCCGCCTCCCAGCTCCGGCGGCGTGACGCTGTGCGAAATCCTCAACGTGGTGGAAGGCTATGACCTGAAAAGCATGGGCTTCAACTCGGCAGCGGCCATTCACACCATGACCGAAGCGATGCGCCATGCCTACATGGACCGCAACACCTACCTTGGCGACCCGGAATTCATCAAGAATCCGATCGACCGGCTGGTGAGCAAGAGCTACGCCGAGCAAATCCGCAAGAAAATCGTCGCGGACAAGGCCACGCCGTCGGAAAACGTGCAGCCCGGCATGGAACCGCATGAGAAGCCGGAAACCACCCACTATTCGATCGTCGACCATGACGGCAACGCGGTCTCCACCACTTATACCGTCAACGGCCGCTTCGGCGCCGTGGTGATCGCACCGGGCACCGGCTTCTTCCTCAACGACGAGATGGACGACTTTACGGTCAAAGTGGGCGAAAAAAACCTGTACGGACTGGTGCAGGGCACCGCCAACAGCATTGCCCCCGGTAAGCGCCCACTATCGTCGATGAGCCCAACGCTGGTGACCAAGGACAACAAGATCTTTATGGTACTGGGCTCGCCGGGCGGTTCGCGCATCATCACCATCACCCTGCAGACCGCGTTGAACGTGATCGACCACGGCATGGCGCCGCAGGAAGCGGTGGACGCACCGCGCATCCATCACCAATGGTTGCCGGATGAGGTGTACTACGAACAGCGCGGCGTTTCCGCCGATACGCTGAAGCTGCTGAGCGGTATGGGCTATAAGATGGTCGAGCAAACGCCGTGGGGCGCCGCCGAACTGATTCTGGTCGGTTTGCCGGGCGCGGCGGGCGTCAGCCCGGCCAACTCCGGCAACGACTCGGCGGTTTCCGGCAAGGTGCGCGAAGGCTATCTGTATGGCGCCAACGACGTGCGTCGCCCGGCAGGTTCTGCGGCCGGTTACTGATGTAAACGCCTACTCACTTTTATCGCGGGGGCCCTTTGGCCCCCGCAGTTGCTTTAGCCTTCGCAGCGCCACACGGTGGCCGACTCTTCCGCCAGCTGCAGGCGCAGCCCGCCTGCCGTTTCGCTCAACTCTCCCCGCCCTTCCATACGCCGCCACGGACCGCGCGCCAACAGCGGGTTGTACGGCAGCTGCGCCTGGCCGCTGCCGTCGCGCTGCAGCGCCACCAGCACCTGCTCCTGCTGATACAGGCGCACGAAAACCAGCGTTTCCCCGTTGGCGTACAGCACCTGACAGCCGCCGCGGCGCAATGCCACGCTCTGTTTACGCAGCGCCGCCATGCGCTGGAACAGCGCCAACAGCGGCCGGTCCCAGTCGCCGACGTCCCACGGGAACGGCTTGCGGCAGAACGGATCGTTGCCGCCGTCCAGACCAATCTCATCGCCGTAATAGAGGCAAGGCACGCCAATCCAGCTCAGCAACCACACCGCCGCCATCTGCATGCGCGCCGCGTTCCCCTGCAACAGCGTGAGAAAACGCGCGGTATCGTGGCTGTCCAACTGGTTGAACTGGATCAGTTGGCGGCCGTGCGGCAGCCCGGCGCGGTAACCGTCCATCCACTGCGCGCACCCGGCGGCGTCCAGCCGCACCGGGTGATAGGCCACGTCCAGCCCCGCCAAAAACGCCCGCACCGGCAGCGCGAACCCCATGTAGTTCATCGCCGCGTCCTCCACGCCGGCGTGCAGCCAGCGGCGCGCATCGCCGAAGTGCTCGCCCAAGACGTAGGCCTGCGGATTCTCCTGCTTCACCGCCTGATAGATGCCAGCCAGGTGGTGCAGGTTGCCGGTGGCGCCGCCGTTCTCCCCCAGCATGTGCACCACGTCCAGCCGCCAACCGTCGATGCTGTACGGCGGGCGCAGCCAGTGGCGCACCACGCTGCCTTCCCCGCGATAGATCGCTTCCGCCACCTGCGGCTCGGCGAAGTTGAGCTTCGGCAGGCTGGCATTACCCTTCCAGTCGAGCGCACGGCCGTCCGGGTAAAAGTTGAACCAGCCGCGATACGGTGAATCGGGGTGGTGACAGGCGCCGTTTTCGCCCTGGCGATGGCGGTCGAACCACGGATGCGAGTCACCGGTGTGGTTGAATACCCCGTCCAACACCAGTTTCATGCCCACCTTGTGAGTGCTCACTCGCAAACGCTGCAGCGCCGCGTTGCCGCCGAAGTGCGGATCGACCTGGTAATAGTCCTCGGTATCGTACTTATGCACGCTCGGCGCGGTAAAAATCGGGTTCAGATACAGCGCCGTCACGCCCAGCTGCTGCAAATACGGGAGTTTGGCGCTGATGCCGTCCAGATCGCCGCCGTAAAAGGTCGAGGCGGCGTGGCGATCCTCCAGCGGATGCTGCCAGTCGCGCCGAATCACCTCGGCGCCGGCCGCGTGATGGCGGTAGCTGCCGCTCTGGATGCCGTGCTCGCCGCCGCTGCTGGCGAAGCGATCGGGGAAAATCTGATAGAACAACTGATCCGCCACCCACTCGGGGCCATTGTCGGGCTCGTCGACGGCGAACTGCGTCAGCTGGCCCGGCGGCGTTGGCGACCAGCCCTGCGGGCCGAACCACTGCTGGCGATCGGCCCACAGCAGCTTGAAGCAGTAACGCCGCGTCGGCTCGCCCTCATTCAGCGTCAGGCTGGCCTGGTAGCGCCGCATCCCCTCGTGGCGCTGCGCTTTCATCACCAGCAGCCACTCTTCGTTGTCCGGTTCGGCGCGCAAAAACACCCGTTCCGGCAGTTCATCCCCTTGTAACCACAGCGTGATATCCAAACGTTGCCCTTGCTTCACCACAAAAGGCGGGACCGGTTGATGCCAGGCGTTAAGCATACTGTTCTCCTGCTGTACCAAACGAAATCGACGGCGTTCTTCAAGAAGCGAACAATGCCACGTTAAGTGCAACTCCCCCTCCTCTCTGACCGCAAAACCCGGGGATGAGCCGGGGGGCGGAGACCGAAAAATAACGCTAACCCGATGTAAAAAAAGGTAAACAGGCACAAATCCTGCACGTTACCCCTTAGGCTAACGCGTTTTAAGTTTACAGGATATTTTTTGCGCATTTTTTAAGGAGCGGTAATGCAACAACAGATAACGCGCTGGCTGGAACAATTTGGTTTGGAATTCGGCGGAGTGATGTCGCTGTTGATGGTATTGGGGTTGATTGTCCTGATCTCGGTGGTGATCCACCTGGTGCTGCACCGGGTGGTGTTGGCCGCCCTTCAGCGCCGTGGCCAGCAATCGCAGCGCGTCTGGCAACAGGCCATCACCCAATACAAACTGTTCCAGCGTGTGGCGCTGCTGCTGCAAGGGGTGATCATCAGCATCCAGGCGACGCTGTGGTTACAGAGCGGCAGCCAGACCCAGGCGGTGATCGTCACCGCCGCACAGGTGTGGATCCTCGCCTTCACCCTGCTGTCGCTGTTCTCGCTGCTGGATACGCTGCTGGCGCTACTGCGCCAAAGCCCGATCTCCAATCAGCTGCCGCTGCGCGGCATTTTCCAGGGCCTGAAACTGGTGGCGGCGATCCTGATCGGCATCATGATCGTCTCGCTGCTGATGGGCAAATCGCCGCTGCTGCTGCTCAGCGGCCTGGGTGCCATGACCGCGGTCTTGATGTTGGTGTTCAAGGATCCGATCCTCGGGCTGGTGGCCGGCATTCAGCTCTCCGCCAACGATATGCTGAAGATCGGCGACTGGCTGGAAATGCCGAAATACGGCGCTGATGGCGCGGTCACCGACATCGGCCTGACCACGGTCAAAGTGCGTAACTGGGACAACACCGTCACCACCATTCCCACCTACGCGCTGATCTCCGACTCGTTCAAAAACTGGCGGTCGATGTCGGAATCCGGCGGGCGTCGCATCAAGCGCAGCCTGAATATCGACACCGGCAGCGTGCACTTCCTGTCGCAAGAGGAACAGCGTCGCCTGCAGCGCAACCCGCTGCTGCACAGCTACCTGAACGTCAAGACCCAGGAGCTGAGCCAGCATAACCAGGAGATCGCCGTCGATCTGGCCTCGCCGCTCAACGGCCGCCGCCTGACCAACCTCGGCACGCTGCGCGCCTATCTGGAAGCCTATCTGCGCGCTCACCCGCGCATTCACCAGAACATGACGCTGATGGTGCGCCAGCTGGCGCCGACGCCGGAAGGCCTGCCGCTGGAAATCTACGCCTTCACCAACACCACGGTCTGGGCGGAGTATGAAAGTATTCAGGCGGATATTTTCGACCATATTCTGGCGGTGATCGACGAGTTCGGCCTGCGCGTACACCAGACGCCAACCGGCAATGACCTGCGCGGCATGCTGCTACAAAGCGCGAACGCTTCCTGACGTCGGCTGACGTAACTGTGTCTGCTGGTAATGATGTTCTTTCAATTGCCAGCAGATATCTCCATCCCCTTCTTTTCCCCGGCGAAAACGGCGTTAATGCGCCATCACCTTCACCACCGAGAGGGAAAGCCCTTGCTGAAACGGTTACGTCATCGGCTGTTTACCCTGATGGCCACCCTGCTGTTTATCGGCTGCCTGCACAGCGCTTCGCTGGACGAAAGCCGCATGCCCCGCAATCTGCAACCTTCGCTGAGCGCCCTCAGCAGCAATATGCAGGACATTCGCGAAGTGCTGGCGCGCTGCGCCGGCGAGGAAGAGGAGGAACGCCTTAACGGCGGCGACATGCGTATCGAAGCGCGCGCCGCCGGGGAGGATGAAGTGGAAGACAAACGCTAAAAAAACACCGGCCCTAGCCGGTGTTTTTCCATTTAGTCTTGCTGCGTCGCCAGCGGCGCGCGTTTTTTCTGATGGTTGACCTTGAACCAGTATCCCGCCAGCAGCAATACCACCCAGACCAGGCCGGCGTACAGCGAGACGCGCGTGGTCGGGAAGTAGCCGATCAGGCCGATGATGAACACCAGGAACACGATCGCCACCACCGAGGTGAATACTCCGCCGCGCAGCGGGAACGCCAGCTGCTTCACCTGCTCTTTGCTCAGGCTGCGGCGGAAGGCGATTTGGGAGAACAGGATCATGATCCACACCCACACGGTGGCGAAGGTCGCCAGGGACGCGATCACCAGGAACACGCTCTCCGGCATGATGTAGTTGAGGTATACCGCCAGCAGCAGCGCCAGCATCATCACCACCACCGTCACCCAGGGAATGCCGCGTTTCGACACCTTGCTGAACATCTTCGGCGCGTGGCCCTGCTCGGCCATGCCGTGCAGCATGCGGCCAACGCCGAACACGTCGCTGTTGATCGCCGACAGCGAAGCGGTGATCACCACGAAGTTGAGAATGCCCGCCGCCACGGTGATGCCCATATGCTGGAAGGTCAGCACGAACGGGCTGCCGTTGGTGCCCACCTGGTTCCACGGGTAGATAGACATAATGACGAACAGCGTACCGACGTAGAACACCAGAATGCGCCACGGCACCGAGTTGATGGCCTTCGGAATCGATTTTTTCGGATCTTTGGCTTCGCCGGCAGTGATGCCGATGATTTCAATGCCGCCGTAAGCGAACATCACCAGCTGCAGCGACAGGATCATACCGATAAAGCCGTTGCTGAAGAAGCCGCCGTTCGTCCACAGGTTATGAATGCCGGTCGGTTGCCCGCCGTTGCCGATGCCCCAGATGATGATGCCGATGCCGGCCGCGATCATGATGATGATGGTGGCGACCTTGAAGAACGAGAACCAAAACTCCAGCTCGCCGAATACCTTGACGCTCATCAGGTTGATGGCGCCGATGATCAGCACCACGCTCAGCACCCAGATCCAGTGCGGTACTTCCGGGAACCAGACCCCCATATAGATGCCGAAGGCGGTCACGTCGGCGATGGCGACAATCAGGATTTCAAAGCAGTAAGTCCAACCGGTGATGTAACCCGCCATCGGGCCGAGGTAGTCCTGCGCGTAGCGGGAAAACGAGCTGGCCTGCGGGTTGTTGACCGACATCTCTCCCAGGGCGCGCATGATGATAAAGGCCACGATGCCGCCGATCAGGTAAGCCAGCAGCACGCTCGGGCCGGCCATTTTGATGGCGTCCGCCGAGCCGTAGAACAACCCGGTGCCGATGGCCGATCCCAGCGCCATAAAGCGGATATGACGCGTACTGAGGCCGCGTTTCAGCTTATTGTCGGAGGCAGTGGTGGGTGACTGTTGTTGCATGAAGATGACCCATAGTTTTAAACGTAAAAAAGCCACGGACATGTCCGTGGCCCTGGATTAAGCCGGGGGATTATCAGTGCGCGGTCACTTGGGAACGCGTGCACACCCGATCATAAATCGCGACCAGCACCAGCATCAGCAGCGAAGGCGGCAACCATGCCAACCCCTGCTCCGCCAGCGGCAGGTGAGTGGTCCAGACCGGCAGCAGCTGCTGGAAACTGGAGGCTTTCACCGCGTCAAGGATACCAAACAACAGGCTGACAAGCATCACCGGCGCGATGATACGCGGCGCGCTGTGCCACCAACGCAGGGTGAAGCTCAGCACCACCAGCACGATGCACGGCGGGTAAATCGCGGTCAGCACCGGAATGGAGATCTGGATCAGGTGGCTCAGGCCGAGGTTGGACACCACCATCGAGAACAGGCCCAGAATAAATACCAGCGTCTTGTACGAGAACGGCAGGTATTGCGCGAAGAACTCGGCGCAGGCGCAGGTCAGGCCGACCGCGGTCACCATACAGGCGATGAAGATCAGCGCCGCCAGGAAGAAGCTGCCGAGGCCGCCAAAGGTGTTCTGAACGTAAGCGTGCAGGATCACCGCGCCGTTGGTGGCGTCAGGCACCAGCGCGCCGCTGCCGGAGCCCAGCTTGAACAGGCTCAGGTAAACCAGCGTCAGGCCCACGCCGGCGATCAAACCGGCCAAGATGGTGTAACGGGTCAACAGACCGGCGTCTTTCACGCCGCGCGAGCGCGCCGCATTGACGATAACGATGCCGAATACCAGCGCACCCAGCGTATCCATGGTCAGATAGCCGTTAACGAAACCGGAGGAGAAAGGCACGCTCTGGTAAGCCGCCGTCGCCGGGATCGGCGCGCCGGCAGGCCACAGCAGCGCGGCGATGCCCAATACGGCCAGCGCCACAATCTTCAGCGGTGCCAGCACGTGGCCGACGGTGTCGAGCAGGCGGCCCGGATACAGGGAGATGCCGATCACCAGCGCGAAGTACACCAAGCTGTAGATGAACAGCGGCATGGCGCCGTCGCCGGTCAGCGGGGCGATGCCCACTTCAAAGGACACGGTGGCGGTACGCGGCGTGGCGAACAGCGGGCCGACGGCCAGGTAGCAGACGGTCGCCAGCAGCAGGCCGGCGCCGCGGCCGATCGGCGAACTGAGGGCGTCGATGCCGCCGCCGACGCGCGCCAGCGCGATGACGGTAATGACCGG
This sequence comes from Serratia sp. TSA_105.2, assembly GCF_052692115.1. Taxonomy (NCBI): domain Bacteria; kingdom Pseudomonadati; phylum Pseudomonadota; class Gammaproteobacteria; order Enterobacterales; family Yersiniaceae; genus Serratia; species Serratia sp. TSA_105.2. Next base: position 838,945 of record NZ_JBQZFT010000002.1, read on the forward strand.
CAGACCGACGGCGGTGATCAGAAAGCCCAGCGCCGCGATCCAGACGTGTTCACCGGACTGCAAGCCGACCATCGGCGGGAAGATGATGTTCCCGGCCCCAACGAATAAGGCAAAGGTCATGAAGCCCAGTGCCAGGATATCTTTTGACGTTAAACGATGACTCATACGATGTCGTGTTGCCTGTTCAAATGAAAAATAGTGTCCGATAGCGTGATGGCGTGACGCCCCACCCGGTTGCCGGCATGCCCGATCGTTGCAGCGCCAAATAAGCACCCTAAACGCAGTCGATCCGGCGTTTATGTCCCTATTCGAAAGTGGCCACTCATGAAGATGGGCAAAATTTTAGGAGTTATAAAAATGGAGGTTTAATCCGACAACGAGGGTTAAGGTAAACGTTTATAGCGCTTCAAGGCAAGACGCACGGCGAAAAGCAGAGCTATCAACCATATAAACTTTAGCCACCAGTCGATCATATTGGCTATCAATAAATATACACTACATGATTTGTATCATTTTTGAACAACAGATTCACGAAACGTGAAGCATATACCGCTTTACCGCGCGAAAACGCCAATAAATGCCCGGTTTTCGCGTGGCATAAGCTCCGTTTGGCCGTGAAAAAAGGCGAAAATTACGCCGTTTTTTGCCGCTTATTGCACCGTGACCGACGCGAGCGGCTGCAAGCCGAGCGCCTGGCGGGTCTTCTGCAGGGCGGCCGGCGGTAGCGGCAGATAGCCGTCGTGATTGACCAGGCTCTGCCCTGCGGTCGACAGCACGCGGTCGAGGAACGCGGCGGTCAGCGGCTCGAGCGGTTGATTGGGGGCTTTGTTGATATAGATATAGAGATAGCGCGACAGCGGGTAGCGATCGTTGCGCACGTTGGCGGCGGTAGGCGCGACATAGTCTTCTCCCGACTCCGCCAACGGCAGCAGCCGCACGCCGCTGGCGCGAAAGCCGATGCTGGCATAGCCGATGCCGTTGAGCGAACCGGCCACCGCCTGCACCACCGAAGCCGAACCGGGCAGCTCATTGACGCGCGGCATAAAATCGCCGCCGCACAGCGCGCGCAGTTTGAAATAGCCGTAGGTGCCGGACGCCGAATTGCGGCCGAAGCGCTGCAGCGAGCGCGTTGCCCAGTCGCCGCTGAGCCCCAGCTCGCCCCAACGCGTCAGCGGTTTGCTTTCACCGCAGCGCCGAGTGGCGGAGAAAATACGATCGAGCTGCTGCAGATTGAGACCGCGCAGCGGGTTGTCCTGATGCACCAACACCACCAGCGCATCCACCGCCACCGGCACCGCCAGCGGCGCGTAGCCGTAACGGTGTTCGAACGCCGAAACCTCGGCCGCCTTCATCGGCCGGCTCATCGGGCCCAGCTGCGCGGCGCCCGCCGCCAACGCGGTCGGCGCGGTCGACGAGCCGGCGGCCTGGATCTGCAGGTTAACGTTGGGGTAATGCTGACTGAAGTCCTGCGCCCACAGCGCCATCAGATTCGCCAGGGTGTCGGAGCCGACGCTGGACAGGTTGCCCGCCAGCATGCCGTCGGGCTGCGCCAGCGCGCCGCGTCCGGCCAGCAGCGCCAGGCAAAGCAACAGCCCTCGGGTTATTCGGGTCATACCGGTGTCTCGCGTTAATTTTTCACCGCATTCTCTGATAAAGCGGCGGGAACAATCAACCGGTTGGGTAAGGTAAAGATAAAGCGGGTGCCGATCCCCGGCTCGCTGAGGATCTCCAGCCGCGCGTCGTGATGGCTGAGCGCGTGTTTGACGATCGCCAGCCCCAGCCCGCTGCCGCCGGTTTGGCGCGAACGGGCCTTGTCGACGCGGTAAAAACGCTCGGTCAGGCGCGGAAGGTGTTCGGCGGCGATGCCCGGCCCGTTATCGCTGACCTGGAACTGCGCGCCGTGCGCCGTTTGCTGCCAGCTCACTTCGATATGGGTGCCCTTCGGCGTATGATTAACCGCGTTGTACACCAGGTTAGACACCGCGCTGCGCAACTGGTCTTCATTACCGAACACGTTGAGTTGTTCGTTAACCCGGAAGCTGATCTCGTGATTGCCGCCGCTCAGCGACTGCGCCTCGCGCTGCAACACCCGCAGCATCAGCGGGATATCCACCCGCTCGTTCATGTCGACATTGGGCGCCGCCTCGATGCGCGACAACGTCAGCAGCTGCTTGACCAGCCCGTCCATCCGGCGGGTCTGCTCTTGCATGGTGCCGAGCGCCTTGCTGCGCAGCGAGCCGTCTTGCTCTTCGTCGCCCATCATCTCCAGGTAGCCCTGCAGCACCGTCAGCGGCGTGCGCAGTTCATGGCTGACGTTGGCGAAGAAGTTGCGCCGCGCGCCCTCCAGCTGGCGCATCTGGGTGACGTCGCGCGCCACCATCAGCAGTTGCCCTTCGGAATAAGGCATCACGCGGAATTCGACGTAGTGTTCGTTGTTCAGCTGCAGCGTCAGCGGGCGCGAGAACTCTTGCTGTTGCAGGTAGTGGCTGAATTCCGGATAACGCAACAGGTTGAGGATGTGCTGGCCGTTGTCTTCCGGCCAGCGAAAGCCGAGCAGATGCTGCGCCAGCCCATTACACCAGAAGATATTGCCTTCGACGGTGGTCATCACCACCGCATCAGGCAGCGATTCGGCCCCGCTGCGAAAGCGCTTGATCAGCAGCGCCAGCTCGCGCCGGCGGCGGCGATTGCGCTGCTGCATCTGATACAGGCCATAGAACAGCGGCTCCCAGCTCCAGCGGCCGGGCGGCGGTGTCATACTGCGGTCGATCCACAGCCAATGGGAGAGTTTGAGCTGGTTGTAGAAATTCCACACCAGCGCCGCCAGCGCGGAGGCCAGCAGGAACCAGGGCAGATAACCGAAAATCAGCCCCAGCAATAAGGCGGGCAGACAAAAAAGAGCCAGCTCCAGAGCCAGCCTCTTCCACGACAGACGTTCTAACACGGCATATTCTCCAGCGCGGCGCGATCAGTAGCGCGTTGAGAACCGGTAGCCGGTGCCCCGAACGGTTTGAACCATTTTATCATGCCCACTGGTTTCTAACGCCTTGCGGAGCCGACGGATATGCACGTCAACGGTACGGTCTTCCACATAAACGTTAGTGCCCCAGACGTGATTAAGCAACTGCTCACGGCTATAAACCCGCTCCGGGTGGGTCATAAAGAAGTGCAGCAGCTTGAACTCGGTCGGCCCCATGTCCAGCGCCTGATCGTTAGCCATCACGCGGTGGGAGGACGGATCCAGGCTCAGCCCTTGCATTTCAATCACTTCTTCCACCGCCATCGGTGAAATGCGGCGCATGACCGCCTTGATGCGCGCCACCAGCTCCTTGGGCGAGAACGGCTTGGTAATGTAATCATCCGCCCCCACTTCCAGGCCGCGCACGCGGTCTTCCTCTTCGCCACGCGCGGTCAGCATCATGACCGGAATATCGCGGGTCAGCGCTTCGCGCTTCATATGTTTGATAAACTGAATGCCGGAACCGCCGGGCAACATCCAGTCGAGCAACACCAAATCAGGGAACGGCTCAGACAGGCGCGTCACGGCGCTGTCATAATCCTCGGCTTCCAACGGTTGGTAACCATTCTGTTCCAACACAAAGCACACCATCTCACGGATCGGCGCTTCGTCTTCCACCACCAGTATGCGTCTTGCCATCGTCAATCCTGCCAATGTGTTAGCGACTTTGCGGGCGCCATTATGCGTCAGTTTTGTGACACTTTTATGAAAAAAAGCGGCTGTTATAGGCAGTAAGCATAGCGATTATTTCCCGGCGCAAAGAAAAATCATTCCGTAGTCGTCGCCATTGCGTCGGGACAGCCGCCGCCGCGGCCTTTATAATCATCGCCATTACTTTTGCATCCGGGAGTGTCATGCGCCTGATCCACACCTCTGACTGGCATCTTGGCCAGTACTTTTTCACCAAAAGCCGCGCCGCCGAGCACCAGGCTTTTCTGAACTGGCTGATCGAACAGATCGAGCAGCAGCAGGTGGATGCGCTGATCGTCGCCGGGGATCTGTTCGATACCGGCTCGCCGCCCAGCTACGCCCGCGAGCTGTACAACCGCTTCGTGGTGGAACTGCAGCGCACCGGCTGCCAACTGGTGGTGTTGGGCGGCAACCACGACTCGGTAGCGACGCTGAACGAATCGCGGGAACTGCTCTCTTGCCTGAACACCACGGTGATCGCGAGTGCGCAGGGCTCCCTTGAGCAGCAGATCGTGGTGCTGAATCGGCGCGACGGCCAGCCGGGCGCCGTGCTGTGCGCCATCCCGTTCCTGCGGCCGCGCGATCTGCTCACCAGCCGCGCCGGCGAATCCGGCGCGCAAAAACAGCAGGCGCTGCAGGAAGCCATCGCCGAACATTACCAAACGCTGTATCAGGCGGCCTGCGACCGCCGCGAGCGGCTGGGCCTGCCGCTGCCGATCGTCGCCACCGGCCACCTGACCACCGTCGGCGTCACCACCTCCGACTCGGTGCGCGACATCTATATCGGCACCCTCGACGCCTTCCCGGCGCAGGCCTTCCCCCCTGCCGATTACATCGCGCTGGGCCACATTCACCGCGCGCAGAACGTCGCCAAGTCGGAACATATTCGCTATAGCGGTTCACCGATTCCGCTCAGCTTCGATGAACTGGGCAAAGCCAAAAGCGTCTTCCTGGTCGATTTCGCCGACGGCGCCCTGCAGCAGGTAGAGGCGTTAACGATCCCGCAGTTCCAGCCCATGCAGCTGATCAAAGGCGATCTGGCCGAGATCGAACGGCAGCTGCAGCAATTTGCCGACTATGCCGGCGAGCTGCCGGTGTGGCTGGATATCGAAGTGGCGACGCAGGACTACCTCAGCGATATCCAACGCCGCATCCAGCTGATGGCGGATGAGCTGCCGGTGGAAGTGGTGCTACTGCGGCGCAGCAAAGAGCAACGCCGCCAGGCGATCGCGCAGCAGGATAAAGAAACGCTGAACGAGCTGAGCGTCAATGAGGTGTTCGAACGGCGCCTGGCGCAGGAGGCCGACATGCCCGAAGCGCGCCAACGGCGGATGCATCAACTGTTCCGCCAGGTGGTCGAGGCGGTGCAGCACAATCCTGAGGAGACCCAACCATGAAGATCCTCAGCCTGCGGTTAAAAAACCTCAACTCGCTGCAGGGCGAGTGGAAAATTGACTTCACCGCCGAGCCGTTCGCCAGCAACGGCCTGTTCGCCATTACCGGCCCGACCGGCGCGGGCAAAACTACCCTGCTGGACGCCATCTGCCTGGCGCTGTACCACCAGACGCCGCGTCTCAACGTCACGCCGAGCCAGAATGAACTGATGACCCGCCACACCGCAGAATCGCTGGCGGAGGTCGAATTCGAGGTCAAGGGCGTCGGCTATCGCGCCTTCTGGAGCCAGCGCCGCGCCAAAAACGCGCCGGACGGCAATCTGCAGGCACCGAAGGTCGAACTGGCGCGCCGCGAGGACGGCAAGATCCTGACGGATAAAGTGCGCGATAAGCTGGAGATCACCGCTGCCATCACCGGGCTGGACTTCGGCCGCTTCACCAAATCGATGATGCTGTCTCAGGGGCAGTTCGCCGCGTTCCTCAACGCCGACGCCAACGATCGCGCCGAGCTGTTGGAAGAGCTGACCGGCACCGAAATCTACGGGCGGCTGTCCGAACAGGTGTTCGAATCCCACAAGCAGGCCAAAACCGACCTGGATGCGTTGCACCAGCGCGCCAGCGGCATCGAGCTGCTGAACGATGAACAGCGCCACTCCCTGACTGAACGGCTGGCGGCGCTGAGCGCGCAGGAAAGCGCTCTCGGCAAGCAAGCCCAGCAACAGCAACAGGCGCTGAGCTGGCTGCAGCAATGGCAGCGCCTCCAGCAACAGCAGAATGAGGGTCAACTACGGCTGGAAACCGCCCAGCGCGAGCAGGCCGAGGCCGCCCCGCAGCTGCAGCGGCTGGCGCTCAGCGAACCGGCCGAGAAATTGCGGCCGCTGCGCGGCGAACGCGATCGCTGCCGCGCCGAGCTGCAGACGCTACAACAGCAGGCAGCCCAGCTGACGCAGCAACAGGAGCAGCACTCGGCGCAGCTGGCGCCGCTGCAGCTGGTGGTGGAAAAGGCCCGTCAGGCGCAGCAAGCCCATGCCGAGCATATGCGGCAGCAGCAACAGCTGATCGATGACCAGGTCGCCCCGCTCGACCATCAGATCGCCCAACTGCAGTCGACGCAGGCCGAGCGGCGACAGGCCGGCGATGCCGCCGCGCAGCAGTGCGCCCAGCAGCAGACCGCACTGGAGCAGCTCACCACCCAGCGCAGCCAACTGACAGCGCAGGCCGCACAGCATCAGCAGCGGTTGAACGCGCTGACCGAAGCGCTGGCCGCTCAACAGCAACAACGGCAGGCGCTGGAGGCGCAAACCCCGCTGGCCCCGCTGCGCCAGCGCCTGAGCGCTCTGGCGGATCTGCGCCCGACGCGCCAGCAGTTATTCACGCTCTCTTCCCTTTACCGTCAGACCCGCGAGCGTCTGGCTCGGCAACAGGCGGAACACGCCGAGCGGCAAATGCAGCTCGCCGGGCTGCAACACCAACTGGAGAACGCGCGTCAGCAATTCAAACAGCACAAGGCACAGCTGCAGGAAGTGGAGCGGATCCACGAGCTGGAAAAACGCATCGTCAGCCTGGAAGCGGAGCGCGCCCTGTTGCAGAGCGGCGCCCCCTGCCCGCTGTGCGGCTCCACCAGCCACCCGGCGGTGGAGCAATATCAGGCGGTGCAGCCTTCGGCGACGGAACAACGCTTGGTTGAGATGCGCACCCTTGCCGAGAAACTGCAAACCCAGGGCACCGAGCTGCGCACCCGCTGTGAAGGCCTGCAAGAGCAGCAGCAACGCCAGCAACAGGCTATCGCGCAGGATGAGCAGCAACTGGCTGCCCAACAGCAACAGTGGCAGCAGCTCAGCGCGCCGCTGGCATTCGACTTTACGCTGGCGGAGGGCGAGCAACTCAGCGCCTGGCTGAGCGGCTGCGACGACGAAGAGCGGCGTGGGCAGCACGCGCTGCAGCAGCATGAACAGGCGGCGCAGGCGGTACAGCAGGCAAAAGACGCGCTCGCCGCTCTGCAAACGCAGCAGCAGCAGGCGCAGCAACAGCTGGCGCTGCTCGAAGAGCGCTTTACGCTGCTGCAGAAAACCCACGCCGACAGCCTGCAACAGCAGCAAGACCTGCATCAACGCTGGCAGGAAGGCGAGAAAACCCTTGCCGAACGGCGCGCGCAGCGGCTGGCGCTGTTCGGCGAACAGCGGATCGCCGAGGTGCGCGAACAGCTGCGCGCCAAACAAACCGCCTGTGAACAGGCCAGCTTGCAGGCCGCCGAGCAATGGCAAAAGGCGCAGGAACTGCGTGAGCGCCTGGCCGGCCAGCAGGCCGGGTTGCAACAGCAGCACAACCAAATGCAGGAACGGCTGCAGCAGACGGAGCAGCAATGGCAGCAGGCGCTGGCCGACAGCGAATTTGCCGATGAAACCGCCTTCGCCGCCGCGCTGCTGGACGATGCCCTGCGCCGCGAATTGCAGCAGCGCAAAGAGCAGCTGCAACAACGGCAGGTAGAGGCTGCGGCTCTGCTGGCTCAGGCGACGCAAACGCTGGAGCAGCATCGGCAGAACCGCCCGGAAGGGGTGGATGAAGCTAACGCGGATCTCGACGCGCTCACCCAATCGCTGGCCGAGCTGGCACAGCAGTTGAAGGCGCTGCAGCTGAGCCAGGGCGAACTGCGCAACCAGCTGGAAAGCGACGCCGCCCGCCGTCTCAATCAACAGGCGTTGTTCGAGCAAATCGCCCGCAGCCAGCAAGACTACGACGACTGGAGCTACCTCAACCAGCTGATCGGCTCGAAAGAAGGCGACAAGTTCCGCCGCTTCGCGCAGGGGCTGACGCTCGATCATCTGGTTTATCTGGCCAACCTTCAGCTCGGCCGGCTGCACGGGCGCTACCTGCTGCAGCGCAAGACCAGCGACGCGCTGGAGCTGCAGGTGGTGGACACCTGGCAGGCCGACGCGCTGCGCGATACCCGTACCCTGTCCGGCGGCGAGAGCTTCCTGGTCAGCCTGGCGCTGGCGCTGGCGTTGTCCGATCTGGTCAGCCACAAAACCAGCATCGACTCGCTGTTCCTCGACGAAGGCTTCGGCACGCTGGACGCCGAAACCCTCGATACCGCGCTGGACGCGCTGGACAGCCTGAATGCTTCCGGTAAAACCATTGGCGTGATCAGCCACGTCGAGGCGATGAAAGAGCGCATTCCGGTGCAGATCAAAGTGAAAAAGGTCAACGGGCTCGGCGTCAGCCGGCTGGAGGCGCACTTCAGGCTGGAATGATCCCACCGCGCGCGGCGCAGAAGTGTGACCGCGGCGGCACTCCGCGGTGAAAAGCGTTGAGCCGCGGCGAGCACGGGTTATTATGCAGGCATAACAGGATTGTTACTGTATCCCCTCCGCCGCTCAGGCCGCAGGACAGAAACATAAAATACAGGCAAAACCTGACGCCCGGGATCGCTTCCGGGCGTCAGGTTTTTTCGTTTTCAGGATGCTGAAACACCGGGAAAGACCATGAAAATCGCTAAAATACTCAATAATAACGTGGTGATTACGCTGGACGACCGTCAGGAAGAGACGGTGGTAATGGGAAAAGGAATTGGCTTTAAAAAGAAGCCCGGCGACACGCTGGACGAAAGCCTGATCGAAAAGGTGTTCACCCATAACGGTGGCGAAATCGCCGAGCGTTATAAAGAGCTGCTCTCCGAGATCCCGCTGGCCTGCGTCACCACCGCCGACAGGATTATTACCCTCGCCCGCGAACGGCTGCCGGGCAAGTTGCATAACATCGTCTACATCACGCTGACCGACCACATCCATTTCGCTCTGCAGCGCCACGCGGAAGGGTTGGATATCAAAAATGCGTTGCTGTGGGAGATTAAAAAGCTCTATCCGGCCGAGTTCGCCGTCGGCCTGGAGGCGCTGGCCCTGATCGCCCAACGGCTGGATACCGCGTTGCCGGAAGATGAAGCCGGATTTATTGCCCTGCACCTGGTCAACGCCCAGCTTAACGACGAGATGCACAATACGCTGCACATCACCCGCGTGATGCAAGAGATCCTCAACCTGGTCAAATACCACTTCCGCTTTGATTACAACGAGGAAGCCCTGAGCTACCACCGTTTCGTCACCCATTTGAAATTCTTCGCCCAGCGCCTGCTGGGGAAAAACTACGTCGACAGCGACGACGACTCGCTGTATCAGGTAGTGAAAGAGAAATACCGTGAGTCATTCGCCTGCGCCGGCAAGATCAACCGCCACATCGAAAAGCACTATCAGCATCAGCTCACCACGGAAGAGATGATGTTCCTGACCATTCATATCGAACGGGTGCGCAGCGAAAGCGAGGAAAAACCGGCTTAACGGCGGGCGTCCGCCACCCGCACGCCGTACTGCGGAAACACCGCGTCGGCGGAGATCAGCGTCAGCCCTTCGGCCTGAGCCTGTGCGATCAGCATGCGATCGAAAGGATCCTGATGATAGGGCGGCAGCTGCCCGGCCTGTTGGCAGTGAAAGGCGTCCATCGGCAGCGACAGAAAATCTTCGGCCTCGATGATCGCAAAGATGTCCTCCGGCAGCGCCAGCTTGCCCAGCCCCTGCTTGATCGAGATTTCCCAAATGCTGGCCGCGCTGACGTACACCGCATTGCCCGGATCGGCGATCTGCCTTTTGGCGTTCGCGCCCAGGCAAGCGTCATCAATCAGCCACCACAGCAACGCGTGGGTATCCAGCAGCAGGCGCTTCATTCATCGCCCTCAAACAGCGCCGCAATGGCCGCATCCCCCGCGTTGAAATCCGCCGGCACGGTGAACTTGCCCTTGGCGGCGCCAGGGCGGCGCGCTTCCCCCTGGATGGCAACCAGCTGTACATACGGCTTCCCTGCTTTTGCAATAATCACGGTTTCTCCCTCCGCGGCTCTGTCCGCCAACTGGCTCAGATTGGATTTGGCTTCATGCATATTGGCCTGAATCGGCATACGCGTCCTCCTTAGCTAAGTTAGCTAAAGCATAAAGCGCCGTCCAGTTTTTGTACAGGGAAGGATTTAAAGCGCGAGCAACCTCGCGCTTTGCTGCAACGCTTAGCGCTGCTGTTGCGGCCACAGCCAGGCCGCGCCGCGTACGCCGCTGGAGTCGCCGTGGATCGCCTTGCGGATCGGCGTTTCACACTCGCCGCCGAACACCCAATCTTTCACCCGCTGCGGCACGGTGCGATACAGGCGATCCACGTTGCTCATGCCACCGCCGAGCACCACCACGTCCGGATCCAGAATGTTGATCACGTGCGCCAACGATTTTGCCAGCCGCATTTCGTAGCGAACGATCGCCTGCTCCGCCAGCGCATCGCCCCGCTCGCTCAGCGCCATGATCTCGTGCCCTTGCAGCGCGTTGCCGCTCAGGCGCGCATAGTCGGTGGCGAAACCGGTACCGGAAATAAAGGTTTCGATGCAGCCCGGTTTGCCGCAGTAGCACGGCACTTCGCGGGCGTAGCGCAGCTCATCCTCATCTTGCCACGGCAGCGGATTGTGGCCCCACTCGCCGGCGATGCCGTTGCCGCCGGAATGCGCCTGGCCGTTCAGCGCCACGCCGGCACCGCAGCCGGTGCCGATAATGACCGCAAACACGGTTTGCGCGCCGGCGCCTGCGCCGTCGGTAGCTTCCGACACCGCCAGGCAGTTGGCGTCGTTGGCGATACGCACCTCGCGCGCCAGCAGCGCCGACAAATCTTTGTCCAGCGGTTGGCCGTTGAGCCATACCGAGTTGGCGTTTTTCACCCGCCCGGTAAACGGCGACAGCGTGCCGGGAATGCCGACCCCGACCGATCCCCGCTCGCCGGTATGATCTTCCGCCAGTTTCACCAGCCCAGCGATCGCCGCCAGGGTTTGCCCGTAGTCATGGCGCGGCGTGGCGATACGATGGCGAAACAGCTCTCGCCCGTCGTCCGCCAACGCAATCACTTCAATTTTCGTCCCACCCAAGTCGATGCCAATGCGCACGTTTTTTCTCCTCGATGCAGCGCAGCGTTGCCACAGCCTAATGTAAGCGCGCGGATGAATCACCTGTTTCCCTCTCCCCTGCCAGGGCTTTTCCGCTGCGTACGGCGACGCAATTCGGAGAGAATGGGGCGATTTTTCAGCGTCAATTCGTTATCATGCCGCCCTGCTTTTGACGAATCAGCGTGCCGAACGCACGCCCAGCCAGGGATAACATTATGCTGTGGTTTAAGAATTTGATGGTTTACCGTTTGAGCCGCGAAGTGGCGTTAAACGCGGATGAAATGGAAAAACAACTCAGCGCGTTCGCCTTCACGCCGTGCGGCAGCCAGGACATGGCGAAGACCGGCTGGGTCTCCCCGATGGGCTCGCACAGCGATGCGCTGACGCACGCGGTCAACGGCCAAATCGTCATCTGCGCGCGCAAGGAAGAGAAAATCCTGCCGTCGCCGGTCATCAAGCAAGAGCTGCAGGCCAAGATTGAGCGCCTGGAAGCGGAACAACACCGCAAACTGAAGAAAACCGAGAAAGACGCGCTGAAGGACGAAGTGCTGCACAGCCTGCTGCCGCGCGCGTTCAGCCGCTTCAATCAGACCTTCATGTGGATCGACACCGTCAACGATCTGATCATGGTCGATGCCGCCAGCGCCAAACGCGCCGAAGATACGCTGGCGCTGCTGCGCAAAAGCCTCGGCTCGCTGCCGGTGGTGCCGCTGACGATGGAAAGCCCGATCGAACTGACGCTGACCGAATGGGTGCGTTCCGGCGAGATGCCGGCCGGCTTCGCCATTCAGGATGAAGCGGAATTGAAAGCGATTCTGGAAGAAGGCGGCGTGATCCGCTGCAAGAAACAGAATCTGATCAGCGACGAAATCGCGGTGCATATCGAAGCCGGCAAGCTGGTGACCAAACTGGCGGTGGACTGGCAGGAGCGCATTCAGCTGATGCTGTCGGACGACGGCTCGCTCAAGCGCCTGAAGTTCGCCGACACGCTGCGCGAGCAGAACGACGATATCGATCGCGACGACTTCGCCCAGCGCTTTGACGCCGATTTTATCCTGATGACCAGCGAGCTGGCGGCGTTGATCAAAAACACCATCGAAGCGCTCGGCGGCGAAGCCCAGCGTTAATCCCGCCTCAAAAACGACCAGGGCCCAGCATCCGCTGAGCCCTGCGTTCCCCTAACGAACAAAATTTATTTGCTCAGGTAGCGGCACAGATAGGCGGTCGCGTCGGCCACCTGCAGGTTGAACTCGCTGTGCCCCGGCACGAAGAACTTCTCGCCCGGCGTAAACACCTGCCAGTCCGGCGCCCCCGGCAGCAGCACTTTCAGCGCCCCGGTGATCACCGTCATTTCTTCCGGCTGCGCGGTGGAGAAGGTGTATTCGCCCTCTTCCATCACGCCCACGCTGGTAAGACCGATGCTGCTACTGTCAAAACCGATAGACTTCACTTTTCCGGCAAAATACTCATTCACTTTCAGCATAGACTGGCACCCGCGTAATCATCTTGATGGAAAATCCATATTGGGGGATTGCGGTTGATCTGTCACTGGTTTTTCGCGCGAAATGCGATCGCGGCGCAGAGGAAAACGCTGCCGGGCCTCTCACTGGCAGTCAGGGCTGCTGAAGCCCAGGGAGATCCCTGGGTGCAAAGCGCCTGAGGCTGCGTCGAGCGGTGACTTTTCGCTATTTGAATCAGTCGATTAACTCTGCGGCCAGCTTGGCGACCAGTACGTTCGACAACAACACCGGTACCGACAGACGCGCCTGCAAAAAGGCGCGATGACGCTGGTGATAACCGATGCAGTCGAGCACCACCACCTCCGCCCCCTGCCGCAGCAGTGCGCAAGCCGCCTGCTCCAGCGCGGCATCATCTGCCAGATAGGGGCTGGCGACGGCATAGCTTGGCGGCGTCGCCAGTTGCCGCCATTTACGCGCCTGCTGCCCAACCTGTTCCGCCATCGGCACCACGATGCCGACGCGGTGTGCGCCGACGATCGCGGAGATCAACGGCGGAATAATGCGATCCGGCTCCAGCAACAGCGCCTGTTCCGCCTGCAAGCGGCCGAATTCGCCGGTGCACAGCAGCAGGATCACCTGGCACCCCGCCGCCTCCAGCTCGCGTATCTTCTGCTGCAACCCGCTTTCGACGCGAGCGGCATCGAGCGTCACCTGCGTGCCGTCCAACAGGCGCGACACCAGCAGCTTATCGCCCTGTTGCGGCGCATAACGCTCGGCGATCTGCCCGGCATCCAGGCCGTCCAGCAAACCGACGTGCCTCACCCGCTCCGCCGGCAGATAAGCAGACAGCAGCGGCATGATATCGCTGCGCGGCGCCTGACCGAGGGTCAGCGTGGCGAATGAAGCCGTCATGGATCTATCTCCTTTTTTGCAGGTGGCTCAGACTGCCGTACAGCGCCAGCAGCTGGCCGTATTCGGTGGCATCGTAGAACCGGCAGGTGCCGCGGCCGAATTCTTTGGCGACTTCCACCGCGAATTTGGCCGCCAGCGCGATGTCCGTTTCGTGGCTGGCGCCGGTGCCGCAGCCCGGCACCACCGATTCGCTGCAAATCGCCACGCCGACCACCGGCGCCGCGGTAGCGGTCGAGGGCTGCAGGATGCTGTTGAGGTGATGCACGCCGTTGCCGTAAGGGGTGATGTCCTGCGTGGTGATCGGGAAGGTCACCGCCGGGCGGCCGCTGGTCATCTCCATGATGCGCAGCAGATCTTCCGCCACCCGCAGGATGTAGCCCTCTTTCACCGTCGGCGACAGCGCATAGCCTTTGTGGTTGATGATGCGGTTGCCTTTGGTAGTATCGATCGACAGGATGGCGTCAGCCTCCGGCACCACTTCATTATCGTTCATCGTCACGTCATCGATCGGCGAATCCATAAAATCGACCGGATCGTGCGGCCGGGTCGGCGCGTTCGGGCAAATATGGGTGGTGACGATCACATCGCCCGGCAGCGTATCGCCCTTACGCTGCATCTCCGCCAGCTTCAGCGCGCTGGCAATGGCGGCGATCGCGCCGTCGCCGTCGGACACCAGCCCGATACGCGTCGGCCGCGCGCCGATGCCGCCCAGGCGGCCGATAATGCCCAGCGTCGGCGCCGCACCGCCAGCGAATTTGCCTGCGCTACCGGGGATCTCGATGCGCACGAAATCGGTGCCGCCCTTCGGCCCGTCGGCGCGCAAAGTGCTGGCTCGGATCGCCGGGTAAGGCGCAAACAGATCGACGACGTCCTGGCCGCTGACGAATGCGCTATCAATTAATTCAAAAACCTGCAGCGTTTGTTGCAAACTCATGGTCGTTTTACCTCACCAATGTCATCGGCAGGGGCTATTTGCCCTTGCTGGAAAAAATCGAGCTGAAGAAGTTGTAGAGCGCGTCGCCGGCGATAAACCCGGCCGCCATGATCTCCATCGGCGTGCGGCCGCGATCGCCCCAACGGCGCAGGATCGCCACGCGCAGCGCGATGCCCACCAGCACCGCCCACCCGGCCAAGGCATTGTTGATCAGCAGGCCGGTTGCCAGCAGCACGCCGAGCTGGCGCTTAGGGCCGCCGATCAGCTGTACCACGGCGCCGGGGATCGCCCAGATCAAAAGGCTCCAGGCGATACCCGGCTGCGCACCGGCCTCAATGGTCTTCGCGTAAACGCGCGCGACCGGCGGGATCAGGTCCTGCAGGAAATAGCTGTGATAAGAGAAGTAAACCACCGGAATGGCGATGAGGAAGGCGATCAGCGCCGCAAACAGCTGAATGCGGCGCCCCAGCAGCTCCTGCCGCAGATCCTCGCCATAGCCGCGCAGGATGAAGCCGGCTTTCAAGTCAAAGCCCATGTCGGCGAAGGCCGGCCCGGTGGCGGCGGTAAAACCGGTCAGGATGCACAGCGCCAGCGGTGGGAAACCGATCAAGATGCCGACGATCAGGGTGATCAACGCCACCGCGAACGCCGGAAACCAGCCGGAGTGCATGGCGGCGATACCGACGATCAACTCATGAACGAAAGCGGCGAACGCCGCGTAAATCACGAACAGCGCCAACATCGGCAGCGACATCTCGCTAAACAGCCCGCCGACCAGAGCCAAAAACGCGGCAATGGCGATGTAGCCGACCGCACCCAGGCCGAGCGCTTTGCTTACCGCACTGTCCGGCTGGGTATAACCGGCGCTATCGGCGCGGCGGCTGCGGATCACCTGCGCAACCTGGATCAGCGCCACCAGGCCGGCGCCGACCATCACGCCGTGCGGAATAAAATGGGCATTGATATCGAAACCGGCCACCGGCTCGGCGTAGGCCCGCAGCAATAGCCCGACGCCGAACATGCTCAGCGCCCAGATATTGCCGATAAAGGCGGTACCGAAGGCCGCCATGGGGATCTTGAGCATTGATCCGGCGATGCCCACCCCTACGCCTACCACCAGAAGCCAGGCCTGCTTGCCGCCGCGATCGCCGGCTTTAATCGCCTCCGCGGCGGCGACGCCCGGTGGCCAGGCATTGGCGGCGGGGAACACTTTGGTATCGAACAGGCGATAAAGCAGATAGGCGTCGAGCAGCATCGCCGCCGCCACGCCGCAGAACATCGGTAAAATAAGCTGCGGTTGCCCCATCACGTAAGGCACCGCAATCGGCATCAGCAGACAATTGGCCGCGCCGAAGGTGGCGGAGGAGATCACCGTCTGCGCCAGGTTCTGGGTGTGCACCGAGCGGTAGCGTTGGAACATTTTCAGCGGAATGCGTGCCAACAGCATGGCGATCAGCGCACCGATGATCGAGGTGTTGGGCGTGACGCCCAGCGTGGTGATCAGCTGAACGCCGATGATCGCCCCCACCACCGAAAGCAGCGCCATGACCAACAGCGTGCCGGCCTCTTTTAGCGGATTATTTGATTTCATGCTTGGTTTCCCTGAATATTCCCTGCCGCGTGGCGGAAATAACGCCAGACGATAGCTCGCCGCGGCAGTTCCATTATTTGGAACTGCCGGCGTCATAACGTGATTATCTTCTTATTCAGCCTGTCTATTTCTTGCCAATAAAATACGGTGAAATATAATTAATGAGTTCCCTGGTGTCGGCGCTCGTTAATTATGATGCAACACGATTGCTCAGGCGCGTTATTTGATCTGCTGCCAATAATCATCGCCATATTTTTCCGCCAGTTGGCGGCTGACTGCGGTTAATTCGGCCAGGACTTCCGGTACAAACGGCTGCTCCTCGCCCTGCGAGGGAAAGGACAGGCACAGCCCCACCGTCTCGCTGCCGTGCTTGTTCACCAGCGCGGTCGCCAGCGAACTGATGCTGTTCAGGGTTTCATTGCGCGCCAGCGACCATCCCTGGCGCCTCACCTGCTGCAATTTCTGCAACAGCGCATCCAACGTTTGCGGCGCATTGGGCGAAGTCACCCGGTAACCGCCGGCGTAACGCGCCCGAACCTGCTCGTCGCTTTCACGCGCCAGTATCGCCCGGCCAACCGAGGTTTCCGCCGCCGGTGAACGGTAACCCGCTGGGGTAACCACCTGTAAAAAGTGGCGGCCGGGGAACATGCGCATCACCATGATTTCCTGCCCTTCCAATATCGAAAGGTAGCCGGTACAGGCCGTCTGGCGGCACAGCTGCGTCATGCTGGCCGCCAGGTTGTCCACCAGCGGCATCGACAGATAGTGGCTGGATGCCGCCAGCAACAGCGCGCCGATGCGGTAACGCCGGCTATCGGGATCGCGCTCCAGCATGCCCTGATTTTCCATGGTCTGAAGCAGGCGCGATACCGTGCTTTTCGGCAGCGCCAATTGGTCCACCACATCGCTGAATGCAATGCCCGGTTGGCCATGCATCACGCGTTGTTGAGAAAAGAGTTTTAATACCGCAGCGGCATTTTCCAGCGTTGTCATGATCCGCCTTGTTCCACTATATGGAACTCAGTTCCTGTTTTATAATTAAAAACTAAAACCCGAACTCCGCAGCGTCAAGCTGTTTATTTTTTGTCAGCCGCAAAATAAAAGGCATTCGTGCTTTTTAAATGAAAATATTGCGTAGAACGCCGACTTAGCCGCGCCGAATAAAATAACGATACGCTTTTAAAATAATGAATAACAGGACAAGCTGCTGAAAAATGAGTTTATCAGGAGGAGATATTGTCGCGGCTCAAAAACCCGCGCCGCGCAAACTGAAATCGATCGGCAACGTCAATTCCACCGTGCCGTTGACATAAACGTCCGCCGGCGGCGTGGGCAGCGGCGAAGCGCGCTTGACCAGCGCCTGGATTTCGCGATCCAGCGACGGCAGCCCGGCGCTGCTGACCAGCGTCACCGCCAGCACATGGCCCTGCCTGTCCAACGTGAAACGCACCTGCCCGACGCCCTGGCGCTTCAGCCGCAATGCGTCTTTGGGGTAACGTTTAAAGCGATTCAGGCGGCCGCTGATGCGGCTGCGCCAGTTGTCCACCCCCGCTTGAGCATAGGGCGTCAGGCGAGTTTGCGGCGCGGCCGTTTTATCCGCCCGGCCCGGCGGTGGCGCACCGACGCTTTGCTCCTGAACCTTCGGCGGCGCGATCGTTTTCTCCTGCGGCGGTGTGCGCGGCAGGGGGGGATTCTTCACCGGCTTGGGCGGTTTTTTCTGCTTCGGCGCTACGGCGATGTTCGGCCGTACGGCTTCAGGCACCTTCACCGTCGGCAAGGGTTCCGGCGGCGCCGGCGGTTCAACCTGAGGCGGCGGCGTCATTTGTCCCGGCGGTTGTTTTACCTCGGCCGGGGCCTGCGGTGCGGCGGCCATCACCACCATGACCGCCGGCGGCGGCACCCACGCCGGCGCGGCCTTGTCTCGCCAAGGCCAGAGCAGCGCCGCGGCCAGCAGGTGCAGCACCAGCACCAGCACCAGGCAACGGCGCCAGGGCATGGCGGCGCCGGGCGCGGCGAAAGGGAGCGGTGAAACCGACATGCTCACTCTTCCGTCAGCGCCAGGTGAAGGCGATCGGTCAGCGGTTTGAACAGGTAGTTCATCATCGAACGCTCGCCGGTGCGGATGAACCCTTCGACCGGCATCCCCGGGCGGATTTCCAACCCGTTCAAACGTTGCAATCCTTCTTCGCTGACCTTGGCGCGCACGCTGTAATAGGGCGCACCGCTTTTCTCGTCGGTCAAGCGATCGGCCCCGACCAGCGTCACTTCGCCCTCAACGCGCGGCGTGGTGCTTTGGTTAAACGCCGAGAACAACAGCTCGACCGGCAAGCCCACCTGCACCTTGTCGATCAACTCGACCGGGATACGCGCCTCCACCTGCAGCCCCCGATCGCTGGGCACGATCTCCATCAGCTGCTGACCGGCGCCGATCACACCGCCTTCGGTGAACACGCTCAGCCCTACCACGGTGCCCGCCACCGGCGCTTTCACCTGCGTATGGCCCAGATCGGCCTCCGCTTTGGCCAGGCGGTTATCCAGCTCGTCCAGCTTCATCCGCACTTCGGCCAGTTGGCTGCTGACCTCTTTCTGATATTCTTCCCGCCGCTGGATCGCCCGCAGCTTCAGCTCCAGGATCTGACGCCCCAGGCGGCCGATATTGCCGGTATCCTCGGACGCCTGGCCGTCGATCTGCGCATACTGCCCTTCCAGATCCAGCAGCCGGTTGCGCGCCACATATCCCTGCGCCGCCAGCTTGCGCATGCCGCCCAGTTGCTCCTGCAACATGGCCTTTTGCCGCTGCTTGCTGGCGTAAGACTGCCGGATCCCCTCCAGCATCGCCTGCGATCCGGCGATGCTCTCCGCGATCGCCGCCAGCTCGCTCTGCAACGCTGCGCGGCGGCTGGTGAACAGCTGCTGTTGCAACAGCATCAACGACATCACCTCCGGCTCCTCCCGCCGCGCCTGCAGCAATGTAGGGAAAGCGATCGCTTGCAGGCCGTCGCGCTCGGCCTGCAGCCGCGCCCGCTGCGCGGCGTTGCTCAACTGCTGGCTGCGCAGCGCATCGCGCTGGGTGCGGCTGTCGACGGTATCCATCAACAACAGTACCTGCCCGGCGCGGACCCGGTCGCCCTCATGCACCTGAATTTGCGACACCACGCCGCCGCTCGGGTGCTGCACCGCCTTGCGGTTACCGGCCACCACCACGCTGCCGGAAACCGGCACGCCCTTATCCAACGGCGCCAACAGCCCCCACAGCAGAAAGCCGCCAAATCCCAGCAGCACCAGCCAGCCGCCGAGCCGCAGATGGCGCCCTTCGTCGAACTGTCGGGAAAGGGCGTCGATATCGCCGGGGATCACACTCTGATTGCTCATACTTTTCGTTCACCGCTGGCCGTTTTGGCAAAGTTGGCGTAGTTGACGTTGAAGCCGCCGCTGCTGCGACCGACGTTGGCCGGTACGGCAGCGGGCGCAAAACCAGGCAGTTTCTTCAGGATGGCGTCGCTGGGGCCGAAGTGCTGCACCTGGCCGGCGGCCAGCACCAGCAATTTGTCGGTCGTCGCCAGGATCGCCGGTTTGTGGGTCACCAACACGATGGTGGTGCCGCGCGCCTTCAGCGCTTCGATCGCCCGTTGCAGCGCCTCTTCCCCTTCACGATCGAGGTTGGCATTCGGTTCATCCAGCACCACCAACGCCGGAGAGCCATACAGCGCGCGCGCCAGCGCCACCCGCTGACGCTGGCCGCCGGACAGGCCGCTGCCGCCCTCGCCCAGCTCGGTTTCATACCCTTTGGGCAAATGCAGGATCAATTGGTGCACGCCGGCCAGCGCGGCGGCGGCCACCACCTTCTCGGCGTCAACCTGGCCAAAGCGGGCGATGTTTTCCGTCAGCGTACCGGCGAACAGCTGGATATCCTGCGGCAGATAGCCGATATGCGGCCCCAGCTGCTGTTTGTCCCACTGCCGGAGATCCGCACCGTCCAGGCGCACGTCGCCGCTGAGCGGCGTCAGCGCGCCGACCAGTTGGCGCATCAGCAGCGTTTTGCCGGAGCCGGACGCGCCGATGACGCCCAGCACCTCGCCGGCCTCCAGACGAAAACTGACGCCGTGCAACACCGGTACGCTCCCGCCGGGCGCGCCAGCGGTCAGCTGATTCACGGCCAATGCGCCGCTGGGCGCCGGCAGCGGCAGGCTCGCCGCCTGCGGCGGGTTGGCGGCCAGCATCACCTCCAGCCGCTGCAGGGACTGGCGCGCCGACGACCACTGCTTCCAGGCGCCTATCAACTGATCGATCGGCCCCAGCACCCTGCCGATCAGGATCGATCCGGCGATCATCATCCCCGGCGTAATGTCGCCGTTGACCGCCAGCAGCGCGCCACAGCCCAACATCAGCGACTGCAGCGCCAGCCGCACGGTTTTCGACCAGGCGGTGACGGCGGCGATTTTCTCGCTGGCGCGGTTCTGCAACAGCAGGAACTGCTGATGCTGCCGCAGCCAGCGCAGGCGCAAATCGGTCAGCATCCCCATGGCGGCGATGGCTTCAGCATTGCGCAGGTTGCCGTTGGCCTGCTGCGTGGCGCTCAGCGCGACCCGGCCGGCCTCCGCGAGCGGCGCCTGCGACACCCGCTGGTTGAGCCAGGCCAGCAGCACCAGCACGATCACCCCGGCGCTGGCCAACGCGCCAAGCCAGGGGTGGAGCAGAAAAACCACCAGCAGATAAACCGGGAACCAGGGGGCATCGAAAAAGGCGAACAGCGCATTGCCGGTGGCGAACTGGCGCAGGTTGGTCAGATCGTTCAGCGCCTGCCCCGCCAGCGGGTTGCCGGTTTTCAGATTGGTTTCGAAGGCGGCGTCGTAGACTCGCTGATTCAGGCGCATATCCATCTGGGCGCCGAGGCGGATCACCACCTGGCTGCGCACCCACTCCAGCAGCCCCATAAACAGGTAAAGGCCGACCACCATCAGGGTCAGCATCGCCAGCGTCATGCGGTTGCCCGACGGCAACACGCGATCGTAGACCTGCAGCATGTACAGCGCCGGTGCCAGCATCAACAGGTTGATCACCGCGGTAAACAGTGCGATGCCCCAAAATCCGCGCCGGTATGCGGCCAGCACGCTCATCACTTCTCCGCGCCTGACGGCGTTTTTCATGGCGTTTTCCATCGGCTAAAAACGAGAAAATGCCCGCCGGGGCGCGCGGCGCCGGCGGGCAAACGGCCACGATCAGGCCGCCAGCAGTTCCGGGCTGTCGGCATGCTGCACGCCCACCGCCGTCGCCGCCGCCACCTGATCGAAGGTGGAGTTGACGCTCAGGCCGTAGTCGTCGAGGATGCCGTTCAGCGCGGTCTCCAGCGCGCCGGTATCGCCGGACATCAGGCCGTACACCACCTGGTGCACCACGCCATCGTGGCCCTGCGCCTGCAGGCTGCTGAGGTTCAGGCCGCCGAAGCTGACGTCAGGCACCTGAATGCTGTACGGTGATGTATCGCCACCGCTCAAACCGTCGCCGAACGACAGGGAATCCAGCTGGCCGTACAGGGTATGCGCAGGTTCATTGAACAGCGTGTAGGTCAGGTTGCCACCCGCCACGACCGACGTGACATGGTTATCCGTACTGGTCACGGCGTATTGGCTACCGGACAACCGGCCGCCGTAGAAGCCACCGCTGTTTGAGCCTTCGACGACATTGCCGTTGGTATGGTTGATATCACCGAATGTCGAAGCCCATTGGCCCAGATAGTCATGAATGCTGTAACCGCCAAAGCTGCTGTCATAGTTAACTGAAAATGCCATTTCTCTATCTCCATTGATGAACGGCGCCCCTCGCGAGGCTGCCCTTGTGCTCAAGGATGAGCAACGCCCTTTTACTGCTTAAAAACGGTATTCCACCCCACCCTGCACGGTGCGGCCGCGCCCGAGGGTATTGGCCAGCGTCTCGCCATAGCTGACGACATAGGCGCGGTTGGTCAGGTTCTCCACCGAGCCGCGCAGCGTCAGGCTGTCGGTCAGCTTGTAGCTGGCGTACAGATCGAACAGGGTGTACTTCGGCCAGTCGGCCAGGTACGGATAGTTGGATGGCACCGAGCTGTCCTGATAGCCCGGCGCAAAGCGCACGGTCACCCCGGCGTCCAGCTTGCGATCGAAGGCGCGGCCGCCCAGCGTCACCGAGCCGCGATCGCCTGGCAGGTAGGCGGCGGAGCCGAACTGCGTCCCCCCGTCACACGTGACGAAGTCATTGGACGCGGCATCCGGTTCAACATAGAAGTTGCCGCGGCGCGAACCGTCGCCGTAGCGCAGACGCCCTCCCAGCCAGGCTTTGTTCGAGCAGAACTCGTTTTTGCCGATCATGTGGGTGTAGGTCAGGTCGGCGTAGAACACCCCGGCGTCATAGTTGAGCTGGTATTCCAGCCCGCGGAAGCGGGTTTTCGACAGGTTGTTGACGTAAGCGGCATTGCCGATGCTCGGCTGCACCAGCCCCGGTTTATTGCGGTCTATCGCCAGGTTGATGTAGTTATCCACTTTGGTGTCGAAGTAGGCCACCTTGGCCACCAGCCGATCGCCCTCAAACCACAGATCCGGCTGCTGCACGTTGAACCCGACTTCCCAGGCGCGCGAGCGCTCGGGCTGCAGGAAGGGGTTGGGGTATTGCGTGGAAGAACTGTGCGCGCTGCCGTTGGTCAGCGTTTCGGTGATCGCCGGCGGCCGCCAGGATTTGCCGTAAGTGGTATACAGCTCCAGCCACTCCACGCCGGGGCGCACCGCCACCGCCAGCGTCGGCGACAGCTTGCCCTGATCGCGATCCACGTCCCAATCTTCGCGGGTCGTGGTTGAACAGCCGGTCAGACGCAGCGCTTTGCAAGGATTGTCAATCGTGTAGCGTTGCCCATCCTTGGCCAAGTCCGGATAGCTCAGGCCGGTCTGGCCGCGCAGGCGATAGCGGTCGTAACGCAGCCCCCCCTCCAACGTCAGCCAGCCGTCGTAGTCGTAGGTCAGGTTGGCGAACAGGCTGGCTACCGAACGGTTGCCGGCCGGCGTCACCCCTTCCATGCCTTGGCGGGAAGAGTCGCTGGTTGCCTTGTCGTAATAGAACTCCAGCCCGTAGTTGGCGCGGAAGTCATGCCCCGGCGCCAGGCTGAAGCGCGAAGTGTTTTGCGCCTGCGCGCCGTAGGTACGCAGCCGGGTACGCGTCGCGTAGCCGTTGTCCAGCAGCGAGCTGGTGCTGTAGGTGTCGCTGTCGTCCTGAGTATCGACGTAATACAGCTTGGCCTGAAAATCGAGCCAGTCGACGTCTTCCGGCGCCAGGCTGTAGTCGAACGCCGCGTTGCGCGCCATCACGTCGCTGTAACCGGTGCGCTTCCAGCCCAGTTCATAGGGCGGGCGGGTGCCCAGGTTGGTCAACGTGCCGGCGATCGGCGACGCGGTCTGGGTCTGCAGATAGCTCAGCTGCAGGCGCTGGTTGGCGGGCAGATTCCAACCCACCTTGGCCAGCCGCGAGTGCATGCGGTAATGGGTGTCGGGGATTTTGTTGTTCTTGATGCTCTCGGCGTAGCGATCGTAATTGCCGGTGTCGTTATTGATGCGAATGTTGCCGATGTCGCCCTTGTTGCCGGGCCAATAGTCGCCGAGGTGGCGTTCGCTGGCGGCCAGCAGGATATCGCCGGTTTCGTTGCCCAATGCCAATATGCCGCTGCCGATGAAGTGGGTACCGTTATCGCCGGTACTGGCGTGCAGCTTGCCCCCCAGCTCTTTGCCCGGCGCCAGGAAATCGCTCGCGTTGACGGTATTGAAGGTGGCGATGCCGCCGAGCGTGCCGGCGCTGCCCATACCGCCGGTGGTGCCCTTGTCGATGGTCACGCCGGACAGCAGTTCGGAATCGATGTACATGGTGCCGTTACGCTGGCCATGGCCGCTCTTTTGAAAATTCTGCCGCATGCCGTCGATGTTCATGTTCACCCGGCCATAGTCTTGTATGCCGCGGATGTTGACCGACAGCGCCGGATCTTGCTGGCTGACGCTGGAATAGGCTCCCGTCGTCTGTTCCAGAATATCGGCCGCGTGTCGCGCCGGGCGGTTGTCCATCTGTTCGCGGCTGATGACGCTGACCGAGCGCGGTTCGTCGTAAACCCAATCGTTGGCGTTGATGCCGCCGGCACCCAGCACCGTCAGGCTATCCAGCGCCAGCGCGCCGCCGTCGCCGTTCGTCGTCGGCAGCCGGCTTAATACGATTTGCCCCTGCGGCTGCAGGTGGAAAGCCACCGGATTGCCGCCGATCAAGCGCCGCAGACCCTGTTCAACGCTCATGCTGCCGTCCAGCGCCGCCGCCTGCATGCCGTCGAGCTTCACCTCGTCGAAAAACACCTGCATGCCGGCCTGCTCGGCGAAGCGCAACATGGCGCTCTGCAGCGGCTGCGCCGCAATGTTGAAATGCTTTTGCTGTGCGGCCTGCGCGCCGTTCGCCTCAGCCTGGACGGCGAGCGCCACCGCCGGCTGAGTCAACATCATCGCCGCCAGCGCGGCGCGTACCGCCGTGGCCAATCGGCCGGCCGGCGTGGTTCCCTTGTGAATAAGCATGCGTGTGTGTTCCACCCGAAAGAATGTCAAACCAAGTGATAATGGAAATCAATCTCGTTTAAACATAAGGACGTTCCGGGAGGCAAAAACCCGTAAAGATTTTTTACAGAAAGTGAAAATAGCGGCGAAACGGGCATCCCGGCCCGCCTGCGCCGCTCAATAAAGCAGCGTGATGCCGGGGAGATTCAGCTGGCGGGCGGAGAGTTCCTGACGAATGGCGCCGACGCCGTCGTCGAGTTTATTGAGCGCGAACACGCCGCTCACCGTGCGCGCTCCTAGCGCGGGATTGACCGCCACGATGCGGGTCTCGCGATAGCGGTTGAGCTGCGCGAGCGCCTGCGTCAGCGGTTGACGGTCGATCACCAGCCAGCCGCGTCGCCAGGCGTCATCACCGGCCGTTTGCCGCGTCAGCTGCAGCTGCCCGTTGCGGTAATGCGCCGCCTGGCGTTGCGTGACCACCAACGAGCGCTCACCGCGTTCAAGCGTTACCCGCACGCTGTGCTGATGTACGCTGACGTCGACGCCCCGTTCGGTGCGCGCCACGCTGAACTCGGTGCCCAACGCCTGGGTGACACCGTTTTCCGCCTCCACCCTGAACGGGCGGCTTTCCGTCCCGCCCAACGGCGCGACGATAAAATAGGCGCCGCCGCTCAGCAGCCGTACCTTGCGTTCGCCTGCGGAATACGCCAGCGCGATCGCGCTGCCGCTGTCCAGCGCCACCCGGCTGCCGTCCGGCAACGCAACTTCGCGCACCTCGCCGCGAACGGTTTGATAATCCGCCTGCAGGCCAATCCATAGATCCGGCCCGCGATAAACGCCGAAGGAAACGGCGATCGCCACCGCCGCCGCCACCGCCCAGCGGGGCCACCTGCGATGGGATGACGTTTTCAGCGTCACCACCTGTGGTTGTAACGCCCGCCGCTGCTCTGGCGGCAATTGCCCCAGCGTCGTCCACAGCAGGCGAGCCTGACGCAGCGCCGCCGGATGCTGCGGATCGGCGGCCAGCCAGGCGTCCAACGCTCGCCGCCGATCGGCCGGCAGCGCCCCTTCGGCCAGGCTCACGGCCCAGGCGGCCGCCTGCTGTCGCGCCTGTGCGGTTAGCGGTTTCATAATGGCATAGACCTCTGTTTTTTCTGGTTATAGGTTAAGACGTCTGAGCGCGGATAAACCCGTAAAAAAATTGCCATTATTGTTCTTCCATCCGCGCCATCAGCCGCTCGAGCGCGCTGGCCAGGTGTTTTTCCACCGTGCTGAGCGACACGCCCAGCTGCGCCGCCACCTGCGCCTGGGTCAGGCCATCGAGCCGGTTAAGGCGGAAAATCTGCTGCGTGCGCGGCGGCATGTCCGCCAGCGCCTGCTGCAACAGCTGCAGCAATTGGCTATCGATCGCCAGTTGTTCAAGCGCCGGTTCACCGGAGGGATACTGCGCCAGAATGTCGTCTTCGACCGCTTCGGTCTGCCGCCGCTGCTGCTGGCGCACATGGTCGAGCATCAGGTTTTTGGCGGTTTTGTACAGGTAGGCTTCGATATCGAGAATGTTACCCTGCGAATACTGCTCGGTAAGGCGGGTAAAACTTTCCTGCGCCAAATCCGCGGCCAGCTGAGGGTCGCGCAGTTTGGCGTTCAAATAGGCTTGCAGCGGCCGCATATGGCGCAGAAACAGCGCCTGCAACTCGGAATTGGACATCTCTTTTCCCAGAAGTGAAACACCCAATAGGGGCGATAAAAATCACATAAATGATTATCATTATCAATATTGTTCTGGGAAATATGTGCTAAGCGGGGGATAAACAGGAAACCGGCCTGGCGCCGGTTTCCACTGGGCTGCAGGTCAGAGCTCTAGCGCCTCGTCTTCATAGCGGTGCTTGGCGTCGAGCGCTTCCTGCTCGGTTTCATGTTCACTGAGCAGCGTATTCGGCTCAATGTCGTCGGTGCGCACTTCAAAACGGCGCAGATGCAGGTTCGGGTCGCCCCGAAACACCTCTACGACGCGGGCGCTCCGTGGATAAGCAGGTTGATCATTTTCGCGCATGCCGTTCTCCCGTGTGTTTCACACAGTAGCAAGTATAGCAGCCGCCCTCATTCCGACACGCGCGAGCCAAGATCGCGATCGCCGGGGGCGCCCGCCAACAGCTCGGTCAGTTCGTCGCAGGCGCAAATGCGGCCTTCACGCACGGTGAAGTGCGCCAGCACCCGCACGCGGCTGCAGGCGCCGTCGCGCTTTTCCAGCTCGACCAGATGGTGGGTCAGCACCGCCTCGCCCTGCTCCGCCGCCGCGATCACGCTCAGCGTCATGCGGCGAGTTTGCCGCTTCAGCAGCGCCATATGTTGCTCAAACTGCTCGAAGTTCAGCACTTTGCCATCCACCTGCTGGCGGTAGCCTGCACTGAAACGGGCGGCGAGCAGCGTCGGCCGATGTTCCGGGCTGGCGACGACCTGCTGCAGCGTATCGAGTACCAGGTCCAGTGGGGTAAGTTGAGTCATCACGTTTCTCCGAAATAGGGTGAACGGCGATCCTATCCCGGCCAGGCGATGGCATAATAACCACATCAAGACTTTTAATAACGTTAAACGGCCAACATGATGCAGATCCGCAGCCAACGCCTTCAGCATGAAAAAAAGCACCTGACGCCCTGGCACCGGCACGAAGGCGGCCAGATCTATCTCTTGACGCGCGGCATGCTGGCAATGGAACTCCCGGGCCGGCAATGGGCGATCACCGGCGGTACGCTGGGCTGGCTGCCGCCGGGATGCGCCCATCAGGCGCTGGCCTGCGGCGACGTGGCGGGCTGGAGTCTGTATTTGCCGGTGGAAAGCGTGCCGGAGATGCCGCCGCTGCCGCAGCTGTTCACGGCCTCTGCGCTGTTGCAGGCCCTGGTGGAGCGCATCGCACAGTTCCCCGCCGGCCCGCTGAGTGCGCCGCAACGGCGGCTGCTGCAGGTGCTGCTGGACGAAATGCACGCGGCAAGCCGCGCCCCTTTGCAATTGCCGCTGCCGCAGGACGCCCGGTTGCTGAACATCGCCCGGGCGCTGCTGAACGATCCCGCCAGCCTGCGCAGCCAGCGCGACTGGGCCGCCTGGGCCGGGCTCAGCCCGCGCACCCTGAGCCGCCGTTTTCTGCAGGAAACCGGCATCAGCTTCGCGCTGTGGCGCCAGCAGGCGCGGGTATTGCGTTCACTGGAGGGATTATCACGCGGCGAAGCGGTCAGCGAGGTGGCCGACGCCTGTGGCTATGACAACGTCAGCGCCTATATCGCCGCCTTTCGCCGCCGCTTCGGCGTCACGCCCGGGGCGTACTTTGCGCCGGCTCGGCAAACGGAATAAGAAAACGGGCGCCCAGCGCCCGAAGAGAAGAAAGGGTTACTTCACCGTCTCACGCGGCAGCACCGCAAGGATTTGTTCCACCACCCGCTGCGGATCGGCGGCGCCGTCTATCACGTAATGCGCGGCATCCTGATACAGCGCTTCGCGCGCCGCCAGCACCTCGAGCATCTCCTCGGCGATCGGCCTGCCGGTGAGCGTCGGGCGCTGCGCATCTTCCGGGTACTCTTCCAACCGCTGCGCCAACACGCTGGCCGGCGCGCGCAGGTAGATAACGGTGCCATGCTGACGCATAAACTGACGGTTCTCCTCCGCCAGGATTGCCCCGCCGCCCGTGGCAACTATAGTTGACGGCTTGGTCACGGTTTGCAACGCGATGGTCTCGCGGCGGCGGAACCCCAGCCAGCCCTCGCGCTCGACCATTTCCGCCACGCTCATCTGCGCCGCCTGCTGCATAAACAGATCGGTATCGACGAACTGATAGCCCAACGCCAGCGCCAATGCGCTGCCTACCGTGGTTTTTCCGGCTCCGCGAGCGCCTATCATGAACAGGGTTTGTGTCATTACGGGTTGTCCCTTATGCGGTGACTTGAGTGCATTGCATACCAAAATACCGAGCGGGTGCGATGGCGTGGTGGCTGCATCATACCCTGCCCGCTCTGTATTTCAATATTTACGATAGTGTAAATTCCATGGCACAGCGACTGCCGACGGCAAAGCCGTGCGCCAGATCCTCATCCAGGTGCCGCCGCAGGGCAGCCGTGAGCCGCGCGTCGTCGAGCGGCCGGAATCCCAGCCGCCGGTAGTAAGGCGCATTCCACGGCACCTCAATGAAGGTGGTGAGCGTCAGGCGGCCCGCGCCCTGCCGTTTGGCCTCTTCCGCCACCGCGCCGATCAGGCGACGGCCGACGCCCTGCCGCTGCCAGGTGCCGGCGACCGACAATTCGGCGATGTGCCAATCTTCCCCCTGAGCCTGCACGGCGATAAAACCGGCGCACTCGCCGCTGTCGCTTTCCGACAGCCATTCACGGCGCTCGGCGATAAACGCGGCGTGCTGCTGCGGGGTCATCACCTCGCCTTCGGCGATAAAGCGCCACTCCGGCTGCTGGCGAAACAGCTGCGCCGCCGAACGTTCAACCGCCATTAGATGCACGATATCCCGCTGCTGCGCCAAACGAATCTGCGGGCTCATGGGTTCTCCTTAACGTTGGGGCGGTTATTTAAGCAAATTTCACCGCCCGTGGCTTAGAAATCGATACTGCCGCGCAGTACCACCTCACGCGGTTCCCCCACCGCCACGCGCAAATTGCCGCCGCTGGACGGGTAGTAGGTTTTATCGAACAGGTTCTTCACGTTCAGCTGCCATTTCACCCGATAGCCGTTGATCGGCATGGTGTAAGCGGCGAACGCATCGGCAACGGTGTAATTATCCAGGGAGAAGCTGTTGGCAGCGTCACCCGGGCGGCGTCCTACGTAGCGCGCACCGGCGCCAATGCGTACCTCATCGCCGCTGTACAGGCCCAGGCTGCCCAGGTTCTGGGTCAGGAACAGCGAGGCGGTGTGGCGCGCCACGTTGGTCATCTCTTTCCCCTTGTTGTCCGGATCGTCCACCACCCGCGCGTCGGTATACGCATAGGAGCCGATCAGGCTCAGCGAATCGGTGAGGTTACCGGCTACGTCCAGCTCCACACCCTGCGAACGCACGCGCCCGGCGGTACGCGTCACGGTTTCGCCCTCCACCAACTCATTGACCATCACGTTGCGCTTGGTGATGTCGAACAGCGCCAGCGTGCCGGTGACGCCGTTCGGCAACGCCAGCTTGCCGCCGACTTCCCACGACTTGCCCTGCTCCGGCGGCAGCGAACCAATTTGGGTGGCGATGGAAGAGTTCGGTTTGAACGACTCGGTATAGCTGCTGTACAGCGACACATAAGGCGTCAGTTTGTAGACCACCCCGGCGCGCGGCACCAGCTTGCTGTCCGAGCTGTCGGTATTGGCCTGGAACGGCCGCCCCTTGCCGGCATAGACGTCGAAAGCATCGTAACGCAGGCCGCCCATCACCAGCCATTTATCGGTCAGCTGGATGGAATCCTGCATAAACCAACCGTAGCTGGTGAGGTTTTCCCGCTGGTCGCTGTCTTTGGCGCTGACCGCCGTCGACGGCGGCATCAGGCCGTATACCGGATGATAGATATTGAAATCGCTGTTCTTTTTGCCGCGGATCATGTCGCCGCGGAAGGTACGGTTATCTTCAAAATCGAAGCCGAACAGCATCTGGTGGTTGATGCTGCCCCAGTCCACGTCGCCATTGAGCGTCAGTTGCACCGCGTTGGCATGGCTGACGGCGTTGGCGGTCGAGTCGGCCTGGCGGCTCAACACGCCGGTCTCCGGGTTCAACGCCGTGGCGCGCGCCTGGTTGTCGCTGTAGCTGTTGCGGCTGTAGGCGTAGGTCAGCGAGCTTTTCCAGCGCTCATTGAGCGTTTGATCGATCTGCAGGGTAATGCTGTCCTGATCGCCTCGGGTGGCGTTATAGGCTTCGTCGAAACGGCGATCGCGCGGCGTATTCACCGGTTTGCCGGTGCGCGAATCGATAATGGTGCCGCGATCGAACGGCACCAGATATTCCATATGTTCGTAGGCCAACCGCACGGTGGTGTTCTCGCCGTACCACATCAACGAGGGCGCGATCACCGTCTGGCGGTTGCGGCCAAAGTTGCGCCAGTAATCGGTTTCATCGTGATCGACGATCATCCGATAGGCAAACCCCGACGTGCCGAGCGGCCCGGTAACGTCGAGCTGGCCGCCGCCGCCGTTGAAGCTGCTGCCCCAGCCTTCCACGTGGGTATGCTGCTGCAGCTGGGGCTTTTTGGTGATCATGTTGATCATCCCGCCCGGCTCGCCCATACCGTACAGCATCGAGGCCGGCCCCTTGAGCACCTCCACCCGCTCGGTGGTCGGCGTAAAGTTGCGCGCCTGCACCGAGCGCACGCCGTCGCGCAGAATGGAGCCGTCGCGGTTGTCGCCGAAGCCGCGTTTCATGACCGCGTCCTGGGTGCCGCCCAGCGTGTTGGCCTGGGTAATGCCGCTGACGTTGTACAGCGCTTCGTCCAGGCTGCTGACCGCCTGATCGGTAATCACCTGCTGCGGCACCACGTCGATCGCCTGCGGTACGTTCAGCAGGTTGGTTTCGCTGCGAGTGCCGGTGACGCTGGTCAACGGCTGATAGCTCTGCACGCCGTCGGCGTCTTTGCGGCCAATCACCATCAGGCTTTCTTCTTTCGATGCGGCTTTTTCCGCCGCCCACGTCGGCGATGTCGCGCAGGCCGCCAAAGGCAATGCGCACCACCAGCCTCGCTTGTTGTTATTCATTATCTAACTGACTCCAATAGGTCCCTGAAAAAGGTAACGGCAAAAACTGCTGATAAAGCTGTTGGAAGGTCTGCTGCGGGTTAATGTCGGCGAACAGATCCGGGTAAAACGCTTTGGCAAACATCTCGACCAGCACCACGTGGTACGGGCTGAGGTAAAAATTGTGCCAGACGCTCCAGGCGCGATGGTTTTTCACCGCCTGCAGGCTGGCCAGCATCGGCTGTGTGGCGATCAGTCGCCGGAAGCTGTCGGCAGCGTCCTGCTGGCTGACCTGCGGCCCGAGGCGCAGATCGGACAGCCGTTTGCCCTGTGGGCCGGCCATGCCGGTGGCGAGGTACACGTCGGGATTGGCGCTCAGAATGGTTTCCGGGTTCAGTTCGCCATACACCCCTTTCACGCTGGCGTTGGCGATGTTGTCACCGCCGGCGAAGGTCAGCAGATCGCCAAGGTTGCCGTGTGCGGCGGTGGTGCAACAGGTATCGCGTCGGCCCAGATGCAGGTGCAGCATCACTTTGGGCTTCGCCCCCTGATAACCCGCCAGCCGTTGCTGAACCACCGCCATATGCTGCTGATAAAACGCGATGAACTGCTCGGCGCGCGGCTGGCGATTGAGCACTTCGCCCAGCAGCCGCACGCTCGGCACGGTGTTGTTCAGCAGATCGATGCGCAGATCGACGTAGATCACCGCCACGCCGGCCTTGTTCAGCGCGGAAACCAGCAGATCGTTGTCGCCGTCTTCACGCGCGTAGCGCGCCAGGATCACCAGATCCGGCTTCAGCTGCAGCAGGCTTTCGATGTTGACCTGGCGGAAATTATTGCCGCTGATAATGGGGATCGCGGCGATCTGCGGGAACTTCTGCGTATAGAGTTGCCAGCTTTGCGCATCGAACCGCGCCAGATCCGCCGGCCAGCCGACGATGCGCTGCGCCGGATTACCCGGCTCCAGCAGCGCCAGCGTATACAACATGCGGCTCTCCCCCACCACGATGCGTTGCGGGTTATCCGGCACCACGACCTGGCGGCCGGTGATATCGGTCACCGTCTTCGCCTGGGCGGAGAACACGCCGAACCACAGGGAAAGCAGCAGTAAAATGAGGGAATTGCGCATGATTGAGCCGAAACGGGGGAAATAGTGTGCGCATGATAATCACTCTCATTAACACTTGCAATCCCACGCCACGATTGCCAAAAGAAATCCGGGAAACGGCGCCGGGCACGCGGTGAAACACCGTGAAACCGCTAAAATAGCGGCTTTAAAAAGTTAAAAAAATGGCGGAAAAATCGGTTAAATAGGAGGGGAAAACAGCAAAAAAACCGGAAGACCTCCATGACTCAACGCATCATTCCGCTGTCGGAGTGCCCGCAGTTTGCCGATGTGTGCGCCGCCTGGGCCTTCGGCCAGTGGGGTTCACAACGCGGCGGCACGCTGGAGCGCACCCAGCTGCGCTTCGCCCAATGCAGCCGGCCGAGCGACGATCACCTGACGCTGATGATGATCGACGGCGATCGTCCGGTGGGCATGGCCAGCCTGTGGCCCAGCGACGACCATCAACGCCAGGATCTCACTCCGTGGCTGGCCGGCGTTTTCGTGCATCCCGATCACCGCCGCAAGGGCATCGCCCACCGCCTGGAGATGGCGATCGTCGAAGCGGCGCGACAGCGCCATCACTCGGTTTTGCATCTCATCACCGACAAGTCGGAAGCGTTGTACGCCGGCTGGGGTTGGCATCCCGTGGAACGCCGGCGACAGCATGACGAAGACGTGGTGGTGATGGCGAAAACGCTGTAGCTAACGCGGCGTACAGACATACACCAGCGCCGGCGGGAAGTTGCGCACCACCCGCAGGCGTTTCCAGTGAAAATAGCGGGACAGCAATTTTTCCGACAGGTGGCTGTATTGAAACAACACCAGCGTGCCGTTGCGCGCCAGCAGCCGCTGCCGGGCCTGCTGAAGAATGCGCACGCTGATCCTGACCGGGATCGACAGCAGCGGCAGGCAGGAAAACACCACGTCGTAATCCGTGGCCATCCGGGTCGCCGAATGGCCCATCACCTGCAGCCGCCGATCGTCTATCCCGCGCAGCCGATGCACGAAATGGGGTTGGATCTCGAAAGCCTCAAGCGCCGCATCGGCGCGCATCCGCCCCAAAATGCGTTTGGTCAGTACACCGTCCGCCGCCCCCAGTTCCGCGATCGACAGCGCCCGGGTCCATTCAATCTGGTTCAGCATCGCCTGACACAGCCACGGGGAAGAAGGCGCCAGCGTACCGACGGTGCGCGGTGAAGCCATAAATTGCTGCAGGTAAGCGAAGTGATTCATCAGTTGCAGCCGGGTCGCATTTAACATTGAGGCCTCCTTGGGTTAAGCCCTCAATGTGAGCCGAATTTCTTAAGTAATCATTAACATGATTCCGAAAGCGGCAGACACAGTTGTAATAAAATGCAACCTCATCGGCGGCAGGCAAAGAAAAACGGCCGTAATAATGACCTGAGAATAAGCCGTTTATGCTCCGACTGTTCAGATAATTATTGCGACCGTTTATTTTATTGGCCGCGTTGCCGCGGCCAGAGCGTAAAAAAGCCAACGCTTAGCGATAAATTTCCGCATTGCCGCGCCAGTTGCTGGAATCCCCGGGGGTGTCCAGACCGATAATGCGGTAATGGCTGGCGCCGTCCGCCGCGGCTTTTTCTTTCAGGGCGGTGATGGCGTCATGCGGTGAGCCGCTAATGCCGGAAACCGACACTACGCCGAGGCTTTGCAGATTGGCGGCCTGTTCGCTGTTGACCTGTTTCACCGACGACAGCGGCGCGGCGAAAGTGGAGAAGGAAGCGGCGGCGATCAATACGGCTGCGATGCTTGGGATAAGTTTCATGATTGACTCCAGGTGTTCTTGTTTATTAGCTCGTTGTCAGTGATGTTAATTATCCGCTAGCCAATGAAAACGGACGTCATGCAACGTAAAGAACATCAATCATTGTGAGGAGAATAAGGAGGATGTGAGAGCGAGTGTGTATTTTCAGGCAGGAATGACTTTATAGAGCTCACCTTACCGCTATTTGATGAACAATTAAAGACGGGGCGAAAGAAAGAACGCGCGCCGCCGCTATTTAAGATTTTTTACCCGCCGGGGCGCGCTGAGCTACGCTGATTTTGTGGCTTACCCTTTTAAGGAAGAACGCTTATGTCGCAAAACCTGCTGCGCGTGCGTGACGGTCAGGGCGCTTCGGTCTCATTTTCCGAGCTGCTGTTCGATCTGATCTACGTTTTCGCCGTAACCCAACTTTCCCACTATCTGTTACATCACCTGACGCTGACCGGCGCGCTGGAAACCCTGCTGCTGTGGTTCGCCGTCTGGCTGGCCTGGCAATACACCGCCTGGGTCACCAACTGGTTCAATCCGGATACCCGTCAGATCCGCCTACTGCTGTTCGCTATCATGCTGCTGGGGCTGTTCGCCGCCGCCGCGCTGCCGCAGGCGTTTGGCGAGCGCGGCCTGATCTTCGCGCTGTTCTATGTCGCCATTCAGGTCGGGCGCTCCGTCACGGTGCTGCGCCTGCTGGCGCCCGGTCATCCGTTAAAACGGAACTTTCACCGCATTCTCGGTTGGCTGTGCATCTCCGCCGTCTTCTGGATCGCCGGTGGGCTGGCGGAAGGCAACGCCCGTCTGACGCTGTGGGCGGTCGCCGTCTTGTGCGAATACGTCTCGCCGATGTTCGGCTTCCGTCTGCCGGTGCTGGGGCGCTCGGACAGCAGCAGCGAATGGACCATCGAGGGTCACCATCTGGCGGAGCGCTGCCAGCTGTTCGTGATCGTGGCGCTGGGGGAAACCATTCTGCTCACCGGCGCCACCCTGAGCGAAATGGAAAGCTGGAGCCTGCCGGTGCTCATCGCCTCGCTGGTGGCCTTTCTCGGCAGCCTGGCGATGTGGTGGGTCTACTTCGACACCAGCAGCAAAGCCGGTAGCCACGCCATCAGCCAGGCGGAAAACCCCGGCCAACTGGGCGCTTATTTCCATTACGTCCACGTCGCGCTGGTGGGGGCGATCATCGTCTGCGCCGTGGCCAACGAGCTGGTGATCGCCCATCCCGACGGCCGCATCCAACACGCCACGGCGGCGGTGCTGCTGCTCGGCCCGGCGCTCTACCTGTTCGCCAACGCGTTGTATAAACGGCTGGTGTATCATCGCTTCCCGCTGTCGCACCTGGCCGGGCTGCTGGCGCTGGCGGCATTGGCCCCCGTCGCCTATTTAACCGATCTGCTGATGGTCAATGGCCTGACGACGCTGATCATGGTGGTGGTAGCGGTGTGGGAGAGCATCTCGCGCGGCAGAGCGCCGCAGCGGCACGCGGAAGCCTGAAGCAAACGGGGGCGTCACCGCCCCCGCTGTCGGTCACTTCAAGGGTTGCGGCAAGGTGAGCACCCAGAGCTCGCTCAGTGATTCCGGCTGCTCCAGCGGGCGCAATTCGATGCGGGCGTCGGTCTTGTCCCCGTCGAGGCTCAACCGCCCTTCTTTCTCCAGCTGATAGTCGCCGATTTTCTTGCTCTTTGGCGACGCATCTACCAGCTTCGCCTGCAAGCCGAAATCGTTGTCGTTGATCACCGCCAACGTGCGATCGTCGATCAGCGCCAATCCTTCCGCTTTCTCCTGGCGCCAGCCTAACTGGCGCAGGTCCGCCACTTCCCGTTTCTGCGCCAGCTTCACGCCGCGTTTGGCGAGATCTTTCGCGTCGTCGAACTCCAGCGCTTTCCCCTGGCCGTCAAACGCGCTCAGATCGCTGGCCTGAGCGAGATCCACCAGATAGATCTTGTTGATCATCGTCTTGTCTTTACCGGTTCCTTGTTCAATCAAAAGGATGCGCTGATTGTCCAACGCCACGACATCGCCAATCTTGGCGTCTTTGGCTTTTTTATAGCTATCGATATCGATGGGATAGCCGTACATGGCGGTTTTGCCACTGCGCGGATCGAAGCTCACCAACCGGGTAAACTGCGCCTTGTTTTTGCTTTTGCCATCGACATCCAGCGTGCTCTGTACCGCCGCCAGAATGCGCCCATCCGGCATTCGGGTCAGCCCCTCAAAACCGCGGTTGGGCTGACGCCACTTCAGGATGTTCGGTAAACCGCTCGCCACCGCCTGCTCGCCGGCCTGCGGCGTTGGGCCGTATTTGGCGAGAATTTTACCTTTACCGTCGACATGGATCAGAAACGGGCCGTACTCGTCACACAGCCAATAGCCGCCGTTGCCGTCACCGATGATGCCTTCGGTATCCAACCCGCGGCGATCGCCGGACAGCGGTTGCAGCGCATCATTCAACGCCACTTCATTCGTGGAACCAATCAGCTCGCCTGGCAGCGGCAGCCCGCTGATCGGCCCTTTTTCGTCATGCAAGGGCCGCGCATTCTCGGCCACGGCCTTGCCGCCGCCAATACGAATGTCCATCAACAGGGGCACGAATTGCGGATTGGCGAAAATCTTGGCTTCTTGCTTGCCCACCGCAGGGGCATCGGCATTCGGGCCGCGATCGGTCAGCGTCGTCAGCACCAGATCGTCGCCCTGCTTGCGATTGAACGTCAGCCCTGAGCCGATCCCCACCGGCAGCCCCTGCGGGAAATTCTTGGCGAACGCCCCCTGATAGGCGACGCGTTCCCCACCGGGGAAGCCGACCACATAACGCGCCACCTCAATGTCGGCAGCGTGAGCCAATACAGGAAACAGTGAAGCCAACAGCAGGGAGAACGGTTTTATTTTCATGGTTTTTACCCGAGGTTAAATGAAGCGTTATCAGGCAGAAGAAGATATTAATTTAGCATGACACTGAGATGACAACAGGCCATTCGTCAAATGTACAATCGGTAATAAGGTTGGCTGGCAAATAGAAATTAGCAATTAACCTGAGCGTATTGAATGGAGAAAACCGCTGGAAAAAATCGCCCGAAAATAGCCCACCATTACGCTTAGGGTAAATTCTTATAGCAAAGATAAAAAAAACGGCAAACGCGCGCCGGCACGGCAAAAAACGGTGTTTTTCTCATAGACAAAATAAAATACCGGGGATTTAATACCGCCGTTATTCAAGGTGCATTAAGAAAATTCTATAGAATATCTGCATGAACTGAAAAAGCTGTTCTATAGTTTTTAGTGCTAACGCCCGTTAGTCAATTCCGCAGGATGGAATCTATGTCAAAGCGACTTTTTGCCGAATTTTTTGGCACATTTTGGTTGGTGTTTGGTGGTTGTGGTAGCGCAGTATTAGCAGCGGCATTCCCACAACTGGGTATTGGTTTCCTCGGCGTCGCGCTCGCTTTCGGTTTGACCGTGGTGACGATGGCCTATGCCGTCGGCCATATTTCCGGCGGGCACTTTAACCCGGCGATCACCGTCGGCTTATTCGCCGGTGGCCGTTTCGCGGCGAAAGACGTGATCCCTTACGTTATCGCACAGGTGATCGGCGGTATCGCCGCAGCGGCGGTGCTGTATTTGATCGCCAGCGGCAAAGCCGGTTTTGACGCCACCGCAGGCGGTTTCGCCTCCAACGGTTACGGCGAACACTCTCCAGGCGGTTATTCTCTGCAATCAGCAATCGTGATTGAGCTGGTGCTGACGGCCTTCTTCCTGATCGTTATTCATGGCGTGACCGACAAGCGCGCGCCGGCAGGCTTTGCCCCGTTGGCGATCGGCCTGACGCTGACGCTGATCCACCTGATCAGCATCCCGGTGACCAACACCTCCGTCAACCCGGCGCGTAGCACCGGCGTAGCGATCTTCCAGGGCACCTGGGCGCTGCAGCAGCTGTGGGTATTCTGGCTGGTGCCGCTGGTCGGCGGCATTATCGGCGGCCTGATCTACCGCTGCCTGCTGGAAGACAAAAAATAAGCGCATCGCAGCCGATAGCGTTTCACGGGGCAGCCTTCATCGGCTGCCCCGTTGCTTTCAGCCCTTCGTCACGTCAAACATCATGATATCGCTGGTAAAGGAGCCGTCCGGCTGAATGGCGAAGTGCGCCGCCACCTCCTGCGACACGCTTTGCTGCAGCGCACGGATCGCGGTCACGAAATGCGCCGGCGTGCGCATACGCGCCACCCAACTGCCAAACTCCAGCATCAACCGATCCGACGTCACCTCGCGCACCATCAGCCCGGCCTCGGTCAATAATGCCAGCCACTCGCCCGGCGCATAGTTGCGCACGTGTGAGGTGTCGCGCAGCACCTCCACGGTTTGCAGGTAGATATCCAGCAGCGGATGCCCCGGCGAGACCACGTCCATAAAGATCGCTCTGCCGCCCGGCTTGAGTACCCGCCTGACCTCACGCAGCGCCTGGCCGACGTCGTGCCAGTGGTGCGCCGAATAGCGGCTGATGACCAGATCGAAGCTGGCGTCCTCAAACGGTAAAGACTCCGCCACGCCCTGCTGCGGCTGAATGTTACTCAATCCTTTTTCCGCCGCCGCCTGCTCCACCACCGCCAGCATCTGCGCCGACAGATCGTAGGCCACCACCTGCGCCACCCTGGCCGCCGCCGTGAAGCTGGCATGCCCGGCGCCGCAGCCCAGATCGAGCAGGCGCGCGCCGGCGTGCGGTTCCAGTAACTGTGCAAGGCGTTGCAAATCCTTGCCCTGCGCGTGTACCGCGCTGGTTAAGTAGGCGTTGGCCTGCTCGCCGAACTGCCGGTCTACTGCGTTTTTATGGCTGTTGCTGATGCTCATGTTTGCTCCCGTTATTATCCGGCTTGCGCCTGTGCCTGAAGGCTTTCGGCTACTATAATCAGGCTACTATACGGGTACAATATGAGCAGTTATCCTGGTATAAATAGGTACCACGCTATGTCATCAGAAGCCTTATCCGGGCCAAAGGCCCTCGGCGCTTTCCTGCGCGCGCACCGCGAACGCATCACGCCGGAAATGCTCGGCCTGCCCAGTTCCTCGCGCCGTCGCACCAGCGGCCTGCGGCGCGAAGAGCTGGCGCAAATCAGCGGCATCAGCGCCACCTGGTATACCTGGATCGAACAGGGCCGCGAGGTGTCCATTTCACCCTATACGTTAGCACGCATCGCCAAGGCGCTGCGGCTCGGCCCCGCCGAACGCCACTACCTGTTTACCCTGGCGCGCGTCGCCGACCCCGAGCAGGAAACGCACCGTGAAACCGCCAACGACGCGGTGCTGCAAAGCGTGCACCAGATGACGGTGCCCTGCTACCTGCTGGACGTGACCTGGAACGTCGTCGCCTGGAACCCGCAGGCGGCGGCGCTGTTCAGCGGCTGGCTGGATGTGGCCAACAGCCCCAACCTGCTGCACTTCATGTTCTTCCACCCGCTGGCGAAAACGCTGGTCAGCGATTGGGAAGAGCGCGCTCGCCGCGTGGTGGCCGAGTTTCGCGCCGAGACCAGCCATCATCAAAACACCGAAGAGATGCGCGCCTTCGTGCGCAACATGACGCACAACAGCGCGGACTTTAATCACTGGTGGAAACAGCATGACGTGATGGCGCGCGAAGGCGGCGAGCGCGCGTTCGAGCACCCTCAGCAAGGTGCGCTGCGCTATCGCCAGCTCACCTTCCATCCGGCGGAGCACGGCGGTCTGAAGCTGGTGATGCTGATCCCGCTGCCGTAATTGGTAACAAATTCATAGACAGGTTTACCCGCCATTTATTTATTGGTTCATGTAAACGCGCTAGGGTGATTGTTACCGATGACAACGATCATCCAGCACCGTTTTTTATCTCCCGAGGTACGCCTATGCAATCCGAAGAACAACGCCTTATCGATGGTCTGTTTGGCCGCCTGAAAGAAGCCGAGACCAAGACGGGCCCACGGGATCTCCAGGCAGAACAGCAAATTAATCAGCATATTCGCGAGCAGCCTTCCGCCCCTTATTACATGGCGCAGGCGATGATCATTCAGGAAGCGGCGCTCAAACAGATGGACCAGCGAGTCAAAGAGCTGGAAGCCCAGGTCGCGCAGCTGCAGCAAACCGCCAACGGCCAACAGAGCAGCGGCGGCTTCCTGGCCGGCCTGTTCGGCGGCGGCAGCCGCAGTACGCCAAGCCCGCGTGAACAGTATCAGGCGCAGCAGCAAAATACGGCGGCCTGGAACAACGCGCAGCAAGGGGGCTATTCGCAGCCGCAGCAGCCAGCCTATGCCCAACCGCCGCAGGCGGCGCCTTCGCGCGCCGGCGGCTTCCTGGGTGGGGCTTTGCAAACCGCCGCGGGCGTCGCCGGCGGCGTGGTATTGGCCGACATGCTGACCGGCATGTTCCGCCATTCGCAGCCGCAGGAAATCGTGAATATTATCGAAGAAAAACCGGCGCCGCTGGACGACAGCGCGATGCGCAATTTCGACGCCTCCAACAACCTTGATACCTTCAACAACGGCGACGGCGGCAGCTTCCTGAATCAGGACAACGGCTTCCAGAACGCCAACTATCAGGATGACACGGACTACGCCGACGACGATTACAACGACGACGATTCCTTCCTGTAATGCCCCTATCCCCCTCTCACTCGCAGAGGGGGATTTCCCGTTTCGCCGATCTGGACTACAGTCAACGCTGTCCATTTATCCGGCCAGGAGAAACGATGCAGAGCTTTAATCCTACCGCCCCTTTTTTTAGCGAACGCCTGCAGATGCGGCCGCCGGTGATGGCGGACCTCGAACGTTTCTACGCCATTTTTGGCGATCCGCAAACCCAACGCTTCAACCCCGCCGGCCCGCTCACCAGCGAAGCGCAGGCCGCTTCGGCGCTACAGGACCGGCTCGCCGGCTGGCGGCAACACGGCTACGGCTCCTGGGCGCTCGCCCTGCGCGAACGGCCGGATTGGGTTATCGGGTTTGGCGGGTTGTCCTGGAAACCGCTCGGCGCGCAGCGCACCGTCAACCTCGGCTATCGCTTCGACACCCGCGAGTGGGGCATGGGGCTGGCCACCGAGATGGCGCGGGCTTCATTGCAATACGGTTTTATCGGGCTGGAGGTGGGCGAGATTTCCGCCATTGTGCGCGCAGAGAATCAGGCTTCGTGGCGAGTGCTGGAAAAAATTGGCATGCAGCGTGTGGATACGCTGGATGACGTGCCCGGCGCGGCGCCGAGCCTGGTGTATACGCTAAAGCGCGGCGACTATCAGGGCTGATCGTCGCTGATTTTGGCCAACGCCATGCGGTAAGATTTGACCTTCTGACGCTTTTTCAGCCAGGTGGTGGTAGAAACGATGAACACCGCGCCCGACATCGCCAACACCCCGGTCGGATGGCCGTAAAACACCATCAAGGCAAAATACACGGCGGAAACGATCGCCACCCATTTTGCCGTATTGCCCATGTCGTTCTTCTCCTGGGTCAAACGGCGGATGTGCTCTTCTTCACTGATTCCCATACGTGCTCCTTGTTGGCTGAACGTTCCATTATATGGAGCTGGGGTGTTGATATTTCAAGCGGTTGGACGGTAAAGAAGCGTAAAGCTCAGGCCGGGGGTTCCCGCCGCCGGGGCAGATAGCGCCCGGGCTGGTCGGTGCCCGGCAAATCGCTGCCGTCGTTACGGCCAAACAGCCGGTAGCGATTGCCGGCGACCGCATCGTAGACCTTGTCCGCCAGCCGCGGCGGCAGGTAACGCGCCAACGCCAGTACGCGGTACGGCCACCCCAATTGGCGCAGCGCCTGGAACAGCGCCGCCGAACGCAGCCAATAATGCCCCTGCTCAACATAGACCACGGAATCGATACGATCGGTCGGCAACCCCAACGCCTGCAAGATCGCCTGCCCTTCGACGGATTGCACCGTCGCCAACAGAATGCGCCGCTGCCGATCGGCGCGAATAAGATACCTCACCAGCCCGTGACATAGATTGCATGCGCCGTCGAACAACAGCGCGCGATCGCCGGGCTGGAGATAGGGCAATGGTGATAAAGGGGTCATCCCGCCTCCCGTTAAACGCACGCCTTAGCCTAACGCGCCTTGAGCGTGCGAACCAGAGCGGGATGACGGTCCGTTAACGCGCAGGCGGGGCGTCTGGCACGGCCACCACCGCGACGCGCACCTCGTAATGTTTGGCGCTGCCCGCCGGGATTACCGCCGTCAGTTTGTTGATGGTTTCCACCGGATTGTCGCTGGCCGAGGTGGCGCAGAACAATTCACCGCCGTGGCAGAACCCCGGCTTGGGCGGGTGCCCGCCCGGGAAAGGCGGCATGCGCATCGGTTCATCCGCCGCAGGCGGCAACGCTTTGGCCGCAGGCGCCTCGGGAGCCGACATCGCGCTCGCGCTGAACAACAGCGCCATGCCCATGCAGGGCAGCGCCAGGATCTTGATTGCTTGTTTCATTGAATTAGCCTCATTTGCCGGGTTCGGGATTACGCTACCCCGCCCCCGGCCCATGAGAAAGCCGCTTTTCGCTACCTTTTCGCCCCGCTACGTTTTGCTTACATCCCGCGTCTAACGTGATGAAAACAGAAGATTTGGTAAGCATTCCGACTTTTCCATCCTTCCACACAGCGCATACCACCCTGCGTGGAAACTCTTCATGTTATTTTTCTAATCAACCCCTTAACGGGGTATGAGCTAGCTTTCCTGCTTATCTTTTCTCTTCTGCCTAAAGTTCTCGTCATTAATACAATATTGGTAAGAATCAACGATCAATCCCGTTAGCCGTAAAATATTTTCCGGGCGGTCGATAATGATATGCCCCCCTGCTGCCAACTCCAGGCCGGCGCGAGTGATCTCAGCCTGTCTGACATCGTCTATCTCAAGCGGAAGCAAAATGGTTGGGCGTTGCTTATTGTCGAAATAACGCAAAATCCAACGCGTCGTCTTCCCTTGAAAGAGGATGCTGTAATAGCTTTCCGTGTCTTTCGCAATCAGCTCTGCCTCAGTACCCAAGATCATCGCCACATTGTCAAACAGGCACCTTTCTGCAAAGGTCGTCACTATTTTACTATTCTCGGGGTCAACGATCGGCGCGAGCGGATCGGGTCTGTTTTGCGTTTCACCTTCATCTGAGGATTCAGACGCTACGACATTTTCCGTCGTCACTGACAGACCAGAAACGACCATCGCACTCACCGCTTTTTCAACAGCTAAACGAACCAATGGCGTTATTGTGTCCAAAAAACGTTGGTTTAGCTGACGCTGAACGTTAGAGCGACTTGCCACATAACGAACAAAATCTGAATCAACGTCTCGAAGGCTGGCGCTGATAGTTTTTGTAAATGAAGTCAGATAGATACTTTCTTCAGCTAACGTCCGCAGCGCCTCCGGCTGAAATTGGTCGTGTCTAAATCTATAGAGCTGATCAATGTCAGAATCATTTAGATTATTAAAATCTATTTTCAGGAATGGCGTATCATCCATGATGTTCTTATCTTTCAGATCGGTGAAAAATCGCCATTCCTTTCCATTGGTTATTGCAGAAACCGTGACCTCTGGTGTCGCATTAAAATAACGAGATAGCTGAGGGCTATGATTTGACAGATTTTGATTGAAAGACTTAGCC
The DNA here is from genome assembly GCF_052692115.1 of Serratia sp. TSA_105.2. Taxonomy (NCBI): domain Bacteria; kingdom Pseudomonadati; phylum Pseudomonadota; class Gammaproteobacteria; order Enterobacterales; family Yersiniaceae; genus Serratia; species Serratia sp. TSA_105.2. Next base: position 882,634 of record NZ_JBQZFT010000002.1, read on the forward strand.
TCGATGAACATGACGGGAACCGCATGGCAAAAAAGGGCGTAATCAACGCGCTCACCCACCTTAACACCTGGAAAATCAGCACCATACTCAGCCTTTACCTTAGTCGGATCATACGGATGAAAGCCTAAGGTTTCTAATAACGGCAAAATTAATGCCTGCTTAGTCGTTTCCTCAGTATTGCAATGCTGGCCAACAGAGGCCACATGGAGAACATGGGCCTTAAGCTTATCTCTGAATGCATTCATCAACCATCCCTCTGCTGTGTTAAATCGCTGTAGTCTTAAATCACACGTTCAAAAGTGCTTTTCTTGCAACAAAGCGGAGTTCTTAAATAGAGCTCCATAAACATTTTATAGAATTAGCATTAATTATTAGTTATATAGCAGAACAAATAGCCTTAATCAAAATAGGAACACAAAGACCTACAGCCGATCACAATAAAAAAGAGAGAAGTATTAACAGATGGGAATTTATAGCGAGTGAACCATTATTGGTGCTTATACAGAATCTAAATGCAGATGATGGGCAGCAAATACTGCCCATCTATCGCGTTACTTACCGTTCGTCAGCGTGTTGTAGCTGGTCATCAGATTGCGGTAGTCCGGGATGTGGTTGGAGAACAGCGTGCCCAGGCCTTCGATGTCGTTGCGCCAGTCGCGGTGCAGCTCGCAGGCGACGCCGAACCAGGTCATCAGCTGCGCGCCGGCAGCTTCCATGCGGCTCCAGGCCGACTGACGCGTCAGCTCATTGAAGGTGCCGGAGGCGTCGGTCACCACAAAGACCTCAAAGCCTTCATTGAGTGCTGACAGCGCCGGGAATGCCACGCATACCTCGGTCACCACGCCGGCGATGATCAGCTGCTTGCGGCCGGTGGCTTTCACTGCGTTGACGAAATCGTCGTTGTCCCAGGCGTTGATTTGGCCGGGGCGGGGAATGAACGGGGCATCGGGGAATTGGGCCTTCAATTCCGGCACCAGCGGGCCATTGGGGCCGTTTTCGAAACTGGTGGTCAGAATGGTCGGTAGATTGAAGTACTTCGCTAAATCACCCAGCGCCAGCACGTTGTTTTTAAACCGATCGGGATCGATATCGCGCACCAGCGAAAGCAGCCCTGCCTGATGATCCACCAGCAATACGGCGGCCTGGTCCTTGTCGAGGCGCTTGTAATTTGCAGTCATGGTTTTACTCCTGTGGGGTTGATGTTGCGGATGAAACGCCCCGCCAGGGCGGGGCGTCGAGGTTTAAGTGTAGCGCCTGAGCCGGGGAACACGTCCCGCCCCAGGCGCCAAGGTCAGCCGGCGCTCGCTTCGGCGTTCATGCTGCCGAACTTGCCGCTGTTGAAGTCGCGGAACGCCTGCTGGATTTCCGCGTCGCTGTTCATGACGAACGGGCCGTAGCCGACGATAGGCTCATCGATCGGTTCGCCGCTCAGCACCAGCAGCGCGACGTCGTTGTTGGCTTCGATAGTGATCGAATCCCCCGCCCGGTCGAAACGCACCATTTGGGTTTCGCGCACCACCTCTTCGCCGTTGACCAGGATCGCGCCGTGCAACATCACCAGCGCCAGCGTATGGCCTTCTTTCACCGTCAGCGTGGTGGTATGGCCGGCATTCAGCTTCATATCCCACACGTTGAGCGGGCTGAAAGTGCGTGCCGGGCCGGCGTGGCCGCCAAAGTCACCGGCGATCACCCGCACCTGCCCTGCGCCGTCCGCCAGCGGAACCACCGGAATATCGGCGTTCAGCAGCGTCTGGTAACCGGGCTCGGCCATTTTGTCCTTGGCCGGCAGGTTGACCCACAGCTGCACCATTTCCATAGTGCCGCCCTTGCGCGAGAAGTCCCGCGAATGGAACTCTTCGTGCAGAATGCCGGAGGCGGCGGTCATCCATTGGACATCGCCGGGGCCAATCACCCCGCCGCTGCCGGTCGAGTCGCGGTGTTCCACTTCGCCCTGATAGACGATGGTCACCGTTTCAAACCCGCGATGCGGATGCTGACCCACGCCGCGGGTGCCGGAGGCAGAGCGGAATTTGGTGGGCGCCGCATGATCCAACAGCAGGAACGGGCTCATTTCCGCCCCCAAATCGTTATAAGAGAACAGCGAATTCACCAGGAAACCGTTACCGACCCAATGCGCTTCCGGGCTGTTGTGAATACCGAGGATTTTTTTCATCTTGAACTCCCGTTTCAGACCTCACGGCCTTAAGTTGATGGCAGAAGTTTAATCTGTCGGGGTTTGCTGCAGTAGTAGGCAAGATGTACACTCAGCGTTCTACTGGTAGAACGATAAGGGATACGATGCTGACCGATCTGAACGATCTGTTTTTCTTCGCCAGCGTGGTCGATCACCAGGGATTTGCTCCCGCCGGCCGGGCGCTGGGCATTCCCAAATCCAAGCTCAGCCGCCGCGTGGCGCTGCTGGAAGAGCGGCTGGGCGTGCGCCTGATCCAGCGCTCGACGCGGCGTTTCTCGGTGACCGAGGTCGGCCAAACCTATTACGCGCACTGCAAGGCGATGTTGGTGGAAGCGGAAGCGGCGCAGCAGGCGATCGAACAGACGCGCGCCGAGCCCTGCGGCACGGTGCGCATGTCCTGCCCGGTGGCGATCCTGCACACCCGCGTCGGCAGCATGGTGGCGGCCTTTATGGCCGACTATCCGAAGGTGACGGTGCATCTGGAAGCGACCAACCGCCGGGTGGACGTGGTGGGGGAAGGGTTGGATCTGGCGATCCGCGTGCGGCCGCCGCCGCTGGAAGACAGCGATCTGGTGCTGAAGATCCTGGCGCAGCGCACCTGGTGCGTCGCCGCCAGCCCGGCGCTGGTGCGCACCTTCGGGCCGGCGCGCATGCCGGAAGAGCTGCGTAAATACCCGACGCTCGATCTCGGCCCGGCGCGCGCTCAGCACCAATGGCGGCTGACCGGCCCGCAGGGGGAACGGGTCGAGTGGGAACACACGCCGCGGCTGGTCACCGACGACATGCTGATGCTGCGCACCGCCGCCATCGCCGGCGCCGGCATCGTTCAGCTGCCAGCGATGATGATGCGCGACGACATGCTGCGCGGCGAACTGGTCCAGCTGCTGCCCGGCTGGCAGCCGCAGGGCGGCGTAGTACATGCGGTCTACCCGTCGCGCCGCGGTTTGTTGCCGGCGGTGCGGCTGCTGCTCGACTACCTGGGCGAGCAGTTCGCCAGCATTGAAGAAGAGTGATCAGGCGGTGATTTCGATCGCGTTGCCGTCCGGATCGCGGATGACGGCCTCATAGAAGCCGTCGCCGGTCCAGCGCGGCGCGGACTGCAGGATACCCTCCTGCTGTGCGCGCTGCGCCAATCTATCGACCTGCCGTTCATCCCCCAGCGACAGCGCGATGTGCGCCCAGCCCACCCGTTCTTCCTGGGCCTGCGCCGGCAACAGCGTCGGCACGCGCATGATCTCCAGCGTCGGCCCGGCCGCCAGGCTGACGAAACGGGAAACAAACCCCGGCCGGTTGCGGCTGACGTACTCCTCACCCGCCTCACCGTTGAAATAGCGCTGCCAAAACGCCAGCTGCGCGTCGATATCACGGGTCCACAGGGCAACATGGGCTATTTTCATCATCATTCTCCGGTCGGTAAATCGCTGTGCCAAACCTGGCCGCCGCCCTGCGCCACCTGCAGCTCAAGCTGCGGGTGCGCGCCGCGCGCCGTCACCAGATGATCCACCCGCCCGGCGGGCAGGAAGGGGTAAGGGGCGTAGGTATTGAGCTTGTCGCGGGTACACAGCACCGCCACGCTGCCAGCGCGCGTCAGCAGCCGCTTTTTGAAGGTGGCGTCCTGGTAGCTCAGCGCGGAGAAGCCGCCATCCGGGTCGTAGGCGCAGATGCCGGTGAACACCAGATCGAAATGGAAACCGTCTATCTCTTCCGCCGCCTTGGCGTCCACGCAGCCGCCAACCTGCGCATCCAGCTCACCGCCGATCAGGATGGTGCGGATCCCCGGCCGTTCCAGCATTTTGCCGGCGATGCTCAATGCATTGGTCACCACCGTCAAACGCCGATCGCGCGGCAACAGATCCGCCAGATACAGGTGGGTGCTGCCGGCATCGAGGAAGATCAGCTGCTCTTCACCGATCAACCCCAGCGCGGTCTGCGCCAGCGTCAGCTTCTCATCGCCGCTGAGCGCCATGCGCGCCGCAACGGGGCCTTCAGCCGGCGTCGGCGCCAGCGCGCCGCCATAGATACGTTTACACAGGTTCTGCGCCGCCAGCTGGCGCAGATCGCGGCGGATGGTGGCTTCGGTGGTATTCAACCGCTGCGCCATCTCCAGGGCCAGCACCCGCCCCTGTTGGCGAAGCGCATCGAGAATGGCCTGATGGCGCTCATTCGGTAACAGTTTGGACATCATGTCAATCCGGTGACGCTAAAGTGATCACAAATGTACACAAACAAACAAAAACGTACAATACAGAGCGAAAGAAAAATCGCCGGGCAGGATTTTCGCCTGCGGGATGTTGGCTATACTGAGGCAAGCGAAGTTACCGCAGACGTAACGGCTTGGACGCTAAGGGAAAACGATGTTATTGACGATCGCAAGGTGGCTGTTTCAACTCCCCGGGAAGCTGTTCGGGCTGATTTTCAAAAATCGCCTGAGGATATTTTTGTTCTTCATGCTGATCGCCGTTGGGGTGCTCGGCGCCAAGCGCTATTTGCGCGCCCACCAATATGACGACGAGTTCAGCCTCGCCGCCCCCACCGATTATAACCGCGCAATAAAGCGCGAAATGCCGCTGCGCGAGGCGCGTGAACAGTGCGGCGGTCCGCTGCATGACAATGCCGGGCAGCCGTGGCCCGCCTCAGCCGGTTATCTGCATCAGCCGACGCGGCTACCCGCGACCGGTCTGCATCGGCTGACGCTGGATAATCAGGGCAACGATTTCGCGGTGCTGGTCAAACTGGAAACGCCGACGGCGCCGCAACAGCTGGCGGAAGTCTTTATTCCACCCGCAGGCAGCTTCGAGATAAAAATCAATGCGGACGCGGAACACGTCATGAAAATCAAGAACATCAAGACCGGCTGCATGTTCCGCTCCCGGCCGTTCAACCTGGATAAACAGAGCGATTGGCGCATGCCGCTGACGCTACAGAAGGACGGCAGCCTGCAGCTGCAGCCGATAGGGGATCGCCAATTCTGATCGGGCGCCGGGCGGAAAAGCCGGCGCCGCGAGGGTTACTTTTTCACCGGGTGATCGCGGCGGAACAGTTCCCAGCTTTCAATTTCCTGCCCACTCGGCAAGGTGCAGGTGGAATACTGGCCTGCCGCATTCTCTTTGGCATTCAGCTTGCCGCCGATTTGGGTGCAGTACACGTCGGCCGGGTTCGCCATGCCGATCGGTTTCACCTGCGGCGGTGGCGGCGCATCGTTGGATTTCACGGAACACCCCTGCAACATCGTCATCCCTGCCAACAGGGAAAGCATCAACGTTTTTTTCATTTTTCCAGCTTATGCAAAAAGAACGGCGGAGCGCTCCGCCGTTCGCTCATCATGAAATAAAGGATTTGCCCTGTTTCAGCACCAGATCGCAGGCTTTTTGCTTCACCTTCTCGGTGATCTGCGAGGTGCCCAGGCTGTTCAGATCCAGGCTCTTGCCTTCGCCGGTCTGCAGCAAGCCGCCCAGGCCCTGCTGATAATCCTGGCTCTTGGCGTTTTCGGTGCTGGTGATGCCCAGCTTGCTGAGCAGCTGATCTTTCACCCCTTCGGCGCCGTTAGCCGACAGCACGTTGTTTTTCACGCAGTACTGCAGGATACCGGCGGCATTGGTCATGCTGCTGGAGCTCAATGCCTTGTCGCCACCGTTCAACAGGCCGGTCAACGAGGAAAGCGACATGCCGCCGCTGCTGTCGCCGCCCGACTTGCTCAGTTCGCCCGCCGCACTGCTGAGGGAATCCATCAGCCCGGCGGCCTGGGTGGCGCCGCTGGCCAGGGTAGCGGACAGCGCCAAAGCCAGCAGTAAACGATGTTTGGTGATCATAGTGGTGAAACTCCTGTAATAACGGCATGCGATCGGCGCAGCGCGCCGGGATACCCTTCCGACGCCAGCGGCGGCGACAAGTTCCTTTTATCTCTCCACCGCGCCGTTTTTCGGAATTCAGGAAGTTTAGAACTGCCAGCGCAGCCAGGCGAAGAACACGTTGCCGTTGTTATAGGTGCCGGGAATGTAGGTCGCCTGGAACGTCAGCCGCTGATAGCCGATAGAGGCCAGCGGCAGCGGCGCCGGGATGGGAATGTATTTCCAGTTGTCACGCGCGGTGACGCTGGCGGTGAAGCCCAGCCCCAGGCGGAAATCCTTGTCATCCAGCGGGCGCCAGATCTTCTCGTAGGCGTAGCCGCCGATCGGCTCCCACTTGTTGAAGGAGTCCTTGAACGCCATGATGTAGATGCCGTGCCAGTCACCGTCGCTGTCGTAGCGGGAGATGCCGTAACCGGCGCCCCACGGGCGTTCGTTGTACTTATCGATATGTTCATCATCGTAAGTCCAACGGTTGTGCCAGGTGATGGCCGGGATATAGAGATCGTGGTTAGGCGAGTTGTTCCAGGTCTCCGCCACGTTATGGGTAAAACGCTGCCATAGACCCGGTTTTTCAGCCTGCACGGTATTGCCACTTTCTGTACCAACCTCAGCGTAAGAAGGCAGTGCAGGAAATATCAACGCCAGAGAACATGCCAAAAGAGTCCGTTTGAGAAACATCGTAAAGCTCCTGTAAAAATACGGCCGCAGATTTTTACCGATAGCCCAGACAAGATCAAGCTGTATCTAATTTATCCAACGCCCGTTGTGCTTTGGTTAAGTTTAGCACCGGAAAATTCCCAATAATTCATAACAAACTGTACCGATATCCGCATGCTATCGCCTTTAGGACGGCAAAACCGTGGGAAAAGTCCGCTTTGTCGCACGCGACTCGCGGGCAAGATGCTTGACCAACACATCGACATCGAGACGGTTCACAAATTCCAGAGAATATGAGGAATAGAGGCCGAACAGGCGGTTTTGGTGCCCGACCACCACCAGATCGATGCCGGCCTGATGAATGAAATCGCTGACGTCCTTAAAGCGCCGGATGGTGACGATTTCCTTGACAGCAACCGGCGCATCAACGGCGCTCACCAACCGGCTCAGCATCGCCTTGGCGGCGATCACCTCCTGCGCCTGGCGATCTTTGACCAGCGCATCGCTGCCGTACTCCAGCTCCGCATAGTCGGGGTTAAGGTGGCCGACGGTGATGGCGATCGGCAGCCCGCGCACCATCGCCACCGTTTGACGCAGCAACGGCAACCCATCGCGCTCATCGTGAATCAGTACCAGAATATGTCGATAGCTTTTCATCGCTCTTTCCCCCGTTGGCCAGTGCCACTGGGGCACCATCCTCTCTGGTAGGTATACGCCATCTGCGCGCACGTAGAGAAAAGTTTACGTATCACTTCCCACGGAATGTGATGGCCACCACGTTATATTAACGCCCGCAACGGCGTATTTTAACGCCGGCCCGACGTGGCGCGCACTGCGGCCCCCGTAAAGCAAAGCTGACGAAAACGGGCGAACAAAAAACGCCAGTTGTTAATTTTTTGTTTTTTATTGGTTACTGGATGGTTTCATGAAATAAGCGTGCGGCGGATCACCAAAATCCCCCTTTACGTCAGCTTCGGTTTTTCTTTTCCAGACCCACAGCCGGGTGCTACCAGGCAGGATTTAACGCGGCGTCAAAAGTACCGGATGATTCGCCCTGAATCATGATAAATGCCAATGCGCCGCCGCTTTTCTGTCGATATACCGCCAATGAAAAATACCGTCTCTTCCCAATACTCAATAACCCTACTTTTTATGCATTACTCAATCGCGTAAAGCGCCGAGTACAAACCGCCTATTTACCGCCTGCCAGCCGTCTCTTGAACAAGCCGACGCTTTAAATAACTGTTAATGCTAACGACACAACATCGCCAGCAATTTATTTTTGCTGATTTTCGCCTGACAAAATAAAGATAAATAATCCGGAGCAATCAATGAAAATAACTATCGGGTCATTCATTCTGCAACAGCTTCACGCCCTGAAGGTCGATCGTATTTACGGCGTGCCCGGCGACTATAACCTCAGTCTGCTGGAGCTGCTGGAAAGCGACGAACGGCTGGCGTTTGTCGGCAACTGCAATGAATTGAACGCCGCCTACGCCGCCGATGGCTATGCCCGGATGCAGGGCGCCGGCGCGCTGATCGTCACCTACGGCGTCGGCGATCTGGCCGCGCTGTCCGGCATCGCCGGTGCCTATGCCGAATCTTCGCCGGTGATCTGCATTGCCGGCACGCCGCCGCTGCACGCGATGAAGAATCATCAGCTATTGCACCATACCTTGGGCGACGGCAATTTCGACAACGTCATGAACTGTTTTAAACAATTCACCGTTGCTCAAGCCTTGATTACGCCTGAAAATGCCGCCCAGGAAATTCCGCGCGTTATTTCCCGCGCCTGGATAGAGAAGAAACCGGTCTATTTACAGCTGCCTTCCGATATTTGCGACGTCGAAATTGAAATCACCGCAGCCGCAGCGGCGCCGCAGTTGCCGGCCAGCGATAAATATAATGTGCAATTAGCGGCAATGGCGCTGTTAACCAAAATAAAACGCGCGCAGCGCCCGATCATGTTGGTCGACCAAATGGTGGATCGCTATCAGCTGCAGCAGCAGGTTATCGAAGTCGCTCATCGCTTTGCCATTCCGTTGACCAATATGCCGACCGCCAAATGCATTATCCCGGAAGATACCGCCGGTTGGATGGGCGGCTACAGCGGCAACCTGTCGCGCCCCGAACTGTATGAACGCATGGCCCACTCGGACTGCGTGCTGAGCTTCGGCGTACGTCTGGTGGACTCCACCACCGGCTATTTCTCGCAGCAAATTTCCGCCGCTGCTCAGGTGGATATCCAGCCGTTCTCGCTGAAGCTGGACAACACCTCCTACCCGGCGGTGGCAACGGCGGATCTGCTGCAGGCGCTGCTGGATCTGAGCGAAGACGCGCCGGTACAGCGCCTGGCGCCGCTGCCCGATCCCCGTGAAAAGCTGGCGACGCCGAGCGACGTCCCCATCGACCAGGCCTATCTGTGGCAACGGATCCAACGATTTATCCGGGCGGATGACGTGGTGGTGGTGGAAAACGGCACCTCGGGCGCCGCCATCGGCGGCATGCGCATGCCGGGCGGCGTCAAGGTAGTCAACCAACCGATCTGGGGCTCGATCGGCTATACCCTGCCGGCGCTGCTCGGCACCCTGATGGCAGCCCCTGAGCGCCGTCACCTGCTGTTCATCGGCGATGGCTCCTTCCAGCTCACCGCGCAGGAAGTATCTACCCTGCTGCGCTGCGAGCAAAAGCCGATCATCTTCCTGATCAACAACGACGGTTACACCATCGAGCGTTATATCCTCGGCGAAAACTCGTCCTACAACGACATCGGCCCGTGGGACTACGCCAAACTGCCGGCGGTGCTGAATACCCAGGCGCAGTCGTTCAGCGTGGCGGTGGAGACCACGCAGCAGCTGGAAATGGCCCTGGAACACGCCTCGCGGCAAGATCGGCTGGCGTTTATCGAGGTGAAAGTGCCGATGATGGACACGCCGCCGGTGATGAAAGAGTTCTGCAACCGCTGCAACAGTTTTAACTTCGGCCTGACCAACCCACGCCGCAGCGCCTGAGGCGCGATCGCGCCGCCGGTGGTTCAGGCCACCGGCGGCGTTTTCTTTTGGGTTACCCGCCGGCGCGCGCCATGCAGCGCTGGCGGCGTTCGTCCACCCGCTTGGCGAACCAGGCGGTGGTCAGCTTGCGGGTGATTTTCGGGCTTTCCAGCTGGATGCCCGGCAGCATTTCGCGCGGCAGCTTGCCGCCCGCCAGCGCATAGACCTTCTTATACAGATCGGTATCGGCAAAGCCGGCCGTATCGCCTTTCTCGAGCGCCCGGCGAATGGCGCTGTCGCTCATGTTCAGGCGCTTGCCGAGCGTGCGCACCGCCAGCTCGGTCGAGCCGGGCTTGTCGCTGCCGAAGTCGATAAGATCGCCGTCCAGCGCCAGCGGAATGGCGCTAGCCCGGCTGACCGCGTTTTGGAACGCCGCGTTGCGGCTGGCGTACCAGCCGGCGTTGAAGTCGGCAAAGCGGTAAATCGGCCGGCTATAATCGGCTGGGTACCCCAGCAAATGCATAATGCCGAAGTACATACCGCCGCGCCGGCTGAAAACTTCGCGGCGAATCGAGCCGTCGACCGGATAAGGATACCCTTTGGCGTGCGCCTCGGCGAAGGCAATGCTCACCTGCATCGGGCCACCGGTATGTACCGGATTTAAATGACCGAACAGCTTCTGCCCCATCGGCACACGGTCGATCATGTCATCGAAGATATCACTCAGATCCTTCTCGGTGCGCACCTTATCCAGCCGCTCGCTGTAGCTCTGCCCGTTCGACGACGAAATCTTCAACGCGGTGTGCACCAAAAAGTTCGGGATGTGCATCTGATCGGCGCGGCGGTCGATCTCCTTCCAGGCGATCTTCGGCAACCCCGGCACCTGCGGGTTAGCCTGGAACGTTGACTCCTGTTCGGTCACCGCCAGCACCGAACACAGGTTCTCATCGCTCGGCTCAATGCCTTGCGCGGCGAAGGCGGCGGTAATATCGGTGGCCCAGCCCTGACGATCGCCGGCGTTGGCCGGGATCAGCGTCATCAATCGCGCTTTGACGTCGGCGGGACGCGCCGTTGGCGCCGTGGTGGTGGTTTTGCTGGTACAGCCCGCCAGCGCCAGCAGCGCGGCCAGGCTCAGCCAACGGAAGGGCAGCGGGTGGAATAAACGAGGTATCGGCATCTTTTCCCTGAACGTGATGACATGAACAGCACTGAAATTAGCCCAGCCGCCGCGCACAATCCAGTATAAAGATATCGCCGCGCCTTTCCGTCAGGCCGCTATGTTCAAACGCCTCATAAAGATGTATTTTATATACATCATATAAATCACTTTGCTTGCCCAGCCAGAGGAGCCCCTTATGGAGCAGCAGCTGCTTTGCTACAAAACCCTGCCGGAATGGAACAACGACACGCTGCCGGCGGCCTTCCGCCAGCGCCACAACACCCAGAGCGGCACCTGGGCGAAGCTCACCGTACTGAGCGGCAGCCTGACGTTCGCCATGATGACCGAGGACGGCGCCACCACCGAGACCTGGCAGTTCAGCCCCGAAAGCCAGCCGCCGTTTATCGCACCGCAGCAGTGGCATCGCATCGTTTCCTTCTCGGACGACATGACCTGCCGGCTGGCGTTTTACTGCACGGCGGAAGATTACTACCACAAGAAATACGAACTGACGCGCACCCACTCCGAAGTGATCGAGGCGGCGGCGCGCATCGCGCCGGGCAAGGCGCTGGATCTGGGCTGCGGCGGCGGCCGCAATTCGCTCTATCTCAATCTGAAAGGTTTCGACGTCACCGCCTGGGACAAGCACGCGCCGTCGATAGACCGCCTCAATCAGATCATCGACGCCGAGCAGTTGACCCGCCTGAGCGCCAGCGTGCAGGATCTCAATACCCACCGCTTCAGCGGCGAATACGACTTCATCCTGTCCACCGTGGTGATGATGTTTCTCGAACGCCAGCAAATTCCGCATATCGTGCAAAACATGCAGGACAGCACCGTACGCGGCGGCCATAACCTGATCGTGGCGGCGATGGATAGCGAGGATTATCCCTGCCCGCTGCCGTTTCCGTTTACCTTCAGCCCGGGTGAGCTGAAGCATTATTATCGCGACTGGGAGATCCTCAAATACAACGAGGACGTCGGCCAGTTGCATAAGACCGACGCCGCCGGCAACCGTATCTCGCTGCGCTTCGCCACCCTGCTGGCGCGCAAGCTATAGCGCGTCGTGAAAGATAACCCCCAGCGTGTGGCGTTGGCCGGCGCGTATCCGGCTGACGCCGTGGCGCAGATTGACCCGATAGTAGCCTTTCACTCCCGCCACCGGCCGATGATGCACGGCGAACACCACCGCGTCGCCCTGCTGCAGCGGCACCACTTCCGGCCGGCTCTGCATCCGCGGCCGCTGTTCGGTCAGCACGAACTCGCCGCCGGTGAAATCCCGTTCGGGGGCGGAAAGTAAAAACGCCACCTGCAGCGGAAACACCCGCTCGCCGTACAGATCCTGATGCAGGCAGTTGTAATCTCCGGCTTCGTAACGCAACAGCAGCGGCGTCGGCCGCCGTTGGCCGGCCCGGTGGCATTCGGCCAGGTAGGCCTCGTGTTCGGCGGGATAGCGCGCCGCCAGACCCAACAAGGCGTTCCAGCGGTTGGCCACCGGCGCCAGCCGTGCATACATCAGGCCGCGCGCCTCGGCCACCGGCGGCGGCAGCGGATAGGCGAAATACCGGTACTCGCCGCGGCCAAAACCATGCTGCGCCATCACGACACGGCTGCGGAAGTGCGCATCGTGCGGGTAGAGCGCCGCCAGCTCGCGGCACAGGTCTTGGCTGAGCACGCCAGGCAACCGCGCGCAGCCCTGCGCATCGAGTTCGCGTTCGATTGTCGCCCAGTCCAATTCGGCCAGCCGCGCCGCCAGCGGGCCGCTCATCGCTGCGCCTCTTTTTCCAGCAAGGCTTGCTTGCGCTCGACGCCCCAGCGATAGCCGGACAAGGCGCCGTCGTTGCGCACCACCCGGTGACAGGGGATCGCCACCGCCAGCACGTTGGCGGCGCAGGCGCCAGCCACCGCGCGCACCGCTTTGGGCGCGCCGATGCGCCGGGCGATATCGGCATAGCTGACGGTTTCGCCGACCGGTATCGCCTGCAACGCCCGCCAGACCCGTTGTTGAAACGCGGTGCCGCGAATATCCAGTGGCAGCGCCAACCCGTTCTCCGGCGCTTCAATCAGCCCCACCACCTGCGCCATCAGCGCTTCATACTGCGCGTCGCCGCCGATCAGCTCGGCATTGGGAAATTTGTCCTGCAGATCCTGCACCAACCGCTGCGCATCGTCCCCCAGCAGAATGGCACAGATGCCCACCTCGCTCTGCGCCGCCAGGATCTCACCCAGCGAACAGCGCCCAACGGCGAAATGGATGCGCATGCCTTTGCCGCCCGCCCGGTAAGCCTTCGGCGTCATGCCCAGCGCGACGTTGGCTTGCTGATAGAAGCGGCCATTGGCGCCATAGCCGGCGTCGAAGATCGCATCGGTCACCGTCTCCTGCTGCATAAGACCGGTGCGCAGCCGTTGGCTGCGCTGCGCGTCGGCATAGCCTTTCGGCGTCAGGCCGGTGATCGCTTTGAACAGCCGGTGGAAATGGTATTGGCTCAACCCGACGTGACGCGCCAGCGTCTGCAGCGACGGCGCTTTCTCCGCCCGTTCGATATAGCGGCAGGCCTCGGCTATATGCCGCGCATGCTGCTCCGTCAACGGCGTCAGCCCCTGGCGGCAGCGTTTGCAGGGCCGATAACCGGCCGCCTCCGCCTGCTCGGCGTCCTCGAACAGCTCCACGTTTTGCCGGTTCGGCTGGCGTGACGGGCAAGAAGGCGAGCAATACACACCGGTGGTTTTCACCGCGTAGATAAAGCGGCCGTCGGCGTGTTTGTCGCGGCTGACGATCGCCAGCCAGCGCGGATCGGCGCTGTCGATTACGTTTTTCATCATCCGTTCCTCACTGCGGTTTCGATGTTAACCAGCATAGTGACGGGCCGTTGGCGAAACACGTCGGCTCTTGCTTTTTAATTCGGCGCCGACGTTTTCAACAATGTTTCAACAATTTTTAACCAACAACATGAAGTTTATTACGTTGCCAACCCGGTTGCACAGCGTTAGGATCGCGGCCGGTCACGGGCGTGGCCAGTGTTTTTGCCTGTTAGTTGCGCGCATGGAGAGGTTATTGTGTTAGAGAGTTTTGGCGTCCTGAATTTATGGACCTATTTGGCCGGGGTGGTCTTCATTATCATTCTGCCGGGGCCGAATACGCTGTACGTACTGAAAACCGGCGTATCGCGCGGCGTGCGCGCCGGCTACACCGCGGCGCTCGGCGTGTTCATCGGCGATGCAATCCTGATCTTCTGCGCTTACATCGGCGTGGCTTCGCTGATCCGCACCACGCCGTTCCTGTTTACCCTGGTGCGTTTTCTCGGCGCGATTTACCTGCTGTTCCTCGGCGCAAAAATCCTCTACGCCACCTTCGTGCAGAAGGCGCAGGCGCAACAGCAGCAGATTGAGGGCGGCCACAGCATTCTGCGCAAGTCGCTGACGCTGAGCCTGACCAACCCGAAAGCTATTCTGTTTTACGTGTCGTTCTTCGTGCAGTTCATCGATTTCAACTACGCGCACACCGGGCTGTCGTTCACCATTTTGGCGCTGATCCTCGAAGCCGTCAGCTTTATCTACATGAGCACGCTGATCTTCTCCGGCGCGATGCTGGCGCATTTCTTCAATCACAAGAAAGGCCTGGCGAAGCTCGGCAACGGCCTCATCGGCCTGCTGTTCCTCGGCTTCGCTACCCGTCTGGCGACCCTGAGTTCGTGATCCCTCCCGGCCGGCGCCCGCCGGCCGCGGTTTACCCTTCCGTCACGGCAAAATGACACGCAGGGCAAACCGAATGTCAGGCAGACCAAAGCCGCCGCTTTCCCGCTGATCTAGACTTGCAGGGTTAACGATAACCTGATGAGCCTGATCGGAGGATGTATGTCTGACAATACCGTAGCCGTGCTGGATAGCGTGTCGCGTTTTCTCGATCGTCAGCATGGGCTGTATATCGACGGCCAGTGGCGCGCGTCCGCCGCGGAAGGCCGCCTGGCGGTGTATAACCCCGCCAATGGGCAGCAGATCGCCACCACCGCCGACGCCAACGAACACGACGTCGCGCTGGCGGTGCAGTCCGCCCACAAAGCCTTCAGCGAAGGCGTCTGGGCGCAGCGTCTGCCGGTAGAGCGCGAACGCATCCTGCTGCGCTTCGCCGATCTGGTGGAACAACACGCCGAGGAGCTGGCGCAGCTGGAAACCCTGGAGCAGGGCAAGTCCATCAACATCGCCCGCGCTTTCGAAGTCGGCAGCACCCTGAACTGGATGCGCTACACCGCCGGTCTGGCGACCAAAATCACCGGCCAGACGCTGGACGTCTCTATTCCGATGCCGCCGGGCGCCAAATATCAGGTTTATACCCGTAAAGAGCCGATTGGCGTGGTCGCCGGCATCGTGCCCTGGAACTTCCCGCTGATGATCGGCATGTGGAAAGTGATGCCGGCGCTGGCCGCGGGCTGCTCCATCGTCATCAAGCCGTCGGAAACCACCCCGCTCACCCTGTTGCGCATCGCCGAACTGGCGAGTGAAGCCGGCGTGCCGCCGGGCGTGTTCAACGTGGTCACCGGCCGCGGCACCGTGTGCGGCAAGGCGCTGACCGAACATCCTCTGATCGCCAAAGTCAGCTTTACCGGCTCCACGCCGGTGGGCAAAAGCATCGCGCGCGCGGCGGCGGATCGCCTGACCCGCGTGACGCTGGAGCTGGGCGGCAAAAACCCGGCCATCGTGCTGAAAGATGCCGATCCGCAGCAGGTGATCGAAGGCCTGATGCTCGGCAGCTTCCTCAATCAGGGGCAGGTGTGCGCCGCCAGCTCGCGGATTTATATCGAAGCGCCGATTTATGACCAACTGGTGGCCGGTTTCGAACAGGCAGTGAAATCGCTGTCGGTCGGGCCGGGCATGGACACCGGCGCGCAAATCAACCCGCTGGTGTCGCTCGCGCACCGCGACAAGGTGGCGGCCTACCTGGACGACGCCCGGGCGAAAAACGCCGAGCTTATCGGCGGCGCGGCCGGGCCGGACGCCAACGGCTTCTACATCCCGCCAACGCTGGTGATCAACCCGGACGACAGGCTGAACCTGACGCGCGAGGAAGTGTTCGGCCCGGTGGTCAACCTGATTCGGGTGGCGAGCGCCGAGGAGGCACTGAGCAAGGCCAACGACACCGACTTCGGGCTGACCGCCAGCCTGTGGACCACCAGCCTGCAGCAGGCGATGGCGCTGACGCCGCGCATTCAGGCCGGCACCGTGTGGGTCAACACCCATACGCTGATCGACCCGAACATGCCGTTCGGCGGGTTCAAACAGTCGGGTAGTGGCCGTGATTTCGGCCCGGATTGGCTGGATGCCTACACCGAAACCAAATCGGTCTGCATCCGCTATTGAGTGAAGCGGCGCGGGCCTGGCCCGCGCCCTGATTTATTGATATTGCCGGCGGTACTCGCTCGGCGACATGCCGAAACGCTGCTTGAAAGCGGTCGAGAAATGGCTGTGATCGGCGAACCCCCAGTCGAGGCCGACTCCAGCCAGCTTTTCCTGCCCGGCGGCACTGCGCAGCGCCTGCGCGCACAGATCCAGCCGGCGATTTCTGATGTACTGCGCCACCACCAGCCCCTGGCGGGCGAACAGCCGATACAGGCTGCGCAGCGACACCCCCAACTCGGCCGCCACCCATTCCGGGCGCAGCTGCGCCGACTGAATATGCCTGTCGATCAACGCCAGCGCCTTGTCGAAAACCGGCTGTTGCCCCTCCGGGCGCGCCTGTTCGAGCGCCAGCGCCGGGCGCAGCAGCGCCGCCAGCGCATTCAGCACCGCTTCGCTTTCCGCCGCGGCGAGCTGAGGATCCTGCATGCTGCTCAGCACCAGCTGGCGGCTGAGGCGCACCGCGCTGAGCTCTGCTCCGAGACGCTGGGCACAAGGCGGCGGCACCGGCAGGCAGCCGCGCGGCAACAGCAGTGAGATTTGGCGTGAATCGCGCTGGAAGGTGAAGCTGCTGGGCCGTGAGGCGTCGATCAGCGTGATGTCGCCGGGAGAGAGCACCGCCTGGCTCTCGCCCTGTTCCATCAACGCGCTGCCGCGCAGCTGGAAGACGGTAAAAAAGTGCGCGCCGTCGCTGCGGGCGATCTCGCGCGGCGTGCGGTACAGCCGGGCCTGAGACACGTCGACCACGCTCAGGCGCAGCGCATGGGCGCGGAATTCCTGCATCGCCCCGCTGAAGCCCGGCCCCAGCGTTTTCGCGCAGAATCGGCCGCAGGCGGTGTTGATTTTCCCCAGCCACTCTTCGAAGCCGACGTCCCGGAGCGTTGCCAATGCCGTCATGATCTCTCCCTTCAAACAGCAGCGGTGCTGCGCCGTTGAACAGAAAACCACCATAACAATCCGTTAACACACAATCAATGGCGAGCCGGGGATTTGGCGCCGCGATCACAGATCATCGGGCGCCGGGGAGACATCGCCTTAAGGCTGCGTATCCAACAGATGGCGCACCACCGCCGCGTACTCTTTGGCGTAGCCTTCAACGCTGGTGCTGGCCATGCCGGCATTGTCTATCTTGTATTTGCCAGCCACGTAGAACGACGGGGTGCCGCGCACGTCGAACGCTTTCACCGCTTCGTTCTGCTTGGCGATCAACCCTTTGACCAGCAGGCTGTGGCGCGCGTTTTCATAGGTGGCGGCATCGATGCCGGCCGCCGTGAACACCCGCTGAATATCTTCGGCGCTATTGACGGCGCGCTGTTTCTGCACCGCGTCGAACATCGCCCCTTCAATCTTGTCTTCTACGCCCAGTACCGTCGCCACCGCCCAGGCTTCGGTCAGCTCATTGCCCAGTTTGCCCATCAGGCTGACGTGATACTTGGTGACCTTTTCGCCGGCGGGCAGCGCCTGCGCCACGGTGCTGCCTACGCGGTAGGTTTCGGCGAACTGATAGCAAGGGCCGCAGTAGAAGGAGAAAAATTCCACCACCGCCGGCGCGGCGGCCACCGGCTTATCCAGCCGGGTGTATTGCTCGCCCACACGGTAATCCGCGGCCTGGGCCGCGGGCAACGCCAACATCAATACGACGGCGGCGGCGAACGAACGCTTAACGTTTGCCAACATAAACACTCCTGGTTTCGATTATGAACATCGTCCTTAGCGGCGGTTTTTATAATCAAATAACCGGCAGAAGGCCAGTTTTTATTACCTTCTGTTTATGTGGGATTCAGTCAGCGCCCTTCGTAACCATCCCAATAGGCGCCCACCGCTTCCTGCGACAGCACCTGGCGACGCTTAGGATTGTCGGAGCCGCTGTAGGCGCGATTGATGAAAATGGTTTTGTGTTCCATGTTCTGCTGGAATTCCGGGCTGGCCAGATAGTCGGCCTTTTTCTGCGCCTCGCTGCGCGCCACGCCCGCCGCGCGATCCTTTTTCCCCTGCTGGTAGAACTGTTCGAACATCGGCACGGCGTTTTTAATGCTGCCGTTCACATCGGTGCGGAATTGCGGATCGAAGTCGTCGCGGGTTTGATAAACGTAGTGTTTGGCATGCTGCTCGGCGCTGCTGAGGTGATGAGTGCAGGCGCTGAGCGCCAACAGCGGCAACAACAGCGCCGCGCTTTTCAGTCTTTTCATGTCGTCTGTCCCTGTCAGTGAGGAAGGTTCCTTTAGCGCCACGAGCATAGCGCCGGCCCCCGGTGAACGTCAAACGACAAATCGTGCATCACTTTGTTTTATATTAATATTATATACATTGATTGGTATTCATTGCCTGAAACACTATGCTTTAACAGACAGGGTAAATACTCACCGACAGCGAGGCGGCCAATGAAACCGATCGACAAAAACGTGGGGGAGTACGACCTCACAGCGGAAAAAAAAGCGGGCATGATCACCGGCACTATCCGCGGTGAACTACCGGACAGCGACGCCAACCTGCCGCTGGTGCCCTTCTCCGGCACCTTCGCCGGCCCGAGCGTGGCCGAAGCCATCGCCGATATCCAGCAACAGTTCCCCGACATCGAACCGGCGATTATCGACGACTTGCGCGAGGAACTGCTGAAGGCCGGATTCTAAACCGGATCGCGGTGCCGCACGAACGGGCTGTAGACCGGCGCGCCGGGCTTCAGCGCCAGATCGGCGTCAAAATCGTCATTGCGGTTGAACGGCACCGCCGGCCAGGCGGCAAGATCGCTTAAGCCAGCCCGATACGCCTGCGTCACCTGCGCCAAAGCGGCGTTCTGCGCCTGCAGCGCCTCTCCCGTCAGCCCGCCGCGTACGCCATAGACCAGGAACGGCTCCAGCACGCTAAAACCGATATAGTGCAACGCATGCATGATCGGCCACAGCATCAGCCGCATATCGCCGTCGCGCCCGTCCGGCGCACAGGCCTGAGCGGAGGCGCCGGCGGTCACGGTCAGCAGCGCCCGCTTACCGCGCATCACGCCATTCTCATGGCGGTGGCGGCTGTCGTAGAGCCCGCCGTAAACGAACACCCGATCCATCCAGCCCTTGATGATGGCCGGCGCGCCGAACCACCAGAAAGGGAACTGCAGCACCAGCGTATCCGTCCAGCGCAGCAGCTCGATATGCCGCCGGATCTCCGCCGGCAGCGCCTGATTCGTCCAGTGATGGCGCTGCTCCTGCATCGCATCGAACCTGTCCGCCTGCTTTCTGCTGGGGTAATGGCCGGCGCCCTCGCGCGGATCAAACCCTTCCTGATATAGATCGACCGTCTTCACCTGATGCCCCTGCGCCAGCCAGGCCTGCCGCGCCTGTTCGGCCAAATGGGCATTGAAAGAATGCGGCTCGGGGTGAGCCAGCACAATCAGCACGTTCATCCTGTGTCTCCCGTTGTAAGGTGGTGCTGCTATGCTGTGGCTTTATCGCATCCTTGGCAATTACGCACCTGAAGGTAACCCCCCATGGCCTATCCCGGCGACGTCTATTCGAGTAAATGCTCCGCGCGCGATGCGCTGGCGCTGATTTCCGGCAAGTGGGTGATGCTGATCCTGCCCGCGCTGGCGCAGCGGCCGATGCGCAACGGCGAGCTGCTGCGCCGCATCGACGGCATTTCACAGAAGGTGCTGACGCAAACGCTGCGCCAGCTGGAACGCAACGGGCTGCTCGAACGGCTGGATTTAAGTGAAAAGAATCAGGCGCATGTGGAATACCGGCTCAGCGCCGTCGCCTGCTCGCTGGTCGAGACGCTGACGGCGCTGGACCGATGGGCGGAATACCATTTCCCCGAGCTGGACGCCGCCCGCGAACGCTATGATGCCGACCGCAAGCGCGCGGCCGATTAAAGCGGTTTGGCCCGCAGCGTCTCGCCGCTGCGCACGAAGTTGCCCGCCCCCAAATGATGAATAGTGTGCAGATCCGCATTGGCGGCGGTGAAGTTCCAGCGCCCCTGCTGGAACACCCGCTCGTCCGCCGCCGCACTCAGCACCTCGCCGAAGCAGGTGTCGTATTTTTCCTGCGCGCCGCTTTCCGGCAATAAGCGGCACTCCAGCCACGCCACGCAGCCCTGTTCGATCAATGGCACCTGTAGGGTGGCGCTCGGCACCGCGGCGATGTGGAAGCGAGCGAACTTGTCGTCATTCAACCCGGACACGCTGCCGACCGCGTAGGTGGCGTCGATGAACATGGCCGCCGGCACGCAAATGCCGAATGCACCGCTTTCCTCGATCATTTGCCGGCTGTGCGCCCCTTTGTCCACCACGATGGCAATGCGCGGCGGGCTGAACTCCACCGGCATCGACCAGGCGGCGGCCATCACGTTGCGTTTGGCGCCGTCGCGGCTGCGGCTGGTGATCAATACCGTCGGGCCGTGGTTCAGCAGGCGGCTGGCGTGTTCGAGGGCGACAGGGCGAAAGTGGCTCATCGGGAAATCCTTGCGAGTGGGTGATTGGCCAGCAGTGTAGATCTGCGCTGCGGCGGCAGGCAACGCGGGGCGCACAGAATGCACCGATGAGGCGCTTGTTCCCCGTCTCGCCATCCGTTATCTATAGTTAAATCAATTCGCCGCTAACGGCCCATTCCACCTGAGGATCTTGCCTTGACGTTTTTAAAACACCCTATCGCCGCGCTGGCGCTGGCAAGCGCCGGCCTGCTGTCGGCGGGCAGCGCGCTGGCCGCTTCCGATGCGCTGGTGTACTGCACCGTCGCCTCGCCGGAATCGTTCAACCCGCAGCTCTCCAGCTCCGGGCCAACTTTTATCGCCACCTCGCAGGTGCTATACAACCGCTTGGTGACGCTGCGCGAAAGCGATAAAACCCCCGCCCCTTCGCTGGCCACCGAGTGGAGCGTCAGCCCGGACGGCAAGACCTACACCTTTACCCTGCGCCAGGGCGTGAAATTCAACAGCAACAAATACTTCACCCCAACGCGCGACTTCAACGCCGAAGACGTGGTGTTCACCGTGATGCGGCAGAAGGATCCCGCTAACCCGTATCACAAGGTCTCCGGCGGCAACTATGAATACTTCACCGACATGGGCCTGGATAAGCTGATCGTCAAGGTGGAAGCGGTGGACGAGCATCACGTGCGCTTCACGCTGAGCCAGCCCAACGCCGCCTTCGTCGCCGACTGGGCGATGGATTTCGCCTCGATCCTGTCCGCCGAATACGCCGACGCCATGCTGAAAAAGGGCACGCCGGAATACGTCGACAACTGGCCGATCGGCACCGGGCCGTTCGCACTGCAGCAGTACAAGCAGGATTCGCTGATCCGCTACATCGCCAACCCGCACTACTGGCAGGGCGAAGTGGCCAGCAAACACCTGATCTTCTCGATTACGCCGGATCCGCAAACCCGGCTGGCCAAGCTGAAGACCAATGAATGCCAGATCATCCCCGCGCCGCTGCCGGAACAGTTTGCCGCCATCAAGGCCGACGGCAACCTGCAGCTGCACGACATTACCGGGCTGAACGTCGGCTATCTGGCGTTCAACACCCAGAAAAAACCGTTCGACAACCTGCTGGTGCGCCAGGCGCTGAGCTATGCGGTGGACAAGAAAGCGATCGTCGCCGCAGTGTTCAAAGACAGCGGCACGCCAGCCAACTCGCTGCTGCCGCCGGGCATGCTGGGCTACAACGATACACTGCCGGAGTACGCCTACGATCCGCAGAAGGCGCGCGACCTGCTGAAGCAGGCCGGGCTGGAACAGGGCTTTGAGACCGACATCTGGTCGATGCCGGTGCAGCGTCCTTACAACCCGAACTCGAAGCGCATCGCCGAGATGATCCAGAGCGACTGGGCGAAGGTGGGCGTGAAGGCCAAGATCGTGACCTGGGAGTGGGGCCAGTACCTGGCTGGGCTGCGCAAAGGCGAACAGCAGAGCGCGCTGTACGGTTGGGTGTCGGACAACGGCGATCCGGACAACTTCGCTACCCTGCTCGGCTGCGCCGGGGTGCAGAGCGGCGCCAACGTGGCGCGCTGGTGCGATAAGGATTATGACCGGCTGATCCAGCAGGCGATTCAGGAGAATCAGCCGCAGGCGCGCGCCAAGCTGTATCAGCAGGCGCAGGTGATCTTCGCCAAACAGGCGCCGTGGCTGCCGCTGGCCACCGGCAAAGTGTTCTACGCCACCCGCAGCAACCTGAGCGGCTACGTGGTGGACGTGAACGGCAGCGACTTCGCCAAGGCCAAATTGAACTGATCCCAGGCGCCGCGGCGAGAGCTGCGGCGCTACCCGCCTCATCGCTTAATAAGCTGCCAGCCTCTGAACCTACCGCGCATTAACTTCACAACTTACGATGCCAGCTCTCTCCCCTGCCGTCAGGCATTTAACCCACTAAATTCATAGCTTAATAAGCGGCATAATCCCTGGCATTTTGCTTAAACTGCACACAGGCGCTTTCCTCGCCTGTAACATTTCGTTACCATCGGCACATAGACCCTTTAACATCAAAAGGTAACCCGGTGCAGAACACCTACATGCCGTGGCAAATTCGCCTGCACTGGCTGGTGGCGATCCTGCTGGTCATCACCTGCATCACTATCGAGCTACGCGGCTTTGCCGAACCGGGCAGCGCCCCCTGGTACGTGCTGGTTGTCACCCACTTCAGCTGCGGCGTAACGGTGTTTGCGCTGATGATCGCCCGCCTGTTCCTGCGCTGGCGCCACCCCTCGCCCGCCATCGCGCCCAAACCGCCGAAGTGGCAAACCGGCCTGGCGCACCTGACGCACACCCTGATTTACCTGCTGCTGCTAGCGCTGCCGGTACTGGGGGTTTACTCGCGCTATCTGGGCGGCAAGGAGTGGTATCTGTTCGGCCTGCCGATGCCGTTCGCCGACGTGGCGGATCGGCCGCAGGCGCGGATGATTATCGGCTGGCACAAAACGCTGGCGTCGTTCGGCTACTGGCTGATCGGCCTGCATGCCGCCGCCGCGCTGTTCCACCACTATATCGTCAAGGACAATGCGCTGGTGCGCATGCTGCCACTGATGAAAAAGCGCTGACTACCCGGCGCCAGGGATGAGTTTCGGGCCACGCCCGCTGACAGGGAATGACATGCAAACCCAATTTTTTCATGTGACCGTCGAGCAATGCGCCAGCCAACAGACGGCGCCCGACAACCTGGTGAGGATCATCGCCTCCGGCCAGACGTTCTTTTTTTATCGTGACGACTTCAGCGACAGCGAAAATCTGCTGGCCAGGCTCGCCGCCGGCGATCGGGTGAAGATCGGCGCCCACCGCCTGCGGGACGGCAGCTACTGGCTGCACTGGCTGCTGCACGGCACTAAAGGCCGGCTGGAGCCTGACAGAACGCTGAAATACAAGCTGAAATACTTTGCTCTGCTGCTGCTGGGCGTCGTGCTGGCCGGCGGTTTCCCGGCGGGCTTTTTCATCATGGACCGGGAAGATTCCTGGCTGACTATTGCCCTGTTCTTTATCGCCATTATCGCCGGCCTTATCGGCATCGGCATGGTGCTGTTCGTCGGTTCGGAGCTCCTGTTGATTGCGCACCGCGGCCGCAAGCGCCTGCTCAGGGCGCTGGATCGCGTGCTGCAGGGGCAAGACGTCACGCCGCCCGGCTCGCTCAGCCTGAAAATCCCCGGCATCAGATACCGGGCCGTCCGTGCAGAGGCCGCGTCAGAGCCCACAACGCAACAAACCGAGTTCCCCCTCCCTGACGGCGTCGAGGCCTCCGCCATCGAGACGGTCAACGCCCTGAGCTACGAACTCCTCCACTATGAGATCCCGCGGCAGGTGCAGTATTTGGACACTTATGCGTGGCGCCAGAAGGAGACGCACTTCGCGTTAACGACCCGCGCGCTCAACGTCCCCAATACCAAACTGCATCCGGTATTTCGTCGGCAACATCCGCTTTTCATCGCCAAAGGCGATCCGCTGCAGGTGTTGTATTGCGAGAACGACACCGTCCCCGAGCTCCCTAAGGTGCGTGGGATCATCAACCATCGCGATCGCCAGACCTATCTCATCGGCGGCAGCCGCTACTTCACCGAAGCCGGCCTTAACCTGAGCGCGCGCGTTGTCTTCATTTTGGGCGCGATCGTGACGTGTTTGGTGCTCGGCCTGATCGTGTGGAATAACGCCGATACCCCGGCGGGCTTTTACCTGGATGCCTGGACCCTGAAGCGCCTCGGCAGTGAATTGCCGCCGATTCTGCTGCTGATGATGCTGATGATCAGCGGCCTGGCGCTGCTGATCGAGGGCTTCGCCCAGATCTGTCGCCTCTACGCTTTTGAGCAGCACCGCACGTTTAAGACGTTCAAATACCTGCGCCATCTGCGCCGCAGGCTATGGCGGCAGGAGCAGGTGACGGAGCTGAAATGATGACGTTAGCGCTTTATAAAAGACCCCTTATTATCCTGACGCTGTTTTTGGCCAGCGCGCTGGGCGTCTATTTCCTCGCCCCTGAGCAACGCTATGCACAGTGGCAATGGACCCAGAGCGACCAGGCCTTGCCGACGATAGCCCGTTACGATCTCATCCACAGCTACCCGGCGCAGGACGGCGCTCTGTTGCTCATCAGCAAAAGGAGTGAACGCGGGGCCTACAATAGCTTTTACGGCTGGGCGGCCAACTACCTCAGCCAGGTGTTATTCACCGGCCCGAAGGGGCTGCAGATGCTGGGGCAACTCGACGAGTTGATCTACGATGCGGTTTGCGTCGAGCAGGAGTGCGTGCTTTTTCTGTCCAAGGGGCGCAGGCTGGTCGATGTGCAACGGGGCACCCTCGGGGCACTGATCCCCTGGCCGGAGGGCGACGACAATCTGCCTTCCTTTATCGGCGGCAAACTGGTGGCGCTGCCGGGGAAACGCGCGCTGTATTTCATCAGCACCGAAGGCGTATTCTACAGCCCGGACTTTGGCGCCCATTGGCGGCAAACGCTGGACCTGCCGGCACAGCTGGACGCGCGGCAGCTGCTGGGCTTTGAGCGCGGCGAGGAGGACTCACCGACGGCTAACGCCTCCGGTAAGCGCAAATCCATGCCCGAGATCTTTACCGCCGTTGATGGCGAACGCGTGCTGTTCTGGATGAACCCGGTGCTCGGCTCCGGCGCCTTGCATATTGCCGTTAACGGCAAAACCGGCGAGGTGGCCGAACTGCATTGGCTCGCGGTGCGCGTGAAGGAAAGCGCGCAGGCTCCGGATGGCGGCATCTACCTGATCGCGCAAACGCTGGACAGAGGGCTGTATCAGCTCCTGCGTTATCAATCTGACGGGCAGCTGACGGTGCTGTTGGAAAACGGCGATAAATCGCTGTATCAGCTGTGGGCGGGCAACGACAAGCTGGTCGCCCAAACGGATAACGGCGATGCGCGCCTTTCGCTGATTTTCGATCTGCGCTCATCCGACGTGCGCTACCGGCAGCCGTTGGAGTATCGCTACAACGGGCGCGACGATGCACGCCAGACCGTGATCGAACCGGAGAGCCACTATGGCGATGACGGGGAGACCCCGCCACTGCCCTACTTCGTTCGCTATCGCTCCACCACGCCGTGAACATAAGGAACCTGCCATGCTGCTAGGTTATGGCGCCGGCGCCGCAGGACTGCTGGCGCTGTTGTTGGCCCTGCTGCTCACCGGCATCCTGATCGCCTGGTGGGGCTGGCGCTACGCTTCTGCCCGCGGCGGCCGACCGCGACCACCGCTCTCCTGGGGCGGCTATCTGCTGGCCTCGGCGCTGGCGGTCTACCCGGTGGCGTGCGCGCTGATGCTTATCGGCATCGCCATCCAGGACATCAAGAGCCAGCGGGCGGAAGATCGTTGGAATCAACGCAGCTACCTGACGCTCGACGAGGCAAAGCCGTTCGGTGAAACGACGCTGCCGAAAGGCAGTTGGGTAAACCGCCAGGAGCCACGCCTGCCCGGCACCGAAGACAGCCCCATCACGATGAACGGCGTGACCGCCGTGCGTTTTCCTCAGCCGCAAAGCGTGGCCGGCGTGCCGATCATCGCCTTCGAGGTTTTACCGCCGGTGATGGAGCTGGCGAGCGCGCACACCTTTGCCCGCCCGAGCGGCCAAAGGGTGCACTGCGAAGCCGGTTGGCTGGTCACCTTCTTGTTGCCGCCGGATCGGCCGGTTCCGCTGTGGGAGGAGTGGCAGGCCGGGCTGCCTGCGGCAGCGTTTCGGCCCAGCAGTTGGGCCTTTAGGGAGTGCTTCTCCGGCAGCCCGATCGCCGTACTGACCTTGCACAACGGCGAAGTCAGTGTGCTGCCTTAAGCCTTACGCCGTGGCGTTGGGCAAGCGCACGGTCACGCGGTTATTGGCCGTGGGCAGCTGCAGCGGCGCTTCCTGCCAGCTCACCGCGATAACCAAGACCGGCGGCGCCGCTACGCGCGGCGCACGCCCGTCGGGCCCCACGCCGTAGGCATCCCATTCAATCACGAACACGCCGCCGTCTTGCGGCTCGACCCGCTCGACGAAAAAAGTGGTGTCCGAACCGCGCCCGCCCGCCGGTTTGTGCGCGTGAGAGAGCAAGCTGAACCACTCGCCGGCGAAGTGCAGATGGTACAGACCATCGACAATATGCTCACCGTGGAACTGGCAGCCGCCGACGCTCAAGCCGTCGCCCGCCGGGGATTCCGCCACGCGATCGAGATCGCGCACGAAGAGATTGGTCGGCCGGTTATCCAGCAACAGCTCATAAGGCGGCGTGTGCAGCAGCGCGGCAGGATCGTCCGCATGGCGCAGATCCGCCGGCAACATCGAGCGCGCCGCCAGCGCCCGCCCGCTGGGTAAGGCGATCGCCAGACGATCCGCCGGATCCTCAGTCCACTGAGGCACCCACAGACCGCGCACCTGACGCAGCGGCGTAGCCTCCGCCTGCCGACACCTCGCCCGCAGCCGCGCCAGCGCCTCAGCGGAACCGGCGGCCAACGCGTTCTGCTCGCGATCGGTCAATGCAGGCAGCGCGTACATCACCCGGGCGGCAGGCTCGTACACCGTCAGCCCCTCACCCTCGCGGCTGCGGGTCGGGATCAGGCGCAACTTGCCGCCGTCCACGTCCTGCGGCGCGGCACAGGCGCTATGCACAATCGCCCCGTCACGCAGCAGCAGCGTCCAAAAATTGGGGCCGCCCATGCCCAGCTCCCCCACGCCGCCAATCTGCCGATCGCTGTCGCCGGCGTGCGCCATCTCAATCGGCTGCGAGCGCCAGTCGGTCTTACGCCACTCTGCGGCCTCTTCGGGCTCTTGCGCGCCTTTAGCGGCGTACTTCGCCCATTGCAGCACGGCGAACAGCGCGATGCACAGCACGCCGAAAATCGGGTGATCCTGCCAAATCAACAACCAACCGACGATCAAAAGGGCCCAGGCGGCCATGGCGATATCCTTTTCCACGAGAAAACCGCCTGATTCTAGCTCAGGCGGTTAGCGGGGTTGAAGCCTATGACATGAATAATTAGCCGTTACATAGAAAGATAATAATTTCAGCGTTATTTCTGTGACCATGAAGATCACATAAATAACGCTTCACTGAGTGATTTCAACGTAAAAAGATAACCCTCTGTATCTCAATAAAATATTTAAACTCGCATTAAAAGGCGAAGAATTAAAGCGGAAAAAAATCGCAATAATTTGTGCATATTCTAAACATTGACTATGTTTAGACATACTCTTTATATGCAGGTAAACATACTGAAATACAGAAGAGCAAGGCCCTCAAGATAATTAAACCAACCTCGCGCACCGCGTGGGTGAAACACTATTTACTATAAAAATTCCGAGGATATTTGATCTTCACGGAACGAGTAACCTTGCGTTTTATCAAGCCAATAGGCTACACACCGCAATTAATAACATTAATAGTATTCCGGAGAGCGACAATGAAAATCGTTACAGGCATCATCCTTACCTCTGTAGCCGCCTTCAGCGGCGCGGCTTACGCGGCCGATGCGCAGCCTGCCACCGGCAGCGCGGCGGTGACGCTGGAACACGTGCACGCCGTGATGGAAAACGGCAGCCCGGCGCCGCAGCACGACGCCGCCTGCAAAAAAGAACTTTCCATGCCGGAATCGAAATATATGGGCATGAAGGTTAAAACCGATTACACCATCAACAGCAGCACCATGATGATGTCGGCCAAATCGATGTTCCCATCGCCAAACGACAAACAGCCGATGGAACTGACGGTCGATCTCTCCGCGCTGGGCCTGGCGGATGTGTATGCCTTCGGCGCCTTTAAACCGGCCGCATTGCCGCAGGCCTATATTTATTTCACCATCGACAAAGATTTTAAAAATCCGATCAGCACTTTTATGATCATTAACCAAGGCAAGCAATATAACTGCGTGATCTCCAGCTCGAATAAAATGATGAGCGAAGAGATGCGCGGCAAGATGATGATGAAAAAACAGTAGCGGAATGAAAAGCGGCGCTTCCCTTAACAGGAAGCGCCGCCAGAAAATGCATTAAATCAGACCAGGGTTGTATTTCTGGTTGAATTTCTCTTCCGACTGGAACAGATAAATAATGCCTTCGATAAAGCCGACAATCGCCGGGATCCCCGTCCAGCAGAACAGCAGGTAGAACAGCCCCCACCACTTCATCCCTAAGTAAAACTTGTGAATGCCCAGCCCACCCAGGAAGATGGCCAGCAGGGCCGCCGCGAGCTTGTCTTTTCTGCTCATAGTGCACTTCTCCTTACTTCTCACCGAACCACCGGCATGTCCAAAAAAGGATGCCGCTCCACAGAGCGCCGCATCGCAATGCTTGAGGAGAAAACATTCATCCATCAAGGCTCAACAGGGGTAATTATAACAGCAGATGATTAAACGGTTGTTTAACCGGCAAAAAGATAAGCAGAGGGAATCTAGAAGAGGTGATGGTGCCGATAATAGGAGTCGAACCTACGACCTTCGCATTACGAATGCGCTGCTCTACCAACTGAGCTATATCGGCATCGAGCCGGGCCTGCGGAGCAAGCCGGAAGTGCGTTGAACAAGGTAGACCTGTGCACGAAATGAGTCAATAGCCGCCGGGGCGTTTGGTTGTTTTGCAAGCAGCCATGCTGCCGCGCGTTGGCCCTTCCAAAAAAATCAGGGCGCAGCCCGCTGCGCCCTGACGTCTTTACTGTCGCAATGCGGCCTTAGCTGCGCACCAGATCGTCGCCGTAGCCGATCCACTTGTAGGTGGTCAGCGCGTCCAGGCCCATCGGGCCGCGGGCGTGCAGTTTCTGGGTGCTTACCGCCACTTCCGCGCCCAGGCCGAACTGGCCGCCGTCGGTGAAGCGGGTGCTGGCGTTGACGTACACCGCCGAGGAGTCCACCGCACGCACGAAGTGCTCGGCGCTGCTCAGCGACCGGGTGAGGATCGCGTCGGAGTGGTTGGTGCCGTGGGTGCGAATGTGGTCGATGGCCTGATCGATATCGTCCACCAGCAGCACGTTCAGATCCAGCGACAGCCATTCGTCGTCGTAATCTTCCGCGTTCACCGGCACCACCGTCGCCGGGCCACCCTGCAGCAGCGGCAGCGCGTTTTCCGCCGCGTGCAGCGTCACGCCCGCCGCCGCCATTTTGGCGCTCAGCGCCGGCAGGAACTCGGTGGCAATGCTGCGGTTCACCAGCAGCGTCTCCAGCGAGTTACAGGCGCTCGGGCGCTGGATCTTGGCATTTTCAATCACCGTCAGCGCCTTGTCGAAATCGACGTCGGCATCCACGTAGGTGTGGCACACGCCGATGCCGCCGGTGATCACCGGGATGGTCGATTGCTCGCGGCACAGCTTGTGCAGGCCGGCGCCGCCGCGCGGGATCAGCATGTCGACATAGCGATCCAGGCGCAGCAGTTCGTTCACCAGCGCACGATCCGGGCTGTCGATCGCCTGTACCGCCGCCGCCGGCAGGCCGCACTGTTCCAGCGCCTGCTGGATCACTTTCACCGTCGCCTGGTTGGTGTTATGCGTCTCTTTACCGCCGCGCAGGATCACCGCGTTGCCGGTTTTCAGGCACAGGCTGGCGACGTCGATGGTGACGTTCGGCCGCGCCTCGTAAATCACGCCGATCACGCCGAGCGGCACCCGGCGGCGCTCCAGCTTCAGCCCGCTGTCCAGCAGGTTGCCGTCCAGCACGTGGCCGACCGGATCGTTCAGGCGGCACACCTGGCGCACGTCGTTGGCGATCGCCGCCAGCCGCGCCGGGGTCAACAGCAGGCGATCGAGCAGCGCTTCGCTCATGCCGGTGGCGCGCGCTTGCGCCATGTCTTGTTCGTTCGCCAGCAGGATCGCTTCGCTGTTGGCTTCCAGCCTGTCGGCCATCACCGACAGCACCTGATTCTTCTTCGCCGTGCTCAGCACCGCCAGCTGCCAGGAGGCCTGCTTGGCGGCCTTCCCCATCTGCTCCAGCATGCTCACTCCTTAACTGACAATCATATCGTCGCGGTGCACTGCCACCGGACCGTATTCATAACCGAGGATTTCGCTGATTTCCTGCGAGTGGTGCCCGGCGATCATGCGCATCGCGTCGCTGTTGTAGCGGCTGACGCCGTGCGCCAGATCGCGCCCCGCCAGATTGCGGATGCGGATCACTTCGCCGCGCGAGAAGTCGCCCTTCACTTCGCGGATGCCCTTCGGCAGCAGCGAGCTGCCGCGCGCCATCATCGCTTCCACGGCGCCGTCGTCGACGGTGATCTCACCGGCCGGCGGCGCGCCAAAGATCCAGCGCTTGCGGTTTTCCAGCGGGGTTTCCAGTGCGTGGAAACGGGTACCCACCGGTTTGCCTTCGATCACGTCCGCCACCACGCCCGGCTTGCTGCCGGCGGCGATCACCACGTCGATGCCGGCGCGGCAGGCCACATCGGCCGCCTGCAGCTTGGTGCCCATGCCGCCGGTGCCCAGGCCGGAGACGCTGTCGCCGGCGATGGCGCGCAGCGCGTCGTCGATGCCGTGCACTTCACGGATCAGTTCGGCCTGCGGGTTGTTGCGCGGATCGGCGGTGTAGAGGCCCTGCTGATCGGTCAGCAGCAACAGTTTGTCGGCCCCGGCCAGAATGGCCGCCAGCGCCGACAGGTTATCGTTGTCGCCCACCTTGATTTCGGCGGTGGCGACGGCGTCGTTCTCATTGATTACCGGCACGATGCGGTTGTCCAGCAGCGCCGTCATGGTGTCGCGCGCGTTGAGGAAGCGCTCACGGTCTTCCAGATCGGCGCGCGTCAGCAGCATCTGCCCGACGTGGATGCCGTAAATGGAGAACAGCTGTTCCCACAGCTGGATCAGCCGGCTCTGCCCTACCGCCGCCAGCAGCTGCTTGGAAGCGATGGTGGCGGGCAACTCGGGGTAGCCCAGGTGTTCGCGCCCGGCGGCGATGGCGCCGGAGGTGACGATGACGATGCGGTGGCCCGCGGCGTGTTGCTGCGCGCACTGGCGCACCAATTCGACGATGTGGGCGCGGTTCAGACGCAGCGATCCGCCGGTCAACACGCTGGTGCCCAATTTCACAACCAATGTCTGGCTGCCGTTCATAGTATTTCTGCCGTGTAATATACCCGTCATCTTTCAAGCTGCAGCGTTGTTGGCTGCACGTACTCACCCCAGTCACTTACCTCAGTAAGCTCCTGGGGATTCCTCCGCTTGCCGCCTAGCCGCAACTCGAAAGCTATAGGGTATGATGAGAATAGGGTGCAAAGGTCTTTGTAACAGGAGAGACGCGTTATGCCAACAGGCACAACGCGAAATCAGCACAATACGTGGTCAAACGGGGTCAGGCGGAGAGTTTGATCAGTTTTTCTTTGAAATCGTCGGCGGGTTCCAGCCCCAGTTCCATGGTCGCCAGCAGCTCGCCCAGGCGGCGATGGAAGTCGCGCAGGGTGTCTTCCAGCTTGGCGCTCACTTCATCATCCTTAATGTTTTGCGCCGTCCAGTCGCCTTCTTTGTCGAACAGGCCGAATTGGTACGAATAGGTGAAGCGCGCTTCTTCCGCCTGCAGCTCCATCCACCAGCCCCAGAACTCGCGCTTCTCCGGAGCGGGCTTTACATTGACGCAGACGGCCAAACAATCAAAGAAAAAACGGTCGTTTTCACATTGCCCTTCACGCAGGTACGGCCCCAAGCTGGCAAAACGTTTCATTAGTCGGCTTTTAGGGTGGCCACTCGGTAACGTCATTCTCTAACCTCCTCAATGTAGACCACTCTTTTTAACAAACTGTTAAAATTTAGCAACTAATTAACGCATTTTGTCCTTCAGCCAGCCGGACATCTGCAGCAACGCCCGATGGAAGCTGTCGTAAACCGGGGTGCGCGGGATGGCGACCAGCTTGCCGCTCACCGAAGAGGTGACGA
Source organism: Serratia sp. TSA_105.2 (assembly GCF_052692115.1). Taxonomy (NCBI): domain Bacteria; kingdom Pseudomonadati; phylum Pseudomonadota; class Gammaproteobacteria; order Enterobacterales; family Yersiniaceae; genus Serratia; species Serratia sp. TSA_105.2. Next base: position 915,170 of record NZ_JBQZFT010000002.1, read on the forward strand.
TCAGCTGCGACTCCTCTTTCGGGCTGAGCGTATCGCGCTCCCAGTAGCCGGAGATCATCGGCGTCGGGCAGCGGCGCCCCAGCAGCCCCTGCATTTTCAGCGAGTAGCTGTTCAGCTCCACCTTCAGCACGTTGTCGGAAGCGTTGGCCATGCCCATGCGGCTGGCCAGCACGTCCATATACATGTCCGGCACGTTCAGCTGGGTGCTGCTGTCGCACAGCAGGCGATGCACCACCGGCCCCAGGCAGGCTACGCCGCGCAGCCGCTGTGGCTCCAGATAGGCCAGCCGCACCGCCACGTTGGCGCCGAAGCGGAAGCCGAAGGCGCTCACCCGCTGATGATCCACCCACGGCACCGAGGCCAGCTGGATCAGCACCTGTTGGTGCAGGTAGCTGGAGTCCTGCGTCAGCTTCCATTTGCAGGAAGAACCGATCGACGGCATATCGAGCGTCAGCATGGCGATGCCGTGCGGGGCCAGGTAGTCGCGGAACAGGCGGTGGTAGTCGGTCTGCAGCGTGTCGAGGCTGCCGCACATCAGCACCGTCGGGAACGGCGCTTCGCCCTTCTCCGGCATGTGCAGGAAACCGGTGACGCTGGCGCCGCCCTCGATGCGAAACTCCAGCTCTTTCAGCTGATACGGCAGCAGCAGCGCCGCCTCTTCGTAAGCGCGGTTGGCGAGCATCTCCGCCTGTTCGGCCAGCTCGTCGCCCTTCAGGTGCGGGTAACCGGCGATGCTGTACAGGCTCGCGGCCTTCAGCCAGTATTCGCCGCCGAGCAGCGGATCCTGCTGCTCCGTCGCCCGCTGCTGCCACTGCATGCCCTGATGGATCCACTCGTAGATCCAGTTGCCGTTGCGGTACCCCACCACGGTATCCAGCCGCTGCGGATTGCTGCGCTCGGCGTCGGAGGCGGCGATGCGCGCCAGCACTTCGTGGATTTCAATCGGGCTGACGCCGCGCCAGGCCCACAGCAGCGGATTCAGCATGCGGTACCAGCTGCCGGTGGTGTCGCCTTCCAATGCGGAATGCATGGCGGCGCTCACTTTGTTGCGCGCGCGCAGCACCAGCGTCGAGGTTTCAGGGTGTTTGAATTTGGGCTTGAAAAGAATTTCAGAAAGGTTGGCCTGTGCCATGGTAACAACAGCCTCCGTAAATCTGGCGATAGGCCGCAAAAGGCCTACTTAACTGGAGGTAGTGTACCTAACTCTGGCGGGATAAACCAAGATAACGCAAACGCCCGGCATAACCGGGCGTTGACTTGGAACTGGCTGGGCTTAGCGGCCGCCGATAGGGGGAACGAAGCTGACGCCCATGTCCCACGGCTGTTCGATCCAGGTATCCTGCGGGATGTCGACCACGTAGTCGTCCACCAGCGGGCGGCCCGCCGGTTTGGCGAAGATGGTGACGAAATGCGCTTTCGGGTACATGTCGCGGATCGCTTTCGCGGTGCCGCCGGTATCCACTAAATCATCCACCACGATGAAGCCTTCACCGTCGCCTTCGGCGCGCTTGAGCACTTTCATTTCGCGCTGGTTGTCATGGTCGTAGCTGGAAATGCAGACGGTATCCACATGGCGGATGCCCAGTTCGCGCGCCAGCAGAGCCGCCGGCACCAGGCCACCGCGGCTTACGGCAATGATGCCCGTCCATTTGTCGGCAGGCAGCAGGCGGTGCGCCAGCTTGCGTGCGTGCATTTGCAGCATATCCCAGGTAACAACGTATTTTTCGCTCATAGAATCGTGTCCCAGCCGGCTGGTGAAGCGGCTTACTTTATAGTTCAGGGGAAAAAAGGTTGCGCGAGATTATAGGGACTGACCGCGTTGAATTCCAGTTGTACCGAGGAAAACCTCGCGATTTCCGCCGTGCGGCTTTTCGGTGATTGATGCTGAAAAAGCGAACGTTCCCGCAGCGAAGCCGTGTGATCAAGCGCTTAAACCGCACAATACGGTGCGCGCACCGCCGGAAATAAAGTGATATTCTCTGGTGATCGTGCCACGACGCACAGATACCCGCTCACCTCAACCGCGCGGCACGCCCGTCCTGTCGGAGCCTGCCGTCACAGGAGACTTATAGTGTCTGAATTGTCTCAGCTTTCGCCACAGCCGCTGTGGGATATTTTCGCCAAGATCTGTTCTATCCCGCACCCTTCTTATCATGAAGAAGCGCTGGCGCAGCACATCCTCACCTGGGCCAAAGAAAAGAACCTGCACGCCGAGCGCGATCGGGTCGGCAATATCCTGCTGCGCAAGCCGGCCACCAAAGGCATGGAAAACCGCAAGCCGGTCGCGCTGCAGGCGCATTTGGACATGGTGCCGCAAAAGAATAACGATACCGTGCACGACTTTGCCAAGGATCCGATCCAGCCTTATATCGCCGGCGAGTGGGTGAAAGCGCGCGGCACCACGCTGGGCGCCGACAACGGCATCGGCATGGCCTCCGCCCTGGCGGTGCTGGCCGACGACAGCGTTGAGCACGGCCCGCTGGAAGTGCTGCTGACCATGACCGAAGAGGCCGGCATGGACGGCGCCTTCGGGCTGCAGCCGAACTGGCTGCAGGCGGACATCCTGATCAATACCGATTCCGAAGAAGAAGGCGAAATCTACATGGGTTGCGCCGGCGGTATCGATTTCATCACCACCCTGCCGCTGCAGCGCGAAGCGGTACCGGCCGGTTACCAAACCCTGAAGCTGACGCTCAAGGGCCTGAAAGGCGGCCACTCCGGCGCCGAGATCCACGTCGGGCTGGGCAACGCCAACAAGCTGCTGGCGCGCTTCCTGTTCGCCCATGCGGCGGCGCTGAACCTGCGCGTGCTGGATCTGAACGGCGGCACCCTGCGCAACGCCATCCCGCGTGAAGCCTCCGCGGTGGTTGCGGTGCCGACGGACAAGGCCGACGCGCTGAAAGCCCTGAGCCAGGAGTTCCTGGCGGTGCTGCAGAACGAACTCTCCGCCAAAGAGAAGAACATCACCGTGCTGCTGGAGCCGACCACCAGCGCTTCGCAGGCGCTGAGCGCCGACAGCCAGCAGCGTTTCCTGGCGCTGCTGAACGGCACGCCGAACGGCGTGATCCGCATGAGCGACGCGGTAAAAGGCGTGGTGGAAACCTCGCTGAACGTCGGGGTGGTCACCACCAGCGAAAACGAAGCGGAAATCATCTGCCTGATCCGCTCCCTGATCGACAGCGGCAAAGATTACGTGGTCGAGATGCTAACCGCGCTGGGCCAGCTGGCCGGCGCCAAGGTGGCGCCGAAGGGCGGCTACCCAGGCTGGCAGCCGGACGCCGACTCGCCGGTGATGCACCTGGTGCGCGAGCTGTATCAGGAGCTGTTCGACAAGACGCCGAACATCATGGTGATCCACGCCGGTCTGGAATGCGGTCTGTTCAAAAAGCCGTATCCAGACATGGACATGGTCTCGATCGGGCCAACCATCACCGGCCCGCACTCGCCGGATGAGCAGGTGCATATCGAAAGCGTCGGTCTGTACTGGAAGTTGCTGACTTCGCTGTTGAAAGCGATCCCTGAGCGCGCGTAAGCTGCGCGCTTAACGCAAAAAGCCGGCGATTTGCCGGCTTTTTTATTCCCAGGGCAGCGCCAGCTGCCGCTCCAGCTGCGGATCGAGCAGCGTCACATGCAGCCCCACCAGCCGCACGCCGCGCCCTTCGCGCCGCTCGCGCCACGCCTGCCGCGCCACCTCCAGCAAATCCTGCCGGTTCAGCACCGGGAACACGTGCTCCTGGGTGGTTTGCTGAAAATCCTGAAACTTCAGCTTCACGCCCTGCCGGGCGATCTGCAGATCCGGCTTCACCTTGCGCAGCCGCATCTCCAGCTCGGGATAGAGTTTGTCGATAATCAGCGTTTCGCAGTCTTCCCAGTCGTGAATATCCTCCGCCAGCGTGCGCTCCACCCCCACCGATTTGCGCAGCCGCTCAGGAGAGATTTCGCGCCGATCGATGCCTTGACAGCGCTCCCACAGCACCCGGCCGAACTTGCCGAAGCGCTTGAGCAGCTGCGCCAAATCGTATTGCTGCACGTCGGCGCAGGTGATAAGCCCCACTTCCTCCAGCCGCTTGGCGGTCACCTTGCCGACGCCGGGGATCTTGCTGAGCGGCAGCTGTTGCAAAAACGCCGGCACCTGCGCCGGCGTGATCACGTATTGCCCGTTCGGCTTGTTTATCTCGGAGGCGATTTTGGCGAGAAACTTGATCGGCGCAACGCCGGCCGAGGCGGTGAGGTTCAGTTCGTCGGCGATCGCCTGGCGGATCTCCTGGGCGATCAGCGTTGCCGAGCCATTGCATTGCGGGCTGTCGGTCACGTCGAGGTAGGCTTCATCGAGCGACAGCGGCTCGATCAGCGGAGTATAGCGGGCGAAGATTTCGCGGATATGCAGCGAGGCCTCTTTGTAGGCCGCCATGCGCCCCGGCAACAGGGTGAGGTGCGGGCACAGCTTGAGCGCCATTGCCGTGGACATGGCGCTGTGTACGCCGTAGCGCCGCGCCGGGTAGTTGGCGGTGCTGATCACCCCGCGGCGATCGGCGCTGCCGCCAATCGCCAGCGGGATATCGCGCAGGCTGGGATCGTCGCGCATTTCCACCGCCGCGAAGAAGCAGTCCATATCGACATGAATGATTTTACGCATCGCACCCTCCAGTAATACTGTATAAGTATACAGTCAGATACCGAAAGCTCAAGGCCGCAGGATTCGACGAAAGCACCGTTTCCGCCAGATATTTCCGCGTTGTTAAAAAAGCTTAATTTTTCAATAGTATGATTTCCGCCATCCCGTGCGGCTCACCACAACGATAACGACAAGGTACCCTACATGATCAGATTTTCTTATTTGCTGCTGGCTTCCGCGCTGTCGCTGAGCGCGCTGGCGGCCAGCGCTGCCGGTCACGCGCCGGCGATCGTCGCCCACCGCGGCGGCACCGCCGATGCGCCGGAGAACACCCGCATCGCCATCGAAACCGCGCTGAAAAACGGCGCCGACGCCATCTGGATCACCCTGCAAGCATCCAAAGACGGCGTCATCGTGCTGTATCGCCCCTCGGATCTGAAAGCGTTGACCAACCGGCAGGGCCCGGTCTCTGCCTACACCGCCGCGCAACTGGCCGAGACCGACGCCGGCTGGGCCTTCGCCAGAGGGGATACGCACCCGTTCCGCGGCCAGGGCATCGGCATTCCGCGGCTGGACGACGTGCTTAAAGCGTTTCCGCACGTCACCTTCTATCTGGACATCAAATCCCCGGACGCCGATCCGGCGCAGTTTGGCCAGACGCTGCTGGCGACGCTGGAGAGCACCGACAGCCTGAACCGCATCCGCGTCTACTCCACCGACGCCAAATACCTGCAGGCGCTGCCGCCGGCCATCCCGCGCTTCGAAAACCGCGACGAAACCCGCACGCTGCTGGCCAATATCACCATGGCGCACCAGTGCGACGTCAAACCGGACAACCGCCAGCCGCGCTGGTACGGGCTGGAGCTGAAACGCGAGGTGGAAGTGGTGGAGAAATATACCCTCGGCGAAGGGCGTTCGAAGGCGTTTCTGACCTGGGATAAAGAGTCGATGGACTGCTTCCGCTCTCAGGGCCCGGCGCATATCATCCTGTTCGGCGTCAACTCGCCGCAGGAGTATCAGCAGGCGCTGGCGCTGGGCGCCGACGGCGTGATGGTCAACTCACCGGCCGAGGCGAAAAGCTTCCGCAAGGCGAAATAACAATAGAACACCGGAGAAAATCTGAGGAAATGGGGATACTCACGCTCCCCAATGAAGGGAATTTCTCCGGGATTTCACGATCAATCAATATTAATATTTTATTTATTATCAATTAAATATATTAAAAATAAAACGTATAGCCACATAATATTCGGTGCATAAATATCCTCTTCTCATAATGCGATCAACGTCTATTTTTCAAACAAAACATCACCATTAGTGACGACAATACTCTAGGCTCTGGCCATCTTTGGAAACACGCCAACGATCTGTCTTTCTTAAACTTTTCTAAATAGCACCTCCACTCATCTAAATAGCTCTACGGGTATCAACATATGCTATGGCATCGGAGGGCTAGAGAATAATGGAATGATTTAAAAGGAATTATATGTCGATAACTTTTAACAAACTTTGGGAACAACATCCTCAAATCAATGGGGATGAGTATCCATGCCGCACTGTCCATGGCGATAAAGCCTTTGATGATCAGTGTGCTATACGCATCGGTGCAGCTTTGGTTCATTGTGGGTATGATGTCAGTAAATTGTCAGGCGTGAACTTTTGTTGGTTACACAAGAAAAGTGAGGGCCATATTTTGCGTGCTGAAGAACTGGCAAATGCTTTAGCACGAACACCGATACCGGGGCTAGGATGCATGGTAAAAGTCACATCCAACCAGTTTGAGCGGGTGCTGAAAGGCAAAACCGGCATTATCTTTTTTAAAGATTACTGGCAGCGAGGGAATGAAAACTTTCGCAATCGCTCGGGAGATCATATAGATCTGTGGAATGGTTCTCGTTTAACCACACTATCGAGCTATTTTCGTATTCAATGGGGGCTTTCTTGGGATGGACGTTTTAGCGATTTCTTTAAATCAAAAGAAGTCTGGTTCTGGCAGGTGATATGAAACGGATAGCAGCAATTATTGCCGGTGCGATCATAGGTATCGGCCTCATGCTCCTGGCTTTTCCCTTTCTCTCAGACTGGATTATTGGCCACATTGAGGGCGAGGATCAGATGTCGGCTAACTTCGAGTTGCTGACGATTGGCCTGGTGTTGTGCTGTTTCGTGGGAGGTTCACTCGGCAATCTGGCCTATTCCAAAAGCAAATAACCCCTCATAAATGAATGCGGTAACATATTTTTGAACGCAGGTGCCTTACATCGATACGAAAAGCTTCCGCAAGGCGAAATAAATCATCGGCCAAAGGCATAAGGCGGTTCGACAAACCCACCTTATGCCCCCCGGCTTTCAACATCCGTTAGTGAGCAGGAACCACCTGGATGGTGCCATTTTCATTGCGTATGCTAAACCCTGCCCCAAATAACCGGGCGGCAGGCTCAATATCTTTACTTCGTTTATCCCGCGACAGCAGCGTTATCGAAACCCCGTAAGACCTCCCGCCCTCGAATTTATAGTTATCGTCGGGAATGCACGTAGCCGCGATGACCGCAGGCATCTCGTTATCCGCGAAGTTCTTGCCGAAGATAGCGTTGGCGTTGCCGATTTCTTCGATAATGACGCCGGCCAACCGCTCGTCCCCTTCCGGTTGAACCCGCACGCAAACGTGGTTATCAACCACAGTGACGCTGGCCGCGTAGTTCTTTGGCCTCGGATCGTTCATGTGCATACAGCCGGCGAGCAGCAAAGTCAGCATTCCAGCCAAAATAATGCAGTTCATCCTGTTACCTCTGCTTAAAAAACTGAGAAAGCGCATATTCGTATTTTCTGGCGATCGTTTTATCCGTTACACCCTGAAAATTCACGCCATTGTTAATCGCACCCAGCCAGACTTTCATACGCCTTTCGGCAAGGCCCAAATAAAAAACCCGGCCTAGGCCGGGTTTTCGCTACAGCTACAGAATGCGGTGTTTGTCCAACTGCTCGCGCCGCTGCGCCGCTTTGGCTTCGCGCTTTTTACGCGCATCGCAAGGTTCCGGGCAGTCGCAGACTTTCTCCATCCCCAATGCGGTGATGCCGCCGCAGCTGCCCTGCAGGCTTTTGCGTTTGAACACATAACCCAGCGACATCCCGCCGACGATCAGCAGGAACAACACGAAGGTGGCGGCGAATACCGTCAGCATAGCAACCTCACGAACTCTTTTTCAGGTAGGGTTTGAACGCGTCCGAATAACGCTCCTCAAACCCGTCGGCGGTTTTCACGATCATGAACACCGGGATACCGAGCAGATTGGCCAGCGCCAGGCCGCGCTCCGGCCCCATCACGTTCAGGCCGGTGGACAGGCCGTCAGCGGTCATACAGGTCGGGCTCAGTACGGTGATCGACACCAGGCGGTGGTTGATCGGCCGGCCGGTGATAGGATCGATGGTGTGCGAATAGCGCACCCCGTCCTGCTCGAAGTAGTTGCGATAGTCACCCGAGGTGGCGATCGACATCTCCCCTGGCTGGATCACCAACTGCGCCTGCTGCTGCGCACCGGCGGTCGGGCGCTCGATGGCGATGCGCCACGGCTTTTGCTCGCCGTTGCGCCCGCGGGTGCGGACTTCACCGCCAATATCCACCATGTAGTTTTGCACGTGTTGCGATTGCAGGTACTCCGCCACCACATCCACGCCGTATCCTTTGGCGATCGACGACAGGTCGACATACAGCTCGGGGATGCTTTTCACCAGCGCGCTGCCCTGTACCGCCAGTTTATCGGCACCGGTCCAGGCGCGGCGGTGCGCCAGCTCCGCCTCGCTCGGCACTTTATCCGGCCGCCCTTCCGGGCCGAAGCCCCACAGGTTGACCAGCGGCCCGACGGTCACGTCCAGCGCGCCATCGGTCACGCGGTTGATGCGCAGCGCTTCGCGCACCACCTCGGCGGTCGCCGGCGAAACCGGGAACGGCCGGTCAATGTCGCGGCTGGCGTTGAAGCGGCTCAGCTCGGAGTCCGGCCGGTAGGTGGACATCTGGTCGTTCACCTGCTCCAGCCGTTTATCGATCTCCGCCTGCATCTCGCGCGCCGACGGCGTATCGTCGCCGGTCACGTAACGGATCGAATACGAGGTGCCCATGGTTTTACCCGTCAGGTCCACCTGTTCCGGCCCGCAGCCGGTCAGCAACAGGGTGGCGCTCAGCGCCACGCCCGTCAGCCAGTTCTTCATCGCCAATGCGCGCATTTAGCCACCAAAGTCATCCAGCATGATGTTTTCGTCTTCGACGCCCAGATCTTTCAGCATCTTGATCACCGCAGCGTTCATCATCGGCGGCCCGCACATGTAAAACTCGCAGTCCTCCGGCGCCGGGTGATTCCTCAGGTAGTTCTCCAGCAGAACATTATGGATAAAGCCGGTGTAGCCGGTCCAGTTATCTTCCGGCTGCGGATCCGACAGCGCCACGTGCCAGGTGAAGTTGTCGTTCTCCGCCTGCAGCTGGTTGAAGTCGTCTTCATAGAACATCTCGCGCAGCGAACGCGCGCCGTACCAGAAGGTGATCTTGCGCTTCGAGTTCAGGCGCTTGAGCTGATCGAAGATGTGCGAACGCATCGGCGCCATGCCCGCGCCGCCGCCGATGAAGATCATTTCGGCGTCGGTGTCCTTGGCGAAGAACTCGCCGAATGGCCCGGAGATCGTCACCTTGTCACCCGCCTTCAGCGACCAGATATAGGAAGACATGATGCCCGGCGGCACGTCCGGGTTGTTTGGCGGCGGCGTGGCGATACGCACGTTGAGCATGATGATGCCCTTCTCTTCCGGGTAGTTGGCCATCGAGTAGGCGCGCACCGTGGTGTCGTTCACCGTCGAGCGGTAGCGGAACAGGTTGAACTTGTCCCAGTCGCCGCGATACTCCTGCGGCACGTCGAAGTCGGCGTAGCTGATGTCGTGCGCCGGGGCTTCGATCTGGATGAAACCGCCCGCGCGGAACGGTACGTCTTCGCCATCGGGGATCTTCAGCTTCAGCTCTTTGATAAAGGTGGCTTTGTTATCGTTGGAGATAACCTCGCACTCCCATTTCTTCACGCCGAAGATCTCTTCCGGCAGCTCGATCTTCAGGTTCTGCTTCACGTTCACCTGGCACGCCAGGCGGCAACCCTCTTTCGCTTCGCGCTTGTTGATGTGCGAGAGCTCGGTCGGCAGGATATCGCCGCCGCCCTCTTTGATCACCACCCGGCACTGGCCGCAGGAACCGCCGCCGCCGCAGGCCGAGGAGACGAAAATCCCCTGGCTGGAGAGCACGTTGAGCAGCTTGTCGCCCGCCGGCGCATGGAAGCTCTTATCCAGATCGCCGTTGATCTCCACCGCGATGTCGCCGGTGTTCACCAGCTTCGATTTGGCGAACAGGATCAGCAATACCAGCACCATCACGATGGTGGTGAACATGGCTACGCCTAAAATAATTTCCATAAATTCTTCCCGCCTTTACAACTGAACACCGGAGAAGGACATGAAGCCCAGCGCCATCAGTCCGGTGGTGATAAAGGTAATGCCCAGGCCGCGCAGCCCTGCTGGCACGTTGGCATACTTGAGTTTCTCGCGGATCCCCGCCATGGCGACGATCGCCAGCATCCAGCCGGTGCCGGAACCAAAGCCGTACACCACCGATTCGGCGAAGTTGTAGTCGCGCTGCACCATGAAGGACACGCCGCCGAAGATGGCGCAGTTCACGGTGATGAGCGGCAGGAAGATGCCGAGCGCGTTATACAGCGACGGGAAGAAACGATCGAGGATCATCTCCAAAATCTGCACCAGCGCCGCGATCACGCCGATGAAGGTGATGAAGTTGAGGAAGCTCAGATCGACGCCTTCCACCAGCGCGCCGTCGCGCAGGATCAGGTTGTAGACCAGGTTGTTCACCGGCACCGAAATGCCGAGCACGATGGTCACCGCGATGCCCAGGCCAAAGGCGGTCGAGACCTTCTTCGACACCGCCAGGAAGGTACACATCCCGAGGAAGAACGCCAGCGCCATGTTCTCGACGAACACCGCACGCACAAACAAGCTGATATAGTGTTCCATCGGCCTTTACTCCTTTTCGATCTGCGCCGGCTTCAGGGTGCGCAGCACCCAGATCAGCAGGCCGATGATGAAGAACGCGCTCGGCGCCAGCAGGAACAGGCCGTTCGGCTGGTACCAGCCGCCGTTCTGCACCGTTTCCAGCACCGGGACGCCGAACAGCTTGCCGGAGCCAATCAGCTCGCGCAGGAAACCGACCAGCACCAGGATCACCCCGTAGCCCAGCCCGTTGCCGATGCCGTCCATAAAGCTCTCGATCGGCGGCGACTTCATGGCGTAAGCCTCGGCGCGCCCCATCACGATACAGTTGGTGATGATCAGGCCGACGAACACCGACAGCTGCTTGGAGATCTCGAACGCGTAGGCGCGCAACAGCTGATCGACCACGATCACCAGCGAGGCGATGATCGCCATCTGCACGATGATGCGCACGCTGTTGGGAATATGGTGACGGATCAGCGAGATGAAGAAGCTGGAGAACGCCGTGACCAGCGTCACCGCAATGGTCATCACCACCGCCGTCTCCAGCTTGGTGGTCACCGCCAACGCAGAACAGACCCCCAGCACCTGCAGGGCGATCGGGTTATTGTCGAACAGCGGCCCCAGCAGGACCCGCTTTATCTCTTTGGAATCAGCCATTTTTCAGCGCTCCTTCACGAACTTTTTTCAGGAACGGGCCGAAGCCGTGCTCGCCCAACCAGAAATCAAACGTATGCTGCACGCCGTTGGAGGTCAGCGTGGCGCCGGACAGGCCGTCCACCCCGTGCACATCCCCCTGACGCGCGCCGCCTTTCACCACGCGGATCGCCGGCTGGCCGTTGTCGTCGAACAGCTGTTTGCCGACCCACTGCTGGCGCCAGGATGGGTTCTCGACCTCACCGCCCAGCCCCGGGGTTTCCCCCTGGTCGTAGTAGGTGATGCCCTTGACCGTGTTGCCGTCGTTATCCAGCGCCACGAAGGCGTACATCATCGACCACAGGCCGGTGCCGTATACCGGCAGCACAATCTTGTTCACCTGGCCGCTTTCATCGCGCACCAGGTAGATTTCCGCCTGATTGCTGCGGCGCTTGATGCCGGCCGGATCGTCGCCCGCCGCCAGCGCCACGCTTTTGGCGTCGTCGCGCAGCGCGGCGCCCAGATCGAACGCCGCCGCCTTGCCGGCGACAAACTCGCCGCTGTTGAGATCCACCAGGCGCGGTTCGATACGCTCGCTGTACAGATGCTTGACCTGCTCACTCTCCATTTTCGGCTGCAACAGGCCGGCTACGTCGAGAATATTGCGCTGCTTGTCGAGCAGCTTTTGCTCCTGCTGTTTGGACTTCAGGCCGACGGCGGAGCCCGCCACCACCACTGAACACACCAGACACAGCAGCAGCACTACCAGCAGCGTTTTACCGATACCGTCGTTTTTTGCTTCATTCGCCACGGGCTTTTCTCCGCTTGATGTTGGCCTGCACCACCAGATAATCGAACAGCGGTGCGAACAGGTTGGCGAACAGGATCGCCAGCATCATGCCTTCCGGATAGGCGGGGTTGACCACCCGGATCAGCACGCACATCACGCCGATCAGAATGCCGTACCACCATTTCCCCTTGTTGGTGAAGGAGGCGGAAACCGGGTCGGTCGCCATAAAGATCATGCCGAAGGCGAAACCGCCCAGCACCAGATGCCAGTACCACGGCATGGCGAACATCGGGTTGGTATCGGAACCAATGGCGTTGAACAACAGGGCGGAAGCCACCATGCCGAGCATTACGCCGGCGACGATGCGCCAGGAGGCCACGCGGCCGAACAGGATAATCGCCCCGCCGATCAGGATCATCAGCGTGGAGACTTCACCGATGGAACCGGGAATGTTGCCGAGGAAGGCGTCCATCCAGCTGATGGACTGGCCGGTGGCCACGTTGCTCAGGCTGTGCGCCCCGCCTGCGCTCCACTGCGCCAGCGGCGTCGCGCCGGAGAAACCGTCCGCAGAGGTCCACACCAGATCGCCGGAGATCTGCGCCGGATAGGCGAAGAACAGGAAGGCGCGGCCGGCCAGCGCCGGGTTGAGGAAGTTGCGCCCGGTGCCGCCGAAGATCTCTTTGGCCACCACCACGCCGAAGGTGATGCCCAGCGCGGCCTGCCACAGCGGCAGGGTCGGCGGCACGATCAGCGCGAACAGGATAGAGGTGACGAAGAAGCCTTCGTTGACCTCATGCTTGCGGATAATGGCGAACAGTACTTCCCAGAAGCCGCCGACGACGAACACCACGGCGTAGATCGGCAGGAAGTAACAGGCGCCCAGCACCATCTTGCTGACCCAGCCGGCGTCGGCCGCCAGCGAGGCGCCGAGCCACTGCGCCAGGCGATAATGCCAGTCGCCCGCCAGCACCTGTTGCAGCTCGTCGCCGCTGTAAAGATGGTGCAGCGCCGGGATCGCCTGCTGGCCGACGTTGTACATACCCCAGAACATCGTCGGGAACACCGCCAGCCACACCAGGATCATCATGCGTTTCAAATCGATGGCGTCGCGCACGTGCGAAGCGCCGCGCGTCACCGTGCCGGGGGTATAAAACACCGTGGTGGTCGCTTCATACAGCGGGTACCACTTTTCCAGTTTGCCGCCCGGCGTGAAGTGATGCTCTATCTTCTCAAAATAATTCTTCAGGCCCATCGGTCATCCTTCCTGCTCAATCTTGGTCAGCACCTCGCGCAGCACCGGCGCGTACTCATACTTGCCGGGGCAAACGAAGGTGCACAGCGCCAGATCTTCCTCATCCAGCTCCAGACAACCCAGCGCCTGCGCGCTGTCGCTGTCGCCCGCCAGCAAATCGCGCAGCAGCAGCGTCGGCAAAATATCCAGCGGCATCACCCGCTCGTAGTTGCCGATCGGTACCATGGCGCGCTCGCCGCCGTGAGTGGTGGTCGAGAAGGCGAACAGTTTGTTCTTCAGGAAGTGGCCCAGCGTGGTGCGGGTAATGGAGAACTTGTTTGGCGAAGGCACGATCCAACCGAACAGCTCTTTGTCGCGCCCTTCTTCCAGCACCGACACCTGCGAGTGGAAACGGCCGAGCCAGGCGTTCGGGCCGGCGGCGTGCATGCCGTTCAGCACCGAACCGGAGATCACCCGGTTCTCGCCGTCTTTCAGGCGGCCGGCGGTCAGCTCCTCGAGGCTGGCCCCCAGGCGGGTGCGCAGCAGCGCCGGCTGCGCCACCTGCGGCCCGGCCAGCGCCACGACCCGGCGGGTATCGAGCTTACCGGTGGTGAACAGCGTGCCGATGGCGATGACGTCCTGGTAGCCGATGTGCCAAACGGTTTTCTTCAGGCTGACCGGTTCCAGGAAGTGAATGTGCGTACCCACCAGCCCGGCGGGGTGCGGGCCGGCAAATTCGCTGTAGGCGATCTGCGGGCTGCTCTGCTGGCCAACGGAAGCACCGGCGGCGTGGCATACGTGCACCTTGCCCGCAGTCAGGCGCGCCAACACCAGCAGCCCGGCGTTGAACGCCGCCTGCTGTTCGGCGATGATCACCTGCGGATCGGCGGCCAACGGCTGGGTATCCATCGCGGTGACGAAAATGGCGCGCGCTTCGCTGCCGGGGCTCGGCGTTTTGCTGAACGGACGGGTGCGCAGCGCGGTCCACAGGCCGCTGGCGATCAGTTCACTCTCGACCTGTTCGCGCGGCAGCTGGGCCAACTCACCCAGCGGGTAATGCGCAAACTCGAGCTGGTCGTCGCCGCCGTTTTCCAGCGCAATCACCACCGATTGCAATACGCGCCGTTCGCCGCGGTTAATCGCGGCGATGCGGCCGCTGGCGGGAGCCGTGAAGAAAACCCCGGGGTTTTTCTTATCTTCGAACAACGCCTGGCCTTTCTTAACGGTATCGCCTTCCTGCACCAGCATGGAGGGACGCATTCCGACATACTCTTCCCCAAGCAGGGCAACATGCTGAATGTTCGGGCCGTCTTGGATCGCCTGAACCGGAGCCCCGGCTATCGGCAGATCTAACCCTTTTCTGATCTTAATCATAGGATTTATACGATGTAGTTTGGTTTACACGTCTGCCCGGCCCCAGAGGCGGGTGCTGACGATGCCAGGATTGCCGGGCAGTGTGCATGGCGGCACGCCCAATATGAACTTTCTCGCAGTGAAAAATCGGGGTAACGCGCATTCCCTTGATTCCCCTTTTCCGTTGTTTGCTCGACAGTCGATGTGTTAACGGCCTGTAGCCAAATAACCATCAAAACGGCCGGGTTATATGCCATAACCCCTGCCGCTTCAATCGCCACAGCGCGTTAAATTGAAGAGTGAATATTAACATTGTTCGCAACATTGTTCTGCGTTCCGTCGTGACTTGGGTCAAGCAAACGCAATTAAATTTCGCGTGTTTTTCACTACTTATCGTTAAAATCTGCCGGTCATTTCACTTTTATCGAGCTTTGTCGTTTTTTTATACATATCACGTATTGCTAAAAATAAACGCGCTGGTAATCTGGCGGTGTTTTGCAGCAGTAAAAACAATAATCAGTGGCAAGCTGGCCAACCTCAATTGCGCCGGCAGATAAATATAAGCAGGAATAATAATGAGCAAAATCGCGCTGTTGTTTGCGATGCTTGTTTCTATGCCGATGATCACGGCCTGCAGCGCCAGCGAGCAGGTACCCGAAGCGCCGGTAGTTAAACAGCAATTATTGGGTTCGCCGGTCTATATTCAGATCTTCAAAGAGGAACGCAAGCTGGAATTGTATGCCAAAATGGGCAATGAATTCCGCCTGGTCAACACGTTCCCGATCTGTAATTTCTCCGGTGGACTGGGCCCTAAACGTCGTGAAGGCGATTTTAAAAGTCCGGAAGGCTTTTATAGCGTTGACGCACGCCATCTGAAACCCGACAGCAAGTATTATCGGGCGATCAATATCGGTTTCCCTAATGATTACGACAAGTCGCAGGGCTATTCCGGCGCTTATCTGATGATCCACGGCGAATGTAAATCGATCGGCTGCTACGCGATGACCAACACCTATATGGATGAGATCTATCGCTACGTCGAAGCCGCCTTCTCCTATGGCCAAAGCCGCGTCGACATCAGCATCTACCCGTTCCGCATGACCGAGCAAAACCTCAAGCGCCATGCGTCGTCCAGCTATATCGCCTTCTGGCGCCAGCTGAAGCCGGGCTACGATTACTTCGCGAAGAACCACCAGCCGCCGACAATGGGCGTGGTTAATGGCCAGTACGTCTTGGGTCAACCGTTGATGAGCAGCGGCGGCATGATGACGCAGTATGCGTCAGCCAGCCCGACGCCCAACACCAATCCCTTCGCTCAGAACAAGCCGCTCACCGAAGTAAAATAACGCGAACTCGCCTGGCTCAATCTTGTGCCAGGTTTCGTTGGCGGTCAGCGGTTGGGTGGCGATCACCGTGACCACATCGTTCGGTGTGGTCTGCTGCTGAAAATCGATTTCCACATCCTGATCGAGCAGCGTCGCCTTGCCGAACGGCGCGCGGCGCGTGATCCAATACAGGTTGGTGGAGCAATAGGCCATCACGAAGCGCCCGTCCGACAACAGCATGTTGAACACCCCTTTCTTGCGCAGCTGGCTCGCCAACAGGCCGATGTAGCGGAAGACCGCCGGCCACTGGCTCGGGGTGCGCGGGTATTTCAGCGCCAGCTGATGCAGCAGCCAGCAGAACGCGTATTCGCTGTCGGTCTGGCCGACCGGGCGGAACGTGCCGGTATCCAGCTGACGATAGCCTTTCAATTGGCCGTTGTGCGCGTAGGTCCAGTTGCGGCCCCACAGTTCGCGGGTGAACGGGTGGGTGTTTTCCAGCGCCACTTCGCCGCGGTTGGCCTGGCGAATATGGGACACCACCGCACAGGACTTGATCGGGTAATCCTGCACCAGGCGGGCGATCGGCGAGTTGAAGCTCGGCTGCGGATCCTTGAATGTGCGGCAGCCGTTCCCTTCATAGAAGGTAATGCCCCAGCCATCCTTATGCGGCCCGGTGCGGCCGCCGCGCTGTACCAGGCCGGTAAAGCTGAAGCAGATATCGGTCGGTACGTTTGCGCTCATCCCGAGCAGTTCACACATCGCCAGCACTCCTTAACCACACTGACACAGGCTGTGCGGGCGCAGTATGCGGCACCCGCGGTCTTATTCTTGGGGGGAGCCGCAGCTCCCCGCAGGCTATCAAGCCTTAACCATCTCTTTTTCGATCAGCTGAATCAAGATGTGAATCGCTTTGATGTGGATTTCCTGAATGCGGTCAGCGTAACCGAAGTGCGGCACGCGAATTTCCACATCGGCGGAACCCGCCATCTTGCCGCCGTCCTTGCCGGTCAGGGTGATCACTTTCATCCCCTTGGCGCGCGCCGCGTCGATGGCCTTGATGATGTTGCCGGAGTTGCCGGAGGTGGAAATGCCCAGCAGCACGTCGCCTTCGCGGCCTACCGCTTCCACATAGCGAGAGAATACGTACTCATAGCCGAAGTCGTTGCTGACGCAGGACAGGTGGCTCACGTCCGAAATGGCAATCGCCGGGTAGCCCGGGCGGTTTTCACGGTAGCGGCCGGTCAGCTCTTCGGCGAAGTGCATCGCGTCGCAATGGGAACCGCCGTTGCCGCAGGAAATCACTTTACCGCCGGCTTTGAAGGAATCCGCCAGCAGCACCGCCGCACGTTGGATGGCGTCGATGTTGGCGTCGTCATTGATAAATTTCGCCAGGGTATCAGCCGCTTCGTTCAGTTCACTGCGAATAAGGTCGTGGTACATGAGGAACCTCTTGTTATCGTCAAATCTTCCGCTTCGCAGTGTACCGGATCGCGGAAACAGCGAGAAGCATTCTCAGCCAAACAGCGCGCCGGTTAAGGAAGCGGAGAGGTTTTTGATGATTGGTGCTGTCAGTTTGTGACCTGAGTTGTAATTAAACTGTAAACGCATTGATAAAAATTCTGCCTTGTACTAAAACCTATTACATACACACAACAGGTCAGACCTCTTACTACTTCGGAGCTTCTTATGATGGTTCTTAGTATCGTCGTTTTCCTGGCTCTCCTCGGCGTGGTGTTCTACCACCGAGTGAACCTTACCCTCAGCAGCCTGATCCTGGTGGCGTACACCGCCGCCATGGGCGCTATCGGCCTGTGGAGCTTCTGGCTGTTGCTGCCGCTGGCTATCGTGCTGCTGCCGCTGAACCTTTCCTCTGTGCGCCGTTCCCTGCTCTCCGCGCCGGCGCTGCGCGCCTTCCGCAAGGTGATGCCGCCGATGTCCACCACCGAGAAGGAAGCGATCGACGCCGGCACCACCTGGTGGGAAGGTGATCTGTTCCGCGGCGCGCCGGACTGGAACAAGCTGCACAGCTACCCGAAACCGCGCCTGACGGAAGAAGAGCAGGCGTTTATCGACGGCCCGGTGGAAGAAGCCTGCCGCATGGCCAACGACTTCCAGATCACCCACGAACTGGCCGATCTGCCGCCTGAACTCTGGGCGTACCTGAAAGAACACCGTTTCTTCGCGATGATCATCAAGAAAGAGTACGGCGGTCTGGAATTCTCCCCTTACGCTCAGGCGATGGTGCTGCAAAAACTGGCCGGCGTTTCCGGTATCCTGGCGATCACCGTCGGCGTGCCGAACTCCCTCGGCCCGGGCGAACTGCTGCAGCACTACGGCACCGAAGAACAGAAAAACCACTATCTGCCGGGCCTGGCGCGCGGCGACGAGATCCCTTGCTTCGCGCTGACCAGCCCGGAAGCGGGCTCCGATGCCGGTGCCATTCCGGACGTCGGCACCGTGTGCATGGGCGACTGGCAAGGCAAGCAGGTGCTGGGCATGCGCCTGACCTGGAACAAGCGCTACATCACGCTGGCGCCGGTCGCCACCGTACTGGGCCTGGCGTTCAAACTGCATGACCCGAACCGCCTGCTGAGCGACAACGAATCCCCGGGCATCACCTGTGCGCTGATCCCGACCAGCACGCCGGGCGTGGAAATCGGCAACCGCCACTTCCCGCTGAACGTGCCGTTCCAGAACGGCCCGACCCGCGGCACAGACGTGTTCGTCCCGATCGATTACATTATCGGCGGCCCGAAAATGGCCGGCCAGGGCTGGCGCATGCTGGTTGAGTGTCTGTCGGTCGGTCGCGGCATCACCCTGCCGTCCAACTCTACCGGCAGCCTGAAATCCATCGCCCTGGCGACCGGTGCCTACGCGCACATTCGCCGTCAGTTCAAAATCTCCATCGGCAAGATGGAAGGGATCGAAGAGCCGTTGGCCCGCATCGCCGGCAACACCTATGTGATGGACGCCGCCGCTTCGCTGATCACCTATGCACTGGTGCAGGGCGAGAAGCCGGCCGTGCTGTCGGCCATCGTCAAATACCACTGTACGCACCGCGGCCAGCAGTCGATCGTTGACGCCATGGACATCGCCGGCGGTAAAGGGATCATGCTCGGCGAATCCAACTTCCTGGCTCGTGCCTATCAGGGCGCACCGATCGCCATCACAGTGGAAGGCGCGAACATCCTGACCCGCACCATGATGATCTTCGGTCAAGGCGCGATCCGCTGCCATCCTTATGTGCTGGATGAAATGGCGGCGGCGCAAAGCAACGATCTGAACGCCTTCGATAAATCGCTGTTCGGCCATCTGGGCCACGTCGGCAGCAACAAGGTACGCAGCTTCTGGCTGGGCCTGACTAACGGCCGCACCAGCGCCACGCCGACCAAGGACGCGACCCGTCGTTACTATCAGCAGTTGAACCGCCTGAGCGCCAACCTGGCGTTGCTGTCGGACGTTTCCATGGGCGTGCTGGGCGGCAGCCTGAAGCGCCGCGAGCGCATCTCCGCTCGCCTGGGGGACATCCTCAGCCAGATGTATTTGGCTTCCGCCGTGCTGAAACGCTTTGACGACGAAGGCCGTCAGAAAGAAGATCTGCCGCTGGTGCATTGGGGCGTGCAAGACAGCCTGCATAAAGCCGAACAGGCGCTGGATGACCTGCTGCGCAACTTCCCGAACCGCTTTATCGCCGGCGCGATGCGCTTCGTGGTCTTCCCGCTCGGCCGTGTGCATACCGCACCGTCCGATCGTCTGGATCACCAGTTGGCCAAGATCCTGCAGGTGCCTTCCGCCACCCGCAGCCGTCTGGGACGCGGCCAGTACCTGACGCCGAGCGAACATAACCCAATCGGCCTGCTGGAAGCGGCGCTGGCCGACGTGATGGCCGCCGAGCCGATTCACGAACGTCTGTGCAAGGCGGTCGGCAAAAACCTGCCGTTCACCCGTCTGGATCGTTTGGCGGAACGCGCGCTGGAAGAAGGCAAGATCAGCGCCGACGAAGCGAAAATTCTGGTGAAAGCCGAAGAGAGCCGTCTGCGCTCCATCAACGTGGACGACTTCGCGCCGGATGCGCTGGCGGCCGCCAAGCCGGAAAAGCCGGCGGCGCAGTCTAAGCGCCAACAGCAGACCGAAGCGGCTTAACGCCAATTCCCACTCCACGCATCCAAGGGGCGATCATCATCGCCCCTTTTTCTTTTCTTGCATCACCAACTGCGCACCGCGCCGCAGGTTGGCGCAACGGCGGATTTCACGGGAAGGAAGTTCGAGTAGACTGCGCGGCGGGTGCTCTGGATCTTTCTGTCCGGAGCCTTGGCAAAGGAGAGAAAGAGAAAGGCCCCGAGTCGATATTATCAACCCGAGGCCACTCTGATGCCAAGCAACATCAGGTTAGCCTCTTACCCGCCGCAAGGCAAGGATAGGGAGGTCAAAAATGCAGCAAAAACGGGTCGTACTTAAACTGGTGATCGTCTGTATGACGCTGATCGCGTTCATCTGGCTAACCCGCGGTTCGCTGTGCGAACTGCGCATCAGGCTGGGAGACTCGGAGGTTGCGGCCACTTTGGCTTACGAATCCGAACGGTAAGGCAACCCAACGGCGGGGTTCGCCCCGCCCGTTGGCTGATGGTGTCAGGCAGGATCCACGAGCACCCGCCTTTTCAACCTTGCTGGCGAATACGCGCCAACAGCGCGTCAATATGCTCGATCTGCGGCGCATTGACGATCAGCGTGCGCCCCAGTCCCAGCGCATGGCGCTGGCAGTCGAGGCGCATATCGGCGTCGGCGATGCTGTCCAGATCGGCGACGTGCGCCAGGCCGATGGTGCGCCGAATCAGTTCGGTGCCGCAATACCCTACTGCGTCAGTCCAGACCTGCTGCAGGAACTGCTCAGCGTAACCCGGCGTCGCCAGCGCCGCATCGCGGCTCTGCTGATGGCATAGCGCCAGGAAGCGATCGGCGAAAATCAGCCACAGCTCGCGCACATCCTGCAGGCGCTGCTCGCGCCCGGCGGCGGCGTCGCGCGGCCCGAACAACCCCGGCAAGCCGCAATAGTTGAGCAGCAAGTTGCCTAACGCAGTGCCGATATCGAAACCGATCGGGCCGTAGAAACCGAATTCAGCGTCGATCGCCTTCAACCGCCCTTCCGCCACGAAGATCGAACCGCTGTGAATATCGCCGTGCAACAGCGCTTCCGCCTTACTGAGGAAGCGATGTTTCAGGCCGGCGACCGCCAGCTTCAGCGGCGCATCCTCACGCAGCGCCTGCACCTGCGGCAACAGCGCCGCCTCGAACTGATTGCGCTCATGATCGACATAGGGATCGGTAAAGAACAGATCTTCGGTGATCTGGCACAGCTCGGGGTTGGTGAAACGGCTGACTTCCGCCTTCTTCTGCTGCGCCGACTGATAAAAATCGGAGGTGTGGAACAGCGTCTGCGCCAGGTATTCCGCCAGCTGCCCGGCCGCCAGCGGGTGATAGTTGCCCTGCACCAGCTCGCTGCGCCAGATGCGATGATCGGAGAGGTCTTCCTGCACCATCACCGCCAATTCGGGATCGTGATGCAAGACTTTTACCGTATGCCGCGGGCAGAAACCGCCGTGGACCAGCAACGTTTCCGCTTCGATGCGCGCCCGATCCAGCGTCAGCGGCCAGGATTCGCCCACGCAGCGCACGTAGGGCAGCGCCTGTTTGACGATCACCCGGCTCACGCCTTCACGATCGCGGATCTTGAACACCAGGTTCAGGTTGCCGTCACCGATCTCGTCGGCGCTCACCAGCGCCTGCGGTTCGGCCACCTGCCCGTACTGGCGGGCGTATTCAACGGCGTCGGCAGCCGTAAACGTACGATAAAGCGACATTCCCCAACCCCTCTGTTCTCTCTCACTGACCCAGCGATTCTGTTTATTTAGACGTAAAAGCATTTGGACGTCTATACATCTGGAAGTCATGTTGGCAGAATAGCGTTTCAGATGCAATAACCACGCAACAAGGAATTAACCGCCGATGCAAGCGCTTAACACCACCAGTTTGACCCTGCAGGACAACCGCCTTTGGATCCTCGATCAGCAAGCCCTGCCGCAGGAAAAGCGGTGGCGCGCCTGCGACAGCGTGGAGGAATTGGTCGGGCACATTCACAGCCTGCGGGTGCGCGGCGCGCCGCTGATCGGGCTGTCTGCCAGCCTGCTGTTGGCGCTGCTCGCGGAACGCGGTCTGCCGCGCGCCGAGCTGGAGCAGGCGCTGCACACGCTGCGCGCCGCGCGCCCGACGGCGGTCAACCTGATGAATAATCTGGATCGCATGAAGCTGGCGCTGGCGGAGCCTGATTGGGGGCCGGCGATGGTGAGCGAAGCGCTGCGGTTGGTGGAAGAAGATCGCCGATTGTGCGATCGCATTGCCGATCACGGCGCTGGGCTGGTCAAGCCCGGCAGCCGCCTGCTGACCCACTGCAATACCGGCGGGTTGGCCACCGCCGGCGTCGGCACCGCCATCGGCGTGCTGCTGCACGCTCACCGGCAGGGCAAGGTGCAACAGGTGTGGGTCGATGAAACCCGGCCGCTGCTGCAGGGCGGCCGCCTGACCGCCTGGGAGCTGGGCGAGTTGGGCATTCCCTATCGCCTGATCTGCGATTCGATGGCCGCCAGCCTGATGGCACAGGGCCTGGTCGATGCGGTATGGGTCGGCGCGGATCGCATCGCCGCCAACGGCGACGTCGCCAACAAGATCGGCACCTACAGCCTGGCGGTGCTGGCGCACTACCACGGCATCCCGTTCTACGTGGCCGCCCCGCATACCACCCACGATCCGCACTGCCCGGACGGCGCCGCCATTCCAATCGAGCAGCGCGCGGCGGCCGAAGTCACCGGCGTTTCAGGCAGCTTTGGCACCTGCCAGTGGGCGCCGAACGAGGCACCGGTCTACAATCCGGCGTTCGACGTTACGCCGGCCAAGCTCATCAGCGGATGGGTATTCGACAGCGGCGTGATTACGCCGCAGCAGGTTGAAGCGGGGATCTTCCGACGGGCGTTGGGTTAACGCCCGCGGGTTGACGATCAGTCCAGACGCGGATAGGCATCGGCGATCTTGTCGCCGGTGAAATGCGCCACCCAGCCTTCCGGGTTGTCGAACACCCGGATCGCGGTGAAATGCGGGGCCGATCCCATATCGAACCAGTGCCGGGTGTTGGCCGGCACCGAGATCAGATCGTTCTTTTCGCACAGGATCTGGAAGATCTTGCCGTCCAGATGCAGGCAAAACAGCCCTGCGCCTTCGACGAAAAAGCGCACTTCATCTTCGCCGTGCGTATGTTCGGACAGGAATTTTTCACGCAGCGCCTGGCGCTGTTCATGGTCCGGCCGCATGCTGATCACGTCCCAGCTCTGGTAACCCTTTTCCGCCACCAGCCGGTCTATCTCATGCTGGTAGGCGGCGATCACCGCCTCCGGCTGCGGGTTGTCGCCCAGCTCGCGATCCGCCTGCCAGCGCTCAAAGCGCACGCCGATTTGCGCCAACTGCCGCTGGATCTCCTGTGCATCGCGGCTCTGCCACAGCGGCTGCTGCGGCGCTGTATCGCTGAAAATGGTCAATCCACTCATGAGACGAACTCCCCTAAATCGATACGATCAAAACGGTTAACCTGCGGATGCCGGCTCTGGTCGTCCGCGTCATCGCGGATCAGCTGGCAGGTATGCCAGCCGGCGGTCTGCGCCGCATCCAGCTCCTGGTAGATGTCGGACAAAAACAGCAGCTCGTCGGGCGCGATGCCGATAGCCTGCGCGATGTTGCGGTACGACGCGGTTTCACGCTTGGCGCCGACGTGCGTATCAAAATAGCCGCTGAACAGCGGCTGCAGATCGCCCGCGTCGCTGTGGCCGAACAGCAGCTTCTGCGCCTCCACCGAACCGGAGGAATAGACATAAAGCTTCACCCCCTGCCGCTGCCAGGCGGCCAACTGCCCCGCGACTTCCGGATACAGATGCCCGCGGAAGTCCCCTTCGCGGTAACCGCTGCGCCAGATGATGCCCTGCAACGCCTTGAGCGCGGTGGATTTGCGATCTTCATCCATAAAGCGGTACAGGGCGGCGATCAGCGTGTCGAGATCAGCCTGCGGCTGGTCAATTTCAGCGCGCAGCGCCGCCAGCGGCGCGGCGACTTCGCTCTCAGCGGCATGGCGGCGCACAAAATCCGCCAGCCGTTCGCGGGCGTAAGGAAACAGTACCTGATGCACGAAGCGAATATCGCTGGTGGTGCCTTCAATATCGGTCACGATAGCGCGGATCATTTCGCCTCCAGTAAGCGGCGTTGCAGTTCACACTGGAACAAGAATTCCAGCCCTTCGAGATGACGGCGAGCTTCCGCCACCTGACTCCCCCAGCAATACAGACCGTGACCGCGCACCAGAAAGCCGTATTGCAACGGCGTGGCCTCGGCATAGGCCGCCACGCGCGCCGCCAGCCGGGGAATGTCCTGATCGTTGTCGAAAATGGGGATCGCCACGCTGTCCAGGTGGCTGCGCTGGCCGGCCAGCGACTTCTGCATTTCGTACCCCTGCAGCACCAGCGCATCGCCGCGCTCCACCCGCGACAGGACGGTAGCGTTGACGGAATGGGTATGCAGCACCGCGCCGATGTGCGCAGACAGGCGGTAGAGCAACGTGTGCAATCCGGTCTCCGCCGACGGCGTGCGGCCGCTCGGCACATGATTGTCGGCGATATCCACCTGCAGAAAATCGGCGGCGCTCAGGCTGCCCTTGTCTTTGCCGGACTCGGTGACCAGGCACTGACGTTCGTCCAGGCGCAGCGACATGTTGCCGCCGGTCGCCGGGCACCAGCCTTTGTCGCCAATCCAGTGGCAGGCCGCCAGCAATGC
This sequence comes from Serratia sp. TSA_105.2, assembly GCF_052692115.1. NCBI lineage: Bacteria > Pseudomonadati > Pseudomonadota > Gammaproteobacteria > Enterobacterales > Yersiniaceae > Serratia > Serratia sp. TSA_105.2. The sequence goes on from NZ_JBQZFT010000002.1 coordinate 940,018, forward strand.
GGTAAGTTGCGGATTATCCGTCATTATTATCGTTTCCCGTTCGGTAAGGCGGCCGGCAGATGAAGCTTTGCCTGCCGCGTGGCGGGCTAAGCACTTTTTCGCATTTAGCCATCTAAGCGTCTTGATTGCCAAATACTAGCATCGTGTTATATTGACGGCAATATAAGCGCCTGGAGTATTCACCTGCTATGAGCACTTCCGCATTGATTCCCGAAAGCAAACTGCCCTCACTGGGCACCACCATCTTTACCCAGATGAGCGCGCTGGCGCAGCAGCACCAGGCGATCAACCTGTCGCAGGGCTTCCCCGATTTCGACGGCCCGGACTACCTGAAAGAACGTCTGGCCTGGCACGTCGCCCAGGGCGCCAACCAATATGCGCCGATGACCGGCGTGGCGCCGCTGCGCGAAGCCATCGCCGACAAAACCGCCGAGCTGTATGGCTGGCAACCGGACGCCACCGCAGAAGTGACCGTCACCGCCGGCGCTACCGAGGCGCTGTTCGCCGCCATCAGCGCGCTGGTGCGCCCCGGCGACGAGGTGGTCTGCTTCGATCCCAGCTACGACAGCTATGCACCGGCGGTGACGCTGGCCGGCGGCATACTCAAACGCATCGCCCTGCAGCCGCCCGCGTTTGCCGTGGATTGGCCAACGTTCGCCGCCGCGCTGTCGCCGCGCACCCGCCTGGTGATCGTCAACACGCCGCACAACCCGTCCGCTACCGCCTGGCAGGCGGAAGACATGCAGCAGTTGTGGCACGCTGTCGCCGAACGCGAAATCTACGTGCTCAGCGACGAGGTTTACGAACACATCTGCTTCGCCAAAGGCGGCCACGCCAGCGTGCTGGCCCACCCGCAGCTGCGCCAGCGCGCGATCGCGGTGTCCTCTTTCGGCAAAACCTTCCACATGACCGGCTGGAAAGTGGGTTACTGCGTAGCGCCCGCCGCGCTGAGCGCCGAGGTGCGCAAAGTGCATCAATACCTGACCTTTTCGGTCAATACCCCGGCCCAGCTGGCACTGGCGGATAGCCTGCGCGCAGAGCCGGAGCACTGGCGACAGCTGCCGGCGTTCTATCGCGCCAAACGCGACCGCTTTGTGCAAGCGCTGGCGAGCAGCCGACTGGAAATTTTACCCTGCGCGGGTACATACTTCTTGCTGGCGGACTACAGCGCCATCTCCGATCTGGACGATGTGGCGTTCTGCCATTGGTTAACCGAGCACGTGGGCGTGGCGGCCATTCCGCTGTCGGTCTTCTGTGCCGATCCTTTCCCCCATAAATTGATCCGGCTGTGCTTCGCTAAACAGGACGCCACGCTGGATGCAGCTGCGGAGCGGTTATGTCGACTTTAAAAATTACCCTGTTGCAGCAGCCGCTGGTCTGGCGCGACGGCCCCGCCAACCTGGCGGCTTTCGATGCGTTGCTGGCGCCGATCGTCGGGCGCGATCTTATCGTCTTGCCGGAGATGTTCACCACCGGTTTTGCCATGGATGCCGGCGAGAGCGCCCTGCCCGAACAGCAGGTGATCGACTGGCTGCACGGTTGGGCGGTGAAAAGCCACGCGTTAATCGGCGGTAGCGTGGCGCTGAAAACCGACGAGGGTGCGGTCAACCGTTTCCTGTTGGTCGAGCCGGGCGGCCAGGTGCACGCCTATGACAAACGCCACCTGTTCCGCATGGCCGGCGAACATCTGCACTACCAGGCCGGCAACCGGCGTGAAATCTTCGAGTGGCGCGGCTGGCGCATCCTGCCGCAGATCTGCTACGACCTGCGTTTCCCGGTCTGGGCGCGCTATCAGCAGGATTACGATCTGGCGCTGTACGTCGCCAACTGGCCGGCGCCGCGCAGCAGCCATTGGCAAACGCTGCTGGCGGCGCGGGCGATTGAAAATCAGGTGTATGTGGCGGGCTGCAACCGGGTGGGCGAAGATCCCAACGGCCTGAATTACAGCGGAGACAGCTTGATCATCAGCCCTCAGGGCGAGATCCTGGCAGATGCGGAGCCCGGCGCGCCCACGCGGCTGGACGCCGAGCTGTCGCTGGAAACCCTGCAAAGTTACCGCAGCGCCTTCCCGGCCTGGCGCGATGCCGACAGCTTTCTGCGTTTAGACTGATTCCCCCTTCTCCCAGCCGGCGATCATCAGGCAATAGGCCTGGATCGCCAGCGCCACGTCCGCCTGCCGCACCGCTTCGTCCGGATGATGGCTGACGCCGCCGGCGCAACGCACGAACAGCATGCCGACCGGCCATTGCGCCGCCACGGCGATGGCGTCGTGCCCGGCGCCGCTCGGCAGCGCCAGGCTACGGCCCTGCACTTGTGCGACAGCCACCTGCCAGCGGCGCTGCAGGTCCACGTCGCAGGCGGTGGCATCAATGCGATAAAACGCCTCGCTGGCGAAGCGCATTCCACGCCGCGCGCAGATCGCCTGCGCCTGCGCCAGCAACGTCGTCAATAGCGCCGCCAGCGGCGCATCCTGCGGGCCGCGCACATCGAGCGTCAATCGCACCTCACCGGGGATCACATTGACCGCGCCCGGCAGACTCTCGATGCAGCCGACGGTGGCCACCAGTGGCGAATCGGCGCCGCAGGTCAGCGTTTCTACCGCCGTGATCCATTCTGCCGCGGCCACCAGCGCATCTTTGCGCTGCCCCATCGGCACCGTGCCGGCGTGGCCCGCCTCGCCGCTGAAAGTGCAGTTAAGCCGGCGCGCGCCATTGATCGCCGTCACCACGCCCAGCGCCAAATCGGCCGCCTCCAGACATGGGCCCTGTTCGATATGTAATTCGAGATAGGCGCGAATTTCGTTTGGTGCGCGACGCGCCTGCGCGATCGCCGCCGGATCCAGCCCAAAGTCGCGCATCGCCTGCGCGATGCTCACGCCGTCGGCGTCGGTGCGCGCCAGCCACTCTGCGGGCCACTGGCCGGTCAGGCCGCGGCTGCCGAGCAGCGTGACGCCAAAGCGCGCGCCCTCCTCGTCGGCAAAGCCGATCACCTCCAGCGCCAGCGGTAATCGATGCCCCTGGCGGTGATAGTGCGCCACCGTTTCCAGCGCCGTGAGCACGCCGAGCATGCCGTCATAGCGCCCGGCGTTACGCACCGTGTCCAAATGCGAACCGAGCAGCAGCGCGGGGGCCCCGGGCGTGTGCCCTTCATAGCGGCCGCAGATATTGCCGACGCTGTCCTGCCAAACCTGCATGCCGCTCTCACGCATCCACTCCCCGACTCGGTGATTGGCGCGCCGATGTTCGGCGGAGAGATAAAGACGCGTCAGCCGATCGGGCTCTGCGCTGATCGCCGCCAGCTCGTCACAGCGCGCCATCACCCGTGCGGCGGCCTGCTGTGCCTCCCGCGGCGTCATCCACGCTTGCCTGCGTCATAAACGTTCCAAGCAGCCTGCAACGCCTCGCCCTGCTTGCTGGCGAAACCGAGGCGGTTCAGCACCGCCTCCAGCGCCGCCAGGGTTTGCAGCACGCAATCTTTGCGCGCGTTGTAGCCCATGGTGCCAATGCGCCAGATCTTGCCCTGCAGCGGGCCGAACGAGGTGCCGATTTCAATGCCAAAGTCGTTCAGCATCATCTGCCGCACCTGTTCACCCTGTAACTGCGGCGGGATCATCACGCCAAGCACGTTGTTCATGCGGTGCTCGAGATCGCCGAACACCGCCAGCCCCATGCCCCGGATGCCCGCCAGCATCGCCGCGCCGTGCAGCCGGTGGCGGGCGATGGCATGATCCAGCCCTTCTTCGAGGATCACCCGCGCGCATTCTCGCGCCGCGAACAGCATGCTGGTGGCTTCGGTATGGTGATTGAGGCGCTCCGGCCCCCAATAATCCATGATCATGCCGATGTCGAAATAGTTGGAGTAGATCATCTCGTCGTCGCCGTCGGCGTGCTCGGCGGTGCGGATCCCCTCCTCCACGCATTTACGGCGGCGCACAATCTCTTCAAACTGCGGGCTGAGAGTGACCGGCGAGCTGCCGGAGGGGCCGCCCAGGCACTTCTGCAGCCCGGCGGAGACCGCATCCAGCCCCCAGGCATCGGTCTCCAGCGGGTTACCGCCGAAGGAAGCCGTCGCATCGGTATAGAACAGCACGCCGTGGCGGCGACAGATATCGCCCAGCTCATGCAGCGGCTGCAGCATGGTGGTGGACGTGTCGCCCTGCACCGTCAGCAGCAGGCGCGGGCGCACTCGCTTAATCGCGTCTTCGATGCGATCGGCGCTGAACACCTCGCCCCACGGTACCTCGATCGTGTGCACCTCGGCACGGCAGCGGCGGGCAATCTCGCACAGCAGATGCCCGAAACGGCCGAAGACCGGCACCAGCACCTTATCGCCCGGCCGAATGGCGGAAATCAGCAGCGCCTCGATACCGGCGCGCGAGGTGCCATCCACCAGCATCGTCCAGCGGTTTTCGGTGCGGAACAGCGCGCGATACAGCGCCATGACCTGATTCATGTAACCGGTCATCGCCGGATCGTACTGGCCGATCAGCTGGCTCGACATGGCGCGCAGCACGCGCGGATCGGCGTTGATCGGCCCCGGCCCCATCAGCAGGCGCGCCGGCGGGTTAATCTGATCGAATTGCGAGATATCCAACATGTTCATTCCCTGTCAGCTTAGTAAGTTATTGAGTTATGCCTTCAGCGTCGACATGACGTTTGTTTGCTGCCCAACAGCCTACTCCCGATAGGAATTCAGTTGAAACAAAAGATTCTTATGATCAATTAATGAAACCAAAGTAACACAATGAGGTGACCGATCCGCCTTAAACGGCGGAAGGTGAAGGAAGGGAAATGACCTGCCGCGCTTAACGCAGCTCCAGTTCGTCCAGCGCCTGGAACAGTTCGGCGACGTGATGAATGCGCTGCCGCCCCTGCGCCAGCTGCTCATGCAGCAACGCATTGCTGAGCAGGCTGGCCAGGCTCATGGCGGCAGCATAGCTGTCAAAGGCCGACACGCTGTCGAGCGGTACGGTCAAGTGCCAGTTGGCCAATGGGAACAACGCCTGCGCCTGCGGTTCACAGATCAACAGTGTCGGCACCCCGCGGCTTTGCAACAGCGCCAGCACTGCCTTTATCTGGCGCGGCCGGCGACGGAACGCCACCACCACCGCCACGTCCTGCGGCGTCAGCCCCGCCAGATCTTCCGCCAGCGTCTGTCCCGGCTGCGGCGCCAGCAGCACCTGTTCACGCACCTGCATCAGCTGCTGGCGCAGGTGCATCGCCACCGGATAGCTGTTGCGCAACCCCAGCAGCAGTACGCCTCGCGCCTGCGCCAGTGCGGCGATCGCCGCGCTGAACTGCACCGCATCGATCTGCTTTACCCAGCGGGTGAGATTGGCCATTTCCTGCTTACAGTGCCGCGCCAACAGCGTATCGCCCTGCACCGCATCACGGCTGTCGGTCAGCGGCATGCCGCTCTGGCGCAGGGTGCGCAGCTCATCGCGCATGGTGCGGTAGTTGGGGTAGCCCAGCCGTTTGAACAAGCGGCTGACCGTGGCTTTGGAAACGCCGCTCAGGCGCGCCAGCTCGGCGCTGTTGTAACCGATCAAATCGTCATAGTGATCGAAGATGAAGTCGGCCACCCGCTGCTCCTGCGGCGTCAGCTGTGGGTAGTCGCGGCGCAGGCGTTCGTCGAACCGTTGCATTATCGTTCTCGCTGTAACCTTCGTTTCAGCGGAACATAACACGGTCGAACTACCCGCTGGCAAGCGATTATTCGTTGATGGGGAATGGCAGCGGCATGCCCTTTTTCAGCGCCAATGCAGGAAAAGGGCTGCGCGTTCAGCACCAATAGGCCATGAAGTTGACGGTAGCGCGATCCAGATCGCGTTCGCCGATCAGATAACGCCGCAGCGTTTTCACCGTGGAAGACTCAGCCGCCACCCAGGCATAAAAAGCGTTGCCGCCGGCCGCCCGCTCCCACAGCACCTCATCGCTCAGGCTGCTTTCCGCCAGGGACTGCGCCTGCGCACACGCCGACGCGGGGATATCGACCCGCTGGCGCACCGCCTCCACCAGCAACGTGCCGTGCGCCAGTTGGTGGCCTACGTCACGCGGCAGCCAGTAAACCTCGGCGAACGGGAAACGGGCCAAATCCAGGCAATCCCCCGCCACCGGCACCTCAAAAAATGCCTGCACTCGCGGCGGATTGGCCTGCTGCGCCAGCTGCTCCAGAATACCCATCGCCGCCGGCACCGCCGTCTCATCGGCGATCAACAGCGCCTGCTGCAACTGCGCCGGCGGCACCCATTCGTAGCCGCCGCTGTCACCGTCGAAGTCAGCGTTGGGGGCGACCGTCTGAAGGGCGTCACCCGGCTCGGCGTGGGTCGCCCAGGCGGAGGCTGGGCCGTTCACGCCATGCAGCACGAATTCGACGTCCATCTGATTCTGCTCACGGCGCAGCGCACGCAGCGTGTAGGTGCGCATCACCGGACGCTGTTCTTTGGGGATCGCCATGTAATCGCCGTACCAGTCCGGGCCGTTGACCAATTGCGGGATCTTGCCGTCCGCCGCCGGGAACAACAGTTTGATGCGCTGATCCGGCGCTTCCAGCTTCATCCGATGAATATCCGCACCTTCAAACACGCAGCGTACCAGCGAAGGTGAAATCAGCGTTTTGCTTTTCAAGGTGATATCAAAAATTCTGTAGCTGGCGGACATGTTCTCGATTCTCCGGCAACGCTGTCGCTTGTGCGTATGGCCGATCGGCTGCCGTGTTGACGGTGTGGGGTGCTCGATCGCGCAGCGGGTAAAATGTTAATAAAACTAATTGATTACGTTAATGTATCGCAAAAAATCATATCATGATTTTATTGATAACAAGAAACGTTATTGATAAAAGAATCATTCTCAAAAATAGAGTAATAACAATATCACCTGGGAAATAACGATGAAACGCAAACACCTTTGGGTATTGAACCCTTGTCTGTTGGCAATGCTTGCGCCGGCGGCTTGGGCAGAAGATCAGAAAGCCGGCAACGAAGAGCAGTTGGTGGTCTCCGCCAGCCGTTCGCACCGCAGCGTGGCGGAAATGGCGCAGACCACTTGGGTCATCGAAAGCCAAGAGATCGAACAGCAGGTTCAGGGCGGTAAAGAGATCAAGGACATGTTGGCGCAGCTGATCCCCGGTATGGACGTCAGCGGCCAGGGCCGCACCAACTATGGCATGAATATGCGCGGCCGTTCGATGATGGTGATGATCGACGGCGTACGCCTGAATTCATCGCGCAGCGACAGCCGCCAGTTGGATTCGATCGATCCGTTCAATATCGATCATATTGAGGTGATTTCCGGCGCGACTTCGCTGTACGGCGGTGGCAGCACCGGCGGCCTGATCAACATCGTCACCAAAAAGGGGCAACCGGAACAGCAGGTCGAGTTGCAGATCGGCGGTAAAACCGGCTTTGGCGGCCATAACGATCACGACGAGAACGTGGCAGCGGCGGTCAGCGGCGGCAACGACAACGCCTCGGGGCGCCTGTCCGTTTCTTACCAACGCTATGGCGGCTGGTACGACGGCAAAGGCAATGAGGTACTGATCGACAATACCCAAACCGGCCTGCAGTATTCCGATCGCCTTGACGTGATGGGCACCGGCACCCTCAACATCGACGATCATCAACAGCTGCAGCTGACCACCCAATACTACAAAAGCCAATCCGACGGCGACCACGGCCTGTTCCTGGGGGAAAACTTCGCGGCGGTGACGGGCAACGCCAAGGCATACAACAGCGGCAACTTAAATTCCGACCGCATCCCCGGCACCGAACGCCACCTGATCAACCTGCAGTATTCCAACACCGATTTCCTCGGCCAGGATTTGGTGGCGCAGGTCTATTACCGCGACGAAACCTTGACCTTCTACCCATTCCCGACGCTGGCGGGCAAAGCGCCGGACTATTACGTCAGCAGCATTGGCGCTTCGCAGCAAAAAACCGATTTCTACGGCGGCAAGCTGACGTTAAACAGCAAGCCTGTCGATGCGCTGACGCTGACTTACGGCATCGACGCCGAGCATGAGAGCTTCAACGCCAACCAACAGTTCTTCAACCTGGCGAAGGCGCAACAGTCCGGCGGCATGACGCTGGAGAACGCTTACAGCACCGGCCGCTACCCGAGCTATACCACCAGCAACCTAGCGTCGTTCCTGCAGGCCAGCTACGACATCAACCCGATATTCACCCTGAGCGGCGGCGTGCGTTACCAGTACACCGAAAACAAGATTGACGACTTCGTCGGTTATAACCAGCAGCAGGCAATCGCCACCGGCGCCGCGACGTCCGCCGACGCGATACCGGGAGGGAAAACCGACTACAACAACGCGCTGTTTAATGCCGGCCTGTTGGCGCACCTGACCGATCGCCAGCAAACCTGGTTCAACTTCTCTCAGGGCTTCGAGATCCCGGACCCGGGCAAATATTACGGCAACGGCACCTACGCGTTGAACGGCGGCCATTACCGGCTGCTGAAGAGCGTCAACGTCGGCGATTCCAAGCTGGAAGGCATCAAGGTCAATGCCTACGAGCTGGGTTGGCGCTATACCGGCGATAACCTGCGCACGCAAATCGCCGCCTACTACTCGCTGTCCGACAAGAGCATCGCCATCAACAAAACCGACATGACCATCAACGTCAATGCGGACAAGCGCCGCATCTACGGGGTGGAAGGCGCGGTGGATTATTTCTTTGAAGACAGCGACTGGAGCGCCGGCACCAACTTCAACGTTATCCGTTCCGAAACCAAGGTCAACGGCGAATGGAAGAAGCTGGTGGTGGATACCGCCAGCCCATCGAAAGTCACCGCCTATGTCGGCTGGGCGCCGGGCGACTGGAATCTGCGCTTACAGTCGCAGCAAACCTTCGACGTGTCGGACGACGGCGATTACACCAAGGCCAACTCCACTCAGGGCCGCAAGATCGATGGCTACAACACCCTCGACTTCCTCGGCAGCTATACCCTGCCGGTAGGGAAAATCAGCTTCAGCGTGGAAAACCTGCTGGACAAGGAGTACACCACCGTTTGGGGCCAACGCGCGCCGATCCTGTACAGCCCAACCTACGGCTCGCCTGAGCTGTACAGCTATAAAGGCCGAGGACGCACCTTCGGCTTGAACTATTCGGTGTTATTCTGAGGAATAAGGGGCCGGTCCGCCGGTCCCTTTTATTGGGCCGCACCGTTTTTCAGAGAGCTGAAACGACGAAGCCCTGAGTTATCGCTAACTCAGGGCTTCTGAATAGTGGCGGAACGGACGGGGCTCGAACCCGCGACCCCCTGCGTGACAGGCAGGTATTCTAACCAACTGAACTACCGCTCCGCGCCATTCCCTCTTGCGGGGGAACGAGGCGCATATTACGGACGCCTCACGGTTCCGTCAACGCCTTTTTCTCACCAAATGAACCGTTTGCACAGTTTTTCAACGAAGCTTCATCCGGTGCGTTTTTTTCGTGCAAAAATGCCGTTACTCGGCCGGCGCACCGCGCCACAGGCAGCTGCCGCCCTTTTTCGCCACCAGATCCAGACGCGCCTCGTGCGCCTTCACTTCTTCGTCGCTGGCGTAGACCACTTTCATCGCCGTCGCCGGGCGGACGATGCGCTGAATTTCTTGCGCGGCGTCGTTTTGCTGGGTATCACCCTCCATCTGGAACGCTATCGAGGTCTGACCGCCGGTCATCGCCAGATAAACTTCCGCCAGGATCTCGGCATCGAGCAATGCGCCGTGCAGCGTACGCTTGCTGTTGTCTATCTCATAACGGCTGCACAAGGCATCGAGGTTGTTGCGCTTGCCCGGGAACAGGCGGCGCGCCATCAGCAGGCTGTCGGTGATGGTGCAGAAGGTCTCGGTCTTCGGGATGCCCTGCTGCAACATGCGGAATTCGTGATCCATAAAGCCGATATCGAACGCCGCGTTATGGATCACCAGCTCGCCGCCGCGGATAAAGTCGAGGAATTCCTCGGCAACCTGATCGAAGGTCGGCTTGTCGGCCAGGAAATCGTCGCTGATGCCGTGTACGCCGTAGGCTTCCGGATCCACCAGCCGATCCGGCTTGATGTAAACGTGGAAATTGCGCCCGGTCAGGCGGCGGTTAATCACCTCCACCGCACCGATTTCAATGATGCGGTGCCCTTCGTAGTGCACCCCAAGCTTGTTCATACCGGTGGTTTCGGTATCGAGGACAATCTGTCTGGTGGTTGTAGAGATCATATTGCAGTGCTCGCAGCGCTCGTTTATGTCAGACTTGGCTTTTAAAAACTGATAGGAAGAGTCTACCAGAGATGCTCAAACAGGTAGAAATTTTCACCGACGGCTCCTGCCTTGGCAACCCCGGCCCCGGTGGCTACGGTGCGATATTACGCTATAAGCAGACGGAAAAAACCTTCAGCGAGGGTTTTCGTCTGACCACCAATAACCGCATGGAAATGATGGCGGCGATCGTGGCGCTGGAAGCACTGACCGCGCCCTGCGCCGTGACGCTCAGTACCGACAGCCAGTATGTGCGCCAGGGCATCACCAGTTGGATCCATAACTGGAAGAAGCGCGGCTGGAAAACCGCCGACAAAAAGCCGGTCAAGAATGTCGATCTGTGGCAGCGGTTGGATCAGGCCATTCAGCGGCACGAGGTGAGGTGGGAATGGGTCAAGGGCCACGCCGGCCACCCGGAAAACGAACGTTGTGATGTATTGGCGCGCGAAGCGGCCGGTAAGCCGACACAGGAAGACGTCGGTTACCAACCGGAAGCCTAAGGCAGTTTGCGATAGCTCTTGGTCGCGCCCACCGCGCGGCTGAGAGACGGTTTTCTCGCCCCCAGTTTCATCAGCGTGGGCGTCAGCGGCAAAGTGCGTTTCCGCGCCACAATCACGCTCATGCAGCCCAGCGCCGGCAAATGGGTGCATAAAAACTTGCCGCCCTGGCGATGCCACGGCAGCACGTGAAAACGCGCCTGGTGCAGCACCTCGTAATTCAGCAGGCTAAGCCAATCCAGCAGCCGCATCTGGGTAAACATGCGGCTGACATAGGGCTGACGGCGACGCAATCCGGGCACCAGCTTACCCAACCCCAGCAGGCTGAACGGATTGAAGCTGCTGATAACCACCCAGCCGTCGTCGATCAACACCCTGTCTACTTCACGCAGCATGCGGTGCGGATCGTCTGCATAGGACAGCGTATGCGCCAACAGGCAGGCATCCACCGACTTGGCGGCAAACGGCAGTTGATAAGCATCGGCGATCACCTGCAGCCCTTCTCCCTCCAGCCCTACGTTGACCTGATGGGAAATCGCGCATTTGTCCGTGGCCAGCTCGGCGCTGAGCATGCCCATCTTCAGCAGATGGAAACCGAACAGCTTTGGCCACCAGGGTTGCAACTGCCGCTCGAGCGCTTCACGATAATACTCCCCCCACGGCAGCTCGGCCCAGGACTGCGGGCCGGTGAGCTTTTGTAGAGTATGGGCTGGTTTCATGATTTATTATCTTCTTTCAAGCCGTTGCCAACGAGAGGTACACCATGAATCTTATCAGCATTCCCGCCTTCCAGGACAATTACATTTGGTTATTGGATGACCGACAGGGGCGCTGCATTATCGTCGATCCGGGTGAGGCGCGGCCGGTACTCGAAGCGCTGCAGCGCCTGCAGCTGGTGCCGGCGGCGATCCTGCTGACCCACCATCATCACGATCACGTCGGCGGCGTGGCGCAGATCGTCGCCCAGTACCCCGGCCTGGCTGTCTATGGGCCGCAAGAAACCGCAGACAAAGGCGCCAATCACATCGTCCGTGACGGCGACACCTTTAACATCGATGGGTGCCAGTTCAGGACTTTTGCCGTCCCCGGCCATACATTGGGCCATGTGGCATTCTATAGTGCCCCTTATCTGTTCTGCGGCGACACAATTTTCTCCGCCGGCTGCGGCAGACTGTTTGAAGGCACCGCCAAACAAATGTACGACTCATTTCAACAACTCGCGCAACTTCCCGATAACACCTTAATTTGCTGCGCGCATGAATATACTCTTTCAAATCTTAAGTTTGCGCGGGCTATTTTGCCAGAAGATCGAGAGATTGAAACATATCAACAACATGTTGAAGCGTTAAGGGCAAAAGGCCAAGCCAGTGTGCCGACCACATTGCAATTAGAGCGCAAAATTAACCTATTTTTACGTTGCCATGACACTGATTTACAAAAGAAATTAGGCTTTAATTCACCACCAGAAAGCCTTCATTCAGTTTTTTCCGAATTACGCCTGCGGAAAGATAACTTCTAAGCTTTTAGTTGTGTTATTTGGCGAAGCAAAGTATTATTGCTCGTCTTTTAAGCAACTACATTGACACACACATGAAGGCTAAAGCGATATTTCTCGCCTCAGTCTTGCTAGTGGGTTGCCAGTCGTCCAGGCAGGACGCACCGGCGCCAGAACAGCATGCACAGAGTTTGTCTTCGGCTGGTCAAGATGGTGAAGCAGGAGAGTACACAGCAAATGGCCGAGCGAGCTCGGCGCGGTGGTTGGATAACAACAGTCCCGCCGCGCAACAGGACCTGTGGAACTTCATTAGCGACGAGCTGAAGATGGAGGTTCCGGAAAATTCCCGGATCCGTGATCAGAAAAGAAAGTACTTAAAAAGTAAGAGCTATCTCCACGATGTAACATTACGGGCAGAGCCGTACATGTACTGGATAGTCGGGCAGATTAAGAAACGTAATATGCCGATGGAACTGGTACTGCTACCCATAGTGGAGAGCGCTTTTGACCCACACGCCACGTCAAGTGCCAACGCCGCAGGGCTATGGCAAATCGTGCCGCAAACGGGTCGCAATTATGGTTTGAAAAACAATCAGTGGTATGACGGTCGACGCGATGTCGTCGCCTCGACAACCGCTGCGCTTAACATGATGCAGCGCTTGAACCGCATGTTTAACGGCGACTGGTTATTGACCGTAGCCGCCTATAACAGTGGTGAAGGCCGCGTGATGCAAGCGGTGAAGGCAAACAAACGCCAGGGTAAGCCAACCAATTTCTGGGCATTGTCGCTTCCGCGTGAAACGTCAATCTATGTCCCGAAAATGCTGGCGCTGAGCGACATCATCAAAAACAGCAAGAAGTACGGCGTGAAACTCCCGAAAACGGATGAAACCCGTGCGCTGGCGCGTATCGATGTCGGGCAGCAGATCCAGCTGACTCAGGCGGCTGAGATGGCTGGGCTTTCGGTCACCAAGATGAAAGCGTATAACCCAGGCTACAAAAAAGGCGTTACGGCACCCAACGGGCCCCATTACATCATGGTTCCCAAAGGACATGCCGAGCAACTGAAAGACTCGCTGGCCGATGGCCAGATCGCCGTGACTCAGCCAACGACGCAGTTGGCGAAGAACAGCGGTTTGACCGGTGGCAGTTCGTATAAAGTGCGCTCCGGCGACACCTTATCGGGCATTGCCAAGCGGCTGAACGTTAAGACCAGCGATTTGCAGAGTTGGAACAACTTACGCGCCAAGAGCGCCATAAAAGTTGGGCAAACCCTGCAAGTGGCCAGCAATACTGGCAGTAATAGCAGTATCACCTATCAGGTTCGCAAAGGTGATTCGCTCGCCAGTATCGCACGTCGTCACGGCGTCGATATTAACGACGTGATGCGTTGGAATTCAACGCTCGGTAAAGGCAGTCTGCAACCCGGTCTGAAGTTGACCCTGTTTGTCGGCAACAAGCTAACGCCGGATACCTAAGTTTCCGGCACAAAAAAAGCACCCCTCGGGGTGCTTTTTTATTACCTGTGATTCACCAGACGGGGGAGTCTTTTTCCGGGTGGAACTCCACCAACAACGGATTGTGATCCGACGCGCTGGTCACCAGTACCGAGGCCTCCACCACACCCAGGTTACGGTAAAACACGAAGTCCAGCGGGCGACCAAAGGCCTTGCGGCGGTGATCGTCGGTGAAGCTAACCTCGCGCAGCGCCATTTCGCCGGCAAAGTCATACAGCGCGTTGATACGTTTACGGCTCCAGGCGTTGAAGTCCCCCGCCATGATCACCGGCCCCCGATGGCTGGCGATCTGCTCGCCAATCGGCCCCAGCTGCTTGCTGTAGACGTCGACTCCCAGGCTGAAGTTCACCGCATGGATATTCACCACCATCAACAGCTCGCCATTGTACAGCGGGTAAACGGTGATCAAGGCCGATTTGGACAGCCGCAGCAGCGGCTCACGCTCACGCAGCGGGCAGCAGTAAACCGGATGAGCGGCTGCCAGCGTCATCACGCCGGAAGGATGTTGCGGCAACACAAAGGCCGGCACCTGATCGGCCGCCAGATAGTTGGCGGTAGCGTAGCTCACCAGCTCCGGCGTGGTTTGCGCCTCCTGCAACAACACCAGCTGCGCATCTTTGCCATGATTTTTCAGCACCGAAAGCCAGTCGGCTCGCTGCTGTTTGAAAATATTCCACACCATAACGCGCAAGGCGCCGGTCGTCGGCAGTGCAGCCCCTGGCGGCAACGGCTGGTTAACGGCGCCAGGAAAGATTCGCTCAACTGGCTGGCCTGCAACATACCTCATTGCATAAGTTCGTTTCGGCACGCGATTCGCCTATTACCCATTAGCATGAAACTGGCGATGAAGACTTCGCCAACGGTGAATTGATTATACGCCTGCCCCGCACAGAGGGCATGGCTTTTACAGGCATAACCTTTTCAGTTATAGGGGCCGTCTGCGGCGATTTCAATCTTCTGAGGGTATAGCTGTGTAAAGGTGGTGCAGCAGAGGTGAAAAATGCGAAAGGGCCAACAAAATGCAGGCGGGGAAACAGGAATATGCGCAATCACGTTCATGTGGGTGACGACGATGCTCCGACGTGCTTAAATGACGAAATCGCTAAAAATTTAGAATAGAGCTTGCCTGTGGAGCAAAAATGAAAGCGAATTCGGACGAGCTTATCACCTTCGTTACCGTAGTGGAAAGCGGCAGCTTCAGCCGGGCGGCGGAGCGCCTGCAGCAGGCCAACTCCGTGGTTAGTCGTACAGTAAAAAAACTGGAGAGCAAGCTGGGCGTGACCCTGCTCAACCGCACGACACGCCAAATCAGTCTGACCCAGGAAGGCGAAAACTACTTTCGGCAGGTGCAGAAAGTGTTGAGCGATATGGCCGCAGCGGAAAATGCGTTGATGGAAAGCCGCCAACGTCCGCAGGGGCTGCTGCGCGTCGATGCCGCAACGCCGGTCGTCTTGCATCTGTTGACGCCGCTGGTCGCCGAGTTTCGTGAACGCTATCCGGAAATGTCGCTATCGCTGGTCTCTTCGGAAAACTTCATCAATTTGATCGAACGAAAAGTGGATATCGCCATACGCGTCGGCGAGCTGACGGACTCTACGCTGAAAGCGCGCAAGCTGATGGCCAGCTATCGGCGCATCCTGGCCTCCCCCGCCTACCTGACGCAGTATGGCGCACCAAAGACGGTAGCCGATCTGGAGCACCATTGCTGCATCGGCTTCAACGATCTGCCCAACCTGAACCGCTGGCCGCTGACCTGTGCCGATGGTCGACAACTGGAGATCGTTCCAGGTCTGACTACCAACAGCGGCGAAACCCAGCGCCACCTGTGCCTGCACGGCAACGGCATCGCCTGCCTGTCGGACTTTATGAGTGATGAAGACGTCAAACGCGGAGACCTGGTCCCCCTTCTACTGGAAGACACGTTGCCACTCGAAATGCCGATCAACGCGGTGTACTACAGCGATAGCGCCGTCAGTAACCGCCTGCGCAGTTTTATCGATTTTATCAGCGATCGGCTAAAGCGATAAAAAAGGCGCCCTCTTGGGCGCCTGACGTCGTGATGTCCAGAGATTAATCCCAGTTGGGTGCCAGACCTTCCGGGCTGACCAATCGGCCGTTGCTTTCAAGCGCCGCAATCTGCGCCATATCGTCGTCACTCAGCGCCAGCTGCTGTGCCAACAGGTTGCTTTCCAGGTTTTCACGCTTGGTCGAGGAAGGGATCACCGCATAGCCCAGCTTCAACGCCCAGGCCAAAACCACCTGTGCAGGCGTCGCATTGTGACGTGCGGCGATGCTTTTGATCGTCTCATCCTGCAACGCTTTGCCATACGCCAGCGTCATATAAGAGGTGATGGCAATACCATGCTGCCGTGCGAACGCCACCACTTTTTCATTCTGCAAGAACGGTGACAGCTCAATCTGATTAGTCGCTATCTGATCGGCGCCGACCGAGTCAATTGCCTGCTGCATCAGATCGACCGTGAAATTTGATACCCCTATCTGACGGGTCAGCCCCAAGCGCTTGGCTTCCAGCAGTTCAGTCATAAACTCCGCGACAGGCACCTCATCATTTGGCGATGGCCAGTGAATCAGCGTCAGATCGACATACGAGGTCTGCAGCTTGGCCAAGCTGTCTCGCAGACTGGGGATTAATGCACCCTTTGCCAGATTCGCGATCCAAATCTTGGTCGTGATGAACAACTCGTCACGCGGCACACCGCTAGCGGTGACTGCCTGGCCGACGGCCGCTTCGTTTTCATAGATCTGTGCGGTATCGATAGCCCGATAGCCCAATTCCAGCGCTGTGCTCACTGAGTCGATAACGACCTGATCCTGAAGGCGGAAAGTACCTAAACCAAATGCAGGGATGCTCACAATGTTTACTCTCTCATTAGTGGATAAATAACGATGCGAGAGAGTATGGCAATATTTTTAGTGAGCAAAAACGCCAGGTTCGGCATAATACTTTTGACCAACAGGCAACAATATTGAGAAAAAGCGGCAGGAAGGGCGACAAATTCGACGAGGCTTTATGAATTTTGCATATGAAAAAGCCCTGAGTCAGAGACTCAGGGCTTATCAATTAAGTGGCGGAACGGACGGGGCTCGAACCCGCGACCCCCTGCGTGACAGGCAGGTATTCTAACCAACTGAACTACCGCTCCACCGATTCTTTTACGTCGCATCTCTCGATGCCGACAAATTCGCGCTCTGCGATTTGCGCATTACCAGTCGTCACACTGATAACGTTTATTTGATGCCTGGCAGTGTCCTACTCTCGCATGGGGAGACCCCACACTACCATCGGCGC